>NZ_JBWKEY010000037.1:0-1032 GCF_056435225.1 Streptomyces sp. NPDC043996 | reverse complement strand
CGACGCTCCCACGGCTTGTAGGCACACGGTTTCAGGTACTATTTCACTCCGCTCCCGCGGTACTTTTCACCATTCCCTCACGGTACTATCCGCTATCGGTCACCAGGGAATATTTAGGCTTAACGGGTGGTCCCGCCAGATTCACACGGGATTTCTCGGGCCCCGTGCTACTTGGGTGTCTCTTAAACGAGCCGCTGATGTTTCGACTACGGGGGTCTTACCCTCTACGCCGGACCTTTCGCATGTCCTTCGCCTACATCAACGGTTTCTGACTCGTCCCACGGCCGGCAGACCGTAGAAAAGAGATCCCACAACCCCCCAAACGCAACCCCTGCCGGGTCTCACACGCTTGAGGTTTGGCCTCATCCAGTTTCGCTCGCCACTACTCCCGGAATCACGGTTGTTTTCTCTTCCTGCGGGTACTGAGATGTTTCACTTCCCCGCGTTCCCTCCACACCGCCTATATATTCAGCGGTGGGTGACAGCCCATGACGACTGCCGGGTTTCCCCATTCGGAAACCCCCGGATCAAAGCCTGGTTGACGACTCCCCGGGGACTATCGTGGCCTCCCACGTCCTTCATCGGTTCCTGGTGCCAAGGCATCCACCGTGCGCCCTTAAAAACTTGGCCACAGATGCTCGCGTTCACTGTGCAGTTCTCAAACAACGACCAACCACCCATCACCCCGGAACCAGCGTTCCGAGTGCACTGGGGTCGGCATTGAGGTCCAGGACTAAGCCCGTACCCTCAGATACCCAACAGCGTGCCCGACACCCTTCACCGACAAGATCCGCTTTCCACGCCGAAGCAGTACTAGCGTCCTCATCATCAAAGTGTGCCGAGTAGTCAACGTTCCACCCATGAGCAACCAGCATCAGACATTCGCTGATGTACTGGCCTCTGGACTGTCAGCACAGCTGGCAGCCAAGAAGTGCTCCTTAGAAAGGAGGTGATCCAGCCGCACCTTCCGGTACGGCTACCTTGTTACGACTTCGTCCCAATCGCCAGTCCCACCTTCGACAGCTCCCTCCC
>NZ_JBWKEY010000036.1:0-1048 GCF_056435225.1 Streptomyces sp. NPDC043996 | reverse complement strand
CCCCGTTGTCAGTGGCCCGCACTACGGTGATCACAATCGTTCTGGAAGGGGGTGGGCCGCGTTGATACGCGCGTACAAGTTCCTGATGCGGCCCACCGTCCGTCAGACGCAGGCACTCGGCGAGATGCTGGCCGACCACTGCTCGCTCTACAACGGCGCATTGCAGGAACGCCGCGACGCCTACCAGCACGCTTCGAAAACGAGCGTCAAGTACGGGCAGCAGTCCGGACAGCTCAAGGACATCCGGGCCTTCGACCCCGAGCGTCAGGGCCGCTGGTCGTTCTCCTCGCAGCAGGCCACACTTCGCAGGCTGGACAAGGCGTTCGCCGCTTTCTTCCGCCGGATCAAGGCCGGAGACAAGCCCGGATACCCGCGCTTCCGGGGCGTGAACTGGTTCGACACGGTGGACTTTCCCAAGGACGGGGACGGCTGCCGCTGGGACTCCACCCCGCACGATCCCGTCACCCGCGTCCGCTTCCAGGGCATCGGCCACGTCAAGGTCAACCAGCACCGTGCCGTGGACGGCAAGGTCAAGACCGTGTCGGTCAAGCGTGAGGGCCGCAAGTGGTTCGTCGTACTCACCACAGAGCAGGACCAGCCTGAGCCGCTCCCGTCGACAGGCAGCGTGGCCGGGATCGACCTGGGCATCGCCTCGTTCCTCACCACGTCCAACGGTGAGAACATCCCAAACCCGCGCTACGCCCGCAAGGCCGCCAAGAGGCTTGAAGCGGCACAGCAGGCGCTCAGCCGGTTCCCCCGCCGCAAGGCCAAGGACCGCACCCGTAATCATCAGCGCGCCGTGGAGAAGGTCGCGGGGCTGCACGGCAAGGTCCGCCGTCAGCGGCTCGACCACGCGCACAAGACCGCGCTCGGCCTGGTCCGCGAGCATGACTTCATCGCGCACGAAGACCTCAGGATCCGCAGCATGAGCAAGACCCCCGCGCCCAAGCCCGACCCCGACAACGCGGGCGGCTTCCTGCCCAACGGGGCTGCGGCGAAGGCCGGGCTGAACCGCTCGATCGCTGATGCCGGTTGGGGGGTGTTCCTC
>NZ_JBWKEY010000035.1:0-1078 GCF_056435225.1 Streptomyces sp. NPDC043996 | reverse complement strand
CACCCGCGGTTTGGTCCGTGGGCGGGGTTGGGGTTGCAGGTGGTTGTGGTGGTGGTGTTGGTGGTGCGGCGGGTGTGGCCGTTGTTGGTGTTGGGTGTGGCGACGGTGGCGGCGGTGTTGATGTCGTTGTCGGTGTGGTTGGCGCCGGGGTTGTTGGTGACGTCGGTGGATGGGTCGGGGGTGTGGGTGCCGTTGGCGGCGCCTTTTGCGGCGTATTCGGCGGTGGTGTATTCGTCGCGGCCGCGGGGTGCGTGGGTGTTGACGGGTGTGTTGACTGCTGTGGCGACGCGGTTGTGGGAGTTGTCGTTCGCGGTGGCGGCGTCGGGGGTGTTGTTGACGGCGGTGCCGGCGTTGTTGGGGATGTATGTGGCGGCGCGGCGGGGGTTGATCGCGGCGTTGACGGAGCGGGCGGAGCGGGCGGAGCGGGAGCAGTTTTTGTTGGCGGAGCGGGCGCGGGCGGAGGAGCGGGTGCGTTTGGCGGGGGAGATGCATGATGTGGTGACGCATCGGGTGTCGTTGATGGTGTTGCAGGCGGGTGCGTTGCGGGTGGTGGCGACGGATGAGCGGGTGCGGGCGGAGGCGGAGGGGTTGCGGGCTGCGGGGTGTCAGGCGTTGGAGGAGTTGCGGGATTTGGTGGGGGTGTTGAGGTCTCCTGAGAGTGCGGAGGGTGTGGTGGGTGCGGTGGGGGATGGTGGGGGTGTGGGGGTGTCTGATCTGGGGTTGTCGGTGTTGGTGGAGGAGTCGCGGGCGGTGGGGGTTGAGGTGGAGTTGAGTGAGGTGGGGGATCGGTCGGTGTCGTCTCCGGTGGTGGCGCGGACGGCGTATCGGATCGTGCAGGAGGCGTTGACGAATGTGCGTAAACACGCGCCGGGGTGTGGGGTGTGGGTGGAGGTGCGGTATGAGGCGGACCGGGTGCGGGTGCGGGTGCGGAATACGGCGCCGACGGGTGCGGTGGACCGGGATCTGGCGTCGAGTGGGTCGGGGAGTGGGTTGAAGGGGCTGCGGCAGCGGGTGGAACTGGTGGGCGGCACGTTCGAGTTCGGCCCCCGCCCCGACGGCGGCTTCCACATCGAATCCG
>NZ_JBWKEY010000034.1:0-1214 GCF_056435225.1 Streptomyces sp. NPDC043996 | reverse complement strand
TGTTCGTGGTTTCAGAACCAACACAGTGAACGCGAGCAACTGAGGACAAGCCCTCGGCCTATTAGTACCAGTCAACTCCACCCGTTACCAGGCTTCCATATCTGGCCTATCAACCCAGTCGTCTACTGGGAGCCTTACCCCATCAAGTGGGTGGGAGTCCTCATCTCGAAGCAGGCTTCCCGCTTAGATGCTTTCAGCGGTTATCCCTCCCGAACGTAGCCAACCAGCCATGCCCTTGGCAGGACAACTGGCACACCAGAGGTTCGTCCGTCCCGGTCCTCTCGTACTAGGGACAGCCCTTCTCAAGACTCCTACGCGCACAGCGGATAGGGACCGAACTGTCTCACGACGTTCTAAACCCAGCTCGCGTACCGCTTTAATGGGCGAACAGCCCAACCCTTGGGACCGACTCCAGCCCCAGGATGCGACGAGCCGACATCGAGGTGCCAAACCATCCCGTCGATATGGACTCTTGGGGAAGATCAGCCTGTTATCCCCGGGGTACCTTTTATCCGTTGAGCGACGGCGCTTCCACAAGCCACCGCCGGATCACTAGTCCCGACTTTCGTCCCTGCTCGACCCGTCAGTCTCACAGTCAAGCTCCCTTGTGCACTTACACTCAACACCTGATTACCAACCAGGCTGAGGGAACCTTTGGGCGCCTCCGTTACCCTTTGGGAGGCAACCGCCCCAGTTAAACTACCCATCAGACACTGTCCCTGATCCGGATCACGGACCCAGGTTAGACATCCAGCACGACCAGAGTGGTATTTCAACGACGACTCCCCCGATACTGGCGTACCGAGTTCACAGTCTCCCACCTATCCTACACAAGCCGAACCGAACACCAATATCAAACTGTAGTAAAGGTCCCGGGGTCTTTCCGTCCTGCTGCGCGAAACGAGCATCTTTACTCGTAGTGCAATTTCACCGGGCCTATGGTTGAGACAGTCGAGAAGTCGTTACGCCATTCGTGCAGGTCGGAACTTACCCGACAAGGAATTTCGCTACCTTAGGATGGTTATAGTTACCACCGCCGTTTACTGGCGCTTAAGTTCTCAGCTTCGCCCTGTCGAAACAGAGCTAACCGGTCCCCTTAACGTTCCAGCACCGGGCAGGCGTCAGTCCGTATACATCGCCTTACGGCTTCGCACGGACCTGTGTTTTTAGTAAACAGTCGCTTCTCGCTGGTCTCTGCGGCCACCCCCAGCTCA
>NZ_JBWKEY010000032.1:0-1742 GCF_056435225.1 Streptomyces sp. NPDC043996 | reverse complement strand
CAATGCCACGAAGTTAAGGCCCCGATGACGATGTCAAGGCGGTCGCAAGATGTGGCAGGACCTCTGCTATCCAGGGGATCGACCAAGATCTTCCTGAGAGAGCAGAGGCCCTGTGGCCCAGTTTGTCACGGGCGGCACCCCTGACGTGTTCGCGCCCGGTCACATCGGCGAGTTAACGCAAGTCATCCCACCGGACCTGGTGGATGCAGTGGTGGAGGAGACCGGAACCCGCGAGAAACGACTGCGGAGTCTGCCATCCCGAGTCGGGGTCTACTTCGTCCTGGCTCTCGGCCTGTTCGAGCATCTGGGTGCCCAGCTGGTGTGGGACAAACTCGTAGCCGGGCTGAGCGCCGATGTGCCCCAGCCATCAGAGAAGGCACTTCGCGATCTGCGTCGGCGGGTGGGCGTTGCTCCGCTGCGGCGGCTCTTCGACGTGCTGGCGGGCCCGCTGGCCCAGCCTTCAACCCCTGGGGTGCGCTACCGCCGTTGGCGCACGGTCGCATTCGACGGATGCGGAAGTCTGTCGGTCCCCGACCATGAGCGCAACAGGTCCTGGCTCGGCCGCACCGTACGACGCTACGGTCCGGCAGGCTACCCCCGGCTGATGCTGATGACGCTGTGCGAGACAGGCACCCGCGGCCTGATCGCAGTAGCGTTCGGTCCCCCTGCCATAGCCGAGAGCGACTACGCCCGGGAACTGACCAGCCACCTCGCCCCGGACATGCTGCTTCTGGCCGACCGTGCGTTCGACGGCAACGAACTGCTCGCCGCCATCACACGACAGGGCGCACAGTTCCTGGTGCGCTGCACCAGCACACGGCGACCACCGGTGCTGGCCCTGCTGCCTGACGGTTCCTACCTCACCCGCATCGGCGACCTCTCACTGCGAGTGATCGAGGCCGAGGTCCAGGCACGCACCACTGACGGCAGCACGTTCGGTGACACCTACCGCCTGCTGACCACACTCCGCGACCATCGCACCGATCCCGCAACCCACTTGATGCGCCTCTACCACGAACGCTGGGAGATCGAGACCGCCTACCTGGCGCTGCGCCACACCCTCCTTCAAGGCCGGGTGCTGCGGTCGAAGGACCCGGCGGGCCTCACCCAGGAAGTGTGGGCACTACTCACTCTCTACCAGGCACTGCGCTCCATCATGGTGACCGCGGTGGAGACCGAACCCGGATGCGACCCCGACCGGGCCGGCTTCACCACCGCCTTGGAAGCGGCCCGCGACACCGTCGTCAGTCTCACCGGAACGTTCCCGTCAACCGGACCGAACACCTGCTGTGACCTGGTAGGACACATCGGCGCCCGCATCCTGCGCACGCTGCTCCCCAAGCGTCGGATGCGGCTCTCCACCCGCATCGTCAAGAGCGGAATCTCCCGCTACCACACCTGGAACCGCGACGGACGCCCCCGCGCCAGCACGCCGGTCAGAGCCATCGAGATCACCGTCCACCCACCGGCTCTACCCGGCACACAGGCCCCAAGCCAGGCAGCCTCCAGACGATGGGAACAGGTCTGCCGAGTCCTGGCAACGAACGCGAATCAACCCATGCACACCAAAGACATCGCACGCCGTCTCGGCCTCACCAGCACACCATCCATCAAAAGCCTCACAGCACAACTCTGCTATTGGACCCGCAACAACCGACTCATCCGCACTGCACCATGCACCTACAAGATCCCGCTCACCGAACTCTTGACATCGTCATCGGGGCCTTAACTTCGTGGGATTG
>NZ_JBWKEY010000031.1:0-21073 GCF_056435225.1 Streptomyces sp. NPDC043996 | reverse complement strand
GCACGAGTTCCCACTCGGCATCGGACAGTTCATGGCGGCGTATCACCACCCCATGATCCACAACCCAAGATCACTTTGACGACAGGGCCTAGGCCCGTGGGCGAGTAGACCCCAGACCCGCGGGCGAGCAGACCCGCAATTCCGTTGCACGGGCCGAACACGCAAAGGAACATGACGCTCATGACTTCACGAGAGGAGGCCCAGCGATCCCACGGTGATCGCTGATGGCCGCACACGAGGCGTCACAGACGCCGCCCACCCTGTCTGCCACGGACCCCGCCCCGGCCCCTTTGACGCCGGCCTGGCTCCGGGCGCACTTCGATCCACTGCCCCACCCGGCCCGCGCCAGCGCTCTCGCGCGCTACGCCCGTACCCTCGCCCCAGGCGCGTACGCATCCCTGCACCACACGCTCGACGCCGGTTCCCCGGATGAGCGGCACACCGCGCTCTTCCTCGCCGTCGCCCGCCGCGACCTCGCCACCGTCGCCGATGCCCTGGCCGACCCGATCCTGCGCCGCCGGGCCCTGGCAGCCGCACTTCGCCTGCCTGTCCCGGAGCAGGCTCTGGAACAACTCGCCCTGAGCTCAGTGGCGGCAGCCCGACACGAGACGTACCGCGTCCTGCGGCTCAGCCGCCGTTCCGCCCTCGCGGCCCGCATCCTGCCCGCTGTCCATCGACAGCACGGCGCACGTGAAGCCGCGCTGCTCCTGCCCGCCTGCCCCGCCGACACGGTTGCCGCCTGGCTGCCCCGGCTCGATCCACCCCAAGGCGTGCTGCGCACCGTGGCACGCACAGCGCCCGTGGCCCTGGCCCGTCTTCTCGCCACCCGTCTCCACGAGGCGGGCGATCACAACCGCCACCGCTTCGCACGCGGCCACCGCGCGGTCGCGAGTCTCGCCGCGCGGCGAGATCCCGAAGCCGGTCTGCTCCTGCTGGCCCAAGCTCCCGACTTGCTGACGGGCACTGCCCTTCGCCTACTGCTGCGCTGGCCCGAGCGGATGCTGGAGATCCTGCGTGCCGCACCGCCCGGCGAGGACGGCGCGCCTCGTGAACTGCCGTTGCCTGCCGGGCCCCTGCCTCCCGCCACCCGCCGCGCCCTGAGGGCACTCCCGCCCACCGACCTGGCCGACCTCGCCCGCTGCTGTTCGGCTTCGCCCGTGGGCGTCGGCGGCCTCGACCGCCTGGACGTCACCCCGGACGGGCTCCTCGCCCTCCTGCCCGCCCCTCAGCGACACCGTCTGCTGCGGGAACGCACCGCCCGGACGCGCACGCTGCGAACCCTCCCGCTGCCCACCCTCGCCGCCCTCCCACCGGCCGACCGCGCCCGCCTGGTGCGGCCCTGGATGGAGCGCTGGTCACGTCGGGACTGGATAGTGTGCCGCATCGCCCCCGCGCTCCCCCTCGCCGAGGGAGAACCGCTGCTGCGGGCGCTCACCGAGCACCACCGCTCCTACCAACGCGCCCTGGCCTGGCCCGCACTGCTCGCCTGCGCGGAACTCGAAGGAGATCCACAGGAATTCGCGCGCGTCGTCGGGGGGTGCGAACGGGTCTGGCACGACCAGGACGAGGTGCGCCGTGCCGCCCTGGGACAGCTGTCCGGCGCTCCCGCACGACTCTTGGAAGCTCTCCCGGATCGCGTGCTGCGCGATGCTGCGCTGGCCGCCGTGCAGTCGCGGGACTCGACGGCGGGCACGCTGGCCGCCACGGAGAAGCTGCTGCGCCGTTCCGCACAAGGAGCGGCAGCGAGAGGAAGCGTGGAACGGGCCGCCTACGCCGTGAAGTTGCTCTGCGACGTCGTGAGCGACCCCCGCCTGAAGAGGTCGACGCGTCCGCTGCTCCTCGATCAGGCGGCGGCTCAGGTGATCTGGGCCGCCATGCCGTCTCGGACGCGCGAGCGTGCCGACAGCCGTGTCCACTTCGCCGAACTCCTCGTACGCCATCTGCCCGCGCTGCCCGACCTCGACGCCCTTGTACGGCAGACCGCCATGGAGGACGACGATCCACAGCTCGCGGCGTGCGCCGCGGCGGTCTGGGTGGCACCGGCATCCCTACGGGAACAGCGCTGTGCCGAACTCGTCGGCATCGACGCATGGTTCGCGACAGTGCCGCGCATCCTGGAGACGCTTGCCACGCGCCGCACCGACCTCATGCACACCGTCCTCACCGCCGCTTCCGGAAGCCCGACCGACCGCTCGCGCTCCCGCCCCTTCGCAGGGGCACCCCGGCTGCGTCCTGAGGTCACCGGACGCTGGCTGCCTACGCAGCGGCGGGCCTGGAGGGACCACCACGCGCGCGTGGCAACGGACGACGACGCACCACTGCGCGTCCGCGCTGATGCCGCGATGTATCTGAGCGACCCGGGGCTGCTCATCACGCTCGCCGACTCGGCGCCGCAGCCGGTCGCCGTGGCCGCGCTGGGGGCACTGGTCCCCATCACCGAAGGGCTACTGGACGGTCCGCACGCAGGACTATGCGGTGCGGCGATACCGCAGGAACAGACCATCGTCGACGTCCTGCTGCGTCACGCCGCGACGGGCGGAGCCCGCGGGCGCGCGGCCATGGGCGCCCTGCGCGGCATCCTCAAGTCCTTGCCCGACCAGGACGCGCTCGCGCTCCTCGCTCCGATCGTTCAGGCTCCGGATACACCGGTGGGCTCCCGCAAAGAGGCTGCTCGGGCGTTGGCCGACCTTCCCGATGCCATCGCGCGCGATGCCCTGGTGGCAGCCTGGGACGCACCGGGGCAGCACCGTGACGTACGAGCGGTCCTGGCGCGTGCGCTCGTGGCATCGGTCGAACAGCCAGGCATCGCCGACCGTCTCCTCCAAGGCACCACAGAACCCGCCGTACGGGAAATCGTCATCCACGCGCGCGTAGAGACCGTGAGCCACTCTTCGGCACAGGCGTATCGCTCTTTCCTAGGGCGGTTGGTGAGGGAGGGAGACAGGGAGACAGTCGTCGCCGCCTGCAGGGTGTTGCCCGTATGGTCGACCCCGCACAGTGACGACGTCCTGCGCGCTGGGGTTGCCGTCGTCGTCGAAGCACGGCGCAGCCGCCGGGAGTGGCAGACGCTGGCGCGGCAGCTCACGAGCTTCCCTCTCGGCGCGAACGGCACCTGTGTCCTGACCGAAGCCTTCCGCGAGCTCCAAGAGCGCGCGGGGGACGCGGCGACACAGGAGCGGGTGGAGGCCCTGCGGCGCCTCCAGGGCATCGCCGAGGCACTGGACATCCAACGCGCCCCTGCCGCGACGCTGGACGTCGCCGACGCGCTCGCCGCGTCCCTGAGTGGCGTCGGTCTGCGGCGCGAGGCCGCCCGGCTCCTGTGGGCCACCTCGCTCGCGGCGCTGGGACACGGCCGGTGCGACGCGCGTCGCTGGGAGGCACTGCTCGCCCTTGTTGAGGAACGCCCGGAACGACTGCCCCCGGGCGGCGAGCCGCATCTGGACGTCGACATGCCCCGCGCGCGGGAGGCCTTGCTCACGGCGGTACGGGCACTGCGGGAACGCGGCAGCCCAGTGTCCGGACTGCTCGCCCTCGCGCTGACGGGCGTCGGCGGGCGCTCCACCTCATGGAGCGACGCCTGGCAGCGCGAACTCGAGGCCTTGCGACGGCACGACGATGAAGACACGGCCACCGCCGCACTCCTCGTCACGACAGGGAGGGACTGAGGGCCTCCACACACTCCGGTCAGGCCGCACCGGCTACCTTAGGAGGGGCGTACCGCCATCTTGTCGAGTGCCTCCAGAAGCCCGGGCAGTTCGGCGCCCCGTCCGACAGGAAGCACCTCTCCAGGTTCCTCGTCGAGCAGTATGAACGCGATGTCGTCGGTCCTGGCGACCATGGACCAGCCGGGACCGTCGGCGCGCAGCGTTCGGGCCTCTCCGGAGGCGAACGACGAGCGCACGCGCCCCAGGGGCGGCGGGGTCTCCACGTAGGCGCGAACTTCCGCGAGCACACGGCGTACGCCTGTCGGCGGCTCTGGCCTAGGGTCCATCGTGCCGCTGGTGCCAGCGGAGCCGTCTTCCGAGCTGGTCGTCCCGCTTCCCTGGGAGGACGCGTCGATCTCACTGGTGTCGTCTGTCGAGAAGTCGGCGTCGTCGATCTGCCCACGCCAGGCCGCCCACCGCAGCGCGATCTCGTCGGCACCGAGACGTCGCTGTGCCGGCCCCCACCCGTCCGATGTGGGAGGGGAGAGCGGCACACGGTCGGGCTGGTCGGGGTCGTGCGGAGCGGGGACCCCGGGGGCGGCCACCGCCACCGCGAGCGGCCAGCCCGGCAGCGCGGCCACGACCGTGTGCTCGCTGGGGGACAGGTCGTACTCCATGCCGCAGTCCCAGGCGGCGATCGCGACGGCCACCAGCGAGACGTCGTCGGTCACGGCGGTCCACCGCGCGCCCGCGCCGTCCTGGCCGAGGACGAGACCGTATCCCGCAGCCAGCGGCGGCAGTTCGAGCGCCGCGCACGCCTCTGGATAGTCGTCGCCGAGCACGCTGGGGAACTTCGCGGGGGTCAGAAGGGCCGCCGTGAGTACGTACAGCGCCTCGTCATCGGCGGCGACAGTGTGGTCCGATCCGGCCATGCAGGTTGCCCCCTCACTGCCCACTTCTTCCTCCGACGGCGCACCTTAACCACTGGCCACGGGCGTAGTCGAGGGCGATGACCAGGAAAATCCGCTCGTTCCGGGCGGTGCGGACCATCTAGGCTGCTTGTCATGTCCCGGGTCAGGTCGCACTTCGTCTGTCTGCCGTGCCGCACGTCGTTCAAGAAGCCGACTGACTACGCGCGCGTGCGCCGCGATGTCTGTCCGCGCTGCGGTGGCCAACTCCTCAACGCGGGCTCCGCGCTCGCCGCGCCCAAGCGCAGGGACAGCGCCGGGTGGCGCGCCCTGACCGCGCTCCTGACGGCGGGCGTACGGTTCCACGAAGACTGCTGTGGCCGGGGCCCCGGCTATCGTCCCCGTACGCCTCGTGACGTCCGCGAGCGCCTCGCGCATGCCGCCGAGATGGGCGTTCCCGCCAGTGTCGGGCTCGTCTGCCCCGACCCCACCCACACCGACGTCAGGCGGCGGGCAGGCCGAGGAGAGTACGTGCCACGTCACTCGGAGTCTCGTCGCGCTCCCGCGCGTGGGCGATGACCGCCCGGCAGGCCAGCTCGCGCACTCCGAACGACAGCGCTTCCGGGGATACCCAACTGGCAGCCTCGTCGGCCTTCTCCTGGTCGTCGTCGGCGCACGCCGCTACGTAGACGGCGGCCGCCTCGAAGAGGTTGTGCGCTCGCTTGTCGTCGCTGCCATCCGCGTTCGAGCCCCAGAGCTTACGGATCCTGCTGAACATTCGGTCCACCTTCCCCGCATGGCTGTGCCACCCAGTGCTCATCTTTCGTATCACAACGTAAAGTTGAAGCCTCGGCTGCAGAAGGGGACCGCGCGGTGAAGCGATACGAGCGACTCCAGCAGATCCGGCGCCTCGATCCGGAGAAGGACTCCCTGAGGATCTACCGCCTGTCAGCGACCTACGAGTTCCCGTGGGACTACACGCGCGCGCTGGAACTCGCTCTCTACCGCACCTACGCCGTGCCGAGCATCGGCCGACTCCTCGCAAGGACGGCGGAGTTCACCCACCGCCCGCAGAAGCGGTACGACGACACGGCGCTGCTCCTCGACACGGTCGTCGAGCACGGTTTCGACGGCGACGAGGGGCGGACGGCGATCCGCCGCATCAATCAGATGCACCGCGGCTACGACATCAGCAATGACGACATGCGGTACGTGCTGTGCACGTTCGTCGTGATGCCCAGACGATGGATCGACGCCTATGGATGGCGCAGGTTGTCGGAACACGAAGTGGCCGCGTCCGTGGTGCACTACCGCACCCTGGGGCAGCACATGGGCATCAAGGAGATCCCGGGCACCTACGAAGAGTTCACCGAATGCCTCGACGCCTACGAAGAGGCCCACTTCGGATGGGACGAGGGGGCGCGCGGCGTTTCGGACGCGACGCTCGGCCTGATGACCTCCTGGTATCCGCGTCCCCTGAGGCCTGTCCTGCGCACGGCGACGCTCGCTCTGCTGGATGACCGCCTCCTGCAAGCCTTCCGTTACGAACAGCCCGCCGAGTCGACTCGTGCCTTGGTCCGGGGAGCGCTGCGGCTGCGGGGGCGTGCGGTGCGCCTGATGCCTCCGCGCGCCAAGCCGCACTACGCGCGGCAGAACTGGGAAATCAAGGGCTATCCGGACGGCTATCGTGTCGCCGAGCTCGGCACGTTCCCGGTACCTGGAGTGCGCGGCTGCCCGGTCCGGCACGTGGATCCGCCCGCGGCGGCGTCAGCCGAGTGACGCGAGCGTCTTGCGCAGCCAGGCGAGTTCGGCCCGGCTCGTGGCGCGCGCGATGGTGAGGATGCCCTGCCGGAACGGGTCGTCCAGTTCCTCCGCGCGCAGTGGACGGTCACCCTCGTAGAAGAAGCTGGCCGGCTCCTGGAGGAAGTCCAGGCGCCGCCGCAGCACGACGGCCTGGGGCCGCGCGTCCTCCAGGTGGCGCAGGAAGGCGAGCACCGTGAACCAGCGGTTCTCGTCGGTGATGTCCGCCTGCGCTGGTTCGGCGAGGCGGCGCCGCAGCTCGTGCCTCCCGTCCGCCGTGAGGCTCAGGACGTGGCGCGGCGCGGCCACGGCGCCGGGCTGCGTCTCGCGGACCAGTAGACCCGCCTTCTCGAGCCGTTTGATCGCTGGATACAGCGTGCTCTCCGCGACAGGACGCACGTGCCCCGTCAAGGCGGTGATGCGCTTGCGCAGCTCGTAGCCGTGCAGGGGGTGGTCGTAGAGGAATCCGAGGATGGCGAGCTCCAGCATGCGTGCATTCTGCCGCATCCACGGAGTACATCGATGGCGTAGTACTACGTCATCGATGTATTGTCCTCGGTGCCGCCGGTGCCGCCGGTGCCGCCGGTGCCGCCGGTGCCGCCGGTGCCGCCGGTGCCGCCGGTGCCGCCGGTGCCGCCGGTGCCGCCGCTGGCGTCGGTGACGTGCGGGACGTGACTTTCTCGGATGGGGGCAGGGCATGACGATGCGAGACGCGAAGTTCGACGCACAGGGCAGCCGGATCCGGTGGACGGAGACCGAGGGCACAGGGCCAGCACGGGTGTACGTGCACGGCCTGGGGTCGGCGTCGGCGCCCTACCACGCGCACATCGCCGCCCGGCCCGAGCTGACGGGACGCCGGTCGCTGTTCGTCGACCTGCCCGGTCACGGACTGAGCGACCGGCCGCAGGAGTTCGACTACACCCTGGAGGAGCACGCGGACGCCCTGGCGGCGGCCCTGGACGCAGCCGGGGTGCGCGACGCGGAGATCGTCGCGCACAGCATGGGCGGGTCCGTGGCCATCGTGCTGGCTGAGCGCAGGGCCGACCTGGTGGGGCGACTGGTCCTCACCGAGGCCAACCTCGACCCCTACCCTCCGAAAACCTCCGGGAGCAGCGGAATCGCGGACTACGAGGAGGACGCGTTCGTCAGCGTCGGCCACGCGCGCGTGCTCGCCAAAGTCGGACCGATGTGGGCCGCGACCATGCGCCTGGCGGATCCGCGCGCGTTGCACCGCACCGCGACCGGACTCGTGCGCGGGACGAACCCGACGATGCGCGTGATGCTGCGAGCGCTTCCCATGGAGCGCGTCTACATACAGGGCGCGTTGAGCGGTGAACTGTCGGGCAGTGAGGAACTGGTGGCTTCCGGGGTGCGGGTCGTGACCGTTCCGGACGCTGGACACAACGTCATGCTGGACAACCCGGCCGCGTTCGCCGCTGTCGTCGCGGGGCGGCACTGAACGAACCACCGTGCGGGACGCGGCGAACCACCGCGCGAAACCCAGGGCGCGGGGCCTCGCACCCCGCGCCTTCGAGGGTCACCCCTGCCGCACGGACAGCGCGAGGAACCGGGAGTCCTCGTCCACGTACGACGTCATCCGCCAGCCCGAGCGGGCCAGAAGCGGGCGGAGGTTACCTTCGGCGCGCAGGTCATCAGGGGTGATCTGACGCCCCTGACGAGCCGCCAGCGCGGCGCGCCCGATGGGGTGGAACAGCGCGAGCTGCCCTCCCCGGCGCACCACGCGCGCGAGCTCCCGGAGGTTCTCCTCCGGGTTCGGCAGATGCGCGATGAGGCCCGCGCCGAAGACGGCGTCGAGCGACTGACTGCGCACGGGCAGCCGCTCCACGTCGGCGAGCAGGAGCCGACCGTAGACGCGCCTGCCCGCCTGCGTGGCCGCCTCCAGCATGGCCGGAGTGAGATCCGCTCCGAGAACGGCACCCGAGGGCCCTACGGCGCCTCTGAGCGCTTCGAGGGCGCGCCCGGTGCCGCAGCCCGCGTCCAGGACCCGGTCGCCTGGTCGCAGCCCGAGCTCGGCCACCGCCGCGCTGTACGCGGGACCGTCGTCCGGGAAACGCCTGTCCCAATCGGCGGCGCGTGCCGTGAAGAACTCCTGGACCCGTGTGTGATCGTCGCTCATGTGCCCATGATCCCGCAGGGCGCACGCCGCGTCAGGGCGCACACGTTCGAGCGCGGCGCGATCGTTCACGGACATTTCCGTGTCAGATCCCATCAGCTTTCGAACTGCGCCCCCGCCGCGCGCCCCCTGCGGGTCTAGCGTCCCTGGGCCATGGGACACCTGGACCACGCCACCTTCGGCTGGCTGACCCCCGCGCTGTCGTACGCGATGGCCTGCGTCGGTGCCGCCCTCGGGCTGCAGTGCACCGTGCGCGCCCTGAGCGCGACGGGCCGCTCACGGCGGAACTGGCTCCTCACCGCGGCGTCGGCGATCGGCACCGGCATCTGGACCATGCACTTCGTGGCGATGCTCGGCTTCGGAGTCACCGGCACACAGATCCGCTACGACGTACCGCTGACCCTCCTGAGCCTGATCGTCGCGATGGCCGTCGTCGGCGCCGGAGTCTTCGCCATCGGCTACGGCCACGACCGAGGCCGCGCGCTCGCACTCGGGGGACTCACCACGGGCCTTGGCGTCGCGAGCATGCACTACCTGGGGATGGCCGCGCTCCGACTGCACGGCGACGTGACGTACGACCCGGTGCTCGTCGCCCTGTCCGTGGTGATCGCCGTCATGGCGGCGACCGCGGCCCTATGGGCGGCACTCAACATCAGGTCACAGCTCGCCGTGGGAGTCGCCTCGCTCGTGATGGGAGGGGCGGTGAGCAGCATGCACTACACCGGCATGCTCGCCGTGAGCGTACGAGTCACGCCATCCGGCGCCGCCCTGCCCGGAGCCACGACGATGCAGTTCATCTTCCCCCTGGCCGTCGGACTCGGCTCCTACCTGTTCCTGACCTCGGCGTTCGTGGCACTGTCCCCGAGCGCGGGCGAGCGCGCGACCTCCGTGTCGGCCCAGCGCCCCCGCGAGAACGTCGCTCCGTAGCGGGCGGAACGATCCTGCGACGGGCGAGCGGCACGCTTCCCGAACCCCTTCCGAGTGAGGAGGCCATGCGCATACCCCGGAGAACCCCCTCGACCGACGCGTCACCCCATGACGCGCCGTCCACCCGAGGCCGTCGCGCACACGCGGGCCCGCCCGCCGACGAACAACCCCCTACGGAGGACCCCGCGCTCGCGGAAGAGGAGGCCCTGACAGCGCCCCCGCGCGTGGGAGCACGGTCATTACGCCCCCGCACGGTGCGCGCCAAGGTCGTGTGTCTGCTCATGGTGCCGGTCGTCTCCCTGCTCGCCCTCTGGGCGTACGCCACCGTCAGCACCGCACAGGACGTCGCGGCGCTGCGACAGGCACAGCGCGTCGACTCCGCCGTCCGCGCACCGGTCGCCGCTGCTGTCGGTGCCCTTCAGACCGAACGGGTCGGCGCGGTCCGATATGCGACCAAGCCCGCGGCAGACCGTGCGGCGGCCCTCAAGAAGCAGGCCGCCCGGACCGACGAGGCCATCGGATCGCTGCGCCTGGGCAAGGACCGCACCGTCGCCGACGGCATGGGGCTGCCCGCCCGCGCGGCGGAGCGCCTGGAAGAGTTCGTCGCCGCCGCCGAGCGGCTGCGTACGGTACGTGCCGCTGTCCTGGACGGCCGCACCGGATGGGACGACGCCTATGGGCAGTACACGAAGACCATCTCGGCCGCCTTCGGAGTGGGCAGCGCCCTAGCGGAGCCCCAGGGCGCCCAACAGGGCTCCCACGCGCGCGTGCTTCTCGAACTCTCCCGGGCAGGGGACGCGCTGGCACGCGAGGACACCGTGCTGGCGAGCGCACGCCTCGCGGGCACCCTCGAAGGCGAACGACTGCGCCAGTTCATCGGAGCCGTGGACACCAGAAAGGTGCTCACCGATGCGGCGGTAGCTGATCTACGGGGACCCGAACGTGCCGCGTGGCAGCGCCTCGTCACGGGACGGGCCTACGCCGACCTGCGCACCGTAGAGGACAAGGTGCTCGTCGCGCAGCCCGGGAAGAAGGCCCTGGAAGCGGCTCCCTCCCGTACCTGGGACACCGCCCACACGGCCGTGCGGGACACCCGGCGCACCATCGAAGAGCGCGCGGCACGGGACGCGTCGGACCAGGCCGACCCCTGGACGGAGGGCGTGTTCACCATGGCGGGAGCCGCCGTGCTGTGCGGCCTCATCGCGGTCGTCGCCGCTCTGGTGATCTCCGCACGCATCGGCCGCGGACTGGTCGTCGAACTCGTCGGATTGCGCGACCGCGCCCTGGAGATCGCCCATCGCCAACTGCCCGAGGCCATGCGGAAACTACGTGCGGGCGAGGACATCGACCTGGAGGTCGAAGCCCCGAAAGGGCCCTCGGCCGAGGACGAGACCGGGCAGGTCGCCGAAGCGCTCGGCACGGTGCACCGCGCCGCCCTGCGCGCCGCCGTGGAGCGCGCGGAACTCGCCAGCGGCATCTCCGGGGTCTTCGTCAACCTCGCCCGCCGCAGCCAAGTCCTCGTCCACCGGCAGCTCAGCCTCTTGGACACGATGGAGAGACGGGCCGATGACCCGAACGAGCTCAGCGACCTCTTCCGTCTCGACCACCTCACCACCCGCATGCGCCGCCACGCCGAGAGCCTGATCATCCTCTCTGGCGCCGCACCGGGCCGTGCCTGGCGCCAGCCTGTCCCCCTGACCAACGTCGTACGCGCCGCGGTCTCCGAAGTCGAGGACTACGCGCGCGTGGAGGTACGCCCACTGCCCGCTGCCGCCGTCGTAGGGGGTGCTGTCGCCGACCTCACCCACCTCCTGGCCGAACTCGTCGAGAACGCAGCCCAGTTCTCACCACCCCACACCAAGGTGCGTGTCACCGGAGAACCCGTCGGCAACGGCTACGCGCTGGAGGTCGAGGACCGAGGGCTCGGCATGGGCCCGGACACCCTCACGGCGGCCAACCGGAGGGTCACGGAATCCGAGGCGCTCGACCTGTTCGACAGCGATCGCCTGGGCCTCTTCGTCGTGAGCAGGCTCGCCGCACGCCACGGCATCAGAGTGCATCTGCGGACCTCCCCGTACGGCGGCACCACGGCCGTCGTCCTGCTGCCGACCGCGCTCCTGCACAGCGGCGAGACGGCTCAAGCCCAGGGGCGGCACCTGGGCCCGGCAGAGCCGCGAGAGCGCGAAGAGGTCCCTCCAGGCGCCCCGAGCGCGGCCGCTCTGCGGGCCACGCTGACCGCCACATCACCCGACCGCCCCGCACTCGGACCGGCCGCTGAGCGAACGGCGGTCACTCCGGCACCGCCCGGCGTCACCGCACTCCGCCGACGCACCCCCTGGGACCCCGCGCCCGCCGCGGACCCACCGGCTCCCTCTGCGGGCGCGTCGGACGAACTCCCGCGCCGTATACGCCAGGCGAGCCTCGCCCCGCAGCTCAGGGAGCGCCCCTCCAGCCCCGCGGCCGCGAGTCCACGGGAAGACGACGAGCGCGGTCCTGAGCACGTACGCAACCAGATGGCCGCCTACAGGGACGGCTGGACCCGAGGCGGCGGACGCCCGCCCGGCGGCAACAGCAGTGAAGGAGACCCCACATGATCAAGGAATCGAGTCTCACCGCGGGCCGGTCCGGCGACCTCGACTGGCTGCTCGACGACTTGGTCGTCCGCGTCGGCGACGTACGGCACGCCGTGGTGCTGTCCAACGACGGGCTCGCGGTCGGCGCGTCGCGGGGCCTCACACGCGAGGACGCCGAGCACCTGGCCGCCGTCGCCTCGGGGTTCCACAGCCTCGCCAAGGGGGCCGGTCGGCACTTCGGGGCCGGCGGCGTGCGCCAGACGATGGTCGAAATGGACGACGGCTTCCTGTTCGTGGCCGCCGCGGGCGACGGCTCCTGCCTCGCCGTCCTCAGCACCGTCACGGCCGACATCGGCCTCGTCGCGTACGAGATGGCCCGCATGGTCAAGCGCGTCGGCGCGCACCTGGCCACCCCAGCGCGCTTCCCCGAGCCGCCGACCGCGGGATGAGCCAGGCGGCCGCACCCGATGACCGACGACAAGAGCGGCGCCGAGCGCCGCCACGAAAGCCAGTGGTACGACAACGAAGCCGGGCCCCTCGTCCGCCCGTACGCGATGACGGGCGGCCGCACCCGACCGGGGCCCAACGGCGTACGGTTCGACCTGATCGCTCTCGTGACCCCCGTGCCCGGCGAACCGGAGCCGGGCGAGGAAGGCCCGCTCGGCCCCGAGCACCAAGGGCTGATCGAGCGGTGCCGTGCCGAGCCCCAGTCCGTCGCGGAGCTCGCCGCCGGTGCCGACCTGCCGGTGGGTGTGGTGAGGGTGCTCCTCGGCGACCTCCTGGAACTGGGGCGCGTCCAGGTGCGGCGGCCCGTGCCACCGGCCCAGCTACCCGACGAGACGATCCTGCGAGAGGTGATCGATGGGCTCCGAGCGCTCTGACGCGCCGGTCGAGGAGACCGGCGACGACACGCCCATGGCATTGAAGATTCTGGTCGCCGGAGGCTTCGGCGTGGGCAAGACCACGCTGGTCGGCGCGGTCAGCGAGATCCGGCCCCTGCGCACCGAGGAACTCCTCAGCGAGGCCGGTCAGTTGCTGGACGACACGGAAGGCGTGGACCGCAAGGTCACGACGACGGTCGCGATGGACTTCGGCCGCATCACCATCAGGTCCGGACTCTCGCTGTACCTCTTCGGGACACCGGGTCAGGACCGCTTCTGGTTCCTGTGGGACGAACTGTCGCAGGGCGCCCTCGGCGCCGTGGTCCTCGCGGACACACGGCGGCTGGAGGACTGCTTCCCCGCCGTGGACTACTTCGAGCACCGCCGCATCCCGTTCGTCGTCGCGGTGAACTGCTTCGCGAAGACGCGGACGTACGGAGCGCACGACGTGTCACGGGCCCTGGACCTCGACCGCGGAACCCCCGTGCTGCTGTGCGACGCGCGGGACCGCGATTCGGGAAAGGAGGTGTTGATCAGGCTGGTCGAGTACGCCGGGCGGCGGCATACCGCCCGGCTGCTCGACTCGGTGGGCTGAGGCCCGCTCGCACCCGACGCGTCCCGGTGGGGCGGACGGGGCGGCGAGCACGCTCAGTCGGAGACGCCGGCGTACGCGAGGACCTTGTCGATCCTGACCCGTACGAGGAGTTCGCCGGGCACGCCGTTGCGCTCGCCGAACTCCTCGGCCCGCTCGGCCCCCATGTAGCGCCCGCCGATGCGGGTCGCCCAGTGCCTCACCTGCTCCAGGTCCTCCGAGAGTTCGGCGCGGCCCCGCACCACGACGTAGGCGAATGGAGGCGCGTCGTCGTCGACGCACAACGCGATGCGCCCGTCCCGTGCCAGATTGCGCCCCTTGACAGTGTCCTTGCCGGTGTTGAACACCAGGTCATCGCCGTCGAGGAGGAACCAGATCGGTGCCACGTGCGGGCTGCCGTCCGCCCGGACGGTTGACAGCTTGCCCGTGCGGGTGCCCCTCCGAGACGAAGGCCCGCCACTGCTCATCGGTCATCTTCTGTGCCATGTCCCCATCATGCTTGCCGGGACGCCGGAGGTGGGGAAGGCTGGCAGAGCGGATCCTCCAGCCAGGGGGAGCGACACACGGGGAGAAGGGACCATGGCGCATACGACCGGGCTGGGCTGGCTGCTCGACGACCTGACGAAGCGCGTGGAACACGTGCGGCACGCACTGGTTCTGTCCAATGACGGGCTGGTGACGGGGGCGAGTTCCGATCTTCCGCGAGAGGACGCCGAGCACTTGGCGGCGGTGTCATCCGGGCTGCACAGCCTGGCGAAGGGCTCCGGACGCCACTTCCACGCGGGCAACGTACGACAAACCATGATCGAGTTCGATGACGCCGTCCTGTTCGTGACCGCGGCGGGCGAGGGCAGCTGTCTGTGCGTCCTCAGCTCGGCGCAGGCCGACATAGGCCAGGTCGCGTACGAGATGACACTGCTGGTGAACCGCGTCGGTGAGCATCTCGGCGTAGACGCCCGGCATCCGGAGCGGACACCAGTCGTAGATCTCTGACCAGCGCGAACGCGGGCGCGAGCGGAGTTATCCACAGGCCAAGCGGGATGCGGTGCCCGCGGGCTACGGTTTTTCCCAGGAGCAATGACCAAGCACGGGGGAGAACCACCATGACCGGTGACACGCAAACCATTCCACAACCCGTATCCACCGCATCCACCGCATCCACGGGGACAGCCGCGGTCCCGAGCGGCCCCAAGGGCTCTGCCACATCTCTCGCGCGCAGCCGGGCGGCGCGCGAACTGGGTCTGAAGCGCGGCGAGTTCGAGCTGGCCGTGATGCTGGGGCGGGTGCGTACCGTCGCCGACGCGGTGGGAGTGCGGCGCCGCGTCAGCCGCGAGGAGATCAACCGCCTGCGTGAGACTCCCGGATTCCCGGAGTCCCTGCGCGAGGACATCAAGACGGTGGGGACCGCGGACGGCGCCGCTCTGATGGAGATCCCCCAGGCCCGTTTCACCCGCCTCGCCCGCGCGGGAGTGCTGACACCGGTAAAATTTTACCTCAACCGGTATCGCGCCGTCGTCTGGCTCTACCTCGCCGAAGAACTGAGGCAGTTCGCCGCCCGCGAGGCCAACGCGCCGCTGCTCACCGGTCGCGCGCCGGACTCCATGCGGGCACAGCTGGCGGGCGGAGCGGACCTGCGAGCACGCAACTGGCGCGGCCGCCACGTAGGCTTCCTTCTCCGCCAGTCGGAGGACCCGTGGGAGCGCGCCGCCGTGACGGCGTTCTTCCTCGACCCCATGGGACTCGCGGATCTGGTCCGGGACCCCTACGAGCGGGCGTATCTGCACCGCCTCAGCCCCGAGCCCTTCACCCAGGCCGCTCCCGAATCACCGACGACGCACCTGATCGAGCGGATCACCACGGCGGACGACCCGGACGAGATCAGTTGGCTGCGGGCCAACCTGAGCCTCGGCCTGGCGGAGGCCCGACGGCACCGGCCCGCGCCCAGGCCAGGACGCCCTCCCGTTGTTCCCACGCCGCGCGCCCAACGCGTGCCGCCCTCATACAGGACGCCCGTGCCTGACGGCGGCTTGGGTGGCGCCATGCCCGCTGACGGCCGCCCGAACCACTTCCTCGTGCCCCACCCGTATATGACCGACACTCACGTGACCCCGTCCCATGGCACGCCGTCCCACGGCACGCCGTCTCATGGCATGCCGACCTATGGCACGGCCTCCCACGCGACGGCCTCTCACGCGATCGATCCGCAGACGATCGACGCGGGTCGACGGGACGAGCCGCGCGGCCTGTTGAAGTGGCTGCGCCGCAGGAGGGGCGGAAGGGACGGCTGACGATCGGCGGCTGGCCACGGGCGACGATGGCCCGCGCGCCGCGGCTGGGCGGCGCTAGAGGGTCGCGTCGAGGTCGTCGGCGTACTCCTCGATGGCGGGGCGGTATCCGGCGATCTCGGGGTCCTGGCTCGTTGAGGCGAGCAGTTTCAACAGGATCGTCATCGCGTCGTGTGCCTGGCCCGTGTTGTACAGCGCCATCGCCAGGAAGGTCTTGAGAGCACCGTCATCGGGGAACTCGGCCGACGCGGCCCGCAGGGTGCTCACGGCCTCCGGGTACTTGCCGAGGATTCGGTACGTGCTGCCGAGGCCGAGGAGCGCGCCGCGACGGTCGTCGTCTGAGAGGCCGGGCCGCTGGACCGCCCGCAGGTAGTGCGGGAGCGCCTCGGCCTCGAGCCCGAGCGTGTCGTGCACCCAGGCCGTCTGGTACGCCACTTCGACGTCCCCGGGATGGCGCTCGCTCAAGGTGACCAGGAGGTCGCGGGCCTCCTCGCGGCGCCCGCTCTCGCGCAGCCGTACGGCCTCGGCCAGCGTCGCGTCCCGATCGCCGGGCGCCTGCGCGTCCGAGGTGCCGTTTCCGCCCGTGCCACCGCTGTTGTTCATGCCGTGCTCCCGTCCCCACACCGGCCCCCGCGAAGGAAGGCTCGTATGTCCAGTCGACTGAACCGACCTCCCACTCGGCCGGTGCCGGGACCCGTGGCGTGGCTCAGGACTCCGGGGTCTGGGTGCCCAGATGGCGGGGAGCGTGCGGGCGGAACAGTCCTTCTTGGACGACCGACACGAGCAGTCGCCCTTGAAGATCGTAGATCCGGCCGCGCGCCAGGCCGCGACCCCCCGTGGCGATCGGGGATTCCTGGTCGTACAGGAACCACTCGTCGGCACGGAACGGGCGGTGGAACCACATGGCGTGGTCCAGCGAGGCCATGTCGAAGCCGCGCGGACCCCACAGCGGTTCGACTGGGATCCGCACGGCGTCCAAGAGCGTCATGTCGCTCGCGTACGTGAGGGCGCAGGTGTGTACGAGTGGGTCGTCGCCCAGCGGTCCGACGGCGCGCATCCACACCGCGCTGCGCGGCTCGGCGTCCTTGACCTCCTCGGCGGTCCAGCGCAGCCGGTCCACGTAGCGGATGTCGAAGGGCTGGCGCCGGGCCATGCGCTCCAGTTGCTCGGGGAGCGCGCCCAGGTGCTCCTTGATCTCCTCGGCGACCGTGGGCAGCGACTCAGGTGCCGGTGCGGTGAGGCGAGGCGGTAGCTGGTGTTCGAAGGCGCCCGTTTCGGGCTGGTGGAAGGAGGCGGTGAGGTTGAAGATCGTACGGCCCTGCTGGACGGCAGTGACGCGGCGCGTGGTGAAGGAGCGCCCGTCCCGGACCCGCTCCACCTGGTACACGATGGGCACGCCAGGGCGGCCCGGCCGCAGGAAGTACGCGTGCAGCGAGTGCACCGGGCGGTCGCCCTCCGTGGTGCGCCCGGCCGCGACCAGCGCCTGCCCGGCGACCTGCCCTCCGAAGACGCGCTGGAGGGACTCCTGGGGGCTGCGGCCGCGGAAGATGTTCACCTCGATCTGTTCGAGGTCCAGCAGGTCGACCAGTCGGTCCGCCGGGTTGTTCATGCGAGGTCCTCGCCTCCTGTCCGGGAACGGGGGGAGCTCAGAGCTGCCCGACGTCCGTGATCCGGACGACGGCGCGGCCCTCCGCGTCGGAGGCCGTGAGGTCGACCTCGGCGCTGATGCCCCAGTCATGGTCGCCGTTGGGGTCGGCGAACGTCTGCCGGACGCGCCACAGACCGTGCTCAGGATCCTCCTCGATGCGCAACAGCTTGGGGCCGCGCGCGTCCGGGCCGGTGCCCAGGTCCTCGTACTCGTCCCAGTACTTGTCCATGGCCTCGCCCCACGCGTCGGCGTCCCAGCCGGAGTCGCCGTCCATCTCGCCCAGCTCCTCCACCTGGTCGAGGGCGGCGAGCTCGACGCGGCGGAAGAGCGCGTTGCGGACGAGCACCCGGAAGGCGCGGGCGTTGGCCGTGACGGGCTTGACCTCGTCGGCCTTCTCCTGCGCCTCCTCGGCCGTCATGACCTCCGGATTGGCCAGCTGCTCCCACTCGTCCAGGAGGCTGGAGTCGACCTGGCGGACCATTTCGCCGAGCCAGGCGATCAGATCCTCCAGGTCCTCGGACTTCAGGTCGTCCGGAATGGTGTGCTCAAGGGCCTTGTACGCGCTCGCCAGGTAGCGCAGCACGATGCCTTCGGTGCGGGCGAGCTCGTAGACAGAGGTGAACTCGGTGAAGGACAGTGCCCGCTCGTACATGTCCCGGATGACGGACTTCGGGGACAGCGGGTGGTCGCCCACCCACGGGTGGCTGGTGCGGTAGGTGTTGTACGCGTGGAAGAGGAGCTCCTCCAGCGGCTTCGGGTAGGTGATGTCCTGCAGCCGCTCCATGCGCTCCTCGTACTCGACGCCGTCGGCCTTCATCAGGGCCACGGCCTCGCCGCGCGCCTTGTTCTGCTGAGCGGCGAGGATCTGGCGCGGGTCGTCGAGCGTGGACTCCACGACGGACACCATGTCCAGGGCGTAGGACGGCGACTCCGGGTCGAGGAGTTCGAACGCGGCGAGCGCGAAGGTGGACAGCGGCTGGTTGAGCGCGAAGTCCTGCTGCAGGTCCACGGTCAGGCGCACGATGCGGCCGGTGGCGTCCGGCTCGTCGAGCTTCTCCACGACACCGCCATCCAGGAGCGAGCGGTAGATGGCGATGGCGCGGCGGATGTGGCGCAGCTGCTGCTTGCGCGGCTCGTGGTTGTCCTCCAGCAGGCGGCGCATCGCCTCGAAGGCGTTCCCGGGCCGGGCGATCACCGACAGGAGCATCGTGTGGGTGACACGGAAGCGGGACGTCAGCGGCTCCGGCTCGGAGGCGATGAGCTTCTCGAAGGTGTTCTCCGTCCAGCCCACGAAGCCCTCGGGGGCCTTCTTGCGCACCACCTTGCGGCGCTTCTTCGCGTCGTCGCCCGCCTTGGCGAGCGCCTTCTCGTTCTCGATGACGTGCTCGGGCGCCTGCGCCACGACGAAGCCCGCCGTGTCGAAGCCCGCCCGCCCGGCGCGGCCCGCGATCTGGTGGAACTCCCGCGCGCGCAGTGTGCGCACACGATTGCCGTCGTACTTGGTGAGCGCGGTGAACAGAACGGTGCGAATGGGGACGTTCACGCCGACGCCGAGGGTGTCCGTGCCGCAGATGACCTTCAGCAGGCCGGCTTGGGCGAGCTTCTCCACGAGGCGGCGGTACTTCGGCAGCATGCCCGCGTGGTGCACGCCGATGCCGTGCCGGACGTAGCGCGAGAGGTTGCGGCCGAACTTGGTGGTGAAGCGGAAGTTTCCGATCAGCTCGGCGATCTGGTCCTTCTCCGCGCGCGTGCACATGTTGATGCTCATCAGCGACTGCGCCCGCTCCACGGCCTGCGCCTGCGTGAAGTGCACGATGTACACCGGAGCCTGCTTGGTGTCGAGGAGCTCGGTGAGGGTCTCGGTGATCGGCGTCAGCCGGTACTCGTACGACAGCGGGACCGGGCGGGTCGCGGAGCGGACGAGCGACGTGGGGCGGCCGGTGCGACGCGTGAGGTCCTTCTCGAACATCGAGACGTCGCCGAGGGTCGCCGACATGAGGATGAACTGCGCCTGCGGCAGTTCGAGCAGCGGGATCTGCCAGGCCCAGCCCCGGTCCGCCTCGGCGTAGAAGTGGAACTCGTCCATGACGACCTGGCCGATGTCGGCGTCCTTGCCGTCACGCAGCGCGATGGAGGCGAGGACCTCGGCGGTGCAGCAGATGACGGGGGCGTCGGCGTTCACGGAGGCGTCCCCGGTGAGCATGCCGACGTTCTCCGTGCCGAAGAGCTTGCACAGCTCGAAGAACTTCTCCGACACGAGCGCCTTGATCGGAGCGGTGTAGAAGGTGACCTCGTCACGGGCGAGCGCCGCGAAGTGCGCCCCGGCCGCGATCATGCTCTTACCGGAGCCGGTGGGAGTCGAAACGATCACGTTCGCCCCGGAGACGACCTCGATCAGAGCCTCCTCCTGG
The DNA here is from genome assembly GCF_056435225.1 of Streptomyces sp. NPDC043996. Classification (NCBI taxonomy): domain Bacteria; kingdom Bacillati; phylum Actinomycetota; class Actinomycetes; order Kitasatosporales; family Streptomycetaceae; genus Streptomyces; species Streptomyces sp. NPDC043996. The sequence continues at coordinate 1,270 of NZ_JBWKEY010000031.1, read as the reverse complement.
TGGGGATAGAGGGTGATGCCGCGCTCCTGGGCCCAGCCTTCAAAGGCTTCGTAGAGGGCATCGGGGTCGGCGTCCTGCGGCAGCTGATCGATAAGGGTCACACCCCCATCTTGCCTTCCCGCCGCCCCGATCAGGGAACCGGCGGAACACACGAAGATCATGAACGCTACGCTGGGTCGCCAACGGGGCGTCAGATCAATGGGAATGGGGCGGGCTGCGCAGATGATGGGACCGGCACACTCACTGTCGGGGGCTGCGGCCTGGCTGGGGGTCGGCGGGGCCGCGACGGCCGCCGGGCACTCGATGCCTTGGCCGGTGCTGCTCGTCGGGGCCTTGATCTGTGCCGGGGCCGCGCTCGCGCCGGATCTCGATCACAAGTCGGCCACCATCTCGCGCGCCTTCGGGCCGCTCTCGCGGGGGCTGTGCGAGATCGTCGACAAGCTCTCGTACGCCGTCTACCGCGCCACGCGCAAGCCGGGCGACCCACGTCGCTCGGGCGGGCACCGCACGCTCACCCACACCTGGGTGTGGGCGGTGCTGATCGGCGCGGGTTCGTCGCTGCTCGCGGTCGGGGGTGGGCGCTGGGCCGTGCTGGCGATCCTCTTCGTCCACATGGTGCTCGCGATCGAAGGACTGCTGTGGCGTGCGGCCCGTGGGTCGAGCAGCGACGTGCTGGTGTGGCTGCTCGCGGCGACCAGTGCCTGGATCATGGCCGGAGTCCTGGACAAACCGGGCAACGGCTCGGACTGGCTGTTCACCGGCCCGGGCCAGGAGTATCTGTGGCTGGGGCTGCCGGTCGTGCTGGGGGCGCTGGTGCACGACATCGGGGACGCGCTGACCGTGTCCGGCTGCCCGATCCTGTGGCCCATCCCGATCGGCCGCAAGCGGTGGTATCCGATCGGGCCGCCGCGCGCGCTGCGGTTCCGGGCCGGGAGCTGGATCGAGCTGAAGGTGCTGATGCCGGTGTTCATGCTGCTCGGGGGAGTGGGCGGAGCGGCCGCGCTCAACTTCTTCTGAGGCTGCTGGGCCGTCTGGGACTGCTGGGTCGTCCAAGGCTGCCGCGTCGCTTGAAGCGACTGGGGCTTTGGAGGCGGCTGGGCCTCGTGAGGCCGATGGGTTTGTGGGCTGCCGGAGCTTGGAGCGTGCGCTGTCAGGGGCGGCGGAGCGGGGTCGGCGGCCTAGGAGTTGTCGTCAAAGTGTCACGCCCACATCAGGAGTGATGCGAGGGTGACGGCTGCTGTGTAGGACTGGGCGGTCTTGTCGTACCTGG
>NZ_JBWKEY010000030.1:0-21587 GCF_056435225.1 Streptomyces sp. NPDC043996 | reverse complement strand
CGCCGCCGAGAAGAACTCCACCCTCGTCCTGCCCTTCCCCGTCGAACTCCTCCGCTTCCTCGAACGCGCCCAGACCACCCCACCACCCCCACCGAGCCCCGCACCCGCACCCCCACCCGCCATGGCAGAAAGCGGAGTTGAGGATTCAACGGTCGGTGCCCTGAAGCCGAACGGCTCGCTCGAGGCATCTGAATCCGGACAGGACTAGTCCTCACCCACTGCCCATCACCCCCTCGCACGCGGTGTTTGCACCGGGGACCGGCTCCGGGACGACTAGGCGTGACCACACAGGGTCAACGGGGCGGCCACGGGCCCGCAGCGCCCTTCGCCCGTCCGGAAGTCGACCTTGTGTGCCCCCTGTGAGGCTGTGAATAGTGGGCCGCGTCCTATTGGCATGGACGCGGCTTCACCAGCGCCGCGCTGCCGTGCGCCCAGGCATTCCGGCCGCCGAGGTCCCCACACCGGAGCGGGCCGACCCCCCACAGGAGGACATCAGTTGAAGCACCGACGCATCACCAGGCGCCGCGCGACGATAGCGGGCGCGGGCGCCGTCGCCCTGATCGGCGCGGCGGTCACCTTCCAGACTGCGAACGCGAGCGACGACACCCCCACCCCCACGCCGGACACGCTCTCGGTGGCCCAGGCCGGAAAGCTCGCCCTCTCGCTGGACAAGGAGCTCGGCGCGGACGCGGCGGGCGCCTACTACGACGCCAAGACCCGGCAGCTCGTCGTGAACGTGCTCGGCGAGGACGCCGTGAAGACCGCCGAGTCGGCGGGCGCCAGGGCCAGAGTCGTGGAGAACTCGCTGGCCGAGCTGAAGAGCGCCCGCACCACCCTCGGCGACAAGGCCTCGATCCCGGGCACGTCCTGGGCCACCGACCCGGCCACCAACAAGGTCGTCGTGACGGCGGACCGCACCGTCAAGGGCGCCCACCTGGAGAAGCTGAACGCGGTCGTCAAGAACCTCGGCGGCACAGCCGAACTCAAGCGCACCCAGGGCGAGTTCAAGCCCTTCATCGCGGGCGGCGACGCCATCTTCGGCGGCGGCAGCCGCTGCTCGCTCGGCTTCAACGTGGTCAAGGACGGCGCCCCGCACTTCCTGACGGCGGGCCACTGCACGGAGTCCGTGTCCAGCTGGTCCGACAAGCAGGGCGGCCCGGCCATCGGCGAGAACGCGGGCTCCAGCTTCCCCGACAACGACTACGGCATAGTGAAGTACTCGGGTGACACCGCCCACCCGAGCGAGGTCAACCTCTACAACGGCTCCACGCAGAAGATCACGAAGGCGGGCGCGGCGACCGTCGGCCAGCAGGTGCAGCGCAGCGGCTCCACCACGCAGCTGCACGACGGCAAGGTCACGGGCCTGGACGCCACCGTGAACTACGGCAACGGCGACGTCGTCAACGGCCTCATCCAGACCGACGTCTGCGCCGAGCCCGGCGACAGCGGCGGCGCGCTCTTCGCGGGCGACACGGCGCTCGGCCTCACCTCCGGCGGCAGCGGTGACTGCTCCGCCGGCGGCGAGACGTTCTTCCAGCCGGTCCCCGAGGCCCTTGAGGCCTTCGGGGCGGAAATCGGCTGACGCCTGGTTTGGTGCTTGTGGGTCCCGGAAACCTTGCGGTTTCCGGGGCCCTTCCGCATTTCCGGGGGCACGCTGGGCGGGTTTAAGCAATGGGGTTGAGTAATTCCCCTTCCCTTTATTCGCAAGGGGTGACGCGCGTAGATAGGTCGATGATGCGCAGGTGGGGCAGGTGGATGACCTTTCTAAGTAAGGCGAGGGAGTGTCCTGACCTTCCATGGTGAGGTGTGTGGCGCACATCTCAACTGGGGCGAGATGCCCGATTAGCCCCCTTATGGGGGCCTGGAGTGTTGCGCCACTGTTAATCGCCGCAGCATTTACGAAATGCTTTCCGTGAGGGATTTGCAAAGGCCGTGGATCGCTGTCTCTAATGTTCGCGAACCGACGCGGAAAACCTCCGCGTCCGGCCACGATCAGGAGTAGGGCAGCATGTGGGGTACTTTTCGCCGGGACCGACTCGGCATGGCCGCGCTCGGCGTGGTGGCCCTCTTCGTGCTGCTCGCCGTCGCCGCGCCCCTCGTCGCCGCGCTCTACGGCAAGAACCCCACCGAGCACTACGGCCAGAACCAGCCCGGACTGCTCAGCCCGGAGGGCCTGCCGGTCCTTCCCAACGGCGGCATGTCCGGCGACTTCTGGTTCGGCGTCGAGCCCGGACTCGGGCGCGACGTGTTCACCCAGCTCCTGTACGGCATCCGCACCTCGCTGCTCGTCGCCGGGGCCGCCGTCCTGCTCATCGCGGTCCTCGGGGTCCTGCTCGGAGTGACCGTCGGCTATCTGAGCGGCCTCGCGGACCGGGTCTTCACCTTCGTCTGCAACGTCCTGCTCGCGTTCCCGACGCTGCTGCTCTTCCTGGCCCTGAGCCCCATCGTGCAGACCCGCTTCGTCGACCCCGGCGAGAGCGAGCCCGCCTGGATGCAGTTCACCGTCCTGGTGCTGATCTTCGCGGCGTTCGGCTGGGTGCCGCTCGCCATGGTGCTCAGGACGACGGTGCGCTCCCTGCGCGAGCGCGAGTTCGTCGAGGCCGCCCGCGCCATGGGCGCCCCGCGCCGCCACATCGTGCTGCGCGAGCTCCTGCCGAACGTCTGGGCGCCCGTGCTCGTGCACATCACCCTCGCCCTGCCCGGCGTCGTCACCGCCGAGGCCGCGCTCTCCTTCCTCGGCGTCGGCATCAGCGAGCCGATCCCCGACTGGGGCCGCATGATCGCCCGCGGCTCCGAGGTCTTCTACGACGACCCGACCTACATGGTCTTCCCCGGCGTGACGATCCTGCTCTTCGTCCTCGCCTTCAACCTGCTCGGCGACTCCGTACGGGACGCGCTCGACCCCCGTACCCGCCGCTGACCCCCGACGCGCCCGCGCGTCACCCCTGAACCCGCCCCACCCTCAACCCGCCCCACCCGCAAGGGAGTTCCTCCATGCCCAGGATCACGTCGCGCACCGTGGCCGTCCCCGTCGTCGCCGCCGCCTCCGCCATGCTCGTGCTGTGCTCCTGCTCGGCGGGCGCGAACTCCTCCAGCGACACCGCCGCCCCGCGCGAAGAGGCCGACCTGGTCGCCGGGGTCGGCAGCGCCAAGGACAGCGCGGGCCCGGCGCCCGCCGTCAAGGGCGCCAAGAAAGGCGGCACCATCCGCGTCGCCAACCTGCGCGACTTCTCCCACCTCGACCCGGCGAAGATCTACGCGGGCGAGGCCTACAACACCTCGCTCCTGTGGGGCCGCCAGCTCACCCAGTACCAGGTCGTCGACGGCAAGCCCAAGCTCGTCGGCGACCTCGCCACCGACATCGGCAGGTCCTCCGACGGCGGCCGCACCTGGACGTACAAGCTCAAGGACGGCATCGCCTGGGAGGACGGCAAGCCGATCACCTCGAAGCACGTCAAGTACGGCATCGAGCGCACCTTCGCGCCCGGCTTCGAGGTCGGCCCGCCCTACTGGCCGCAGTGGCTCACCGGCAAGCCCGACCTGGCCCAGGCCCGCAAGGTCTACGGCGGCCCCAAGAAGGACGGCGACTTCGACCGGATCGAGACGCCCAACGACAAGACGATCGTCTTCCGCTTCCACAAGCCGCAGTCCGACGTGCCGTTCATGGCCGCCCAGTCCTCCTCGTCGCCGGTCCGCCCCGACAAGGACACCGGTACCCGCTACGACCTCAAGCCGTTCGCGAGCGGCCCCTACCGCATCGTCGACCACCGGCAGAACCAGTCCCTGACGCTGGAGAAGAACCCGCACTGGAAGCCGGCGACCGACCCGATCCGCCACCAGTACGCCGACAAGTTCGAGTTCACCTTCGAGAAGAAGGAGCTGAACACCGCCCAGGAGATCCTCAACGGGCGCGGCGACGGCGCCGACACCGTCACCACCAAGAACGAGTTCCCGCCCGAGCTGATCGGCGAGGCCGAGCGCGACCCGAAGAAGAAGGACCTGATCGTCGACGGGCGGCGCGGCGCGTTCACGTACCACCTGATCATCCGCAACGACCGCGTCGCCGACCCCGAGGTGCGCAAGGCCATCCACTACCTGCTGCCGCGCCAGCAGGCCCGCCAGGCCCTCGGCGGCCCGCGCGTCGGCGACATCGCCACCACCTACTCCTCGCCCGCCATCGTCGGCTGGGAGAGCTACGACACCTACCCCGTCCGGCCCACCGGCGACATCGACAAGGCCAAGCGGCACCTGGCCAAGGCCAAGAAGAAGGTCAAGCGCCTCTCGTACGCCTACGAGGCCACCGCCGTCAACGACCGCATGGCGCAGGTCCTCGTGGACGCCTTCGGCAAGGCGGGCATCGAACTCGTCGCCAAGCCGCTGCCGCTGCCCGCGTTCACCAACGAGGTGCTGCGCGGCGCCGACCCGAAGTACGACCTGTGGATGTCCGGCTCCTCCGTGGACTGGCCGACCCCGGCCACCGGAGTGCCCTACCGCTTCGACAGCCGCCGCGACTCCCTCGACAACGACCCGCGCTACCAGAACCCGGCCGTCGACAAGGAGCTCGACCGCATCGCGAAGATCGGCGACGCGACGAAGAAGGCCAAGGAGCTCATCGCCCTGGAGAAGAACACGATCATGAAGGACGTGCCGGTCGTGCCGTTCCTGCACCAGCGCGTCCAGCAGGTCCGCGGCGCCAACGTCGGCGGCGCCTTCATCCACCCCATCTACGGCACCATCAGCCCCGCCTGGCTGTACCTGAAGAAGTCCTGACCCATGCTCAGCTATCTGCTCCGGCGGGCGCTCCAGGCGGCCGTGGTGCTCCTCGCGATCTCCGCGACCGCCTTCGCGCTGTTCTACGCGGCGCCGTCCGACCCGGCCGTGATCGCCTGCGGCCCCAAGTGCGACGCCACGCAGATCGCGGCGGTGCGCGAGTCCATGGGCCTGGACGAGCCGATCCTCACCCAGTACGCCGACTATGTGCGCGGCCTGTTCGCGGGCCGCACCATCGACGACGTCGACGGCACCCCGATCGCCTGCGACGCCCCCTGCCTCGGCTACTCCTACGCCCTGCACGAGCCCGTCCGCGCGGCCATCACCAGCCGCTTCCCGGTCACGCTCTCGCTCGCGGCGGGCGCGCTCGCCGTCATCCTCGTCGTCGGCGTCGGCGCGGGCTTCGTGTCCGCGCTGCGCCGCGGCAAGGCCGCCGACCGGCTCCTGTCCGGCTTCACCCTGGTCGGCGCCAGCGTGCAGATCTTCTTCCTCGGCTACGCCCTCCAGTACCTGCTCGTGTACCAGACGGGCTGGTTCGCGCTGCCCGGCTACACCTCGCCCGGCGAGGACCCCGGCGCCTGGCTCGGCGGGATGCTCCTTCCCTGGCTGGTGCTCGGCTTCGTCAACGCCGCCGTCTTCGCCCGGCTCTCCCGCGCCCAGATGCTGGAGGTCATGCACGAGGGCTATGTGCGCACCGCGCGCGGCAAGGGCCTCAGCCCGCTGCGCGCCCATCTCAAGTACACCTCGCGCGGGGCCGCGGCACCCCTGGTGCAGCTCCTCGGCCTGGAGGTGGGCGCGCTGCTCGGCGGCGCGTTCATCACCGAGACGGTCTTCGGGCTCAGCGGCGTCGGCAAGCTCGCCGTGGACGCGGTCGTCCAGAACGACCTGCCGACCGTCGTCGGCACCGTGCTGCTCGCCGCGTTCTTCGTCGTGGTGTTCGTCGCCGTCGCCGACCTCGTGGTCGCGTGGCTCGATCCGAGGGTGAGGCTCGCATGACCGCTCCTGCTCCGAAGGGCGCCGCTGCTCCGAAGGGCGCCTCTGCTCCGGCGGTCGCTCCCGCGCTGCGCGTACGCGATCTGAGCGTGACGTTCACCGGGCCCCGCGGCGCCGTCACCGCCGCCGAGAACGTCACCTTCGACCTGGCCCGCGGCGAAGTGCTCGGCCTGGTGGGGGAGTCGGGATCCGGCAAGTCCACGGTGGGCCTGGCCGCGATGGGCCTGCACGACCCGGCGCGCACCCGCGTCACCGGCAGCGTCCAGGTCGGCGGCGCGGAGGTCGTCGGCGCCCCTGAGGCACGGCTGCGCGCGCTGCGCGGCTCCCGGGTCGCGATGGTGTTCCAGGACGCGCTCGCCGCCCTGTCCCCCTTCCACTCGGTGGGCGCGCAGCTCGCCGAGGCCTACCGCGTCCACCACGGCGGCGCGTCGCGGGCGGAGGTCAGGGACCGGGCGGTCGACATGCTCGAGCGGGTGGGGATCACCGCCGCCCGCGCCCGGGACTACCCGCACCAGTTCTCCGGCGGCATGCGCCAGCGCGTGATGATCGCGATGGCGCTGATCAACAGCCCGGACGTGCTGATCGCGGACGAGCCCACGACCGCGCTCGACGCCCGCGTCCAGCGCCAGGTCCTCGACCTGCTCGACGAGCTGCGCCGCGAGCACGGCACCGCCGTCGTCCTGGTCACCCATGACGTGGGCGTGGTCGCGCACGCCACCGACCGCGTCCTCGTCATGCGCGACAGCAGGCAGCTGGAACTGGGGCCCACCCAGCGCGTGCTCTCCGCCCCCGAGCACCCCTACACCCGCGCCCTCATCGGCGCGGCCCCCACCCTCACCACCGTCCCCGGCACCCGCCTGCCGACGGTCGACGAGCCGGAGCCGAAGCCGCGCACCGCGGCCCGCGCCCTGGTGGCGCCCCCCGAGCGGCCGCTGGCCGAAGTCACCGGCCTGCACGTGGAGTTCGGCGGCGGCCGCACCCTGCTCGGGCGGCGCCGCGAGCCCGCCCGCGCGGTGCGCGGCGTCAGCCTCCAGGTGCGCGAGGGCGAGACCCTCGGCCTGGTCGGCGAGTCAGGCTCGGGCAAGTCGACCACGGCCCGGGTGCTCGCCGGGCTCCAGCGGCCCACCTCCGGCGAGGTCCGCTTCCAGGGCCGCGACATTTCCGGCGCGGCCGGTTCCGCGGCCCTGCGCCGGGACCTCAGCCGCGAGGTGCAGCTGGTCTTCCAGGACCCGTACGCCTCGCTGAACCCGCGCCGCACGATCGAGCAGATCGTCACCACGCCGCTGCGGGTGCACACTCGGGCGGACGCGGCCGAGCGCCGCGAGCGCGCCGTGGAACTCCTCGAACAGGTCGGCCTCTCGGCGGACCACCTGGACCGCTACCCGCATGAATTCTCCGGCGGCCAGCGCCAGCGCGTCGGCATCGCCCGCGCGCTCGCCCTGCGCCCCCGGCTGATCATCGCGGACGAGCCGGTCTCCGCGCTCGACGTGTCCGTCCAGGCGCAGGTCCTCAACCTCCTGATGGACCTGCGCGACGAACTCGGCCTCTCGCTGCTCTTCGTCTCGCACGACCTGGCGGTCGTCCGGCACTTCTGCGACCGGGTCGCGGTCATGCGCCACGGCGAGCTCGTGGAGACCGGCACCCGGGACGAGGTCTTCGAGGCGCCGCGCGCGGCGTACACGCGCGAGCTGCTCGCCGCCGTCGTCTGACCCGGCCTCCCGGCCCACCGCCCCGTGGAGGGGGCGGGGCGGTGGACCGGGTTCCCCACAAGGCGACCGCCCTCTGACGCAGAGGGCGGTCGCCGTTCTCTGTGCCGGGATCAGCAGGTGCCCGCCGGGCGGGCCCGCGTCACCAGGTCGGTGTGGCCGGTGGTGCCGTCGATCCACACCACGCGCTTGCCGGTGTCGGCGGCGTGCCCGGTCTGCTCACCGCGGTTGCAGGAGACCCGCTGCAGGCCCTTGCCGTCGAGGTCGGTCTGCACCAGCTTGGTGAGGTTGCCGTTGCTCCAGCCGCGCTGGGGCTGCCACTGGGTGAGGGTCACCGCCGAGTCGGAGGCGTCCACGTTCCAGAAGTACGCGTTGTCGGAGTTCTCGGGGACGATGTCGGTCAGCCCTGTGCCGTCGAGCTTGGCGCGGCGCAGGCCCATGCGGTTGTCGTCGGCGATGTCGTCGACCAGCCAGTACAGGTACTTGTTGTTGATCGACGGGGTGGCGATGCCGAGGTAGGCGCCCTTGGCCGGGACCAGGGTCTGCTTGCCGGTCCTCACGTCCGTGATCTCCGTGGAGATCTGCTGGTGGCCGTCCTTGTCGACGTACACCTTCGCGTAGCCGAGCTTGTCACCTTGAATCGAGGGGAGGGCGGTGGCCACGTCGTAGCGGCCGCCGTCCACGAACACCGGCTCGCGCTCGCCCTTGCGCAGGTAGGCGACCCGCTGCTGGCCGTGCGGGCTGGACTCCTGCCAGGTCACGGTCCCGTTCGAGACGTGCACGTTGGCGACGAGGGTGCCCGCCGACCACAGCTTCTTGACCGGGCCGCCGGTCAGCGGCCGGGAGAGGACCTCGACGCTGGTCGGGCCGTACGCCACCCACGCCACGGTCTTGCCGTCGGTGTCCGGGTAGACGTGGTACCGGCCGTCGTTCGGGCTGATCAGCTTCCGCCGGCCTTCCCCATCGGTGCGGCCCGCCCAGACCGAGAAGGCCTCCTGGCCCTCCGGGTCGGACTTCGACGCGGCCCACCAGCCACCGCCCGCGCCCGCGCCGGTGCTCGGCAGCCTGCCCCCGAGCCGGGTGGCGTTGAGGTCGCCGAAGAGCTTGTCGGAGTCGGCGCCGATGGCCTTCTCCCAGCCCTTGGTGATGCCGTGCGCGTCGAAGGCGCGGTGCACCGCGCGCAGCTTCGCGCCCTTGACGCCGAGGTCCTTGGCCGCGGCGACCACCGCGTTGCGGGCGTCGGTGTAGCCGTCGAGGGGCGTCAGATACTCCGCGAGCGCCTTGTAGACGATGCGGTCGGCGAGGGTGCCGCCGAGGTCCTCACGGATGTCCCACAGGGCGCCCGAGAAGATCGTCGAGTTGAGGTGCACACCGCCGCTGTCGGTGCCGATGGTGACGCCGAGGAAGTCCTTGGCGGTGGTCCGCCCGTCGTTGAGGTTCCGGAACGCGCAGTCCTCGGGCGCCTTGGTGCGGCACAGGTCCTCACCGATGAGGGCGGCCTTCGGGTCGCTCATCGGGGTCTTGGAGGCGGTGACGTCGATGGCGTTGCCGAAGTAGTCGGCGACCGCCTCGTTCAGGGCGCCGGACTGGCCGACGTAGACGAGGCCCGCGGTGTGCTCGACCACGCCGTGCGTCATCTCGTGGCCGACGACGTCCACGTCGCCGGAGAGGGTCTTGGTCTCCTCGTCGCCGCCGCCGTACACCATCTTCTGGCCGTCCCAGAAGGCGTTGACGAACGGGAAGCCGCCGTCGGTCACGCCCACCAGGGAGTTGATGGCCATGCCCTTGCCGTCGAGGCTGTCGCGGCCGTGCTTCTTCTTGTAGTAGTCGTAGACCTGCCCGGCCGCCCAGTGCGCGTCCACGGCCCCCGACTCGGTGGCCTCCTTGCCGAACTCCTTGGTCGTGGAGCCGACTTCGGAGATCCCGCTCGGCCACTTGCCCGACGCGTCGTTGGCGTCGACACCACGGGCGTCCCAGGTGGTCAGCGCGTTCTTGCTGCCGTCCCACTGGCGGCGGTAGTCACGCAGCTGGTACGTGCCGGACGCCTTGTCCTGGGTCAGGTCCAGGTCGACCTTCGCGCCGTCGAGCTTGACGCCGCTGCCCGTCGTGCCGGGGAAGTCGCCGCCCTCGGAGTGGATGGCCTGGATGCCCGAGTACTGGAGCACCGGGAAGCCGGAGGCGGCGTCGACGTACACCTCCTGCTTGACCGGGCCGCCGCTCACCGGGTCGGTGCCGGTCACGGTGACGTGGTACGTCAGGACGCCCTTGCCCTGCGGCAGGACGACCAGGCCGTGCGAGGCGCCCGCGAGCGCGGCCTTCTTCGCGGCCTTGGACGTGGGGGCCTTGGCGGCCTTGTGGGTCTTGGCCGCCTTGGAGGAGTTGGCGGAGTTGGCTGCCTTGGCGGACTTGGGGGACTTGGGGGCCAGCTTGGTCAGGCTGCCCGTGCGTCCGTCCCCGGCGGCCGTCGCCGCGACGGCCCGCTCGACGGCGGTCTTCTCCGCGACCCGGGCCGTGGCGCCGACCGTCAGGCCCGTGAAGTACTTGCCGGAGGTGCCGGTGACGACGCGCTCGCCGTCCTTCTTCTCCATCCGCACCAGGTACTGGCCGCCGAGCACCGGAAGCCCCTTGTGCTTCTGCTGGAAGCGGACGGTTTCGTCGCTGCCCTGCTTCACGGTCCGCTCGGCCGCCAGGTCCCGGGCCGGGTCGCCGATCTCATAGCGGTCCTTGTTCGCGGCGAGGTGGCCGCGCGCCGCGTCGGCCGGTCTTCCGGAGTCCTTGGCGGCCTCCTCGATGCCGTCGACCAGGGCCGGGGTCGCGGTGCCCGTGCCGGGGACGACCTCGGCGCCCGGGTCCTTGGGCGGCTCGTCGGCGGCCTGGGCGGCCGTGACCCCGGAGGCAAGGAGCGCCGCCGCGCTCAGCAGCGCGGCGCCCCCGGATATGCGGATGCGATTGCGTGACTTGCTCAACGTTCCCCTCCACGCGCAGAGATGCGCACGTCGACAGAGCGCACGTCAGTTACGTGCCATGCTCATGCAAGTCGTTGCCCGCGTGTTGATCAAGGAATAACGACTGGTCACAAGTGGGGCCGCACACTTGTGTGCACGCGGGGGCGGCGTGAGACTTCCCGTCATGACCATGGTGGGGAGCGGCAAGGGGAGCGCGCTGCGCGACCTGGGCCTCGGGGAGTCGGACGAGCGGGTGTACGGGGCGCTGCTGCGGCGGGCCCCCGCGGCCCTGGGCGCCGAGCAGCTGCGGCGGGAACTGGGGCTCACTCAAGCGGAGTTGGAGCGGTCACTGGCCCGGCTGCGGGAGCACGGCTTCACGCTGGCGGAGCCGGAGGCCGCGCCCGCCGCGGGGCGGCCGCGGGCCGTGCTGCCGCGCCCGGTGCCGCCCGCGCCCGCCGTGCGCGCCCTGATCCACCGAAGACAGGCGGAACTACACCATCGCGCGGCGGAGTTGGAGCGCCTTCGGCGCGAGGCGGACGAGATCGCCGAGCGCCTCGAACCGAGCCCGGCCGTGGCGCCGGGCGCCATCGCCTCGATCCAGGCGGTGAGCGGCAGGCGCGCCGTCGCGCGGCATGTGGACCAGCTGCTCGCGAGCGCCGAGAAGGAGGTGCTCGTCCTGGACCGGGCGCCCTGCCTCAACCCCTGGGCGGGGGACGGGGCCGACCCCAGCGGCATCGGCGTCGCGGCGCTCCTGGAGCGCGGGGTCTCGGTGCGGGTCGTCCTCTCCCGCGAGGGGCTCGCGCCCCTCGGGCGCGCCCGGGCGCTCGCGCCGCTTCTGGAGCGGGGGCTGCGGGCGCGGGTGGCGGCGGAGGTGCCCACCAAGCTCATCGCGGTGGACGGGCGCGCCGCGCTGCTGCCGCCCGCCGGGGGCGCGGACCCGGTCCACACCGCCGTGGTGGTGCGCGACGCGCTGCTGCAGAACGTCTTCAGGCCGCTCTTCGAGGGGCTCTGGGAGAAGGCGGTGCCGCTGGGCGGCGCCGCGCCCCGCCTGTCGGAGGAGTACCGGGACCTGCTCGGCCTGCTGGCCGAGGGCTTCAAGGACGAGGCGATCGCCCGTCGGCTCGGGGTGCACGTGCACACGGCGCGGCGCCGCATCAGCCGCCTCCTGGACGACCTGGGCGCCGAAACCCGTTTCCAGGCGGGCGCCCAGGCCGTGCTGAAGGGCTGGCTCACGGGGCCCTGAGGCCCCTGCGGCTTTTCGGTTCCTCCGGCCTTCGGTTCTTACGGCCTTCGGTTCCTACGGCTGGATCAGAAGGCGAAGGTCGTGCCCTTGCCGATCTCCAGCGCGCAGGGGTTGGCGAAGGTGTGCTCGTAGGAGACCCGGCGGCCCTCCCACACGCCCTGGGCGGTGACGACGATCGGGTTCCACTCCTTGGTGCAGGCGCGCGGTGACGCCTTCTTGGTCACGGCGTCGAACTTGCCGTGCACCGCGCGCAGTTCGTCGCAGGCGGCCTCCGCGTCGGGGTGGCTGCCCACGCCGCTGGAGGAGCAGCCGAGGGTCACGGCCCGCTGGATGGAGGCCGTCTCGGCCGTGTCGCCGTAGCCGATGGTGAGCACCAGCTCGGAGGGTGCGTACATCCGGGCCGTGGCGGCCTCGGGTGCGGGGCCGGTGGCCGGGGTGGACGCCGTGGCCGCGGTGGTCAGGCCGCCGAACGCGAGGGCTGCGCCCAGCGCGATCCCCCCAGTGATGTACCGCATTTCGAACACTCCCTTGCTTGATGTCTCGGATAACGAACGGAACCGGCAGCGAGTCTTGCTCAGGGCGGCACTGAAAGCACATCGGACGCTGACTTTCAGTCGATGGTTGAGGACGCTGGGTAGTGGCGTGAAGCGAGGGGTCGCGACGGAGCGTCGAGGGGGAGTGCACCCCGTGTGACCGGCGGGAAGCGGGCGCGGGGGCGGAATCTCCGGATCGCCGGAAAGCGGGGCGCATGGCCGTGATCGGGGGGTGTGTGCCAGGTCGCGCGCCCCGCCGACGCGACGGGAATGGCCGGAGGGCGCCCCTCGAACGCGTCTTCTACCGGGCGGGGGCTCAAGGAGGGGCCGCCCCGGACGGAGCGGCCCTTCAGCGCTTGGGCCAGTACCAAAGAGGCTCGTCAAGCAGGCTTTCCCGGCCCGCCACCTGGGTTTCGCCCGACTCCTTGAACAGTCCTATGGAGTTGACGTCGGCGCGGCGGCGGGCCGCGCCCTCGCCGATCGCGTCCGCGAGGTCCTGGGCGTGGGTGACCAGGATGATCTGGGTGTCCTTCGCGGCGGTCAGGATCAGGTCCGCGAGCGGGCGGAGCAGATCGGGGTGGAGGCTGGTCTCCGGCTCGTTCAGGACGAGCAGGGCCGGGGGCCGGGGCGTCAGGAGCGCGGCCGTCCACAGCAGATAGCGCAGGGTGCCGTCGGACAGCTCGGCCGGGCCGAGCGGGCGCCTGAGGCCCCGCTGGTGCAGCTCGATCTCGAAGAGCCCGCCGTTGTCGGCGATCCGCACCCGGCTGCCCGGGAAGGCGTCGTCCACGGCCGCGTCGAGCGCCGCGTCGTCGCCGGTCTCGCGGATGGTCTGGAGCGCGGCCGCCAGGTCGGCGCCGTCGTGGGCGAGGACCGGCGTACGGGTGCCGACGCGGGCGGCGCGGGCCGGGGCGGCGGCGTCCGTGCGGACGTGGTCGTAGAACCGCCAGGAGCGGATCAGCTCGCGAAGGCGCAGCAGGTCGGGCGCGAGCTGGGGGTCCGCGTGCTCGCTCAGCATGCTGTCGTACGGCCTGATGCCCTGGGAGCGGTGCCAGCCGCCGTCGGCGGTGCGGGTGCGCACGGCGGGGCCCGCGCGGTCGCAGAGCAGCGCGGCGGGCCGGAGCACCGGGCCCGCCCAGGTGCACTCGCGCTTGATCTCCGGGTCGAGGCTGAACATGGACGGGCCGCCGCCGGGCTGCGCGCCGCTGGACTGGGGGACGCCGAAGTCCACCGCGTACCCGAACTCGTCGCCCGCGAATCCCAGTCGCAGCCCCGCCGGTTCCGCCTTCTTGTCGCCCGCCCAGACCGCGGAGGGGAGGCCGCCTTCTCTGGCGAGGGCCTTGATGGCGCCGCCCTGGCCGGCGTCGGCGAGCAGCCGCAGCGCGCGGTACAGGCTGGACTTTCCTGTGCCGTTCGCTCCCGTGATCACGTTCAGTCCGTCCAGGGGGACGATCAGTTTGCGCAGGGAGCGGTAGTTTTCGACGGCGAGTGTGCGGATCATGTTCTTCAGGGTTGCAGGTGGGTCTGACAGCGGGGCCCTGGCGCGGGGCCTGGCGCAGGGGCTTCGCCGCTTTTGTTGGCGCTTCGCGCCTCGTCCTCAAGCGCCGGACGGGCTGGATCCTCGCGCTTGCGCGCTGGTCCTCAAACGCCGGACGGGCTGAAACACCGCGCTTGCGCGCTTGTCCTCAAACGCCGGACGGGCTGGATCACCGCGCTTGCGCGCTTGTCCTCAAACGCCGGACGGGCTGGATCACCGTGCTTCTCAAGCGTCGGATGGGCTGGTTCGTCGTAGCTTCGCTGTGATGAGGGTGGCCGCTGTTCCCGCTACCGCCCATGCCGACAGGACCAGGAGTGGGCCCGTCACCGCGTTGCCCTTGAAGTACGCGATGGAGCGGGCCACCCAGGTGCCCGCGCCGGGCGGCAGCGCGGGGCCGATCGCCTCCCAGAACGGGGGCAGCATCGGCAGCGGGAAGGCGCCGCCCGCGCTCGGGTTGCCCGCGACCACGATCAGGAGCACCGCCAGGCCGATGCCGACGATGCCGGTGAGGGCCTCCAGGGCGAGCGTGATCGCGCCGACCGCGAAGGTGAGCAGGGCGCCCAGGCCCCACAGGGCCATGATCGAGCCGGGCAGCGCGCCGAGGACGGGGCCCACGATGACCGCGCCCCCGATGCCGCCCGCGATCGCGAGCAGCGCCATGGCGCCGAGCCGGATCGCCGCGCGCTGCGGGGTCGCGGGCTTGGAGCCCGCGCTGATCGACATGATCGAGGCGCACAGATAGCCGCCCACGCACCAGCCGACGACCAGGTAGAACGACGAGAGCCCGTTGAAGTCCTGCGCCGATGCCGGAGCCACGTCGACCGTCCGCACCGTGCGCTTCTGGGCGCCCTCGACCTCCGTGGCGATCATCTCCAGGGCGTTGGCGAGCGCCTTGCCGCCGCCGGAGGCGACCAGGAGGGCATCGCGCGTGCCCCCGGGGTCGACGACCAGGGCCCCGTCGATCTTCCGGTCCATGATCTGCTTCCGGGCCGCGGCCTCGTCCTTGACCACGCGCGGGTCGAGCGGATCGCCGGGCAGCCCCGCCAGCTGTTCCTTGGTCTGCGCGGCCACGGGGCCCGGGGCGACCACCCCGAAGGGCACGTCTTTGGGCTTCGGGTGGTGCAGCGCCCCTACGTAGGAGGCGATGAAGAGGAGCTGCAGGGCCAGGACGCCGATGACGAGCAGGGCTGCTCGCGGGGTGACGGCGCTCTTGAGCTCGTCGGCGAAGGTCATGCCCCCACGCTCCGAGGCGCCCGCGGGTCGCGCAGGCGGGGCGGGGCCGAACGGATGACAGGCCGGGCCAGGGGGGGGCGATGGCCGGGCCGGGGGAGGCCGTGGGCGTACCGGAGAGGCCGTGGACGTGCCGTACATCAGTGGTCGAACTGATATTCGAATGTGGTCTATGGTGGAGGGGAGAGGGGGACGGAAAGCGGAAGGTTCAGGAGGTGCGCGTGCCCGGTTTCACGCATCTGCGCACCGCCTCCGGGTTCTCCCTGCGGTACGGGGCCTCGCACCCGGAGCGGCTCGCCGAGCGCGCCGCCGAGCGGGGCATGGACGCCCTCGCGCTCACCGACAGGGACACCCTCGCGGGCGCGGTCCGCTTCGCCAAGGCGTGCGAGCGGGCGGGGGTGCGGCCGCTGTTCGGCACCGAGCTCGCGGTGGACCCGCCGCAGCCGCCGAGCGGGCGTGGCGCGCGCCGCCGCACCCCGGTGCGCGGCGGTGCCTTCATCGATGAGTCGACCCCGCGCGTGACCTTCCTCGCCCGGGACGGCGCGGCGGGCTGGGCCGACCTGTGCCGCCTGGTCAGCGCCGCGCACCGGGCCCCGGACGGGGTGCCCGCGCTCTCCTGGGACGACTGCCGGGGCGACGGCCTGACCGTGCTGCTCGGCCCCGCGTCCGACGTGGGCCGGGCGCTCGCCGCGGGCCGCCCCGACCGCGCGGCCCGGCTGCTCGCCCCCTGGCGCGAGCGGTACGGCGAAGCGCTGCGGCTCGAAGCCGTGTGGCACGGCCGCTCCGGCACCGGACCCGGCTCGCTGCGCCTGGCCGCCCGCACCGTCGGCTTCGCCGCCGAGCAGCACCTGCGCCCCGTCCTGAGCAACGCCGTCCGCTACGCCGACCCGGGCCAGGGCCCCGTCGCCGACGTCCTGGACGCCGCGCGCCGCCTGGTGCCCATCGACCCGCGCGGGGAGCACGACGGCGGCGAGCGCTGGCTGAAGGGCGGGGCCGCCATGCTGGGCGTCGCCGAGCGGGTCGTCGAGGCCGCCGGGTTCCGCCGCGACACCGCCCACCGGCTGCTCGAACAGACCCGGGCGGCCGCCGCCGAGTGCCTCGTCGACCCGGCGGACGACATCGGCGTCGGCTCCGTGCGCTTCCCCGAGCCCGCCCTCGTCGGCGCCGGGCGCCGCACCGCGCAGCGCGTCCTCGCCTCGCGGGCCGCGGCGGGCATGGTCCTGCGCGGCTACGCGAGCAAGCGCGCGTACTGGGAGCGGATGCACCACGAGCTGGACATCATCGCCCACCACGGCTACGCCTCCTACTTCCTGACGGTCGCTCAGGTCGTGGACGACGTACGGGACCTCGGCATCCGCGTCGCGGCGCGCGGCTCGGGCGCCGGGTCCCTGGTCAACCATCTGATCGGCATCGCACACGCCGACCCCCTCGCGCACGGGCTGCTCATGGAGCGGTTCCTGTCCACGCGCCGCCGGGTCCTGCCGGACATCGACATCGACGTGGAGTCCGCGCGCCGCCTGGAGGTCTACCGCGCGATCATCGGCCGGTTCGGCGAGGAGCGGGTGGCGACGGTCGCCATGCCGGAGACCTACCGGGTGCGGCACGCGGTCCGCGACGTGGGCGCCGCCCTGTCCCTCGACCCCGCCGAGATCGACAAGATCGCCAAGGCCTTCCCGCACATCCGCGCCCGCGACGCCCGCGCCGCCATGGCGGAGCTGCCCGAGCTGAAGGGCATCGCGGCCGAGGCGGACCGGCACGGCCGCCTGTGGGACCTGGTCGAGGCCCTGGACGCGCTGCCGCGCGGCGTCGCCATGCACCCCTGCGGCGTGCTGCTCTCCGACGCCTCGCTCCTGCGGCGCACCCCCGTCACGCCCACCAGCGGCGAGGGCTTCCCCATGTCCCAGTTCGACAAGGAGGACGTGGAGGACCTCGGCCTGCTCAAGCTCGACGTGCTCGGCGTGCGCATGCAGTCGGCGATGGCGCACGCGGTCGCGGAGGTCGAGCGGGCGACGGGGGAGCGGATCGACCTGGACGACCCGCGCCGGGTGCCGCAGGGCGACGAGGCGACGTACCGCCTCATCCGCTCCACCGAGACCCTTGGCTGCTTCCAGATCGAGTCGCCGGGCCAGCGCGACCTGGTGGGAAGGCTCCAGCCCGCGAGCTTCCACGACCTGGTGGTGGACATCTCGCTGTTCCGCCCCGGACCCGTCGCCGCCGACATGGTGCGGCCCTTCATCGAGGCCAGGCACGGCCGCGCGCCGATCCGCTACCCGCACCCCGACCTGGAGGAACCGCTCAAGGAGACGTACGGGGTCGTCGTGTTCCACGAGCAGATCATCCACATCGTCGACATCATGACCGGCTGCGGCCGCGACGAGGCCGACCGGGTGCGGCGCGGCCTGTCCGACCCCGCCTCGCAGGGGCGCATCCGCTTCTGGTTCGCGCAGGCCGCGGCCGCCAAGGGGTACGGCGCCGAGACGATCCGGCGCACCTGGGAGATCGTCGAGGCCTTCGGCTCCTACGGCTTCTGCAAGGCGCACGCCGTGGCCTTCGCCGTGCCCACGTACCAGTCGGCGTGGCTGAAGGCCCACCACCCGGCGGCCTTCTACGCGGGCCTGCTCACGCACGACCCGGGGATGTACCCCAAGCGGCTGCTGCTCGCGGACGCGCGGCGGCGCGGGGTGCCGATCCTGCCGCTCGACGTGAACCGGTCCGCGGTCGCCCATCGCATCGAACTGGTGTCCGGTTCCTCGGGTCGGTGGGGCGTGCGGCTCGCGCTGTCCGACGTGCACGGCATCAGCGGCGCCGAGGCGGAGCGCGTCGCCGACGGGCAGCCGTACTCCTCGCTGCTCGACTTCTGGGAGCGGGCCAGGCCCAGCCGCCCGCTCGCCGACCGGCTCGCCCAGGTCGGCGCCCTCGACGCCTTCGGCGCCAACCGCCGCGACCTGCGCCTGCACCTGACGGAGCTGCGGCGCGGCGCCCGCGCGGGCAACCCGCAACTGCCGCTGTCCGGCGGCCAGGGCACCGCGCCCGCGGGCCTGCCCGACCTCGACGACGCGGAGCGCCTGAGCGCCGAGCTCGGCGTGCTCTCCATGGACGCCTCCCGGAACCTGATGGACGACCACCGGGCCTTCCTCGACGAGCTGGGCGTCACTTCCGCGCGCCGCCTGCGGGCCGCGCGGCACGGCGACACCGTCCTGGTCGCGGGCGCCAAGGCCGCGACCCAGACCCCGCCGGTCCGCTCCGGCAAGCGCGTCATCTTCACCACCCTCGACGACGGCACCGGACTGGTCGACCTGGCCTTCTTCGACGACGCCCACGCCGCCTGCGCGCACACCGTCTTCCACTCCTGGCTCCTTCTCGTGCGCGGCGTGGTGCAGCGGCGCGGCCCGCGCAGCCTCAGCGTGGTGGGCGCCGCCGCCTGGAACCTCGCGGAGCTGGTCCAGCTGCGCCGCGACGGCGGCCTGGACGAGGTGGCGGGGCGCCTCGCGGAGCCCGCCCCCGAGGCCTCCGGCGACGGCGATCCGGCGCACGGCCGCCGCATCCGGATGTCCACCGGCTACGCGATGCACCCGTGGGCCGACCTGCGGCCCGCCGGGCAAGAACCTTCACAGACACGGAAGTTGTGGCACCAGAGCCCGGGGAGTGCGGGATGACCATCCTCTGCGTACGTTTCCAGCTGCCGCCGATGTACGAGGCCGCCCTGCCCGGTCTGCTCGGGCTCCTGGAGGAGTTCACCCCGGTCGTCGAGGCGCTGCCGCCCGACGGGGCGCTCGCCGATCTGCGGGGCGCCGAGCGGTACTTCGGGTGCGGCGCGGCCGAGCTCGCCTCGGTGATCCGCGTCCGCGCCCTCGCGCTGCACGGCGTCGACTGCGCGATCGGCGCCGGTCCTGGCCCGATGCTGGCCCGCGTGGCGCTGCGCGACGCCCGGCCCGGGGTGACGTGCGCGGTGCCCGAGGGCGGCGCCCGGGAGTTCCTCGCCGGGCGGCCCGTCGCCGCGCTGCCCGGCGTCGGCGCGGCGACCGCCCGCACCCTGTGCGACTACGGCCTCGACACGCTCGGCCGGGTCGCGGCCGCACCGCTGTCCACGCTCCAGCGCCTGGTCGGCGCGAGGGCGGGCCGCGAGCTGAGCGAGCAGGCGCGGGGCGTCGACCGCGGCCGGGTGGTGCCGAACGCGGTCTCGCGCTCCCTGGCCACCGAGCGCGCCTTCGGCCACGACGAACTGGACCCCGGGCGGCACCGCCGCGCGCTGCTCTCGGCCGCCGAGGAACTCGGCACCCGGCTGCGCGCCCTGGAGAAGGTCTGCCGCACCCTGACCCTCACCGTCCGCTACGCCGACCGCTCCGCGACCACCCGCGGCCGCACCCTGAAGGAGCCGACCGCGCACTCGGCGGCGCTGACGAAGGCGGCGTACGGCATGTACGAGGCGCTCGGCCTCCAGCGCGCCCGGGTCCGGGCGATCGCCCTGCGCGCCGAAGGCCTCGGCCCCGCCGGCCAGGCCTCCTACCAGCTCACCTTCGACCCCGTGGACGAGAAGGCCCGCCGCATCGAGGAGGTGGCCGACCGCGCCAGGCAGAAGTTCGGCCCCGGGGCGATCGTGCCGGGCGCGCTGGCGGCGTAGGGCCCGCCGGACGCGGGGGCGGGGCGGGCCGCCGGTGCCCGATGGGGCCGTGCCCGCTCCCGTGCGCTCCGTGCGAGGGCCGCGCCGCCCCCGTGCGCTCCGTGCGATACAACCGAAGCCGCCCCTGGCCCCGCCCGAGAGGATCCCCGTGTCCGCGACCCCGCGCCCCGCCGTCCCCGCTCCCCGGGACCTCGCCGACCTGCCGTACGCGCACCGCCTCGACGTGTTCGCGGGGGAGCTCGGGCGCGACGGCGACCACGAGTCGGCGCACTTCGACGGCGGCGGCTTCGCCGACCTGGACGGCGGCGGCACCACCTTCCTCGAGTGCGCCTTCTCCGCGGTCGCCTTCGAGGGCGGGCGCTACCGCCGGGCCCGCTTCAACGACGTCTGGGCGCACCAGACCCGCTGGGTGGGGACCGACCTGGCCGAGACCCAGTGGACGGACTGCGAGGCGGACGCCGGGCTGCTCGCCGGGGTGGAGCTGCACGGCTCGCGGCTGCGCCGGGTGGTGTTCCACCGGTGCAAGTTCGACTCCGTGAACCTGCGCGCGGCCGGTCTTCGCGACGTCGCCTTCGTGGACTGCCTGCTGCGGGACGTCGACTTCGGCGGGGCACGCCTTACGGGGGTCGCCTTCCCCGGCAGCACGCTGGAGCGCGTGCGCTTCGACAACGTCACCGTGGACCGGGCCGACCTGAGCGGGGCCGCCGCCCTGGGCATCGCCTCCGGTCTCGACGCGCTGCGCGGGGCGACGATCAGCGGGCTGCAACTGGTGGAGCTCGCACCGGCGTTGGCGATGACGCTCGGCCTCGAGGTGCGGGACGGCTGAGCCCGCCAGGGCGGGGCGTACGGCGCGCGTGACCGTGCCAGTGATCGCTGGAAGTTTTACCCGCGCGTAACTTCAAACTTCTCCTACCGGCCCGTAATTTAGCGTGAACGCGTCAATGGCGTGATCCGGATCACAGTCGGTCGTTAGCCGGTCATCGCACCTGCCCCGAGCCGCAAGGAGATCGTCTGATGCTGCCCTGGAGACGAGCGCTGCGCGCGCTCACCGCCGCCTTGCTGATCGCGGGCGCCGCCACGCTCACCCCCACCGCCACGGCCGCCGAATCCCGCGCCGCCTCCACCGCCCCGTCGAAGGGATGGAACGACTACGACTGCCGTCCCTCCGCCGCCCACCCCCGCCCGGTCGTCCTCGTCCACGGCACCTTCGGCAACTCCGTGGACAACTGGCTCGTCCTCGCGCCCTACTTGGTGAACCGCGGCTACTGCGTCTTCTCGCTCGACTACGGCCAACTGCCGCACGTGCCCTTCTTCCACGGACTCGGCCCCATCGAGAAGTCGGCCGGACAACTCGACGGCTACGTCGACAAGGTGCTGGGGGAGACCGGCGCCAAGGAGGTCGACCTCGTCGGGCACTCGCAGGGCGGCATGATGCCCCGCCACTACCTCAAGTTCCTCGGCGGCGCGGCCAAGGTGAACGCGCTCATCGGCCTCGCGCCCGACAACCACGGCACGACCCTGCTCGGCCTGACCAAGCTCCTGCCCTTCTTCCCGGGCATCGAGGACCTGCTCACCGCGGCGACGCCGAGCCTGGCCGACCAGATCGCGGGCTCGCCGTTCCTGACCAGGCTGAACGCGGGCGGCGACACCGTGCCGGGGGTGACCTACACCGTCATCGCCACCCGGTACGACGAGGTGGTCACCCCCTACCGCTCGCAGTTCCTGAGCGGGCCGAACGTGCGCAACGTCCTGGTGCAGGACCTGTGCCCGGTGGACCTCTCCGAGCACGTGGCCGTCGGGGTCCTGGACCGCGTCGCCCACCACGAGGTGGCCAACGCGCTCGACCCGGCCCACGCGACCCCGACGACCTGCCTGTCCTAGGGCCTGTCGTCAAATCCCCCGCCTGCCGCGCGGCGTCTGGCACGCACGCTCGCCGCGTTGCCGAAAGGCCCTAGTAGCTCCGCTACGAGGACCTTCCGGCGCCTTGCGATCGCACGCACCAGACGCCGCGC
>NZ_JBWKEY010000029.1:0-25882 GCF_056435225.1 Streptomyces sp. NPDC043996 | reverse complement strand
GCACGCCGACGTCGTCGGAGCACTCAACGTATTGCGGGCCGGGCTGGTCCGTCGCGAAGCCCAACCGGCATAGCGAGAAGCTCCGCCCTTCAGGGCGGGGAGGAGTCACGAGCTGGCCCATCACGTCCTCGGACACTCCTCAGGGCCGAGCGCGTTCGCGCCGGACGAGCACCTCCCGGTCTGCTCCCCGAACGACCGCAGGGAGAAGGAGGCGGACCGGCTCGCCTTCCAGGCCACCAGAAAGGCCAGTGAGCAGCAGAGCCACGGCCTGCTGGAAACCGTGGTCATGCGGGAGCGGGCCACCCTGGGCGCGCTGATCGCCATGATGGCCCTGCACGTGGCGGAGCGGGCGCTGTTCGTCCACCGGGGTTGTACGCACCCACCGGCCGGCATCAGGACCAACTGGCTGCTGGAGCGGCTGAGGCCGGGCAAGCAACGGTCCACGCGCGCCCTCCTGCGCGTACCGATGGCGGCCACGGAGGCCGCCGCCGACGTGTCGGAGCACGCGCGGCCCTTCTCCTGGCGGGCGTTGGACCCGGACCTGGTGTACAGCCCCATGCCGCGCTCGCACCTGGAAGCGATCAGCGAGCTCGACGCGATGCAGTGCGAGCCGGAGTCGTTCCACGTCGCCTGGCTGGAGCGGCACGGCACCGCCGACACCGCCTGGCTGGGCGAGGGGGCGCGGCTCGCCGCCGCCGGAGAAGCGGTGGCGGCGCTGCGGCACTGGGGCCTGGACGAAGGGACGTCCCGTGACCTGTGCGACCCTCAAAGGGCCCTGACCTTCTTCACGTTGAAGGAGCGCATCGCCAAGTCCTTCACCGCGCGGGGCATCGCGGACCTGTGGGTGCCGACGCACGCGCTGGCGGCGGCCATGCTCATCGCCAGGCAGGCGAAGGCGCGCCGCGCGCCTTCCCCCGACGGCCGCCGTCCCCAGCGGCCACCGGCGCCAAACATCTCCCCGGAGTAGATCCGCCGCATGCGCGGACCTCGGCGTACGGCGTTGACAGCGCCGTAGTCCCAGCGGCGCGGCGGGCGTTGCACGGGGCATGAAGTGCGATGGCGCCACGCCCGAGGCAGGCATCAGGCTCATCGGGGCGTACTGGCTCGACTCCCCCTCCTTCGAACGTTCACCGTGCTGTTGTCGCCCCGCCGACCCGGGCGGGCCCCCGACCGCGACCGTGCGCACCACGGTCGCGGTCCTGGGCTGTCTGGCCGTCGCGCTGTGCCTGGCCGTGGTCCTGGCCTAGCGGGCGGCTCCCCCGCCGGTCACAGCTCCGCGGCGCGGTGGGTCACGCGGCCGTCGAGCGCGGTGAGCAGCACCGGCAGGGCGGGCAGTTCGGTGGCGGCCGTGGTGAGCGGGTCGGCGGCGAAGACGGTCACGTCGGCGCGGTGGCCGACGGCGATGCGACCGGCCTCGTGCTCCTCCCCGGCCGCGTAGGCGGCGTTGACGGTCATGCCCTGGAGGGCCTCCAGGGCCGTGAGCGCCTGCTCGGGTCCGTGCGGGGCCTGGCTGAGGTCGCGGCTCGGCCTGCGGTGGCGGGCTCCCGCCATGACGCCGAGTGGCGGGGAGGGCGCGATGGGCCAGTCGGAGCCGAGGACGACGACGGCGCCGGAGTCGTGCAGGTCGCGGCAGCGCCAGGCGCGTGCGGCGCGCTCCTCGCCGAGGCGGCGCGACCAGTTGTCGGTGTGGTCGGCCCGGGTGAAGTCGCAGCAGTGGGTGGGCTGCATGGAGGCGACGACGCCCAGTTCGGCGAAGCGGCGCAGGGTGTCGTCGGGGACGGTCTCGATGTGCTCGACCCGGTGCCGTACGGGCCTGGGGTCCTCGGCCTGGGCCTTCTCGACGGCGTCCAGGACGTGCCGTACGGCGGCGTCGCCGATGGCGTGCGTCGCGGTGGGCACTCCGGCGGCGTGGAGGGTGGCGATGACGCGCGTGTACTCCTCGGGGTCGGGCCAGAAGGCGTCGCGGGACTCGCCGTGGCAGTCGGGCTGTTCGAGCCAGGCGGTGCCGTTGTCGATGGTGCCGTCCATGAAGATCTTGACGCCGTCGGTGCGCCACAGCCTGCCGCCCTGGCCCTGGCCCTCGATCAGCGCGCGCACGCCGTCGGCGTCGGTGCCCGGCTGGCACCAGGGCGCGACGCGCAGCCGCAGCGGCAGCCGTCCGGCGTCGTCGAGTTCCGTGTAGAAGGCGAGGCTGTCGCCGTTGGCGTCCATGGCGTGGCCGCCGGTGAGGCCCGCGGCGGCCATGCCGCGCAGCGCGTCGGCGAGGCGGTCGAGGCGCTCCTCGCGGGTGGGCCGGGGGGCGACGTCCTCGACGAGCGCGCAGGCGGCGTGCTCCAGGAGCAGTCCGGTGGGGCGCCCTTCGGCGTCGCACACGACCTCGGCGGTGGCCTGGTCGAAGGCCCGCGGCCCCGTGACTCCCGCGATGTCGAGCGCCCGGCGGCTGGCCAGCGCCGAGTGGGCGTCGAAGAGCAGCAGCAGGGCGGGGACGCCGTCGAGCACGGCGTCGAAGGGGGCGGTCCCGACGGGGCCGCCCCCGAAGACGTTGGGGTCGAGGCCCCAGCCGCGCAGCCACGCGCCGGGGGCGAGGTCCCGCACGGCGCGGGCGAGCGCCTCGCGCACCTGCGCCACGTCGGCGCAGCCCGACAGGTCGAGGCCCTGGGTGAGTTCGACGCCGGTCACGGGGTGGGTGTGCCCGTCGACGAGGCCGGGTGTCACGACCGCGCCCTTGAGGTCGACCACCTCGGTGGAGGCGTCGGCGAGAGCGCGGATGTCCCGGGCGTCCCCGAGGGCGGTGATCCGCCCGTCGGCCGCGGCGAGCGCCGTCTGCGGCAGGAACTCACCGGTGGCCGGGTCGAGGAGGCGGGCCGAGAGCAGGATGAGGGAGGTGGACACGGGGTCTCCTTGCGGGTCGGCGGATGAGGCGGCGGCACACGGGGGGAGGCGCGGGTGGCACGAGGGAGGCGGCGGGGAGGCGGACGGGAGAGCGGTGGGCGTCAGTCGGGTGCGGCGGACGTCAACGTGCCTGCGGGCAGGCCGAGTTCGCGTTCGGCGGTGGCGGCGGGCAGGTCCTGGAGCCCGGGCGGGTCGCCCTCGGCGTCGCCCCTGTTGACGAGCGCGCCGAGGCCGTCGATGACGACCAGGATCCGAACGGTCGCCATCAGCGGGTCGGCGGCGTGGAATTCACCGTCCGCCACGCCCTCGCGGATGAGCGCTTCGACCCGGTCCCGCCAGGCGGTCTCCTGAACGGTGACGCGGGCGCGCAGCGCCGGGCGGTAGCGGCTGAGGTGGCGGGCGTTGAGCCAGAGCCTGCTGATGTCGTCGTACGTCTCCCCCCTCGCCCGGGCGAAGAAGCGGGCCAGGTGCCGGGTGGCGGTGGCACCGGCCCGGTCGGCCGGGAGCAGTTCGTCCAGTTCGCGTCCCGCGGCGGCGCCATAGGCCTCGGCGACCAGGTCCTCCACGGCCGGGAAGTAGTGGCTGATGAGCCCCGGCCGGACGTCGAGCTCCTCCGCGACCCGCCGCAGGGTGACGCACTCCAGCCCTTCGGCCAGTGCCACACCGGCGGCCGCGACAACGATTTCCGCACGTCTAGCGGCTGGAGATTTGCGGATTCGCTTGTTCGGGAGGGTTGACGTCATGGAATCCATGCTATTGAGTGTGCGACCAATAAACAAGCAGGTGGGTAACCAGCTTCCGGAGGGGCCGCATGGCGTCCACGATTCCCGACCCGCATCAGGCCCCCCGCCCCACCCAGCCGAAAGCCCCTCCCCCAGCGGACGGGGCGGGCCGCGTCGAGGCCCACGGCATCGACCACATCCCCGAGCACGAGCGCCACGGCCACCCCCGGCGGCTGTTCTCGGTGTGGGCGGCGGCGAACGTGAACTATCTGAGCCTCGTGGTCGGCGGCACCCTGGTCCTGATGGGCCTCACCCTCGGGCAGGCCCTCGCCGTGATCGTGGTGGGCAATCTGTTCTGGCTCCTCACGGGGCTGCTCGCGATATCGGGGCCCGCCGCGGGCGCGCCGAGCGAGGTCATCACGCGGGCGATGTACGGAATCCGCGGCAACCGCGTCAACAACGCCGTCGTCGGCTGGATGATCTCCGTCTGCTACTTCGCCCTGAACCTGGCCGCCGCCGCTACCGCCGCCTTCTCCCTCGTCGAGAAGACCGGCCTCACCGCGACCACGCCCGTGAAGGTCGTCGTGGTCCTGCTCATCGCCGCGCTCACCCTGACCATCGGCGTCTACGGCCACGCCACGATCATGAAGCTCTATCTGCCGATCACGCTGACCCTCGCCGCCGTGTTCGCCGTCGTCGCGATCGGCGTGTTCCGGCACACCGACCTCACGTACACACCGGACGCGTCACTGACCGGCACCGGCCTGTGGGCCGTCCTCATCTCCGGAGTCACCCTGGTCGGGGCCGCTCCGCTGTCCTACACCACCAGCGCGGACTTCTCCCGCTATCTGCCCCGGGCCACCTCGGCGAAGGCCGTCCTCGGGTGGACGGCCCTGGGCGGGTTCCTGCCGGGCGTCGTCGTCTGCTCGCTGGGGGCGTGCGCCGCGACCGCCGTCGACATGACGGACCCCCAGTCCGGGCTCCAGCGCATCCTGCCGGGCTGGTTCGACCCCGTACTGCTGCTCGCCCTGGTCCTCGGCACGGTCGCCCTCAACGCCCTGACCTCCTACAGCGCGGGGCTCGCCCTGCAGGCCGTGGGCGTCCGCATCCGCCGGTCCCTCAGCGTGATCGCCGACGGGACCGCCGCCGTCTCCCTGACGCTCTACGCCCTGCTCATCTCCGACTTCCTCGACACCGTCAGCAACGTCCTCCAACTGACCGTCGTGCTGCTCGGCCCCGCGACGGCCGTGTACGCCACGGACATCCTGCTGCGCCGCAACCGCTACGACGGCCCGGCCCTGGTCGACGAGTCCCCGGCCAGCCCCTTCTGGTACACGGCGGGCGTCCACGCGGCGGGCGCCCTGGCCCTCGTCGGCGGCGTCACCGCGGCGGCCCTGTGCGTCGACACCCTCTACACCGGGCCGGTCGCGGGCGCCCTCGGCGGCGTGGACCTCTCGCTGCCGGTCGGCATCGTCGTCGCGTCGGCCCTGTACGCGCTCCTCGCGCGGACCGCGAACCCCGCCGCCTCGAAGGCGTTGGCCAAGTCCTAGAGGGCGGGCGGCCTGCCGCCGTCGAACGAGAACAAGATGGGGCCGCCGCCCTCGACGAAGACGGCCCGGCCGACCGTGTGGACGCGGGACTGTCCCCGGGTGGCGTCACCACCGTCGTCGGCGTGACGGCGGGTCACCCACCGCTCCTGCCCGGTGCGCCGGTCGCGCGCCACCACCTGCCCGATCGGAGTGCTGGCGAGCAGCAGGTCGCCCACCGCGACCGGCGAGGACAGCTGGTCGTGGTTGACCTGCCGCGTCCAGTGCTTCTCGCCCGTGGTCAGGGAGTAGGCGTGCAGCCAGCCGTCGTCGCGCATGACGTAGAGCGCGCCGCCGGTCACCGCGATCTCGCTGCCGCTGTACGGCTTGTTCACGGTGAACCGCAGGGGCGTGTGCGTGGCGGCGTCCAGGCGTACGACGCTGTGGTAGCGGTCCGCCCCGCTCTTGTTCTCGGTCATGGTGGCGAAGACCGGCGAGCGGCCGTCGGCGCCGAGGAAGGCCAGCGGGCGATAGGACGTGTAGTGCCAGGTCGACCGGCCCTCGCCGTCGAGCGCGTAGACCGTCGCCGAGGGGGTGTCCGGGCCGTACGTGCGGTAGCACAGCGCGTACAGCCGCGTACCGGCCGCCTGGGGTTGGCAGGCGCGGTCCTCGTCCGGCGGGCGGAAGCGCCACGTCCTCTTCCCGGTGTCGGCGTCGCGGGCCTGGAGGAAGCCCTTCCCCTCGAACGAGGAAAGGACCGTCGTACCGGCGACGGCGGAGGTGGCGACGGCGCGCTCGGGGGCCGTCCAGCGCCGGGTGCCGTCCTTCGCGTCGAGGCCCACGAGCTCCTCCCCGTCCCGGCCCCTGGCGCTCAGGGAACCCACGACGGTGCGACTGGTCAGCCCCAGGAGCCGCTCCTCGGAGGTAGCGGCGTCGTTCTTCCGGGGCCACCGCACCCTCCCGTCCGCGAGCCCGATTCTGGTCAGCTTCCCGTCGCCGCCGCAGTAGAGGGAGTCGCCCCGGACCGAGCACAGCAAGTCCCCACCCGACATCGAGTCGCCCGCCGGACGCACCCGCCAGGGCCGCCATCCCTGCGGCACGTCCCCGGTCAGCACCGTCGCGCTCCGGTCGTGGCGCGGGTCGGGGCGCAGCTCCAGGACGACCGCGGTGGCGGCCGCCATGACCGCGAGGACGGTGGCGGCGGTCACGGCGACGCGCGCGCGCCGCCACCGTGGCGCGGGCGGCGGAACGGGCGCGTCCGACTCCGCCACGTCCTCATCGACGGCGGCGTCGGTGTCGGTGTCGGGCAGCTCCCGAAGGCGGGCCAACAGCTGCGTCAGGTCGGGCCGTTCGCCTCGCGGCTTCGCCAGGCACGGTTCGAGGGCCGCCCGCACCGCCGCCGGGACGCCGTCCATGCGGGGCGGCTCGGACAGCACCCGGTGCAGGCACAGGTGCGGGGTCTCCGCGTCGAAGGGGCCGTGGCCGCACGCCGCGTACACCAGGACCGCCGCCAGGGAGAACACGTCCGACTCGGGACCCACGTCGCGCGGGGCGGCCAGCTGCTCGGGGGACATGAAGGGCGGCGTGCCGAGGACCTGGCCCGTGACGGTCAGGGTCTTGTGGTCCGCGGCGCGCGACACCCCGAAGTCGATCACGCGGGGGCCGCCGTCGGACAGGACGATGTTCGCGGGTTTCAGGTCCCGGTGGACCACTTCCGCGCGGTGGATGTCCCGCAGCGCCTCGGCGAGGTCCACCGCGAGCCGCCGCAACTCGCCGCCACGCAGGGGCCCTTGGGCCGCCACCCGCTCGGCCAGCGTCGGCCCTGGCACGTACTGCGTGGCCATCCAGGGGTGCGGGGCCTCCGGGTCGGCGTCCACGACGGGCGCCGTGAACGCCCCGCTGACCCGCCGCGCCGCGGCGACCTCCCGGCGGAAGCGCACCCGGAACTCGTCGCTGTCGGCGAACTGCTGGTGGACGACCTTCAGCGCCAGGCGCCGCCCCGACGCCGACCGCGCCAGGTACACGGTGCCCATCCCGCCGGAGCCGAGTCTTCGCTCCAGCGCGTAGCCGCCGATGGATTCAGGGTCCCCCGACCGCAGTGTCATATGGCTCCCGAATGGCTCCCGAATGACACGACTTGCTCCGTCACTCTACGGGGACAGCGGTTCCGGCTCGGCGGAAACGGGCGATCGTACGGCCCGACGGGGAGGGCACCCGCCGGGATTCGGCCGAACTCCAAGATCGCCCCCGCGACGCCCGCACTCCCCTGCCCTGGTGATCGGCGATCACCTGGAATAAGTGTGTGAATTGTGAAGAGGTATGGCTGAAAAACCGTGCTGGTGTGAAGGTTGTGCCGTTCGTACGGTGAAGGCGCCCACACGAGGTGGGCCAACAGAGGAGGGATCTCACCGTGCGAAGACGAGTTGGTGTCCTGTCCGCCGCGGCCGCAGTGGCGGCCTCGGTCTCGTTGTTCGCGGGCGCCGTGCCCGCGCAAGCCGCCGCCCTGCCCACCTTCAGGGTGGGCGTCCAGCTGGCCGACGCGGGCGGCACCTCGCAGTTCGGCGCCGAGCAGTTCACCAAGAACGTGAAGTTCGGCAACAGCTCGTCGCCGTGGGCGGGCGACGCCAACGGCTACGACCCGGACGCGGCCCTCATCGACCTCAGCACCGTCCCCGGGGACCTGCTGAACCAGCTGGACTTCCGGATCGGCGCGCAGGCCATGGACGGCAGCGGCCACTACGGGCCCGTGCAGTACACGCCGTGGGCGAGCGAGGGCGGCGGCGACTCGCCGCTGGCCACGGACGACAACGGCTACGACCCCGACAAGTACCGGATCTTCCTCGACACCCGCCGCTGGCCGTCGTCCGCGACCCTGGTCGACTTCCGGCTCTCCATCAGCACCGTCGACAAGGGCCGCCCCAGCGTCCCCGCCGTCACCCCGTGGGCCAGCCAGGGCGGCGGGCGCAGCCCGCTGGCCGTGGACACCAACAGCTATGACTTCGACGGCGTCGTCATCGGACTCGAAGTGCAGTAGCGCGGCCTGACGCCGTGACCCGGGGCGGGGGCCCGGGTCACGGCAGGAACCCCTCCGGCAGGTCGTCGTGCGGGTCGAGGACGAAGCGGTGCTCGCCGGTGCGGAAGGAGGTGCCGGTGATCTCGGTGACGGTGCCCTCGGCCGCACCGGCGACCACGCGGCCGGTGAAGACCGTGCCCGCGACGGACTCGTGGCGCAGGGTCCGGCCCACGGGCAGGCGGCCGTCGGCGTGGAGCAGGGCGAGCCGGGCGGAGGTGCCCGAGCCGCACGGGGAACGGTCGAACTGGCCGTCGGCGAAGACCGTGACGTTGCGCTGGGCCGGTCCGTCGGGGGTGTCGGGCAGGTCCTCGTGGAAGATGACGCCGTAGACGCCAGACAGCAGCGGGCGGTCCGGATGCGCGGCGCCCGGGTGGTCCGCGAGGGCCTGCTTGATCTCCCGGCCCGCCGCGATAAGCCGGGGCAGCGCGGCGCGGTCCACGGTGAGCCCGAGGCGCGCCGCGGGCACGGAGGCGTAGCAGGCCCCGGCGTGCACGAGGTCGGCCTCGACGCTCCTGCCGCCGGTGGTGACCGGCACCGCGCGGGCGGTGACGCGGGCGGGCACGTTGCGGAAGGCCACCCCGGCGGTGCGGCCGCCGCGCCGGTGCACGGTGGCGGTGACCCGCCCGGAGGGCACGTCGATGCGGACCTCGGCGGCGCCGTCGTCCGGGGCGGCGACGACGCCGTCGGCGACGGCCCAGGCGCCGAGCGCGATGGTGCCGTGGCCGCAGGCGGTGGAGTAGCCGTCCTTGTGCCAGAACAGGGCGCCGAGGTGGGCGCCGTCGTCGTCGGGCGGGACCACGAAGCTCCCGTACATCCCGCTGTGGCCGCGCGGTTCGCGCACCAGCAGCCTGCGGATGTCGTCGAGTGGGCTGCGGCGCGGGGCCGTGGGCGCGCCGCCCGCGCCGACCACGCTGGCGTAGCGGTCGGCGAGGGTGCCGCCGGGGACCGGGAGCAGCGCGTCGTGGACGATGCGGAAGGGCTCGCCTGCGGTGTGGTAGTCGATGGTGCGCACTGCGGTCACGGCGGGAACCTCGCTGGGAGCAGGGGCGGTCGGGTCGGGCGGGGGCCGCGGCGCGCCGCGGACGTGCGTGAAGTGCCGTGCCGGGGTGGGTGGTTGGCCGCGCCGTATCAGCCTGCTACGAGAACCGCCGGAAAGCAATGTGACATTGCACAGCGATGCGGCGGCGAGCCGATCCCCGCGCCGGTGCCGGTCTCGCGCCGGTGCCGGTCTCGCGCCGGTGCCGGTCTCGCGCACCGCCGCTGGCGCGGGCGGGTCTTTGTCACGCGGCTGCCTAGCCCGCCGCCCGCTCCCGCCCCAGGGTGGTGCCTCCTACTCGTACGCACAGAGGGAGCCCGGCGTGAGACGCAGACGCTTTGTGGCGGGGACGATCGGCGCGGTGTCGGGGGCCGCTCTGGGACCGGCGGGGGCGCGGGCCGCATCGCCGCCACCCCGCGCGCGCACGCCCCGTGCCGATCGCGCGGCGGGCTGGCAGGCCGTGCCCGCGCCCGGCAGCACCCCGGCCGCGCAGCTGCGCCGGGTCGCGGCCGCGGGGCCCCAACTCGCCTGGGCCGTCGGCGAGGAGAACCGCGGCGCGTCCACCCAGGGGCGGGCGCTCGCCATGCGGTGGGACGGCACCGCCTGGTCCAAGACCGATCTGACGCCCCTCGGCTACACCGGCCGCCTCAGCGACGTCGCCGGTGTCGACTCGCGTACGGCGTGGAGCGTGGGCCTGCCCTCCGGGACGGCGAGCCCGCTGCTGCGGTGGAACGGAACCACGTGGTGCGAGGCCTCGTTCCCCGGCAAGGGCGAGCCGGACGTACGCCTGGACGCGGTGGCCGTCGGCCGCGACCGGCAGGTGTGGATCACCGGCACGCGCGGCGGCGCGGCCCGGCTGCTGCACCGGGACGGCGCGCGGTGGCGGTGGCTCGATGCGGTGCCCGCGCCGGGCGTGAACCTGTACCGGGCGGTGCTCGACGCGTCCGGCGCCGTCTGGGTCAGCGGCGACCAGGCGGCTGGCGGCGGCTGGGCCGGGTTCGTGGCGCGCTGGGACGGGGCGTGGACCGTCCTGCCCTCCCTCGGGGGCCTTCGGCTCGGCATCGGCGACCTCCACCCCGCCGGGGCGGACGACGTCTGGGCCGTGGGCACCGAGGCGGGCGTCGGCGGGCCGCCGGGGCGCCCGGGGAACCCGGTCCTCGCCCACTGGGACGGCACGGCGTGGACGCGGGTCCCGGCCGGATTCGGCGTCGGGTCGCTGTCCGGCATCGCGGCGGACGCCGCGGGGCGCGCCGCCTGGATCTCGGGGTGGAACTACCAGGACCAGGCCCGCGCCACCTATCTGCGCCGCGACGGCGACTCCTGGTCCGTGGTCCGCGGCCCCGCGGACCCCGCGGACCCCGCGCGCACGCCCTACCTCAACGCCGTGACGGCCGTCCCCGGCACCACGGGATTCTGGTCGGTCGGCATGACGCGGCCGAGTCCGTACCCGCCGACCGAGGCGTACACGGAGCGCTTCGAGGCCTGAGGCGAGGTCGGTGACGACGCCGCTCAGGGGTAGTACGCGGCCGCCTTCTCCAGGACGTGGCGGGTGAACATCCCGCCGTACACCGTCCCGCCCCGGTACAGGGTGACGCGCGCGGCCCCCCGCACCGGCGTCTCCACGGTGACGGGCCTGCCGATCACGGTCGCCCCGAGGAGCCGCGCGTCCTGCCCGGCCCAGTCGGCGGCGGACGCCTGGACGCTCTCGCTGACCAGCGCGGGCAGGACCATCGCGGCGTTGCGGGCGCCGGGCAGGCCGCCGCGGAGGTCCTTCGCGCGGTCCAGCGCCCACCCGGTGAACGCGGCGATCCCGAGGCTGTCCACGTCGGGGACGGCGGCTGCGAGCGCGAACACCTCGACCTTGGTGCCGAACCAGCGCGCCTTGCGGTCCGACCGGCTGCCGACGACCACCCGGTGCCCGCGCCAGGACGCCGCGGTCACCTCGCACCCGTCGGCGGCGAGCCGGTCGTGAAACGCCGTCAGGTAGGCGGTGGCCGCGTCGGCCGGGGCCGCCTCGTCTCTTCGCTGCTGAGTCATGCGCGGATCCTCCAGCACGGCTGCGGCGTACGGAAGCCCTCGGCCCGCGCCGACGGCACTCCAACGCCCCGCGCCTCGACCGCCGATGGCGAAAAGCCGTCGACACGCGCGCCCTCCGCGCGCTGAGATGATCCCCGACCGCCCGCCGCCCGGCGCGGGCCGACCGCAGGAGCAGCTTCTTTGACAGCCGCAGATTCTTCGACGGCCACAGCGCCCGAACCCGCGCTGCCCGCCATCGACACCGCTCTGGTCCGGCGTCTGGTCGACACGCAGTTCCCGCGGTGGGCCGGGCTGCCGCTCGAACTGGTCGACCCGGCGGGCTCGGACCATGTGATCCACCGCCTCGGCGACGAGCTCTCCGTGCGGCTGCCCCGGCACGACGGGGCCATCGCGCAGGCGGAGAAGGAGTCCGAGTGGCTGCCCCGGCTCGCCCCGCGCCTGCCCCTCGCCGTGCCCGTCCCGCTGGGCGTGGGGAAGCCGGACCACGGCTATCCCTGGCCCTGGGCGGTCTCCGGCTGGCTGGACGGTGACGTGGCGACGGTGGCCGCCCTGGGCGAATCGACCGACGCCGCCGTCCAACTGGCCGCGTTCCTGGCCGCCTTGCGCGAGGCCACGCCCGAGGACCGCGCTCCGCTCCTGGACAGGCCCGACCTCGCCACCCGGCCGCTGGCCGACCGGGACGCGGCGACGCGGGCCGCCCTCGCGCAGGTCAAGGGCGCCTTCGACACGGCGGCGCTGACCGCGCTGTGGGACGCGGCGCTCGCCGCCCCGGAGTGGGACCGCGACCCGGTGTGGGTCCACGGCGACTTCCACACCGGCAACCTCCTCACCACCGGGGGCCGCCTCAGCGCGGTCATCGACTTCGGGGAACTGGGCCTCG
Source organism: Streptomyces sp. NPDC043996 (assembly GCF_056435225.1). Classification (NCBI taxonomy): domain Bacteria; kingdom Bacillati; phylum Actinomycetota; class Actinomycetes; order Kitasatosporales; family Streptomycetaceae; genus Streptomyces; species Streptomyces sp. NPDC043996. The sequence continues at coordinate 13,716 of NZ_JBWKEY010000029.1, read as the reverse complement.
GCGACCCGGCCCCCGACCTGACCATCGCCTACACCCTGTTGTCGCCAGGACCGCGCGCCGCCTTCCGGGCCGCCCTCGGCGTGGACGACGCGACCTGGCTCCGCGGCCGCGGCTGGGCCCTCGCCACCGGTCTGAACGCGTACACCGCCTATGCCGCCCACCACCCCCGGGTGGCCGCGCAGACCACACGCCAGATCACCCAGGCCCTCATCGGCTAGGAAGGGCACCGGAGTTACGCCACCCCCAAACCGTGCCAGGGGGTCACGGAACCGGGGCTTCGCGGGACACTGCGGCCTATGGCCCTGCCCCGTGAGGCGCGGTCGCAGCGCGGGCCCGACGAACCCCTCGCGGCGGTCCCCGAGGACCGCCTGGAGGTGCAGGCCCTCCTGCTGGCCGCCGACGAGGACGCGTTCCGCGAGATCTACGAGCGGTACGCGCCGCTCGTGCGGGCCCTCGCGGCGCGCGTCACCCGCGACCACAACGCCGCCGACGACATCACCCAGGAGGTCTTCGCGCTGCTGTGGGAGCGCCCGCTGTCCTACGATCCGGCCCGTGGCCCGCTGCGCGCCTGGCTCGGCGTGGTCGCCCACCACCGCGCCGTCGACTGGGTGCGGCGCGAGGAGCGGCACCGGCGCGCCGTGGAGCGTCCGGCGCCGCCCGGCCACGACGAGACCGCCGACACCGTCACCGCGCGGCTCGAGGCGCTCGGCGTCCGCTCCGCCGCCGCCCGGCTGCCAGACACCTTGCGCACTCCGCTCCTTCTCGCCTACTACGGAAGCCGTACCTACCGTCAGGTGGCCGGTGACCTCGGCATCCCCGAAGGGACGGCCAAGACCCGTCTGCGGGCCGCCCTGCGCGCACTGGCCGCCACCCTGGCGGAGGAAGGGCTCACACCATGAGCGGCGCCACCCGCCCCGCGCCCGACGCCGAGCCGTGCTCCCTGCTGGGAGCCTGGCTCCTCGACGCCTGCTCGCCACGGGAGAAGGCCGCCGTGGCCGCCCACGTCGAGACGTGCGCCGACTGCGCGGCCGAGGCACGCGACCTGTACCCCGCTGTCGCCGCCCTGGCCGGACCGGCGCGCGGCGAGGTCCCCACCGCCTCCAGGACCGCGTCCGACGGCGTCACCTCCCTCGCCTTCGCACGGCGGCCGCCCTCGCCCCGCGGTCTGCCGCCCCACCTGCACCCGTACGCGGACCAGGTGGCCACCCTGGACGCCGTGCTGCGCGACCTGGACGACGCGGAGTGGCACGAGCAACCCGTCGCGGACTGGACCGTCGCGCAGCTCGTCGCCCATCTCGCCGCGACCGACAGCCTCCTGGCCGCGTCGCTCGACGCCGCCGCGCGCGGCCCGCTCGACCTGCCCGGCGACACCGTCAGCGCGCGCACCCACGCCTTCACCACCTGGGCGGCCGGTCAGTCGCCCGCGGCCGTCCACGCGGCCTGGCGCGCGCAGGCCGGCCTCCTGCGGGACGTCCTCGCGGGCCCACCGGGGCACGGCGGGGACGAGGACGGGGCGCGTGCCACCGCCGGACGGCGCGTCGCCCTGCCCGGGGAGGCTCCGCTCACCGTGGCCGACCACGCCGCCGGACGCGCCTTCGAGACCTGGATCCACACCCGTGACATCGCCCTGAGCACCGGACGCCGCCTTCCGCCGCCCACCGCCCGCTCCCTGGCCCGCATGTCCGACCTCGGGGTCCGGCTGCTCCCGCTGGCCCTGCGGGCGCGGGGGAATCCTCTCGGCGAGCGCGCCCTGAGCGTCGAACTCACCGGCCCCGGAGGCGGCAGCTGGCTGCTCACCGACCCCGGCCGGGACCGTCCGCCGGGTCCGCCCGACGCCCATATCGTCCTCGCGGCCGTGGACTTCTGCCTGCGCACCGGCGACCGGCACGGCCCCGCCGAGACCGCGGCCCGCACCCGCGTCACCGGCGACCCCGCCCTCGCCGAAGCGGCCCTCGCCGCCGCGTCCGCCTTCGCCGGGCCCTGAAGAGCGCCCTGATCACCCCCGGGACATCCGCACCAGCCTCTCCACGTTCCCGGTGACGCGGGTAAATTGACCTCGCCGCCCACCGCGGGCGGCCTGGTCGGGGTGGGTGGAGTGGGGATGCGCGGCACAGTCCTGGACGGGCGGTACACGCTCGCGGAACGGATCGGCGCGGGCGGTATGGGCGCCGTCTGGCGGGCCCGGGACGCGCGTCTCGACCGGGAGGTGGCGGTCAAGCTCCTCGGCCTGCCACCGGACACCTCGGCGGCCGAACGCGACCGCATGCTGGCCCTGTTCGTCCGGGAGGCGCGGGCCGCGGCCGCCCTGGACAGCTCGTACATCGTGCCGGTCTTCGACCACGGCGCCGACGGCGACGTGCCCTACCTGGTGATGCCGCTGCTCACGGGCCGCACGGTCACCGGGCTGCTCGCCGCCGAGGGCGGCATGGCGCCGCGGAAGGCGGCGGACATCGCGGCGCAGGTGTGCCGGGCCCTCGCGGTGGCCCACCGGGCGGGCATCGTGCACCGCGACATCAAGCCGGCCAACGTGATGGTCACCGAAGAGGGCACCGTGAAGGTCCTCGACTTCGGCATCGCGAAGTTCCTCGACGCGGCGACGGGACAGGGCGGTTACCTCACGCGGACCTCCGACTCCCCCATCGGCACCCTGCACTACATGGCGCCGGAGCGGTTCCGGCGCGGGTCGGCCGACGGGCGCACCGATGTGTACTCGCTCGGCTGCATGGTCCACGAGATGCTCACCGGCGCCCCGCCCTTCGACGCCCCGTCGGAGGCCGCCCTGATGCACGCCCATGTGTACGAGGCGCCGAAGCGGCCGTCCCTGCGGCGCCCGGAACTCAGCCCGGCGTGGGACGAGTTGGTGGGCCGGATGCTGGCGAAGGACCCCGCGGCGCGGCCGGACGCCGAACAGGCCCGCGCGGCCCTCGTGGCCCTGGCCCAGGAGATACCCGCCGTCCCACCCGCCCCGGTGCCCGCCGCGCCCGCCGCACCCTCTGTACCCGCACTCGCCGCGCCGCCTCCGGAGCCCTCTGGCGCGTCCGCCTACCACCTGGCCCCGCCCCTGCCCCGCAACCCGCCGACGCCCTGGCCCGCGCCGCCGCCGGTGAGCCTCGTCAAGGCCCGTCGGCCGTGGTGGCGCACCTGGTGGCTGCCGGGCGGCGCGGCCGTCGTGACGGCCGCGCTCGTCACCACCTTCATCGTCGCCAACCCCTTCGACCGGGACGGCGGGGACGGCAAGCGCGACGACTCCCAGCAGACGTCCGTCGGGGGCGGCTCGGGCGGCGACGACGGCGACGGCGGAGACGGTGGCAACGGCTCGGCGGTGGCCGAGCAGGCCAGGACCGAGACCCTGACCCTGGGCGCAGCGAGCGAGTCCGCGGGCCCCGCGCCCGCCGTCAAAGGCGCCCGCAAGGGCGGCCGGGTCACCGTCCTCGAACCCGCCGACATCTCCACCGTCGACCCCGGCAAGATGTGGTCGGGCACCGACCGGCTCGTCTCCCGCCTCGTCTACCGCAGCCTCACCGGCCTCAAGACGCTGCCCGACGGCACGGTGAAGCTCGTCGGCGACCTCGCCACCGGCACCGGACGCTCCTCGTCCGACGGCCGGACCTGGACGTTCACCCTCAAGTCGGGCCTGACGTACAACGACGGGAGCCCGGTGCGCGCACGGGACTTCGCGTTCGCCGTCGAGCGCACGCTGGAGCCCGCCTTCTCCCTCGGCGACCGCACCGTGCGCAACTGGATCCTGGGGGCGGACGCGGACGACGCCCGCACCCTGCCGCCGGGCACCATCGAGGCCCCCGACGACCGCACGGTCGTCTTCCACCTCGACCGCGGCCACCCGGACTTCAACGTCGCGCTCGCGGGCCCCACCGGCGCGCCCGTGCCCGAGAAGACCAAGGACACCACCAGCGGCTCCTCCCAGACGGTGCCGTCGACGGGCCCGTACCAGATCAGCAGCTACCAGGGCGCCAAGGACGTCACCTTGTCCCGCAATCCCCAGTGGAAGGCGGACAGCGATCCGCTGCGGACCGCCTATCCGGACGCGTACCGCGTCGAGGGCGGCGTCAGCGTCGACCAGATCAAGTCCCGTACGCTGGCGGCCGGTCCGCGCGAGGCCGTGATGTCCTTCACCGGCACCCTGGACCGCGCCAGCCTCACCGGGACGGCCGCCGCCGCGCGCCTGTCCGCCCCCGCCTCGTACGTACAGGCGTACATGGTCAACACCAAGCGCGTGCGGAACGTCAAGGTCCGCAAAGCCATCGCCACCGCGCTGTCCGCGGGGGACGTCCTCACGGCGAGCAACGAGAACGGCACGGTCCACCACAACCTGCTGCCTCCCGGCATCCGCGGTGCCCGCGGCTTCGACCTGCACCAGACGGGAAGGGACGGCGACCCGGCCAAGGCGCGGGAGCTCCTGAAGGACGCGGGCGAGAGCGGCTTCAAGATCAAGCTGGGCTATGCGACGGAGGCGGACGGCAAACGGGCCGAGGTGGTCCGCTCCAGCCTGGAGCAGGCCGGTTTCCAGGTCGAGTTGAAGCAGGACGACGTGTCGGTGTTCTACAAGAACGCGGGCGGAGGGAAGTACGACCTGTTCCGCATGGCCGTCGGCGGCGGCCTGCCGGTAGCGTCCACCTTCCTGCCGGACTACTTCGACAGCGAGGGCGTCTATCCCGCCTCGTCCAACTACTCCCGCCTCAAGAACGCCGAGGTCGACAAGGCGATGGAGCGGGCCGACGCCGCCACGTCCCTGAGGGCGGCGGGCGACCTGTGGTCGGCGGTCGACCGGCGCGTGATGGCGGAGGCCGCGGCCGTGCCGGTGTACGTGCCGACGCGTACGTTCGTGCACTCCAAGGCGGTGCGCGGGCTGCAGGTCGACCTGGACGGGGTGTCCCCGCTGAACGCGTTCGTGAGGCTGTGACGGGGGCGCCCCCGTGGGCGCCGCCCCATCCACCACCCCGAAATTGAGTGGCCCTCTCCCCCGGCCCGGCGGGATGATTCCGGTGTCACCGCCACAAAACCGCCAGGAAAACGCCAGGAAACCGCAAGGAAGGGGACGGTGATGACGCCTTCCGCCGCCGTCGAGCCGGTCGATTCCGCTCCCGTGGTCCGCACGCCGTCCGGAGCGCTGCGCGGCCGCGCGGAGGACGGCCTGGCCGTCTTCCGGGGCGTTCCCTACGCGGCGCCGCCCGTGGGCGCGCTCCGGTTCGCCGCGCCACGGCCCGCGGCCGCCTGGGACGGGGTGCGCGACGCCGGGGCGTACGGCCCTCCGCCCCCGCAGGCGGGGCACTTCGGCATGGAGGAGCTCGCGCGGGACGCGGCGGGCACCGACTGGCTCACGGTCAACGTCTGGTCGCCAGACCCGAGCCCGGACGCGGGGCTTCCGGTGCTGGTGTGGATTCCTGGCGGCGCCTACAGCATCGGCATGGCGCGCCTGCCCGAGTACGACGGCGCCCGCCTCGCGCGGGAGGGCTCCCTGGTGGTGGTGACGCTCAACTACCGCCTGGGCCTTGAGGGCTTCGCGCAGCTCGACGGGGCGCCCGCCAACCGAGGGCTGCTCGACCAGGTCGCCGCCCTTGAGTGGGTGCGCGACACCATCCGGGCGTTCGGCGGCGACCCCGGCCGGGTCACGGTCGGCGGCCAGTCGGCGGGCGCGGGGTCGGTCGCCGCGCTCCTCGCGATGCCGCGCGCCGCCGGGCTCTTCGGCCGCGCCATCGCGCAGAGCGTGCAGGGGACGTACTTCACGCCCGCCCTCGCGGCCGACATCGCCGCCGCCTGCGCGGGCGAGCTGGGCCTTCGGCCCACCGCCGCCGACCTCTCGGCGGTGGCCCCGGACCTGCTGCCCGCCGCGGGCGACGCCGTCACCGCCGCGTCCGCGTCGTTCGCGGAGCGCTGGGGGCGGCCCGCGCTGCGCCAGATCCCGTTCGCTCCGGTCGTCGACGGTGACGTCCTGCCCCTCACGCCCTGGCAGGCGCTGGCCGAGGGCGGCGGCCGCGGCATCGGCCTCCTGGCCGGTCACACCCGGGACGAGCAGCGGCTTTTCACCGCCCTTGACGGCACCCTCGGACAGGTCGGTCCCGAGCGGGCGGCAGCGGCGCTGCGGGACTTCGCGCCGGGTCCGGACGGGGCCCGCCGCTACCGCGAGGGACATCCCGCGGCGGGCGCCGACGAACTGTACGAACTGGTCCACTCGGACTGGCTGTTCCGCATGCCGAGCCTGCGTCTCGCCACCACCCAGGCCACCGGCGGCGGCCGCGCGCACCTGTACGAGCTGACGTGGCCCGCGCCGGGCATGGGCGGCGTCCTCGGCGCCTGCCACGGCCTCGACGTGCCCCTGGTGTTCGGCAATCTGACCAGCGGCCAGCCCGCCGCGCTGATCGGCGAGGGGCCCCCGCCCGAGGCGGAGCAGGTGTCGGCGGCCATGCGCGCGGCGTGGACGGCGTTCGCCGCCGACGGCGACCCGGGCTGGCCCGCCTACGACGAGGACCGCCGCCTCACCCGGGTCTTCGGCACGCGCCCGGAGGTCGTCCCGTACCCGGAGGAGGCCTCCCGCGCGATCTGGCGCGACCACGCCTTCGCGGCGCTGCCGCTGACCGGCGGCTAGGCGTCAGGCCTCGGTGGCGAACCGGTCGAGGGCCTTGAGCACGAGGTCGAGGGTCTCCACGCTGCCCAGGTGCCCGGCGTCCTCCACGATGGTCAGCTCGGCGTCCGGCCAGGCGCGGTTGAGCTCCCAGGCCGTGTCCGGCGGTCCGCACATGTCGAGCCGCCCGTGGATCAGGACGCCGGGGATGCCCGCGAGGCGGCCCGCCTCGCGCAGCAGCACGCCCTCCTCCAGCCAGGCGCCTTGGGAGAAGTAGTGCGAGCAGATCCGCACCAGCGCGAGGCGGGCGTCCGAGGGCCGGTCCCCGTAGGGACGGGACGCGCCCCTCGTCTCCCCGGAAAGCACCGTGTCCTCCCAGTCGCACCAGTCCGCCGTGGCCTGGTAGCGCACCGCCGCGTCGGGGTGTTCCATCAGGCGGGCGTAGGCGGCGACGACGTCTCCGTCGCGCGGGGTGCCGGGGGCTCCCGCCAGGAAGCGGTCCCAGCGCTCGGGGAAGAACCGGGCGGCGCCCCGGTAGAGCCAGTCGATCTCTGAGCGGCGCGTGGTGGTGACGCTGGACAGGACGATCTGCGAGACGCGCTCGGGGTGCGCTTCGGCGTAGGCCAGGATGAGGGTGGAGCCCCAGGAGCCGCCGTGCAGCAGCCAGCGCCCGATGCCGAGGTGGTGCCGCAGCCGCTCCATGTCCGCGACGAGGTGCCAGGTGGTGTTGTGCCGCATGTCGGTCGTGGGGTCGGCGGCGCTCGGGGTGCTGCGGCCGCAGCCGCGCTGGTCGAAGAGGACGATCCGGTACCGCTCGGGGTCGAAGAACCGGCGCGCGCCCGCGCCGCACCCCGACCCTGGCCCGCCGTGGACGACGACCGCGGGCTTGCCTTCCGGGTTGCCGCACACCTCCCAGTACACGCGGTTGCCGTCGCCGACGTCGAGCATCCCCCGCTCGTACGGCTCGATCGGCGGGTACAGGTCACGCATGGCCACGCCCTCTCGTCTCCGTCACGCACTGCCCTGGCACAGTACGGCAGAGATCGCGCGCGCGGGCGAACGGGCCGCTCCCGGCGAGGAGACGGTGGTCAGCCGCCGGTCGGGGGGCGGGTGCGGAACGTGCGGCGGTAGGTGTCCGGCGGCACGCCCACCGTGCGGTGGAAGTGGCGGCGCAGGGTGGTGGCGGTGCCCATGCCGGTGGCGGTCGCGATGGCGTCGACGCCGTCGTCGGTCCGCTCGAGCAACTCCTGGGCGCGGCGGATGCGTTGCGTCAGGAGCCACTGCAGCGGCGTGGTGCCGGTCGCCGCCCGGAAGTGGCGACCCAGATGGCGCGTGCTCAGGCCCGCCTGGCGCGCCAGGTCCGCCACGGTCAGCGGCTCCTGAAGGCGCGCGAGGGCCCAGGGGAACAGCGCGGCGAGCGGGTGGTCGTCACGCGCGGGCACCGGGGCGGTGACGAACTGCGCCTGGCCGCCCGCCCGGTGGGGCGGCACGACCAGGCGGCGGGCGACGGCGTTGGCGGTCGCGGAGCCGTGGTCGCGGCGGACGAGGTGCAGGCACAGGTCGAGGGCCGCGGCCTTGCCCGCGGAGGTGAGCACTTGGCCGTTGTCCACGTAGAGGACGTCCGGGTCGACCTCGACGTCGGGGTAGCGGTCGGCGAGGGCGTCGGTGTGCGCCCAGTGCGTGGTGGCGCGCCCGCCGTCCAGGAGTCCGGCGGCGGCGAGCACGAACGCGCCCGTGCACAGGGAGGCCACGCGCGCGCCCGCCTCGTGGGCGGCGCGCACCGCGTCGACCAGTGCGCGGGGCGGGTCCTCGTCGACGTCGGCCCAGGCCGGGACGATCACGGTGTCGGCGTGGGCGAGGCGGTCCAGACCCTGGTCGGGTTCGAGGCGGAAGCGGCCCGCGTGGACGGGGCCCGGGCCGCACACGACGGTGTCGTACCAGGGCACGGTCACGCCGTCCGGGGCGGCGGCGAACACCTCGTAGGCCACGGACAGCTCGAAGTGCAGCATTCCGTCGGTGGCGGCGAGCGCGAGAGTCCCCATGGCCGTAATTGTACGCACCATGTCGTTCCAGCCACTCACGGCGGGCGGTCCGCGCGCACCAGGATGGCCGTAGTGGATCAACCGAGCACGGGAGACGACGCATGACTTCGGGTCAGGCAGTGGTGGTGTACGGCGCCTATGGGCACACCGGGCGGTTCGTGGTGGCGCGGCTGCGGGAGCGGGGGTTCGTGCCGGTGCTCTCCGGGCGGGACGCGGACAAGCTGAAAGCGCTGGCCGAGGCCGTGGACGAGGCGGACGTCCGGCCCGCGTCGGTCGACGACCCGGCCGCGCTCGACCGCGCCCTCGCCGGGGCGGCGGCCGTGATCAACTGCGCCGGGCCCTTCGCCACGACGGCCGCGCCGCTGATCGAGGCGGCGCTGCGGGCCGGTATTCCCTACCTGGACGTGGCGGCCGAGATCGAGGCCAACGCCGACACGTTCACGCGCTTCGGGGAGTCCGCCCGCGCCGCGGGGGCCCTGGTCGTGCCCGCGATGGCCTTCTACGGCGGCCTCGGCGACCTGCTGGTCACCGCGGCGATGGGCGACTGGACGACGGCCGACGAGGCGCACCTCGCGTACGGCCTGAGCGGCTGGCACCCCACGGCGGGCTCGCGCGCGGCGGGCCGGGTCTCCCGGGAGCGGCGCGGGGGCCGGCGGGTCCGCTACTCGGGCGGGCGCCTGGAGTACCGCGACGACGCGCAGCCCACCCTGGAGTGGTCCTTCCCCGAGCCGCTCGGCACGCGGGCCGTCGTCGGGGAGTTCACGATGGCCGATGCCGTCACCGTCTCCAGCCATCTGCCGATCCCCGAGGTACGCGGCTATATGACGGTCGAGGCGGCCCGGGAAGTGACGGCCGCGGACACCCCGGAGCCGACCGCGGTGGACGAGCACGGCCGGTCCGCGCAGACCTTCCTCGTCGACGTCGTCGTGCGCTCCGGCGACCGCGAACGGCGCGCCACGGCGCGGGGCCAGGACATCTACGCCGTCACCGCGCCGCTCGTCGTCGAGGCCGTGGAACGCGTGCTCACGGGGCGCACCAAGGCGACCGGGGTCGTCTCCGCGGGTGAGGCCTTCGACGCGTCCGACTTCCTCGGCGCGCTGTCCGCGCACCTGTCCGTCGACGTGCGCGCGTAGCGCCGGGCGAGGGTGCCGGTCAGTCGCCTCAGGCGCCTCAGTCGCCTCAGTCGTCTCAGTCGTCTCAGTCGTCGAGGGCGTCCATGACGTCACCGAGGTCGACGAACTTGAAGCCGGTGGCGGTCCGGCCCGCCTCCGCCGGGGTCTCCTGGCCGTCCTGGACGACGAGCAGTCCGCGCGGGTACTTCGGGCCGAGGGGGGCGTGGAGCGCCGCCGCCCCGTCGCACTCCTCGGAGCCGTCGAGGACGGCGGAGGCCGCGGTGACGCGGAAGCCGCCCTCGTACTCGTTGTGGTCGCCGCGCTCGCGGTCGTAGGCGGCGAAGGTGTCGTCGCCCTGGCTGGAGGCCAGCAGATAGCCGTCGCCGCCGGGTTCGGTGACCAGCGTCAGGCCCTCGACGTCGGCGGCGATCCGCCGGCCGCCGAATCCGGGGTCGGCGCCGGGGACGCACTCCTCGGTCTGTTCGTCGTAGGTGCCGGGCACGCCGTACTCGCGGACCTTGTCGATGAGGGCGGGCGTGCCGGTCAGGTCGGCGCGCAGCCGCCAGATGCCGACGTCCTCCTGACCGGCGTACAGCGTCCCGTCGGCCGGGTCGACGACCATGCCCTCCACCTGGGGCAGTTCGCCGGGCTCCGCGCAGGGCGTCCAGGTGGAGCCGTCTGGCAGCCGGAAGGAGGCGGGCAGGTCGAGGGTGCGGACCTTGCGGTAGCCCACCGTGCCGGAGCGGCCAGGCAGCAGTTCCAGGAGCGCGATGCTGGTGCGCTCGCGACGGCTGACCAGGGCGTAGGAGCGGCCGGTGCTCCGGTCGGTGTACGTGGCGAGGCCGTACGCGGTGCGCTGCGCGTTGACCTCCTGCTGGCCGGTGGAGAAGACGTGCGGGGCGGCGGGGTCGGTGACGTCGGTGAGCGGGCCGCCGGGGCGGTCGCGGTCGACGCGGTAGAAGCGCAGCCGGTCGTTGCCGCGGTCGCTGGTCACGGCGAGGTCGGCGCGCCCTGTGGAGAGCTTGACGCCGTGCGCCAGGTCGACGTTGTTGAAGCGGCCGGGGGCGTCGGCGGGTGTGGGCCCGGCCGGTGCGGGCACCGCCTGGACCTGCCGCGCGTCGAGGTCGTACACCCGAAGGCCGCCCTCCTTGGCGGTGGCGACGACGAGGCTGCGGGCCGGGTCTGCGGCGTCGCGCCAGATCGCCGGGTCATCGGCATCGGCGTTGCCGCCCGCCTCGTCGTCGTACAGCGGCGGCGCCTCCGCGTTCGGCGTGAGCGCGGGCAGCGCGGGCGGCCCGGGCAGCGCGGTCGTCGTGGACAGCGCGGGCGCGGTGCCGGGCGCCGCGTCGGCCCGCGCGGACGCCGGGGCCGCCAGCGACACGACGGTGGCCGTGAGGGCGGCCGCCAGGGTGAGGGAACTCGACCGCCGGGTGCGGGAGTTGGGCACGAGGGGACTCCTTCGGATTCGTGACCGGGTGCGTGCGCAGCTTCGTGACCGGGTGCGTGCGCAGCCTCGGCCGCGCCCGTGACGGGCGAACGGCCGACGGGCGCACGAACACATGGACGCGGCATGAACATCACAAGCCCGGCGGGTGCGCGCCCCCGAAGCCCCCGAAGCCCCCGGCGCTGCCGTGCCGCCCTGGCGCTCACGTCCTGATCACCTAGACTCGGCACGATGGCGAAGTACTTCGACGTGCACCCCGACAATCCGCAGCCGCGCAGCATCAGCAGCGTGGCCGCCGACGTCCGCTCCGGCGCGCTCATCGCGTACCCGACGGACTCCTGCTACGCGCTCGGCTGCCAGCTGGGCAACCGCGACGGCCTCAGCCGCATCCGGGCCATAAGGAATCTCGACGACCGTCACCACTTCACGCTCGTCTGCCAGGACTTCGCCCAGCTCGGGCAGTTCGTCCGCCTCGACAACGACGTCTTCCGCGCCCTCAAGGCCGCGACCCCCGGCCGGTACACGTTCATCCTGCCCGCCACCAAGGAAGTCCCGCGTCAGCTGCTGCACCAGAAGAAGAAGACCGTCGGGGTCCGCATCCCCGACCACACGGTGACGCAGGCCCTCCTCGCCGAGCTGCGGGAGCCGCTGCTGTCCAGCACGCTGCTCCTGCCGGGCGAGGACGAGCCGCTGACCCAGGGCTGGGAGATCAAGGAACGCCTCGATCACCTCGTGGACGCCGTCATCGACTCCGGCGACTGCGGCACCGAGCCCACGACGGTCGTCGACTTCTCCGACGGGCACGCCACGGTCGTCCGCCGGGGCGCGGGGGACACCGCCCCGTTCGAGTAGCCGCGGCGACCGAGGAGCCTTCCCGTGATCACATGGCGCCGCCTGGAGGAGCGGGACTTCCCGCTCCTGCGCGGCTGGCTGGAGCAGCCGCACGTGGCGCGGTGGTGGCACCACGAGACCACGGCCGAGGCGGTGGCCCGCGACTTCGGGCCCGCCGCGCGCGGCGAGGAGCCCTCCGAGGACTTCCTCGTGCTCCTCGACGGCCGTCCGGTCGGCCTGGTGCAGCGCTGCGCCCTGGGCGACTATCCCGCGTACCTGGCCGAGGTCGCGGCCGTCGTCGACGTGCCCGAGGGCGCGGTCACGCTCGACTACCTCGTGGGCGATCCGTCGAACACCGGCCGGGGTCTCGGAACGGCCGTCCTGAGCTGGGCCGTCGGGCGGACCTGGGCCGAGCGCCCGGCCGCGCCCTGTGTGCTCGTCCCCGTCTCCGCGGCCAACCGCGCGTCGTGGCGGGCGCTGGAGAAGGCGGGGTTCCGCCGGGTGGGCCAAGGCGACCTGGAGCCGGACAACCCGGCCGACGGCCGGGAGCACTACGTGTACCGGCGCGACCGGCCGGGCCACCCGGGCTGAGGCGGACGGGCGCCACCGAGAGGCCGGGCCGGGACCGGAAAGTGGCAGTTGAGGGGGGTGTGAGCCGCGCTGTCGCGCCGACCGCGGCCGGGCGGACCCCGCGGTCAGGAATCCAATCGCGCCACCCGCGGCCGTCCCCCACGGCCCGACACGAGGTTCGCCATGTACACGTCCAGCTCATCGGCCCCGGTCGGGACCGCGCGCGGCGGAACGGAAGCGCGCGGCCGCCGAGAATACTCAGCCAATCTGCGGCGCGACGCACAACTGGGCCACGCGCACGGGCACACTGGATCCCAGGGCCCGCCGCGCTCCCCCGTCGCGGCGGGCCCCTTCTCCCCTCCGGGCCGCCCGGGTTCCTCCCCCGCCCCGCGAGCCACCGCGGCGCCGACGCCGGAACCCCCGTACAACCCCTCCCCGGCGTGGCGTGTCTTCCCCCGTGAACGGAGCCAACCGGCCTTCCGCACCGACTCGTTCCAACGGGGGAACACATGAGCCTGGCCCGCACGCGTACGCGCCGTGGTGCGACCGCGGCCGTCACCGCCTTGATGGCGGCCGCCCTCGGCGCCGCGGGCGCCGGATCGTCCAGCGCCGATCCGGCCCCGCCGGGGCAGCGGCAGATCGCCTCGTCCACCCTGGGCGGCGACTACAAGATCACACTGTCCGCGCTGCGTTCGGCGCAGGACGAGTACGCCGCCTCCGTGCGCCTGCGGGTCTTCACGCAGAAGAACGGCGCCTGGACGGAGTCGGACCGCGTGACCGTGGGCGACGTGGACGGCTGGTTCTGGTATCCGCTCACGGGCAAGGGCGCCGTCTGTGAATTCTCGACCGCGAGCACCGAGCCCGCGCCGCTCACGGTGAGCCTGCTCGTCACGCCGTCCATCGGCTGCTCGGACCCGGTTCACTTCGTGGTGAAGGACGGCCGGGTGTACGCGGGCTGAGCCCGGCGCCGTGCGCGCTGCCCGCGCCCGCGCCCTCGCGCCCGACGGCGGCGGGGGGGGGGGGAGGGGGGGGGGGGGGGGGGAGGGGGCCCCCCCCCCCCCCCCCCCCCAAACCCCCCCCCTTCCCCCCCCCTCCCCCTCCTCGCCTCCCCCCGCGGGGCGTCCCCTTTCTCCCTCC
>NZ_JBWKEY010000028.1:0-44385 GCF_056435225.1 Streptomyces sp. NPDC043996 | reverse complement strand
GAGCTAGGCTCTACCTCTGCGCTTCACGCAGAGCGCACATCGGGGAATTCCGCTAAAGCGGAATTCAACCACACTTGCTAAAGATTAGCAACCCGCTTCGCGGGTTGCTTTACCGATTTGGAATTGGCTGACCAGAATGCGGTCAGCCAATTCCAAAAGGGCATTTCAGCTGTCAAGCCGGATCGGCATAAGCAGATACTTGTAGTTTCCGCTATGCGGATCGAGTTCTTCGGTGATCAGGACTGGCTTACTGAGTCGATGGGCATCAGTCAGTTGAATGTGGATGGTAATGGATTCCCCTGGGAATGAGTTTAGCGCATCCAGAAGGAAATCCGGGTTGAATGCGGTTTGATCCGCTTTCAGGGATGCGAGTGAGCCGTAGGCCTGCGTGCCCGGGGCGTGCATTCCCTTCGTCCTGTCTCGCTCCGGGGCATTCAAGACTGGAGTGACGGTGACCCCGGTAGGCCCGTAGGTGAGCGTGCACGGGGTGTTCCGCATGCCCTTGGCGTCCAGGATGGCAGCGGCCTTCTTGGTTGCCCGCGTCATCGCTTCGCGATCGACGCTCACCGCTGCGTGGTAGGCCTCAGGGAACAGCTTCCTGTAGGCCGGGAGCTTTCCCGCGAAGGGGCGCCCGCTGATCTCGATGTCTCCCAGGGTCAGGGTGAGGTAGTCGGCCATGCCGATGGCCACCTGGCCGTTATAGCCGCGCAGCTTCTGCATGAGCTTCCGCAGCAGCCTGGCAGGGAACATGGCTTCCACGGGCTCGCCGGCCTCTGTGACGCGCTCAGCGACGTCCTGCGTCTTCACCTCCCCGAGAGCAAAGCGGTAGCGGTCTGTGGCCGCTAGGCGCAGCAGTCCGCCTTCTACAGCCATGCTGACGCCTTCGAGGGTGGGGAGGGTGTCGTCCGTGCCTGCGGCCGGGATGACCCGTACCAGCTGGCGGAAGAGCTCCGGCCCGTCGACGGTGGCCACGTAAGGGGCAGGCTCGCGAAGCCGCGGGTAGGCCTCGACTTGGTAGGCCTCAATGGGTGCGGCTACATCTGGGGTAGCCAGGACGTCATCTTCAACGGTCACGGGAATGCGCGCGGCAACCGTCTTCTTTTCCCCTGCCGCTGCCGCAGCAAGAACCCTTGTGAGTTCCCGATGGTTGAGCAGACTGCGCCCACCAGTTTCAGTGACGTTGGCCCGAATGAGAACCGAGACAACAGTCTCGTAGTCAGTCGCCTTGGCCTTGATTCCATCGCCGCAGGACTCCAGCAAAACGCCCCGCAGTTCTTCGCTCGCAGAATTCGATTCTACGCCGAATTCGACAAGCTTTAGCGCCCGCGCCAATTCTTCGTGAGAAGTGGAGAACTTCACTGGGGAGGACGTTTTCGATTCAGTCATCTTCTTCCCTTTCAGGGTGAGACTTCGGCCTGCTGGGAGGGCTGCCACTGCCCAACCAGCATGAGAACAGTATAGGGCTTGAATCACGAATATAGGAGGTGGGCGCACTGATTAGTTATGACGAGATCCGGCCATCACCCGGCCGGGGCGCGGCGCGGTGGTCGCCGTCCGCAGCGCGGAGCGCGGTGGACTCGATTCCGGCGGCGCGGAGCGCCCAAGTTCAGCGCGGAGCGCGGGACTTGCCTGCCGGGGTCGGTGCGCAGAGCGCGGAGCGCTCGGTCGGGCGCGGAGCGGCCGGGCGCACGCCGGGTGCGGAGCACCCGGCCCTCCGGCGGCCGCCGGGGCGCGCCCCGGCCGGGTGAAGAGCTGATTGTGCCCACCCTCTGCTGCGCCCGCGCCCCCCCTCCCTGGCGGGCGGCGCGCACCCAGCTTGACATTGTGATGGAGTCCCTATACTGTTTTCTTGTGGCTCGTTAAGTTACATGTGACTCGTGCAATACCGGCGATAGCATGAACTCGCATGACGGGACCGCACGGTGAACACCCGTCACGGAGGAGGGAAGGGATGCAGAGCACCGAGGACACCACGGGGGGCCCCACACCCACGGAGCCAGCAGAGCACCCCCAGGTCAGCCACTGGCGCCCCCCGAAGCTCTCCTGGGTCGAATGGCTCTTCATGGCGTGCGTGGCCCTGGGCGCCCTGGTCGTGGGAGCGCTCGGCCTCTACAGCAGCTACGGGAACGTCACGCAACACATGGCCGCCAAGGGGTTCGAGCACCCCGCCCTTGTGCCAGTCGCCATCGACATCGCGATCCCTGTCTTCAGCTTGAGCTACCTCTTGCTCATCCGGCTCGGCATGGAGCTCGGCTGGGTGCGCTGGGTGTCCTGGATCCTGACCTACGTGACGATCCACCTGAACGTCACCAGCACCAACCAGCTGGATGCCCAGATCGCGCACGCGGCCCTTCCCGCCCTCTGGATCGCCTTCACCGAGGTTGTGGCGCACGGCTACCGCGTGTGGATCGGACGGGCCAACGGCACCCGCACCGACCCCATCCCCCTGATCAACTGGGCCCTGTCGCCATTCGCCACCGCACAGCTGTGGCGCCACATGAAGTTGTGGGAGGTCACCTCATACCGGACGGCCCTGGAACTGCGGAAACGGCAGATGCGCGCCCGCGCCGCCCTGCGCCGCCACTACGGGCGCCGCTGGCGCAAGAAGGCCCCCATCGAGCTCTGGTTCGAGTACCGCATCGGCGACCTCACCGCCGCCCAAGTCAACGACGTCCACCGGCACGGCGACCCCGAACGGCTGCTCGCCTACCGGACCAGCACCCAGGCCCCCGCTCCGACCTCCGCGCCTGCTCCCATTCCTGCCCCCCTGGATGCACGGCGCGAGCTGGAGAACCCCGACGAGTCAACAGCCCTTCCCCCCGGCGCCACGGCGGCCGTAACCCCCGTCGAGGGCGACTCGCCGTACACCGGATCGGACGTCAGCCTCAGCAAGGCAGCGGACAGTGCCGCCACCGCGCTCGCCGCCGGAGCCAAACCAGGCCCCCACAACCGCGCCACCCGCCCCCAGGCAGTCGCCACCGCGGCCGCTACGCCCCGGGTCTCCACCATGGTCAGCGTCGAGACCCGGATGGAGCGAGATGAGCGAGAGCGCCAGGAGCAGCAGGACGTGGCCGACCGGCGTGCCGCCAACTTCGAGAACGCTGTCGCTGTGGTGCAAGAGCTGGTCGCTCTGGGCGAGACCGTCAGCGGCCCGCGCATCGCCGGAGACGATCGCGTGAATGTCGGCACGCGCTCCGCGCAGCGGTACATCAAGAAGATGGTGGAGGAGGGCATCATCAGCCAGGCGGACGTCGAGTAGGCCCGACGTGTCGTCCCTACGGATCACGCTCTGAGTGCCGGTTTCATTCGCTACAGTTGGGCCCGCGGTCATCTGACCGCGGGCCCGGCTCATGGCCCGGTTCGTCTGGCCCAGACCGGACGAGCAACACCGAAGGTGCTCCGCGCCGAGCCGCCCACCACACCGCATCACCCTTGCTGGCCTCGCTCTTGGCGGCCGGTGAGTCTGGGATCACCACGAGCCGCGGAAACGAGAGCTTGAGATGCCGAAGAACCACGCGCGCAAGAACGCCCTGGCCGACCTCAAGGACGAGCTGGGCATCAAGCACGCCTGCGCCATCGCGCTCCTGGACCACCCCAACGCCAACGAGCGGGACACCCTGGAGCGGTACCTCGCGGAGTACATCGACATCAACACCTACCGCGAGGCGCTCGACTACCTCCGCCAGGAGCAGAACGACCCTCGCAACCAGCTCCTGTGCGAGCGGTGCGGCTGGACGAACGGCATGGTCTGCCCGGAGTGCGAGGAGGGGTGTGGGTGCGCGGTCGGCTGTACCGGGTGGCGGCACGGCGAGTACGGCGACGACGACCCGGACAGCGACCCGTACGGGTGCCCGGAGTGCGGTGCCGGCGGGTTCGGGGACCCGTACGGCGAGTGCTGCTGCTACGACGACGAGGCCGAGGCTGCGTGAACGTCCGCGACGTCCAGGCCGTCATCACCGCTAGCGGGCACGAGCGGCACGGCAGGCCGTACGGCGGCAGCGCCTTCCGCGCGTGCACCTGCCCCAAGGTCGAATGCGGGGCCGTCGCCAGCGGCAGCGAGCGCGATGACTGCCCCGAGCACCGCCGCAACCCGGTGCAGCTCTGGCACTGGGCTGCCGAATGCCCACAGGTCCTCACCGCCGCGCGCACGGCCGTCGACCGGGGCCTGGCCGTCTTCCCGCTCCCGATCGGCGGCCGGGTGCCCCAACATGGGTGGCAGCGCCAGGCCACCCTGCTGCCCGAGCGGCTGCCCGAGCTACTCGCCGGGCGAGGGGTCGGCATCGGCTGCCGGGCCTCCCACGTCGTCGCCCTGGACCTCGACGTGCACGGCGACGACGACGGGCCCCGCGTCCTCGCCGCCCTGGCCGCCCGGCTGGGGGAAGCGGTGCCCGAGACGTTCACCGTGTCCACCCCGTCCGGGGGGCGACACCTGTACTTCCGGGCGCCGATGGGCTGCACCATCGGCAGCACGTCCGGCGGGCGCACGAGGCTCGGGCCCGGCATCGACGTCCGCGGCCCCGGCCACCGCAGCGGCGGCTACCTCGTCGGGCCCGGCTCGCTCGTCGACGGACGGCCGTACGTCGTCGTCCGCGACGTGCCCGTGGCGCCCCTGCCCGACTGGATCGCCGAGCGTCTCCACGCTCACCGGTAGGAGGTGACCGCGTCTACAGGGGCCGCCGTCGCTGTCTCTGCCACTGATTCACCAGCGTGCTCAGCGCCGCTCGTTGTCGCTGCTCTTCAGCGAGGACGTCCCTGAGCGCTCGCCGGTTAAGGTAGGACTCCACCGCAGCGAGCACCAAGCGCCGCAGTTCAGCCGGGTCCAGGCCCTCGACCTCCCACTGCACCGGGCGTGCCGGGTCGTAGGCGTGACGCCGCGCCCAGGCCGCCCACCGCGGGTCACGCACCTTGCCTTCTGCGGCCACCAGGCCGTGCGTCTCGACCTGCTCCCGCGTCAGCAGTACCCGCTCCACCCGCGCCCAGCACCCTGTCCGGGCTACCCAGTCCCGCTCGACGTCCTCGCCCGAACAGTCCCAGTCCCCCACGTACAGCAACACCGCAGGCCTCGAATCGGCCGCCGTCCGCGCGCGCACCAGCTGTGCGTACGGCTCGCTGGCAAAGCCACGGACCACAAGCACCGGCACACCGAGCTCCCCGAGCCACGACGCGAACAGCGCGCGCAGCGTGTCCTTCTCCGCACACACGTACAGCGCCACCGGCTGCCCGGCCGTGCGGTCCAGACGGAACCTCTCCGGGACCTCGGCGAGCAGTTCGCCCGCGTCGGCCCACGCGGGCGGCACATGCACCTGCCGCGTGACGTCGACCAGCTCGGGGCCGTGCCCCATCCGCCGAGACGCAGCAAGGCGCGACGACAGCTTCCGGTACGCCCATCCCTGATGCGGGACCGCTCCCTCAGCGACAAGCCGGTAGTAGAGCTGGCGCAGCGTCACCGGCGTGCTGTACTCCGCGGCGATCGCGCAGGCCCGCTCCACCACCCGATTCCACTCAACCACCAGGTACAAGTACCCGCGCTGGAGCGTGAGTTGACTGCCGCAGCTTGCTCCGGTCTGCTTCCATGGTCTGCGTGATGATGCTCCTGACCCTGAGCGTGGGACTCGCTGCCGGGTACGCGGCACGGGTCTGGCGGCCGGGCCGCCGTATCGCCTCGTGGGCGGAACACCAGCCTCGCGGCACGGTCGCGTGGTGGGTCGCCCAACCCGTTCTCGTTGTGGCGATCGGCGCCGTCTGGCTCGCTCACCCTCGCCGCAGCCTCGCCAATACCCGCTCCTGGCACCGCACGGCACCACACGGTCAACCACCCGCGTACGACCCCGACTGGGGTGCCAAACGCCGCCGGATCAGCGGCTGAGCTGCTCTCGGCAGGACCGCACCACCGCGGACCCCAGTCCGCTGTCCCGCGCCCACCCGCACACCATCCGCGCGTCGAACTCCCGCGGCTTCACCGTGCCGCTGGGGCGCCGCACGGTGGGCCGCTGGGGCGTCGGCACCGATGAGGACGGCCGGGAGGCAGGCCGGGGCACGGCCGCTTCCGGCGCTGCCCGGCGTGCTGGTGCCGTAGGTGCCGCTGGAGCAGGCGGGGCCGCCGGGCGCGGCCGGTCCGGCATGACCGGCGCTGCCCGGCCCACAGACGGCCGGACAGGCTTGCGTGGTGCGGCCTTCCCCGACCGGACCAGCCGCGCCTTGCCAGATGGTTCGACGCGGGGGCCCGGTGAGGCGGACACCGAGACGAGCACCGAGCCCCGGCCGCCCGCCGGGGCGGCCCGCTGCTGCCCCTTGCCGGCCTCCGGCCCAGAGCCCACCGCGACACACCCCGTGGCAAGCAGCAGTGCGACCAGGGCCATCAGGGCCATGACGGGCTGGGTTCGGAGCATCCGCCTACCGTCGCGCACCACCGCCCACGTACGGCGGCAGCACGCCACGGGCCCACCAAGATGAGTGAGCACTCGGCCCTCCGCTCGCGCATCACTGATCAGTCAAGGTCGGCTGTCACCGGATCCGACGGGCGCACGTCGCCGGGATCACTCCGCCCTGCCCCCGCAGAATCCGCCAGGTCCACCCGCCCTTGCCGCACTTGTAGTAGGCCGGGCCCGACGTCGTGTGCTGCACCTCCGTCATGCACGACGTCACCACGTCCCCCCGGTGCAGATACCGCAGGACGCGGCCGGTGGGCCCGTACCGCACGGCCACCTTCTTCCCCGTGACCCGGAATTCCGGGCAGTCCCGCGCCACCGATGGCGCGGCGGGCATGGCGGACGACGACTGCGGGGCAACGAGGATTCCGGCGGCGGCCGCAGCCACCGCCACCATGGTGATCATCTTTCGCATAGCTGCCCAACCGCGCCGAAAGGATTGCGCGTCACGGTGCGCCCTTCGCGATCACCCCGACGAGCGAGGGCCCCGAACCCGTGATCAGGGTCCGGGGCCCTCGAGGGCGCGGGCGCCGCTACAGCTTGCGGTACACGGTGTCCGTGCTGCTGAGCTCGCGCGTGTCCGTGCCGTCCTCGGTGGCGTAGGTGATCTCGACGATCTCTTCGCCGTCCTCTGTCTCCCCGAAATGGAGATCGAGGATCTCGACCAGGTCCTCGTCGTCCTCCGCGAACTTGATGTGCTCGCCGGCCTCCAGGTCGTAGACGTCGACGGGCTCCAGGTCCCCGTCCTCTCCGCCGGAGAGGACGTCTTCGGCCTCCTGGTGGTCGTCCTGCCTCTCGGGGGCCTGAGGGCGAGCCGCAGGCAGTGCCGGGGTGTGCCGCTGCTCTACGGCCGTCGTGCCCACTGCGCCGAGGAAGTCGAGCTCGTCGTGGCCGTCGGGGCACTGCGTCATGCGGCGCACCAGCTCGGTCCAGACCGCGTCATCCTCGCTGTCGTAGGCGTCCTCATCCGAGGGCGTCAGCAGCCTGAGCACCTGCACCTGGTCGGGGCCGCGGTCGGTGGTGGCCATCGCGCGCCCTTGCACGCTGGGGAGGTCACGGCCCACGCGGGCGTCATCCCACATCATCACGGCGGCCTGTGCCGTCGTCCGATCCAGTGAGATGCGCTTGCGCATCGAGTCCCGCACGATGCCCGTTAGGAACTGGGCATCCGGCCTCTGGATGCCCACCACCATGTGGATTTCGGCCGTACGCGCCAGCACAATGAGGTCCTGGAAATGCTCCAGGCACGGATGCTCTTTCTGCTTGATTTCCTTGTTGGCTGCACGGCGCGCAGCCCAGATCTGGCTAATCCTCGATTTGAACACGAAGAATTCGTCGACGATCAGCAGGATCTTTCCGTGTGTTCCCTTCTTGGCTGCGCCTGCCTCGATATCGTCGTATCGCCGGTCCATCTCGTATTTGGTCCGCGTGATGGCGAGGGCGATTTCCTCGACATCGGTGATGACACGCACTCCTGGAATTCCGACGAAATCCAGGTACTCCGTCCGTTTCGGGTCACACAGCACCACCGGGATACCGAGCAGCCGTGCCCCGACGACCAGGTTTCGGATGAGTACGCTCTTTCCGCTTCCAGTGGGGCCGACCACCAGGCAGTGCGGATCCTTGCTGCCGAGCTTCCACGACTCAATCGTGTTTGATTCCGTGACTGCGTACGGGATCTCGTACCTCTTGTGCTTGTGGAGCAGCGGGTACGGCACGTTGGTGGGGAATGGCGGGCGCAATTCGAAGCGGACAGTGTCGTTTTCGAGGTCCCACAGGTCGTTCCACTTTCCGGGCAGCTTGCTGTCGAGCTGCATGATGACGCGCTGGCGGAACGCCAGCGACAGATCCCGGCTGGTGGTCGCGTACGACACCTCGATCATCGTGGGGGTGTCGTCGTCGAAGGCGATGTCGGCGACGCGGGCCGTGGCGCCCATGATCGAGCGGACGACATCTGTCGCCCGGGACCGCAGCCTCGCGCGCTCGGCGGTGTCGTCGGCGTCTGTCGCCGTCGCCGTCGTGTCGCTCTCGACGATGTCGGTCCTGTCGGGCGTCAGCGTCAGACGACAGACGACGCGTCGCCGGGGTGGCTGCCATGTCGCCTCGACGCGGCCGCCGAGTCGCTTGGCGATGATGTCGCGTACTTCCGTGCGCGCCTTGTCGTCGCGCTCGTTGAAGGTGGGCGGGTAGCGGACGGTGATCTTGGTGGGCGTGCCGTCCTGCCACTCGGCCATTTTGATCTTGTCCTTGGTGAAGCCTGGGCCGAAGTGCGGGGCGAGGGCAGCGTGGAGCTCGCGGACCGGCCGGGAGCGGCGGGCACGCCAGACGGATGCGGCGGACCCCACAACGGCCACCAGGGCGGCCAGGCCGATGCCCGCGGGCAGCAGCTGGGGGGAGTCGAGGAGTTGGGCGGCGGCGTAGCTGATCATGGCGAGACCCACGCCGTACATGACCGGGGCGACCGCAGCGGAGCGCTCGGGGTCGGGTGCGGCGGTGGTGCTGGGCGGTGCCATGCGTCCTCCGTTCACTGACGGGGGGTCACGGTGCGCCCCCCTCTCCGGGCTTGACAGTGCTGGTACGCTGAGGCTCTGAATCGCAGCTTCGCGAGAATCTAAGGTCTCAGCGGCCAGTCACTACCCGCCCTTCGCGGCGGGATTTTTCGTCACGCTGTGTCTTCTCCTTCCTCTTCCTGAGCGCCGCTGTTCGGCGTGGGGCGTGCTCCTGCGGATGCGGCCTGGGCAGCCCTGCGGCGGTTGCGGGCCCGTACTTGGGCGCCCCGTACAGCTCCGGCGGGACTGGGCCCGGTCCGCAGTCTCTCGACCTGAGGGAAGGGGTTCCCGCCGTTGTAGGTGTCCTCCAGGAAGGTCACGGTCTCCTCTACGGAGGCGCGCACCAGTTCGCTCATGTTGTGGTAACCGTCCGGCTGGAGCTGGGTGTGGTGCTGGGCAGCCCTCAAGCGGCCAATGAGCGAGGGCGGCATGGTGAAGGAGATCGGTCGCATCTCCTCCGCGTCGTCCGCCTCCTCCTCGCCGGCCTCTGCCTGGGCCGCGCGCGCTGGTGTCGCTGCGGGCCGCCGTCGTCGCGCGGGGGGTGTCGCTGTCGCCGCAGGCGTCATGTCGCTGTCGCCTTCCTGTGTCGCTGTCGCTGTCGCCGGGAGGGGCCCCGGCCTGTCGCCCGTGTCGTCTGTCGCGACATCTGCCGCTGTCGCATGTCGCCGTGTCGCTGTGTCGCCGTCGTGCGACATGTCGCCGTGTCGCTGACGCCCTGCGGTGTCGCTGTCGTCGTCGGCTGTCGCGGTCGCCGGTGTCGCCTGTCGCCGTGTCGTCTCGATGCCGGTGTCGCTGTCGCCCGCGGTCGCCGATGTCGCGACACCGGCGACCGCGATGTCGGCCGGGTCGGGCTCCTGTCGCTGCTGGATTACTGCTGGCCTTCTGCGCACGCGACGCCCTTTTCCTTGCCTGTCGTCGGACATCAGATTCCCCCGGACTCTTCGAGAACCAGATCGTAGAAACTCTGGTAGATGTCAGCAATTACCTTCAGGCCACTGCCGAATTCACGGCACGGGGTGTGATAGCTCTCAATTGCTTCAGGAACACGTGCCCGGTGCGGAACTGGCGGCTCAAGAATTGATGAGCCAAATGTTCGGCGCATCTCCGCAAGAACTCTTTCTGAATCTGCCGTCTTTTCGTGAGCCGCGACGATATAGCCCGCGATTTTCAGGTCCGGATTCCCCTTGCTCGCGATCCTCTGCGCCGTATACCTCATTTCTTCGGCACCCTGGGCCCCCCACACCGTTGCACGTGCTGTGATGAAGATTCTTTCCGCCCCCAGCAGTCCAGCGGCCGTGAGCTTCCCGATATCCCGCGGCAGGTCGATGATGACGTCGTCCACCAGATCGTCTATCTCACCTGAGATTCTGGCACTGCGGAGCGCTGCAATTCCGTCTGCGGTCATATCCGCCTCCCGGTTGGCCAGATAGCGGTCAGCGGACGCAACCCAGACGTTTTCCCAGGAGGTCGGCACCAGAACGTCGCGCAGCGCCAGCGGCCCCGGCTCGCCCGGCTGCTGCGGGGCCAGGACGTCCTTGATGCCCGCCGTGCGGCTGACCGGCTCGACCACCGCGGTCGCGTTGCCCTGGGGGTCCAGATCGATCACAGCGACCCGGCGCCTCCAGCCCCCACGTCGCGTCCGTCGCGTTGCCGCGTAGGCCAGCTCCAGGGCGCCGGTGGTACAGCCTGCACCGCCCTTGCCCTTGCCCACGGCAATCCACATGCGTCATGACCTGCTCTCTCCCCGCCATCGTGGTGTAGCTCCCCCCATGGAGTTACATGCGACACGATAGGGCTCAACTTCTGACCTGCTAAGTCCAGTTGACGACATGCGTTTATGCTGCTGCGCTGCGTGGCCAGAGGGCCTATCGTGGGGGACTATGCCCATGTCCCGCTAGTCACATGGGACTTGACGGGACTCCACCCACGACGAAGGGGCAACTTCCATGCGCAGCACCCCATCCGAAGCCAGGACGTCACGCCGTCATCTCGCCCGGCTCCGGCGGCGCCTGGCCGCCGTCGCCACCGCTACAGCCGCGCTGGTAGTGGGCCCGCAGGCCGCCCTGGCTCACGCGGCCGAAGGCGACGTCAAGGTCGACACCAAAGGCCTGAGCGACCTGCTGACCGAGAACCTCATCCCCATCGGCGTCCTGCTCGCCGGGCTCTTCATCGTGTTCGGCGCGCGCAAGAAGGACTGGGCGAGCTCGGTCAACCAGGCCGGCATCGTGCTGCTCGGCCTGGGGATCATCGGCCTCGCAGCCATCCCCACCGGCCTCGGCGACGCCC
This sequence comes from Streptomyces sp. NPDC043996, assembly GCF_056435225.1. NCBI lineage: Bacteria > Bacillati > Actinomycetota > Actinomycetes > Kitasatosporales > Streptomycetaceae > Streptomyces > Streptomyces sp. NPDC043996. Next base: position 33,122 of record NZ_JBWKEY010000028.1, on the reverse strand, counting down.
TGGTCGGACTGGTCACCGACGGAGGCTGACCCGTGAAGATGCACACCGACGACGAGGTCTATGCCGTCGACAACGTCTTCCTCGGCCCGCACGGGTTCACTCTGGCCTGGCGCGCCCGGTACCAGGCCTACGCCGTGTTCGCCGTCCTCACCGCGGTCATGCTCGGCGTCCTCAACGTGCTCGGCCTGCTCGGCTTCTGGCCCATCATCTACGGCCTGGTCGCGGCCGTCGGCCTGACCCGGAAGATCACACCGCACATCACCCACGACACCAGCGTCAAGGCCGTCCTGCGCACAGTCGCCAACGAGGTCCGCGCACCACGGCCAGGGAAGCACCGCCCGGTCGTCAAGGAGATGACCATGCGCAACGTGCACCGGCGCTCCACCGCCCCCTGACCGCGGCCTCACCACACCCCGCCTGCCCAACACATGAGGGGAACCACCACCTTGAAGCGCACCAAGAAGCCCTCCACACCACGCCCCCCGGCCCCGGAGCGCGTACGCCGCCAGCGCAGCAACCTCCAGCTCGACGGCGTCGTCGGCAACCTCACCATCGCCCGCAGCGGCCGCGTCACCGCCTGGTACGTCGCGTCGCCGCAGCGCTGGTCCTTCCTGAGTCACGCCGACTGCAACGGCCTGATCTCCAGTCACGCGCAGCGTCTGGCGCAGCTGGTCGGGCGCCGGATCCACATCCGCGTCACCCACCGCCCCTACCCCGTCGCCCGGTGGGCCGCCGATCTGCACGCCTCGGTCACCGACCCACTGCCCGGCTGGTCGGAGTACCTCAAGGAGGAGCAGACCAAGGTCGCCCGTCTGCCGCTGGATGACAAGGTCGTCTACTACGGCGTCCAGGTCGGACGGGTCAACAACGTGGGCCTGCCGCTGCTGCGCACCTCGCTCGACAAGCAGATCGGGAAGCTGCGGCGCGACATCGCGGCCATTGACACCGTCTTGTCCGGCCCCGGCCTGGAGGCGTACCCCGCGCAGGCCGCTGACATGGACTGGCTGATGACGCGGTCGCTGGGTCTGTGCCTGCCCGCCCCCCTCCACAGCCAGCCGCAGCCCACCGACGTATGGCACAGCGACGACCTGGCGGAGTGGACCGACGGCATCGAGTGGACCTCACCCGCGCCTCTGGCCCCGCACATCGTGGTGGCGGGCCCGCGCAACGGGCGGCGGGTCGAGCGGTACGTCTCCGTGCTCACGTTCGGCCGCATGCTGCTGCCCGACATCCCCGAGTCGCGGTTCGGCCCGTGGTTGCAGCGCCTGGACCGGCTGAAGTTCCCCTACGAGCTGAGCGCGACCATCGACGTCCGCGAGAGCTCAGAGGCAGGCAACGAGATCCTGGGGCAGCTCGACGCCATCCGCCACCAGTGGAAGCACCACCGTGAACACGGTGTCGCAGCACCGGTCTCGCTCCAGCGCCAGAACCAGACCGGGCAGCTCATCGAGGACGACATCAACCACGGGGCCACCGGCCTGAGCACCCGGACGCGCGGCTGGTACCGCATCGCGATCGGCGCCACCGACCCCGAGGTACTCGCCGACCGGATCCAGGAGGTCCGGGAGCTCTACGAACCGCACATCCTCATCACCCACCCCAAGGGGCAGCACGCCCTGGCCCGCGAGTTCGTTCCCTGCGAACTGCTGGCCAGCGACGCGTACGCGCGGCGCATGCCCGTGCGCACCCTGGGGGGCAGCCTGCCCGCCGTCACCTCCTCCATCGGCGACCGCCGCGGCTTCAATCTGGGCTACACCAGCGGCGTGGCCCGGCGCCCGGTGATGTGGCACCCCTGGCACGCCATGGAGATGGAGGAGAGCAACGGCCTCAGCGTGATCCTGGGGACCCAGGGCTCCGGCAAGACCGTCCTGGGAGGCACCACCGTCTACCACACCGCCCGCATGGGCGTCCCGTGGATCCTGCTGGACCCCTCCGGGCCGCTCAAGCGGCTCTGCCAGCTGCCCGAGCTGCGCCCGTTCTCCAGGAGCATCGACCTGATGGCCAGCGAGCCCGGCACCCTCAACCCCTACCGTCTGCTGCCGGACCCCAACCCCAGCCACTACACCCGGGAGCTCTACCGCGGCGAGGACAACCCCGACGAGGCGGCCGATCGCGCGTACCAGCTGGAGGTCCGCCGGGCCGCGCGCATGCGCAACACCCTGGCCACCGACGTCCTGCTGGGCCTGCTGCCCAAGCAGATCTCCTCCTCTCCCGAGACCCACATGGTCCTCAGCCAGGCCATCGAGCAGGTCGACTCCTCCGTCCACGGGTCCCCGCGCGCGATCCTCGACGCCCTGCGGAAGATCAGCTCAAGCCGCCAGGAACACGCGCGGGTCATCGCCGACATGCTCGCCGGCCTCGCCGAGACCCCCCAGGGGCAGCTCATTTTCCCGGAGGCCGACGGCGACGACTCGTACACGACGCGCCACTGGCGCCTGGTGGTGTTCAACCTGAAGGGCCTGGCCCTGCCCGCCAGCGACACCCGGGCCGAGGACTGGTCCGTTGAAGAGCGGCTCGCCATGCCCCTGCTACACCTGTCCGCCTGGTACACGCAGTCGCACATCTACAACCTCGACATCGGCGAGCGCAAAGGCCTGCTGATGGACGAGGCGCACAGCTTCCTGCGCGTCACCTCGGGCCGCGAGCTGGTCCGCCGGACCGGCCGCGACTCCCGCAAGCACAACGCGCGCTCCCTGCTGATCTCCCAGGACGGGCAGGATGCATTGACCGCGGGCATCGAAAACTGGGTCGAGAGCGTCTTCGTGGGGCGCACCGTCGGCCTGGAGGCGCAGCGCGCGGCCCTCAAGCTGCTGCGCGTGCCCGAGGCCAGCGGCTACGAGGAGATGCTGGCCGGTCTCTCGCCGCAGAGCCGCGCGTCCGGCCGCACCCGCAGGCGCGTGAACCGCGAGTTCATCATGTCCGACGGCACCGGCGTCGAGCGGATCACCCTGCCGCTGCGTCACCGCCCCGGGCTGCTCGACGCGCTGGACAGCACCCCGGCCTCCCAGCTGGAGGACGCCAACCCGTGGGCGCAGCTGGGCACGGCCAAGGAGGCGCGGGTATGAGGGACGTGATCCGGCGCCTGCGGCTGCGCACGGCCGGACGCCGGGCCGCGCTGCTCGGCATGCTCCTGATGCTGTGCGCCCCGCTGGCCGGTACCGCGCAGGCCTCCCCGCCTCCGGCCGTGGCCCCGGCCGCCGTCACCGCTCCGGCCGCCCCCAAGGACCCGTGCGACCAGCTGCCCAAGAACAGCAACGTGTACAAATACTGCAAGGGCCAGGACGACGAAGTCGACAAGCCCGGCAGCGACGCCCCCGAGGACGGGGACGGGCAACGGGATGACTCCGCCCCTGCCACTCCGGCCAAGGACGACGACCCGTGCTCCGCGGTCAAGGGCCCCGGCAAGGAGCAGTGCCAGCGAGGACATGCCCGGAAGGAAGCGGGCGACGACAGCGGCCCCCTCGACTCCATCACGGGCGACTGCAAGGCGGCACCGGAGCCCGAGAGCCCGGGGCAGGGCATCCTCGGGTGGATCGACTCCGGGCCCAAGAAGGCGCCCGCGCCGCGTGACCCGAAGGCCTCCGACGCCGACGCCTACATCTACGAGCAGTACGGGTACGCCGGACTGCGCTGGTCCACCTACGACCTGGGGTGCGGCGGCAGCCTGCGGGAACCGATGTCCGCGTCGGACAACTGGTTCGCCAACCGGGTCTTCACCTGGTCCAAGACCTGGACCGCGTTCACCGTCGTGCTGCGCCAGTACGCCACCAGCGACAAGCTGTTCGGCTCCCTGGACCCGGTCGTCGAGAACGCCACCCGCGCCGTGCGCGATGCCGTGTTCACTCCGTGGATCGGCACCTCGCTGCTGCTGCTCGGCACCGTGATCATCTACCAGTCGCGCAAGAAGAACCTGCCCGACGCCGCCAGTCAGATCGCCTGGGCACTACTGGTGATGACGGTCGCCACCGGTGTGGCCAGCTACCCCGTGCAAGCGTCGAAGGCCGTGGACAGCGCGATCAATTCCACGGTGTCCGCGATCGACCAGGGCTTCGCCGCCACCGACCTGAACGGCTCCGACGCCAAGTCCCAGGACAGCGGCGGCCTGACGCAGGTCTCCCACGCGCAGCCCTCCATCGACCCCGACACTCCGGGCGCCCCCGGCAACCCCTACCGGGAGCCGAGCGGGGACCGGGCCGCGGACTCCACGGCGCACGGCAACATGCTCGCGCACTCCGTGCTCTACCAGCAGTGGCTGCGCGGCGAGCTCGGCGACGACGACAGCGAAGTCGCGGAGAAGTACGGGTTCCAGCTGTTCGACGCGCAGGCCCTGACCTGGCGCGAGGACCGGATGCCCAACGACAAGCGCGCCAAGGTCATCAAGGACAAGAAGGAGACGTTCGAGGAGCTCGCCAACAAGATCAAAGAGGAGGACCCGACCGCCTACTCCCACCTGACGGGCAAGGAGGGCGGGCGCCTGGGCGCGGCGACCATCAGCAACTTCCAGGCCGCAGCATCCAACTCGTTCAGCATGGCCGCTGACCTCGTCATCACCGGCGGGAAGATCAGCATCAAGTTCATCGTGATCCTCTTTCCGGCCCTCGCGGTCATCGGTCTGCACCGCCGTGCCTCCGGCGCCGTGAAGACCGCCTTCCACGGAACCGCGGCCGCCGTCATCAACGTGCCGCTGTTCGCCGCGGGCGGGGCAGTCGACGTCCTGGTCGTGAGGGAGATCTCCGACCCCCAGGTCGACATGCCCGCCTGGGCCAAGGTCACCGTCCTGCTGCTCGTCAGCTACGTCCTGTGGAAGCTGCTGCGGCCGATCGCGCGACTGTCGAGCATGCTCGACCCCAACCGCAACTACCTCGGCGACGCCGGAGACGCCCTGGCCGCACCGGGCCGCTTCGCAGGGCGCGCCGCCAAGTACTACCTGGGTCACCGCGCCCTGCGGAAGATGCTCGGCTCGCGCCAGGGCGGGGGCGAAACGGTCGACGACGACCAGGACGACGAGGCCGCGCCCGGCCAGGGCCGCAGGCCCCAGCCCACCGGCAGCCCTGGACGTCGGGGCAGCCCGGACGATGACGGGCCCGGGTACTGGGGTTCCGCAGATGACTGGCCCTACAGCCGCAGCGGCGACGCCGCCGACCCGGACGGCGCCAGCAGCAGCGGCAGCGTGTTCGCGCCCCTGCCGGACGATGAGGACGACCAGGCCGCAGGCGCCTCCCTCCCCGCCATGGTGCCTCCCGGCGGCCGGGAGACAGCTCCCTACGACCCGACGACGGCCGACGAGGGCAGGACGGGCAGCCTCGACGATGACCTGTGGGACCGCGGCACCGCGGCCGGGGCGACCGGCCCGACTGCCGGTGGTGGTGCTGCGCGCGGCAGCACGCGGGCCCCCTACAGCGTCAGTACGGAGTCCAGCATCAGCACCGGGCCCGCCACCGGGGCGGACCTGCCCGGGACGGCGCCCACCTGGCTGCCGCCCGCCGATGCACCGGACAGCCCGCGATCCGTGCCCTACGGCACCCTGCCCTCCTCCCCCGCCGCGTCCACGCTCCCCCCGTCCAGCTCCCACGGCGGTACCTCGAGCGTGCCCGGCCCGCGTCACGCCAGCATCCCCTACGGCTCGGGCAGTTCGTCGGACACAAGCGACCTGCCGCCCGCGGCGACCGCCCCCGAGGGCGACCGGCCGTACCACCCGGCTCCCGACGAGGGCCCGCGTGTGGTGCAGCCAACCATCGACGAGGACGGCGGCACGGTCTACGCCATCTTCGACCCCGACAACGGCTTCGACCTGCGCGACGAGCGCGGCGACGAGCCTGAGGGAGGTGACCGGTGATGGATTCCGGAAACTCCCTGTGGCTATGGCCCCTGCACAGTGCCCGCCGCCTGCTCGCCACCATCGCCGTGCTCGCGGCCGTGGTGGCGGGCCTGGCCCTGCTCCTCAACTCCCCCAGCGGCAGCGGGGCAGGGGCACCGGCCGCCGCCTCGCCGAGCCAGGTGCCGGACAGCGGCGGCCCGGCACCGAGCCCCTCCCCTTCTGACAGCGCCTCGCCCTCGCGGCCCTCGCCCCGGGACTACGACCGGGCCATCGAGACCGCCAGGGCCTTCGTCAAGGCATGGGCCAGCGACCCCGGCGGACAGCGCGCCTGGTACGCAGGCACGGCCCGGTACACCACCGACCGCCTGGCCTTCCAGCTCACCACCGTCGACCACCGCAACGTGACCGCGAGCAAGGTCACCGGCACGCTGCGGCTGACGGACACCGGCGCCCGCGGCCGCACCGAAGTGGCCGTGCCCACCGACGCCGGCATCGTCTCGGTGACGCTGCTGGAAGCAGACGGCAGGTGGAAGGTCGACGACTTGCAGCCCGGCGCGCAGGCGGTGGACTGATGGGCAAGAAGCTAGGGCTGGCGATAGGCGCGGCCGCGGCCGGGCTCGCCCTCCTGCCGTACGTGTTCACCAGCATGCTCAGCGCCCCCGCCGAGAATCTGGATCTGCGCAACGTCGCGTGCGCGCTCGTCGACATGAAGCTCGGCAAGGGCTTCGGCCTCTCTGCCGAGCAGCAGGCCAACGCCTCCACCATCATCAGCGTCGGGACGCAGATGCGGGTGCCCGTGCGCGGCCAGGTCGTCGCCGTCACCACCGCGATGCAGGAATCCACTCTGATCAACAAGGATCACGGGGACCGCGACTCACTCGGCCTCTTCCAGCAGCGGCCCACGATGGGCTGGGGCACACGCGAACAGATCCTGGATCCGGCCTACAGCTCACGGACGTTCTACCGGCGGCTGCTGAAGATCGACGGCTGGCAGGACATGTCCGTCAACGACGCCGCGCAGGCAGTGCAGCGCAGCGGCTTCCCGAACGCCTACGCGCAACACGAGTCCCGGGCCGTGCAGATCGTGGCCTCGGCCTCGGGCTCCAGCGGCATACAGCAGATCAGCGCCAACTCGGGGTGCACACCTTTGAGCAGCCCGGCCAGCTACGACACGAAGGGGTACGTGTCGCACGCGCTGCGGCAGGTCGGCAAACCCTACGTGTGGGGCGGCACAGGCCCCGACGGTTTCGACTGCTCCGGCCTGATCGTCTACGCCTGGAGACAGATGGGCTATCAGCTCAAGATCCGCACGAGTCAGCAGATGTACTCCGTGTCCGCGCCCGTCCGTTCCGGGCAGGAACGCAGCGGTGACCTGATCTTCACCGAGTTCCGGGCGGGCGGACCCGCGCATGTGCTCATCGTGATCAAGCCAGGGCTGGCGGTGGAGGCGCCCCGCACCGGCCTGGACGTGCGGGTGCGCCCGTACAACCCGGCGACGGAGTCGATGCGTTTCGGGCGCCTGCCCAACAGCCAGATGACCGCCCTGACCGCCAAGGCCTGACCGGAGGGAGCCGCATGGGCCACACGGAGCGAGACCAGATCCGGCGCCGGATCCTCGATGCCGGAGTCGAGCACGTCGTCCCGGAACTCGACGCAGAGGGGGACCAGCTGCTCGTCGAGCTGCTGGCAGACGGCTTCTCGCCGGACGAGATCACTGACGTGGTGCAGGAGTTCCAGCTACCAGTCCACCGCGGCAGCCAATGGCCGTGATCACGGAGGGGCCGGACGTGTCCGGCCCCTCCGCCGTATCCAAGACAGACACTCGTAAGGGTGCTTGACAAGTGTTAGGGACCTGAACACTATTGAGGGGTCGGGATATCCGGCCTCGCACACGCGAGGGGCACGGCTCCGCTACCAACGACCGCCGCGCCCCTCCACCTCGCTAGGAGGCGCTCCATTGTCCCTCACCACCAACCCCATTGACCCCCAGCTGGCGCACGACGTCTCGCGGATCACGGCCGAGCTCGCCGTCGACACGGATGCACCGTCCGTGATCCGTGTCGCCGCCGACGTCGTACCCAAGCTCGCCGACCAGGTCCGCCGCAGCACCGCCGCGCCGGGAACCGAGGACGACGACCTGCTCGCCGTCGCGCGCTGCGTGGGGGTCCTCATCGAGAGGAACCGCTGACCCATGACCAACACCTCGCGCAGCTATAACGTCCGAGCCGTCCTGACCACAGGCGGACTGTGGCAGGCCAGCGTCGACGAACTGCCCGAGGTGAGGGACACGAACCGCTCGCTGTCCCAACTCCAGACCCGCGTAGCCAAGTTGATCGCTCAGCACACCGGCCTCCGCCCGGAGGACCTCGCGCTGAACGTCACCGCCAGCACCGGAGACGACGCCTTCGACGGCGAGCTGGCAGACGCCCGAGACCTGCGCCGCGAAGCCGAAAGGATCGCGGCGCAGGCCCGCACCGCAGCGGTACCGCTCGCCCGGCGCCTCACCAGCCTGGGCGTGTCCGTCCGCGACGCGGGCACCCTGCTCGCCGTCAGCGGCGCAACCGTCTCCGCACTGCTCAAGACCGACTGAGAAGCACCGGCCCTCGAACGGGACACACCCCGCCCGGCTCACCACCGGGCGGCCCGCACGAAGGCCACGGCCAACCGCACACCCTGCCCAACACCAGGGAGACGCAATGTTCGACCCCACGCACCCCCGCCCGCCCGAGTGGGCGCACTCCATCGCTGAGAGCCTGTACGCGCTCAAGGCGGCCGCCGAGCGCGCCCGCACCGCCTACGAGGGCGCACACGCCGCCGCCGAGGCTCTCCAGAAAGACGCGCACAGCCCCGACATCCCCGACACCCCGCACGCCGTGACCGTCAGCCAGTACGGATGCGGAGACCGGCACCCCTACAGCGAGGCCCTCAGCGGCATCGCCTACGCACACCAGGGACTCGACGGAGCACTCTCGATCGTCTGGCACCGCGCGGCCCGTCTCTACGCCTACGCCGCGAGCACCCTGCTCGCCGACCTCGCCAGGTACGGGCAGCAGGCGGCCGCCGCGTCCATCAGCGTCACTACCAGCCCCACCCTGGCGGTGCCCGGTCCCGTGGGGGACGACGCCGAGCTCCACGACGCCTATCAGGCCGCCGACGTCGCGCAGCAGCCGCTCATGCCCATCTACGCCCCGCAGGACGCCCCCACCCGGGCCCGCAGCGCCGAGAAGTGGCACCGCTTCGCCAACCTGGCCGAACAGCGGATCTGGCGCCAGGTCATGAGCGCGCCCCGCCCCGCCACCACGGTCGGGCGGTGACCGCTGTGACGCTCACCTGCACCGAATCCGAGGCCGAGTACCGGCGCGCCACCCAGCTCGGCGCCGCCCGCACGATCGAAAAACTGCTCCTCAACCCCACCCTCCCGCGCGTCAGTTCCTGGGAGATCGCCGAGTCGGGCACCGTGCGCGGGCAGCTCGCACTGGCCGACTGGTCCCGCACCGCGGCCGTGGCCGCCGTCGCCGCCGTGCACCGCACCTTCCGGGGCCCCGTCCGCCTGCGCCGCCGCCCCCACGGGGCCCGCGAGCTCAGCGCCCGTTTCGATCACTACCTCTGGCCCGTCGAACTCTGGGTGCACACCCGGCAACCCGACCAGCTCGCCGAGCAGCGCACGATCCGCGAACTGCACCGCGAACGCGCCCGGACGCACACCTACGTCGACCGGCTCGGCTGGTTCAACGAAGGCGACACGACCATGCGCCGCCACACGACGAGCGGCTGGTGGGAACTCACCACCGGCTACACCGACCTGGCAAGCGAGTGGCTGCTGTTCGGGCCGGACGGCTCGCCCTTCGGCGCCCCCATGTCCACAGGCGGCAAGCGGCTGGCACGCGCGAAGGCCGACGCCTACATCGCCGAGCGCGAGGCCGAGCAGGCCTAGGCCGCGCCCGCCCCGGCCGGAGCACGTCCGTGTGCTCCGGCCGGGGATCCGGACACTCCACAGTCCCCCGGCCGGGCCGCGTCTGCCCAACACACTCCGGCCCGGCCGGGTCCCTGCCCACCCACCCTCACCGGGAGGACCCTGCCGTGATCACCACATCCCGGCTCCACACCCACGACCTTGCCGACTCGCTCGCCGCGAGCACGCTCACCCTCTCCCCCACCCCCGCGCTCCCCCAGGCCGCCGAGGCCATCGCCGAAGAGCTGCTCGGCGGACTCGACCGCATGCGCCTGACCCTCCACTGGGAGGCCGGCAGGTACCCCGAGCTCACCCGCGACCGCCGGGCCGCCGCCCGCCAGGCCGTCGACGAGCTCGGGCACAACGTCCTGCAGAACGCCGTCGACGAAGCCCTGCACCGCGTGCGCGCCCTGACCATCCGCCAGCCGTGGACCGCCGCCATCCTGCACCTGGGCAAGCGGATCGAGAACCGCGGCCGCCGCACCCCCTTCCGCGGCCTGCTGCTCCTGCACGCCGCCCGGGACGCCGACGAACCGCTCATCGAGCAGGCTCAACAGACCGATCCCGGCATGCCCCTCTACCGCCAGGCCCTCGTCGGCAGCGCCCGCCTGACCGGCTGCCACCGCGCCGCCCTCGACGCCACCGGCACAGTGTGCTGCGAGCCCTCCGGCGGAGAGCACTGGGACGCAGACGCCTGCTGGCACTGGCAGATCACAAGCGTGCGCGTGCACACCGTGCCCGTGTACTGCACGGGCACCCGTGGCCTGTGGCAGCCCCCCGTGCTTGTGCTCGACAGCGTCATCGGCCTGCCCCGGGAGGAGTCGTGAGCGCTCCCGCCCGCGCTGTACGGGGCACGCCCGGCGCCTCCGCACAGCGGCACGCTGCCGCCCTGCGCCGTGAAGAGCTGCGCTTCCAGCACCGCCGTGCCGCCCGCTGGCTGCCGCTGGCCCTCGCCACATGGCCGGTCGCGGCCCTGTTCACCGGCCTGGTCCTGCCCGGCCTCATGTCGTGGCTGGCCGCCGCGCTCGCCCCCTACCTGATCCTGCGCCGGATCTACCAGCCCAGCCCCGACGTGATCCGCTGGGAGCGGGGCGCCTGGGGAGAGCGTCGAACCGCGAAGATCCTGGAGCGGCTCACCCGCCGCGCGGGATGGGTCGTCCTGCACGACCGGGCCCTGCCCGGCACCCGGGCCAACCTCGACCACCTGGCGCTCGTGCCCGACGGCCGCGGGGCCCTGTGCATCGACAGCAAGACGACCCGCGGCGGCGGCACGGTCGCGGTGCGCGGCGACGTGCTGTACCTGGGCAAGACCGGCTACCCCAAAGCGATCAAGACCGTCCGCAGCGAAGCCGCGAAGGCCTCCAAGGAGCTGGGAGTGCCGGTGCACGCGGTCATCGCCGTGCACGGCGCCACGGTCCCCAACGGCCGCATCCGGCACGACGGCGACCTGCTCATCGTCGCGGCCCGTGATCTGCGCGCCGCCCTGACCGCCATCCCCCACCAGCGCAACAGCCGCGCCGTCGAAGCACTCACCGCCAGGGCCTCCGCCGCCCTGCCCCCGTACACCAACTAGCCGCTCCCGAAGCGAGGTTCACCCGTGAGTGACCGCCCCCTGCCTCTCGTCGAACTCAGCGACGTCGACGACGCCGACGAGGTCCTGGAGCCCGCGGAGGAAGACCTCCTCGACGCGGCCGCCCTGCTGCACGCCGTGACCCAGGCCGTCGAGGACGGGCGCACCAGCCCCCTCCTCTCCCGGCTCCCGGCCCTCCTGGTCCAGCTGGAGCAGCTGCTGACCGCGTGCGGCCACCAGCTGCCCGACCACGAACTCAGCGCCGCGGACCACCACGAGCAGGCCGCAGTCCTGCGCGCGTTCACCGACCGGCTCCAGGCCGCCCGCTGACGGTCCGTGATGAGGACCGGACCCCCTGCGGCCCGGCCCTCGTCACGGACCGGACAACCGGCTCCAGCCACCCGACTGTCAGGAGCGCACCCTGATGCACACCACCCACAACAACCACATCCGCCAGCTCCAGCGCCGCTTAGCGCAGGCCTCACACCGGCTCGCCGTCCTGGACGCCGAAACCGCCCCCGTCGAACCCCGGCTCACCTGGCACTACCTGCGGCAGCGCGAAACGCTCCTCGACGGGCTCACCGACGACGCCGCACATCTCACCGCCGCGTACGCAGCAGGCGGCGACATGGCGGCCGCGCGCGCCGTCCTCGAACTCGTCGAGCACTACAGCCACCAGCTCACCCTCGCCCGGCGCGACCTCAAGATCTTCCAGCCCCAGCACGTACGCGCCATCAAGCAGGCCGCCGCGCGCCGGAACGGCTGACCACACACCACCTGCCCCAGGCGCCTCACATCTGCCCACCAGCGTTAACCCGTGGCCCTGCCCGACACAAGGCGACCGACCCAGCAGCATCCAAGGAGGACTCCATGCGAGCCGCAGTACCCGACTACGTCACGACCGACTGGCCCGAGGACCCGACCGACGATGAGGTCCGCTCCCTCGCCGCCTACCTCGCCGCACAGCTCCCCCGCCCCGGCAGCTCCGCCGGTACGGCGGTCGACGCACTGCTCGACGAAGCACACCGGCTGCTGCGCTCCGACCCTCTGCCGGTGGCCGCCGCAGAGCGCGTGCGTGTGTGCGTCGACCGCCTGCGCTGGCGCACCTACGCCACCGACGCCGGACACCTCTTCAGCACCCTGGCCCCCGTCGGGTGGCGCCTGGTCCGCACCGCGAAGTCAGCAGCAACCGGAGGATGCCGACTCGGCGCCGGGGCACCGTGCGACGGCGACGGCCGCGTGCGCGTGTTCGTGCACGACGCGTTCATCACCGAGCGGCCCCCGGGCTGCCCTCAGCATGCGGCCGAGGACGCCGTGCGCTGGGACCACGCCCGCAGCGTCGAAGTCGTCCTCGTTGGCGCCGAAGCACCCTGCAAGGACACCCTGGCCCGCATCGGTCACCGCCTGTCCCCTGCGCCCCGATGGATCTCTCTGACCCCGCCCACCACGTAGGCCACCACACCGAGACGGGCGGCCGCTGAAGCGGCCGCCCGTTTCCCGTTTCCTCTTCCACCCCGCCTCTCCGCCTCCCGCACGCACAGCGGGATACTGCGGGCATGGACCTGCCGCGCTTGGAGATCGAAGGGGCCGAGTGGTACCACGCCGTGCCCCCGCCCGCCGTCCCCGTCCCCGCGGCGAACGTCCCGGACCTCCACGGCGCCCGAGCGATCATCTCCGACCCGGGCACCGGGACCATGTACGACCTGCGCATCCTTGGCGACGTCCACCGCGACACCACGACGCCATACGTCGACGTCGTCCCGGAAATCGACTACTGGCGCACCAAGGTCCACCCCGGCCGCCCGGTCCACTCCCGCCAGGTCCCCCTCGACCAGGTCCACATCGAACACCGGCTCGCTTTCGACCCCGCCGCCGAACCGAAGCCGCCAGGGCCCGACTTCCTGCTGCGCCGCCTCGCCCCGCGGCCCGAGCAGCCCGGGGTCCGCACCCCCGTACCCGCCCGCACCGTCAGCAGCCTCCACGGACGCCGCATCATCCAGACGACGCCCATGGGGTTCCGCTGGGACCTTCGCGCCATCAGCGAGCCCTACGAGGACGACAACCGCGACATCGTCGTGAACCTCACCAGCGCCCACGAGTTCTACTCATGGGTCCTCGCCGGCATCGACCCCGACCCCGTCGCCATCGGCCTCTACCTGCTGTGGACCGAGTAGGCATACACGGCAAGAGGAAGCCAGCAGATCCGGCCGAGAGGCGGACTTCCACCCGTCGCAGCCTGCACCGAGCTCGGCGCCCGCTAGGGTTCGGAGCAGTCGCTAGCAGCATCACCCCGGAGGACCCCATGCCGACGCAGCGCCGTAGGCCCAAGCGAGACGCAGGCAAGAAGCTCAGCAACGCGCGCAACGAGGCTGGCGTCGGAGCCACTGGGGCCACCGCAAACGGCGACCCTTCTGGGATTCACAACCTGGAGCCGGAAGACGGCGAGCTGTTCGAACACGATCCGGCCGACATCAGCCCCAACCCCATGAACCGCCGTCTTGCGCTGCGGAACATGGACGAGATGGAAGCAAGCGTGGCGCGGCAGGGGGTGCACACCCCGGGGGCCGCCATGCACACCAAGCTGTTCATGGAGCAGTACCCGGAGTGGGCCGACAAGATCCCCCATCCGCAGCGCACTTACATCCTCGGCCCCGGGCACCGGCGGCACGCGGCCGCGCTCGCGACCGGCAAACCGATGCTGCTGATCTTGCGGGACCAGTGGGCCAAAGACCGCACCGTCGAAGAAAACCTGATCTCCGAGAACAACGACCGCGACGACCTCAGCCCCATCGAGCAGGCCCTTCAGCTGGACCTGCTGCGCCAGCGCGGTCTGACCGGCGAGCAGATCGCGGAGCGTTCCGGCTACAGCAACCGCGGAACGGTCAGCAAGTTCCTGAACCTCCTGGATCTGCCCGAGGAGATCCAGACCCAGGTCCACGAACGCAGGATGTCGCACGGCGACGGATACGTCCTGTCGACGATCCGGGACACGAAGAAGCGCAACGACTCCGAGGCCGCGCACAAGCTGCAACTGCGCGCCTTCGCCTGGATGACGACCGAGGGCATCACGGCCGAGGCCGCGAAGAGCCGCCTCAAGATGTCGTCCGCTGTGTTTCCCGCAGGAAACACAGCGCCTGAGGCCGCCGACAAGACCACCACCCAGGGCGCCGCTGATGGTGTTTCCCCCAGAAAACACCGCGCCCGCACGGAAGAGTCGGACCCCACCGAGCTCGACGAAGGCCATGCCAAGGAAGATGCACCGGCGGTGCCGTTCCCTCACCAGAACGCGGGCGGCGGCGAGGACCAGGAGCACGGTCCTGAGGCGGAAGCCCCCGACCCGGCCCCGAAGGCGGACACCGCGGAGCAAGACCGGCTGGCAGCAGCGAAGGAGTCGGCCCAGCGCCGAGCCCTTGCCTGTCAGACACTGCTCTCCCAGGAGAAGTACGCCACCGCACCCGACCTGTCCGCGCTACTGGTCAACGCCGTCCTCAACCCTGCCGAGTGGAAGGGTGCCGCCGCCCTCGCCCACTCGTGGCTTCGCGCTCTGGATCAGGGCCCGGCGATCGAGCAGCCCTCTGCCTACTTCTCCAAGATCGCTGCGGGCGGTGACGCCAACCTCAAGCGGCGATCAGCGTTCGCCATCGCTTTGGCCACCAACGAGGTGCGTGCCACCGAGAACGATCCCGGCTGGGACGACCGCGACCGGGCCCACCTGAAGTTCCTGATCACCAGCAAGGCTCTTGCCTACCAGCCCACCGCGTACGAGCAAGAGCTGCTCGGCCTGGTCACCTCCGAGGCGTGACCGCCTCTCTTCCGCTCCCGGAGATACATCCATGACAGCCACGACGACGCACGAAGCCCGCACCCGGGTCCTCGAAAAGACACGCGTTATCGTTCTCGCCCTCAAAGCAGGCGGAACCGCCAAGACCAGTTCCTGCACCAGCCTCGCCGCAGTTCTGGGAGGACGCGGCTACAAAGTTCTGGTCATCGACCTCGACGCCCAGTGCAACTCCAGTCAGGTCCTCGGGTACGGCACCTTCCGACCCGGGCAAAAGGGCGTCACCGACGTGATGAAGGAACAGATCGCGCTTGAAGACGCCGTCGTCCCCGCCCGCTACCTGGTCGATGACATCGACCCCGAGGACCCTGACGCCGCCTACGAGGTCATCGAGAACGTCTTCGTCGTGCCCGGCAACGTCGACGACCCCGACATCGACGAAACAGAGCGGCTCCTGAACGACCCCAAATACGCCGATTCGTACTGGATCCGTGACGGCCTGGCCGACATGGACGGACAGTGGGATGTTGTCCTCATCGACTGCCCCGCGACCTACGGCCGCGCCACCGTTACCGCGTTCGTCGCGCTCGACAAGAACGTCGACGGTGAAGTCCTGCCCCCGATCCTCTGCACCTACAAGGAGGGCGGCGCGCTGGTCCGACTGGAGAAGAAGCTCCAGGAAATCAGGGACCTGAGAAAGTACGCCGTCAAAGGCATCCAGCCCGAGATGCGGAACCTCCTGGTCTGCTGCGCACCCAACTCCTCGTTTGGCAAAGCAGAGCACCGCCGCACCCTCGCCGAGATCCAAGAGGCCTACGCCGACAAGCTGCTGCCGCTCGTGCACTGGTCCGGGGAAGTCCCGAAGATCTACCGGGACGAATGCCCCGTGCCGATTCTGGCGCCCAACAGCATGCCGGCCCAGGAGTACAACAAGGTGGCCACTGCGCTCGGCTTTCCCCGGCGCACAGCCTGACCTTCTCGACTCGTCGACAAGTTTCCTGCGGGAAACACAAAGGTGCGGTACCGGATCATCGGTGCCGCACCTTCAATATCTCTTCTAGCGTGCCCCGTCGCCCCCGCCAGGGGATGAGTCCGAAGCAGCGTCCGCAACGCACCGGAACCCCGTGTCGTCGTCGAGCATCTCGGCATCGGCATCGTTGTAGGTGGACGGTGCGCACCGGAAGAACGGGGACGTGAACGCGGACCCCTTGAGCTCGTAGCGCCCCGGAACCGTCTCGGTGCTGAGCCATTCCCAGGCATTGCCGCACAGGTCGTAAACGCCGTACGGGCTCACTCCACTGTGGTAGCGGCTGACCGGTGTGGTGCTGCCGATCCTGCTCTCGCGCACGTTGCACTTCGCGGCCGTGCGCTGGTTGCCCCACGGGTAGACGTCGCCTGCGGTGCCGCGGGCGGCCTTCTCCCATTCGTGGGTGGTCGGGAGCCGCTTGCCCGCCCACGCGGCGTAGGCGTGGGCGTCGCTCCAGGTCACCCACACCACGGGGTGGTCGTAGAGGCTCCGGGGGCACCGCTTGCCCTCCCAGTGCCGCGGAGCGGCGTGGGCTGTTGCCGCGCAGAATCGGGCGTAGTCGGCGTTGGTGACCGGTACCACGTCCATCAGGAACGCGTCGACCCAGACGGGCTCGTTGGCGCTGCCGCTGAGGTAGATCCCCTCCGGGACCGAGGTCATCAGTTTGCCGTCGGCCGAGTGTCGTACGGGTTCGGTGGCCAGGACCGGGGCCGCCACCGCTTCCGTGACGGTGGTCGTCCTGCCGCCTTCTCCTTCCAGGAGGCCGATGAAGCGTCCGTGGACGTCGGCGGCAGCGTTCGCGAGCATCCGGTCCAGGCACGCCTGGTTGATCATCCTGGGTTGAATCTCGGTTCCCGCTGCCTCCCAGTTGGAGATCATGCGGTCGCTCACGCCGATGAGCTCGGCGAAGTCGACAAGGGTGAGCCGCATTGCGGCGCGCAGGGCCTTGACTTCGCGTCCCGTCCATAACGTCACCAGCGGCATGCGGCTCCCCTTTCCTCTCCCGTCTTAGTGATCAACTCCTGCCTGCGGCTGCGGTTACAGCTCCTCGCCGGGGATCTCGGCGTACAGCTGCCGCAGCTTGCCGAGCACGGGGTGGTCCGCGTCGAACTCGACGTCGTCGACCGCCGTGATCGTGCGCACGCCGATGCTCGTGTTGGTGGCAAACGCGGCACGCATCCCGGTGAGGCCGCTCACGGTGACCGGGGCGGTGACGCTCTGGTCGTGAACGTCCTCCAGGAGTGCCTTGGTCACACCGGGCAAGACCTCGGCGTCAGGCCAGATCACCGTTCCCGTGTGGTCGACGAAGGCGAGGTTCCATGTGCCACCCTCCGAGATGCGGCCGTCGGGCTCGGTGAACGCCGCGTCGTCGAAGCCGGCGAGCTGTGCTTCCCGCCTCAGCCGCAGCTGGGAGAAGAGGCCGATGTGCTTCACCGCGGGAGTGTCGCGGGTGAACTGAAACGTCTTGACCTTCAGCGGGGGAGCGGGCATGGGTCCTGCGGGGCGGGTGGTGACCAGGACCTGCGGCTGACCTGCGTCCCCGGGGTGCCCCATGTCGAGGTCAGGGTCGAAGACCGTCACCCGGGTGACGAAGGCGCCGGGACGCCCTGCGACTGCCTGCCGTACCAGGGACCTCACCCGTTCACGGTCCAGCTCGGCTCCGAAGACGGTGCGCGCATCCCGCTCCAGGCGGTCGAGGTGGAGGGAGAGGCCCCGCACCTTGTGGTCGTCCACGCGCATGCTGGTGAAGTGTCCGTAGTTGGTAAGAGCAAGATTCTTCAGGGCTTCGGGGGTCACGGGTACGCCGTTGAGTTCAGCCATGGCGCCAGTCTTCCACTCCGCGGCATGCCTCAACGGCCAGGTCAGGCAAGAAAGTTCGGTCAAACTTCGGTGCTGCGCCGGTGCCACTGCATTCCGCCGCGAGGCTCTCAGCGGAAGGGTGAAGCTCACCATCTCACCCGTCTCACTCGGACACGACATGCCGCCCTCACACCTCCCTGAACTGCCCGACTGGCTATACGACGGAGCCCGCGTCTTCGATCACCGGCTGGAACGCTGGGGCGAAGTCGTGGGACTCAACTATCCGCACGAAACCCGCCAGATGTCCCGGACCTGGCTGCGCCCCCTGGGGGGCGGCTTCGAGTGGAACCCCGAAATCAGGGACCTGTCCGAGAAGCCATCACCAGCCCAGCTCACCAAACGCAGCGTCACGGAGACCCCCATGCACCGGCTTCCCACCTTGGCCACCAGCGACTACACCCAGGAGGAGCGCGCCGAGTTCCGTGCGCTCATGGATGACGCCGCGGCGCAGTGGTTCGCCCTCGTCAAGTCGAGTGCCCCTGATGGCGTCTGGGAGCCGACGGAGTCGACCTTGCTGAAGCAGCTGGAGGAAGCCGACCGGCTGATGGACACGCTGTACCACTCACTGGGCACGCTCCGAAAAGGCATCAACAAGATCGACTCCTCAGCCCGCAGGCGATACCTCGACCGCGCCGTACCCGACCGCGGCGCGGCCGCAGTCCTTGAGTAGGCCTCCCAGCTGCTCTCGGCTTGCTCACCGTGCCAAGCAGGCCGAGAGCACCCCGGCAGAAGGCCGGTCCACCCCGCACGCGATCGGCCTTCTGCCACACCCCGAGCGACCCCCCGGCTCCGTGTCTGCCCAACACCACGACCAGGAGCCGGGGGGTCTCTCTGTGTCTCCGCTCGACTCCTGCTCAGCTCGAGTCTGAAGCTTCTATAGATCGTCAAGCTCAGGCTGGGTGTGTTCGGGCGCCCGCCTCAGCGACGCTCCATCTGCACGCCGCCCGGAGGAAGCTCGATGGAGCCGAGTCCTGCCCTTCCATCAACACGAGGGTCCCGCCGCACGCGCGACGGGGCCCTCGGCGTCGTCGGACGAGGACGCTACGCCTCGGCCTGCGGCTGCCGGTCCCACAGATGCACGGTGCTGCCGGTGCGGAGCGGCGCACCCTGCGGGCCCTTGATGTGCCCGGGAACGATGCGGTCCTCGTGCTGGCAGTCCCCGGCCGCGTGTCCGCCGGGGTTGAGGCAGGTTGACCGGCGGTACGGGCGCACCGGCCACCGGCAGGACCACGACGGTTCCCGGCGGCCGGTGCTCGCTGCGGCGTCGGCGTCGGCCGCCTCTCGGGGCGGCCGTTGGGTCGTGTGGACGTTGACGACGCGGACGGTCGACAGTCCCGTGATGCCCTGCCGGGTGTCCCGCTTCCTGCCGGACCGCTCCCGGGGGATCTCCTCCACCTCTGCCCACCGGGTGCCGCCCGCAGCCGTCATGAGCTGCCACGCGGTGTAGAGGGTGTGCGTCCATACGTCGGTGGTGTCGGGCCGGGCCGGGGCGAACTCGGCCCCCTCGATGAGCAACACTTCGTTGTCCCAGTTGAGCGGCCCACCGGGGACACTGTGGCGCTGCGCCTCGACCATCCCGGCCGTCATGACTGACCCGTCCCGCATCGTGCCGAGCACGGTCTCCGGAGGCAGGCCAGAGAACAGGTTCCGGGGACTGTAGTAGGTCACCCAGATACCCCGGGTGCCGGGCGGAATCGCGGCGTACCCGTCGCGGGTGGCGTGGCCCCAGGTCACCGGGGCGCCCTCGACGTTCACGTCCTCCGGTGTCCACGCGGTCCACGACACAGCCACGATCGGTGTCGTGACCTTGGCATCCACCCCGGGCCGGGCGGCGAGGGTGTCCGCCAGGGCGGCCCCGACGTCTTCGACGTAACCGCCGATGGGTTCACCGAATACGATCAGCCCGGATTCCGCTGGCAGGCGGTCGATGCTCACCCGCTCCCGGGGTGGGGTGGCGGCGGCGGCCAGGGCCAGGGCCGTCATGTCCGCCGTGGCGTAGTACAACTCGGCCTGTTCGAGCCGGGCGCGCTCGGCCTTGTTTAGCAGGATCGCGGCGAGGGTGTCGGCCGCAATCGGCGCGTTGCGCATGGTGGGCACGATGGAACAGCGGCCCGCGCGGATCGCCTCGCGCATGGTGATGTTGGACGGGTTCGACGCGGTGAAGTCGACGAGCTGTGCGCGCCACTCCGGCAGTTCTCGGGGGTCCGGTGGCACCCATCGGGTGGGGGCGGCTTGTGTCATGGGTGGTGTCTTCCTGGTCTGTGATGATGGAGGCGGCGGGCCGCCCCTACTACCGGTGGGGGCGGCCTGTCGTCCTGTCGGCACCGTAGTGCCGTGGGGTGTCAGCGGGTGCGTTTGTCGGACAGGCCGGTGCACTCGGGGTAGGGCACCCATCGGCAGCTCGGGGCGCGTCCGTCGCACCGGGGGCATACGGCCGTGGTGGACGTCAGGGGCAGGCCGTACCCCCACATGAGAAGCCGTCCCGCAACTCCGGCACAGAGCTCCAGACATGCAGCGAGGCCCGCACCCACTTGTGTGGTGCGGGCCTCGCGTGGCATGTGCGCACGTTGAAAGCCATGGAGACCGGACGCGCTCACACGTCCGGTCTCCATGGCTTTCTGCGGATCGTCTTGCTCTCCGGGGCCTCCGTCGATCCCCCACAAGAGTGACAGCCGAGCCCTCGCGGAGAAGCGGGACAGCAGATAAACGACAAGCTCAGACCCCGTCGATGCGCAGCTCGTCGATGCGGCGCAGGACCGCGCCAGCAGCCGTGCGGGTCCGCGCGCTTCCTCCTTCGGTGAGCAGTTCGACGAGCTGCTCACCGAGCCACACGATCCGTGCTGGCTCGTCCTGGACCTGGTGCCACAGCGCGTAGGCGCGCTGGACAGCCTCCGCGATGCACTCGGTGCTGCCCAGGTCCTGCCACCCGCGGGCGGCCTCGATGTAGAGCTCGCACCCGACTCCCGCCATGCCGCAGGCGTAGGCGGCATGGGCACGCAGCTCCAGGGCGCGCAGCCTGAGGGGGTGCACGAGTCCGTACTCGTCGGCCAGGTCGTCGGCGAGGCGCCGCGCCAGCTTCATCGCGATGTGCTCGCGCCCGCCGGCTACCGCAGCGCTGATCTCGTCGACGGCGGCCGCCAGCTCGGGCGGGACATCGAGGGCATCAGGGTCGTCGGCCAGGACGCGGGCCTCATCCGGCTCCAGCACGGCACCGTCCGGGCCGACCACGAAGTGCCAGAGGCGGCCGTCCGGCTCCGTGGCCTCGACACGTACGGGGCGCCTGCTCTGCCGGGCGATGTGCCCGACGTGGCGAAGAGCGGCAGCACGCGCGCCGTCGAGGGTGCCGTCGACGGCACGGGCCACCTCGTTGCCGTTGACCCAGCTGCGCCCGTCCTCGGCGAGCGCGATGGCCATCACCTGCGCGCCCATGCCCGCACCCCCTGCCACGTCGTTAACCGTTCGGCGACTGTCGTTCTCACCCATCACACCATGTCAGCCTGTCCTACGGCCCGGAGCCCTTCGCCGCCGCAATGCGAGTTGCCAGCACGTGATTTGGCGAAGCCGTACCGAAGTGCCGCCCTGCGGGACCCGCCTGACACTCCGCCCGGGGGAGGGCCCCGCCGGGCGGGAAGCTGTGTCGCAGGGGTCAGCGTGGCACGCGTGACAGGTGAGAATGGGTGACGCCAATTCAAACATCAATGGCGACACGCGGCGCGTGAGTCTCTATGATCTCCCCATCACCCGTTAGCCTTCAGGCTCAAGTCAGTAAAAGTTCATTGGGGGTCGGTTGGGATGAGTCAGCAGGAACAGGACGACGGATCTAAGGTCCGTGACACCTCGCGTGTCACCGCTGATCTTCCTTTGCTGGAGTACAACTTCCTGGAGGACGCGCGCGTGCTCAACGCCGCCTCCACCACGGACATCCTGCGCGCCGTGCTCCGTCTGCACGACGGTGACCCGAAGCTCCAGAAGCGCGTGGCCGAAGAGATCGCCAATATCCGCAAGGAGAAGCTGCAAGCTCGCGGGGCCCGCGGGCACAGCTGGCGACGTCGGCGCGGCCGCGCCAAGACGGACGACACCAGCGAGGGACTTGTGGCATGAGTCCTTAGACCGCACGCGGTCAGCCGTAGCGACGGGCCCGCAAAAAAGCGAGGCCCCCGGCACCACCCGGAGACCTCGCCAAAGCTGACCGCACACCAACGACGGGACGCCCTTACCAAGCGACTCGTCCGCCCACCTGTCACGTAAGGCTTGTGTTCGCCGGGTACCAACCGGCGGGTGCGTGTCTGCCCAACGTTTCGAAGGGTAGCAATGTCGGCCCCGTTCGCCGAGACCGCAGGGTCATACGACCGATTTGTTTCCGCTCTGACCGCTGCTGGATCACGGATCGCGACACAGCGACAGCACAAGGTCAAGGCGACCTGCCCCCACCACGACGATGCCGAGCCTTCACTGGCCGTCGACTACAAGCCTGCCGACCGCAAGACGGTCATCCACTGCCACGCCGGATGCGACCCGTACGACGTCGTCGCCGCTGTCGGCCTGGAGCTCTCCGACCTCTACGACGACCCGATGCCCGAGGACCGCAAGAGCCAGTGGCGCCGTCCCGTCCCACGTGCGCGGCGCGGGCGGAGCGTCAAGCCGGTACCTCAGAAGAAGGCCACCCAGAAGAAGGACCCCAAGGCGTCCTGCGCAGGACCGTACCGCGAGGCGGCCCGGTACGCGTACGTACACGCCGACGGTGTCCTGGCCGGACACAAGATCCGGCGCGAGTGCGCCGGGTGCGCGACCTGCCGCGCCGACGGCGCCAAGCCTGCGAAGCGGATCTCGTGGGAGCGCCCCGTCGAGGACAGCGACGCGATGGGCACCGAGCCGAAGATGCCGGACAACCCGCCGCTGTACCGCACGCCCGAGCTGGCCGCCGCGCCCAAGGGGTCCACGGTGTACCTGGGGGAGGGGGAGAAGGTCGTCGCGGCCGCCGAGTCGCTCGGCCTGCTCGCCACGACGAAGCCCGGCTCGGCCTCGACGCGCTGGAACCCCGCTCACACGCCGCTGCTCGCCGGGCAGCACCTCGTCATCCTCGCTGACCGCGACGAGCCCGGCCACAAAGCCGCCTGGGACGCGCGGGAGTCCCTGCTGGCCCATGCCGCCTCCGTCCGCGTTCTTCAGACCCCCCTGGAGGCCAAGGGCGCGGACCTGGTCGACCATCTCGCCGCAGGCCTCGCCCTGGAGGACCTGGTCGCCGTCCCCGAGCCCGACGACGCGCAGATCCTCACCCACCCCACCGCGGCCGACCCTGCCGTGCCGCTCGGCGAGGGCGAGCCGTTCCCCGGCGATGACGGACGGCCCAACAAGCGCGACGAGTACACCGTCCGGCACGGTGAAATCGTCCAGGTCACCCGCAGGAAAGTGCCCCAGGACGACGACGGGTACACGCTGTTCGAGACCAGCTTCACCACCGTCCTGGGCTGCGACGCGCGCATCGTGCGCATCGAGACCCGCGACCTGGGCGACGCCGACGCGCACCGCCCCGCCAGACCCTCCGCCCTCGACGCCGACGAGGACCAGGAGCTCGACGAGGTCATCGAGCAGCGCCCCACCACCGGCTACGTGCTGCGCCTGGTCCACCCCAAGCACCTCGACCAGCCTGTGCTCATGCGGGTCACGCGCAAGGCCTTCGACGACGGGTCATGGCTGCACGATCTGCCCTGGCCCGGTATCTACTTCAAGCGCACCCGCAACGCGCTCGCGCAGGTCGCCACCGCCATCGGCGAGGTGAGCACCGACGCCGAACGCGTCCCGGTCTACGCCGCGACCGGATGGCGTCGCACCCCGGCCGGACAGTGGATGTACGTACACGCCGGGGGCGGCATCACCGCGGCCGGGCACATGCCGCTGCGCACCCGGTTCCCCGGCCGCCTGTCCCTCATGGCCCTGCCCGCTCCCAGCGCCGATCCGGCCCGCATCCGCCAGGCCGCGCTGCACTCGCTCCAGATTCCCCAGTACACCCCCGAGTTCGCCACCGTGGCTCTGCTCGGCCTCGCCTTCCGCGCGCCCTACTACCGGTGCCCCAGCTCGATCTGTCTCACCGGCTTGCCCGGCTCCGGCAAGACCGGCATCGGCACCCTCGTCCTGCGGCACTACGCGCCCGAGCTGGACCGCAACGAGAGCCTGCTGTCGATCTCCGACACCGGCTCCACCCAGCTCGGTACGACCGAGGTCCTGTACCGGCTTAAGGACGCCCTGGTGATGGGCGACGACTCCGCGCCGGACCGGTCCGTGCGGGATGCCGCCGTACGCACCAGCCGCATGGGCCGCACCCAGTACAACGGCGAGGGCCGCGTCCGCCTCAAGCAGGTCGACGGCGAACTCGAACTCGACGACCAGCGCGGCCCGCGCGGCTCCCTCATCCAGACGTCCGAAGTGCTCGCCTCCACGGAGTCCGCGCAGCAGCGCATGCTGACGATCCAGATGAACCGCGCGGAGATCAACCTCGACGAGCTCGCCCGGATGTCCGACCCCGCATTCGCCCACGAGTGCGCGCTGCTCACCGCCTCCTACATCCGGTGGGTCGCGGCCGACTACGAGGCGCACTGCACCACCGTGCGCAGCCTCGCCAACGCCTACGCCTCCCAGCTGCGTCCCTACTGCGGTGACCGCCCCGCCGAGCACCTGGGACATTTCGCGACCGGCTGGCACATGCTGCTGCGCTATCTCACCGAAGTGGGCGCGATCACGGTGGAGGAGTCGGCACAGTGGTGGGAGCTCGCCTGGTCCGGACTGCTGGATGCCTGCGACCGCGAGCGGAACCTGTTGGAGAACCAGACGATGCACCGCAAGCTGCTCGGCTACTTGTCCACCGCGTTCGCCGGACGCCACGCCTACCTCACCGGCCCCGACGGCAAGTGTCCCGCCAACCACGACACCGCGCTCCGCTACGGCTGGAGCGTGAGCGACAACTCCGCTGAGGACCCGGCCAACCCCGGCCGTCCCGTGCTGCGCGCCGGGGGAGTACGGCTGGGGGTCGTCACCACCGTTACTCGCGAGGACGGCACACGCGAAGAGCGGCTGTGGCTGGACCACCAGCAGGCCACCAGCATCGCGCTGCGCATGGCCGCCGACCTCCAGGAGCCCTGGACGGTGACCGCGAACGTCCTGACCGAAGCGCTGCGCCAGGCCAAGGTCATCGAGGTGGAGTACGAGACGAGCAAGAACGGCCGGTGGGTCAAGGCACGCCGCCCGATGCCCGGCGGCCGCCGCCGGGTGTGGGACCTGCCCGCCGCCGCCCTCGACCTCGACGGAGACGAGGACGGCGGCCCCGGCCAGGGCGCGCGCCCCGGCCGCCCGCCCGCCCCTCCCACCCCGCAGGCCGACCCGCTCTTCGACCTGTCCGCGCTCGCCGCCGTCAACGTCCCTGCCCCGGACGAGACTTCCGCTCCTGCCCCGGAGCCGACGGAGGCCCCCGCGGGCGGCTCGCCGGCCTCGGCAGCTCCGCCCGCTCTCGTCATCGAGGCGGAGGCGCCCCCACTTCCCGACCCCACCGATCCAGCACCCCCTGAGGCACCCCCCGTCCCGGCCGACGCGGGCGCGCCCGCCCCCGGGCCGGAGACCCCGGCCGGTACAGACGAGGCCTCCCCGCTCGACGAGCCGCTCATCGACGAGCTGGGTGACGAGCACGGCGCCACCGCCACCGCCCCCGGCGACGAGGACCAGGACGAGGACCAGGACGAGGACGACGCCCCCGAGGCCAGCACGTCGCCATGGCGCGCGGCGGCCGCCGTCGCCCACACCGACGGCCTGTACCTGCCCGACGGCACCGTGCACCCGCTGCCGCCCCTCGACGAGCTGCACGCCGGGCACCTGGCCCAGTTCGTCGACACGCTCGGTCTGGGGCACGGCGGTGCCCACCGCGGGACGGGGGCCTCGAAGAAGTGGCGCCCGGACGACGGGCAGATCTACATCAGCGCCGACCTCACCGAAGCGCTCGGCCTGCCCGTGCCCGAGGACGGCCCGGCCGAGGAACGCCGTGCTTTCCTCGCCGAGCACGTCGACCACCCCTTCCTGGCCCGCGCGCGGGAAGACGGCTGGTCCGTGACCAAGTGGGGGTCGCCCACCCGTATCTGGCGCGAGCGCCCTGGCGACGTCCGCAACCTCAGCGCGCAGCTCGTGGTCATCCCGCACGTGGCGCTCATGACGCGGTTCCTGGAGGACGACCCCGCACCGTCCGAGCTCGCCCGCCGCTTGCAGCAGCTCGCCGACACCATCGGCATCACCTACCGCACCACCCCCGGCGTCACCGGCCACGACCTGCTGCGCGCCACACGCCCCAAGAAGGGACGCCGCGCCGCACCGCTGGAACCCGCGCAGATGCCCCCGGTCCTCATGGAACGGCGCAATCTGTACGTGGCCAAGGTGTGGGACCGTCAGCCCACCCAGGAGGAACTGAGCAAGCGCTTCGTGCTGCTCTTCGACGCGCGCGCCTCGTACCTGTCGGTGTGCAGCTCGCTGAGGGTAGGCCGGGGCAAGGTCGAACACCGCAAGGGCCCTGCCTTCGACCCGACAGTGCCCGGTCTGCATCTGGCTCGTGTGCCGAAGTGGGAGCAGTGGGGATGCTTCGACCCGTTCGGTCCACGCCGCGAAGACGGCAGCCCACGCCTCTACCAGACGCCCACCCTGGCCTACGCGACGAAGGACCTGGACGCCGACATCGAGATCCTGGAGTCGTGGGTGTGGCCCGACCACTACCGGATGCTGGAGCCCTGGTACCGGCAGCTCGCCATCGCCCGGAAGTCGCTGACGCCGGACACCGACGAGCTGGTCGCCGCGACGCTCAAGGACGTCTACACCAACTCCATCGGGCTGTTCAACAGCGATCATCTGCGGGCCCGGCCGGAGTACGGCACCGAGGACTCCGAGACGTTCCGGCCCGATGTGCAACAGGCCGTGCTGGCAGCGCAGCAGGCGAATCTGGCGCGCACCATTCTGCGGGTGGGGCAGGAGCACCACATGTGGCCGATCGCGGTGAAGACCGACATGCTCGCCTACGTCACCGACGACCCCGACTTCGCCACCGCCGTGCCCGGCCTGAAGATGGAGAAGGATCTGGGCAACTTCAAGCCCGAAGGCGCGGCCCTGGCCGAGGACATCTTCGCCCACCTGCGGCCCGGACGCCGGTGGTTCCCCACCGCCAGCGCGTTCACTCCGGCTGAGGACTGGAACGGAGGGGAGCTCTGATGGCGATCCGCAACCAGGCACAGGTCCTGTGGCAGGCGTGGATCGGCAAGCTGCCGCGCACCGTGCGCGAGCGCGTCGACCTCGTCGGCGTCGACGAGGCGGCCCGCATCGCCGGAGTGCAGCCGCGCACCATCAAGGACTGGCTGCGCCGCGAGGAACGCGAGACGCCCAAGAGCGTCGGCCAGGCCATCAAGGAGATGGGCGGCGTGGACCAGGCCGCGCGTGCCGCAGGCGTGAAGCCGCGCACCATCAAGGACTGGCTGCGCGGTGAGCGGCGCGGCCGCACCCCGGGCAAGCGGCAGGCCGCGCACATCGGCAAGCTCACCGACGCCGCGAAGGAGATGCACGTCGCTGCGCAGAAGCCACGCGGCAACCAGGCCAAGCTTGCCGCGGGCGTGGTTGCCTCACCGCAGGCCCGGCAGCAGGCGATGAGCTCCCGGCGCGCCGCCCGTATCTCCAACAGCGGCGCGCACCTGAGCATGTCGGCCAAGGTCGTGGTCGACACCGGCCGCCGTAAGGACGAACGCTGGCGCAGCATCAACATGAATTTCCGCGACGACGTGATGGCCGACCCCACCAACGCGTTCCTCAACGGGGACGATGCTGGAGCCATCAGCAAGCTCAACGGCGCCTTCGGAGATCACTACGCGCCTGGCACCGGGTGGCAGTTCGGAGAGATCCGGTCGTTCCAGATCGGCGAGTTCAACCCGTCCAAGGGCGGCGTCTTCCCGGACGAGTACTGACCTGCGGGCGTCCGTGGCTGCCGCCCGGTCGGGCGGCAGCCACGGACGCAAAAAGGCCGGTACCCTCAGTCCGCCGAAGCGGGTGGCACGGGTACCGGCCCACCGAAGCCAACCCCCTTGGGGGATGGTCCGCTCGCAGTCTACCGGTTTCTCCGTGCTCAGCCGTGCTCCCTGGCGAGGCCAGAGAAACCTCTTCCGCCTCCATGACTCATGCCCTATGCTGTTTTTTCGCTGCCGTGTGCACCCCGCCCACGGCGAGGCCTCCACACACCACGCCCCATCAGGACACCGAGCCCCGAGGAGCGTCATGGAACCGTCGAAGGAACTCGTCACACCCGCCGCCGTCGAACTCGCTGCCGACCACGCCCCCCAGACCGACGAACTCGCCTACCTCGCCCCGGCCGCAGCCGCCGCACTCGGCCTGCTGGCCGACGCCATCAAGCGCCACGGGGCCGACCACGAAGCCGTCGTGCGCACCCTCCAGGACGCCGGAGTACACGAGGCCTTCGCCGACGTCCTGAGCGCCGCCTCAACCGCCGTGATGGAGAGCCTGGCAGACCCCTACGACTTCGACGGCCGCCTCCACAGCGACAACCTCTACGCCGCTGCGAGCGAGGCCCGCCGCCTCTTCCACTGGCTCTGAAGCAGCGCGCCCCGTTGCCGGGCGTGACCAGATACCCATACTGTTTTCGCTCACGCTTTGCCCCGGCAGCGGCTCGACGGTCGGGCAGTTGCCCGCCCTCCCGGAAGGACCCGCCGCCATGATCCGCGCCGGACGCGAACAACACGTGCGCACACTCACCGAGGTGGCTGCGGCCGCGGGCGTGTCCGTGCGGACCTACCGCAACCAGAAGCGGCACAAGCGCGAGGGGCACCCCGAGCCGATCAGCTCGCCCAGCGCCCGCGTCCTGCTCTACGACGCCGAGCAGCTGGCCGCCTACGAGGCCGGCAAACCCATCCCCCCGCTGCCCGACACCGACTCTCCCGACGACCTCCTGGACCACCACGAGGCCGCCGAGCTCGTCGGCGTGGCCCCCCGCTCCTGGGAGGTCTACAAGACCGACCCCGCCCTCACCGAGCAGGCGGTGACGGTCAAGGGCGTCCTGCACCACCCCCGCCGGGCCATCACAGCCTGGATCGAGGACCGGCCCGGAATGGGGAGCGGCGGCGGCCGCCCCACCGGCACCGGTGACCTGATGCCCCGTGAGGAACTGCTCCCGCGCACCGCGCTGCTCCTCGACGCCCAAGCAGACATCACGGCCGAGCAGGCCGCCGACGAGCTCGGCGTCCACCCCGACACCGCGCAACGCGCCCTCACCACACTGCGAGCGCAGCGCGTGGGCGAACTCCTCGACCACCACCAGGACGTGACCGAGGAGCAGATCACCGAGGAGCTCGGATACCCGCCCCGCGTGGCCCGTACCGCTCTCGCCACGGCCCGCGCGCAGCACCGCAGCAAGGGCGACGCCCCGTACGTCCACACCGTCCTGGAAGCCCTGCGGGACGCCGATGTGCCCCTCACGGGCGCGCCCAGCATCCAGGTGCGCCCCGGGGCCATCAGCGCGGCCGTCATCGTCCTCGGCCCTGGGGCGAAGGCCGGGTCACTGGTCTGGGATGAGCGGTACGGGTGGCGCACCGACCCCGGCCGTGCCCACCTCGGCCGTGAACTCCAGCCCCCGGCAGGCCCCGGCATCCGCTACCTCTCACACGGCATCCGCCCGGCCGCCGACACCGTCGTCAACGTGCTGAACGACCGGCGCGCCGGAACCAAGAGGCCGCGAGCCGCGCACTGACGTACCACGGCTCGCCCGGATCTCCTACTGGCCCGGGTGCACTGCCTGAACTCCAGTGCCCTCGTACGTTTCCGGCGCCAGCGTGAGCAGGAAGCGTCCGCCTGGGTGCTCGTTGCTGGGCAGTGCGGCATGGACCGCGTGCGCCGCAGCCCAGGAGTGGCCGGCACGGCGCAGCCCCACCGCGGTCCGGGCCGCCGCGGCGTCGAACGGCTCGACCGTGACGAACCGCAAGGCCTCGACGTACCCCAGCAGGCCGGGGTGCTCAGCGTCGCCCTCCGCCAGGGAGAGCACCGGGGCGTAGAGGTTCCCCAGCCCGCCCGACGCCTGGACGTAGAAGGCCGCCACAGCGTCCGTGTAGGCCCCCTCAGGGACGTACAAAGCGGCCGCCGTCGTATGGTCCAGGACGACGGCGATAGCGGCCACTAGGCGGCCGCCTGCGGGCCCTGCGCACCCAGGCGCTCCAGCAGCCTGCGGGCCGCCGCCTCCGCCTCCTCACCCGGCTCCCTGCCCAGCGCTGAGGCAACCTCCGCGCGAGCCTGCACAACCCGCTGCGAGGCCTCCTCACGCGTGGGCTGGAGCTCCGCGAGCTCCTCGACCAGGCCGCGGATCGTGGTGCCGTGCTCCTGCGCCAACAGGGCGAGCCGGTCACGCGTCTCGGCACTCACCTTGATGCTCGTCTCGTCTGCCATACCTCGACTCTACTGCCGGTAGAGGACCCCCCGCAGGCGCAGCAGGGAGCAGCGAGAAACAGCAGTTCCTACCGGGGTGGCTGGGGTGGCACTGCCCCCTCCGCGCCAAGGTGGGCGCTCCGCGCCCACCGCGTGCCCCGAGCCGCTCCGCGCCCCGGGGACCGAGCGCTCCGCGCTCTCACGCAGGATCAGGCACCCGGGCAGGCGCTCCGCGCCCACCCGTGCGCTCCGCGCTGCCTGATCCTCGGCGTGCTGGCGCAGAGCGCCAGCACGCAGCGCGAGCGGGGGCAGTGCCACCCCAGCCACCCCGGTAGGCCAGTAGGCCACCCCACCAAACAGCCTGTGATCAGGTCTGATGCACCCCGGCACCCTCCCTGGCCTACTGGCCTACCGGTGCCGAAAAAATACCCCTCTAAAATCCGTGTTCTCCCACATGGAGTGATATATACCCTGTACTGTTTTCTTTGTCGGGGGCAGTGGCAGCCACCGGCACACCGAAACCAACCCACCCAGAGGGGAACCCCACCCATGGCTCTCAACCTTCGCGGCCTCGTCGGCTTCACCGTCCTGTGCACCGACGGCGTGCTCTGCGACACCTACGAGGACAGCACCACCGTCCTCAACCTCGACCAGCTGCTCGACGGGCCCCGCCCTTACGCCACGCTCCGCCTGGCCGACGGCCTCGAACTCCACCACCGCCCCGTCACCAGCGCCCCTGCGAACCCCCTCGCCAGCGCCCTGGCAGCCCACTTCGGCTTCAGCGGCATCACCGTCTGCGGCGCGGCCTACGCCACCGGCGAGAGCGGCGAGAGCGACGCTGCGCCCGGCATGACCGGCTCCGCCATCGAGACCCTCGACGCCGCGACCGTGAAGGTCTGCAAGGCCCTGGGTATCCCGCTGGAGCGTACGGCGCCTCAGCAGTGACCCCACGCCGGGGCGGCCGCTCTGCGACCGCCCCGGTAGGCCAGTAGGCCACCCCTCAAGCAAGGCTCTGAGCAGGCAGAACCTACCTCCATACCTGCTCTGGCCTACCGGCCTACCGGTCCCAGAAAAACACCCCTCAAAGACTCGCGCCCTTCCCCAGGGAATGACTCAAGCCCTGTACTGTTTTCTTCGTCGGAGGCAGTGGCAGCCACCGGCACACCGAAACCAACCCACCCAAAGGGGACAGATATGTTCAACTCGGCGAACCCGAACGCCCGTTACGCTCTCGCCGTCCAGACCGACGGCGCCTTCGAGGTCCTCGACTGGCCCACCGGCACCGGCGCCCACCTCCAGACCCTCTACGCCGCCATCGGCTGCCGCCTCGTCCAGCCCGTCGACCTCCCCGACCTGACCATGTGGGTCGACGAGGAAGGCATCCTCACCCGGCAGCCCGCCAACCCGGGCGCCACCAAGCTGGCCTCCAGCCTCCAGCCCGTCTACCAGGACTTCCACGGCACCGCCGTCTACACCGGGTCTCCCGACCACCACGGCACCACCCAGGGCCTCACCGAGGCTCGCACCCTCGCCCTCATCGAGCACTACCTCAAGGTCCTCGACGCCGAGATCCCCCACCAGCGCCCCGCCACCAACTGACGAACCGTCAGAGTGACGCCCTGCCCCCTCACTAAACAGTGGGGGCAGGGCCCCAAAAGGCACACATCTCAGATCCAGGAACCCCAAGAAGGTTGCTCCTGTGACACCTATCACCTGCGCAAGCTGCGGCGGCCTGACCACGTACCGAATTCAGTCAGACCGACTCTTCGAGTGCGCCACATGCCACGACATCCTGGACCCCCGGGATATCGACCTCGACAGTTGGAACATCTGGGTAGTCGACTCCGCCGGAAATCTGGGATTCGTCGAGAAACCGGAGAGCGCCGCCGCTCGAATCCACGAGTACCTGGACGACTACCTCAGCGAGCCCCTCGACTCAGAATTCGAAAGTGGCATTCTGAATTCTTTCGAGTGGGCTGCCGCTGATCTCATCGACGCAATGAACGCCGGACTCAGGATTCCCGGAATGGAGAACCACCGATGACCGGTTTCCGGTACACCTTCGGCGACGCCACTGCGGAGTGCCGATACCCCGTAACCCTCGCTGGCCAGCACATCGGTTACGTCTACCGGTGGCATGGCGCCTGGTACTCCGTACCTGCTGGGCAGTCGACAGAAACCCGATTTGGCAAGGGAAGCATCGGGAAAGCACTCGCCGCCGCATCTCTCGTCGCTATGGCCGACATCGGCCTACTGACCCCCCAAGCCACCACCCCTAAGGACGAGGGTCCAGAAATCTCCACCGGCCCGGTGCCTCTGCTGCACCCACGAATGCCCGCCACACCGCGCAACGTCGAAAGCGCGCGCAGAGCAATGGAAACCCTCAGGAAAAACCACTGGACGCCCCTCCACGGCTACCCGGGGTCAGATAATCCCTGGCTGATGCGTTGTGAATGCGGATGGCAAGGGCCGCGATACTGGTCACATCTGCGCGGGAGGAACGGAAATCCTCCATCCTCGCGCCGTCATCCTCGAAAGTAGAGTTTCGGGGGGCGCGCAATTTTTGCGCGCCCCCCGAATTATCATTACTGAAAAAGCAGGGGGGATTCTTCGAATTCCGCTTTAGCGGAATTCCCCGATGTGCACTCTGCGCGAAGCGCAGAGTTACCGCATAGCGGA
>NZ_JBWKEY010000027.1:10255-63543 GCF_056435225.1 Streptomyces sp. NPDC043996 | reverse complement strand
GTTACATTCCGAACCCGGAAGCTAAGCCTCACAGCGCCGATGGTACTGCAGGGGGGACCCTGTGGGAGAGTAGGACGCCGCCGAACTCCTTTTGAAAGAGCTGGTCCCTGAACTTTGGTTCAGGGACCAGCTCTTTTTTATTTTGCGTCACTTGTTGTTCACGTTGCGCGATCAGCATCCGTGACATGGGCACAGAAGCTTTGCTGCGGGCCGCAGGAGTAGGGAGCGGTGACGAGGTCATCGTTCCCGCGTACGGGAGCGGCACGGTCGCCGAGGCCGTGGTCTCCGTGGGGGCCATGCCGGTGTTCGCGGACATCGACGCGACGACCTACTGCCTGGACGTCGACGCGGTGGACACCGTCCGCACCGAACGCACCGCGGCCGTCGTCGCCGTACGCCGATTCGGGAACCAGGCCGACATGCCCCGGATGCACGAGCTCGGGCAGAAGCACGGGCTGCTGGTCCTCGAAGAAGGCGAGCCCGACGCCACGTACGAGGACGTCGCGCGGCGGCGCGCGCACGCCGCGTACCTCACCGGGCGTCTCAACGGAGTGATCACGCCCGTCTGCGGTGAGAGCCACAGCTACCAGCAGTACGTCGTGCGCGTGCCCGGGAACGGGCGGCCGGACCGGGACGCCTTCGCACACGTGCTCCGGGCCAAGGGAGTCGACTGCCGGGTGCCGGTGAAGACACCCCTGCACCGCACCCCGCAGTTCTGGCGCGACGTGGAACTGCCGGAGACGGAACGTGCCGCCGAGGAGACGCTGGCGCTGCCCGTGGACGCCTGGCTGTCGCGGCGGGACCTCCAGCGGATCGTATCGGCGTGCAACGCGCTCGGAGGGCTGCTGCAGCCGGCGTTTTAACGGCGTCACCGGGGTGGTTCGAGACCGCCGGATGTTCGGGTAAGATTTATTCCGTTGCCGCGCGGGAAACCGCGAAAGGCGCAACTGGCCCCTATAGCTCAGTCGGTAGAGCGTCTCCATGGTAAGGAGAAGGTCAGCGGTTCGATTCCGCTTGGGGGCTCCATACGAAGCTCCATTAAGAAAAGGCCACCGCCTCGCAGGCGGTGGCCTTCTTTCGTTTCGGGGCCGGGACTCCGTCCTCCCCTTGAGGGAGTTCGGGCCCGGCCCTCGGGGGAGTTCAGCCCTGGAGCTCGGGGACGCGCATCGCCAGGATCGCCATGTCGTCGGACGGAGCGTCCGTCGCGAAGCGCTCCACCGCGCGCATGATCCGCGCCGCGACCGCGCCCGCCGTGAGGCCCGTACACGTCGTCAGGACGTCCGCGAGACCGTCATCGCCCAGCATGCGCGTGCCCTCGCGGCGCTCGGTGACGCCGTCCGTGACGCACAGCAGGACGTCGCCCGGGTCCAGGGTCACCGTCTGCTCGTACAGCTCGAGGTCCTCCATGACGCCGAGCAGGGGCTGCGGCTCCGCGTACGGCTCGACCGTGCCGTCCTGGCGCAGGCGCAGCGGCAGCGGGTGGCCGGCGCAGACGATCTTCAGGACCGCCGAGCCGTCCTCCTGCGGCCACAGCTCGCCGTACAGGAGCGTGAGGAAGCGGCTGCGGGCGCCCTCGTCGAGGATCGCCGCGTTCAGGCGCTTCAGGACGGCGGGGCCGCCGAAGCCCTCGCGGGCGAGCAGGCGCAGGGCGTGCCGGGCCAGGCCCGTGACGGCGGCCGCCTCAGGGCCCGTGCCGCAGACGTCGCCGATCGCGAAGCCGTACGCGCCGTCGCGGATCGGGAACAGGTCGTAGAAGTCGCCGCCGACCTCGTTGCCCTCGCCCGCCGCGCGGTAGATGACGTCGACCTCCACGCCCGGGACCTGCGGCAGGCCGGGCGGGAGCAGGCTGCGCTGGAGGGACTGGCTGATGGCCGTGCGCTCCGAGTACAGGCGGGCGTTGTCCAGGGCGAGGGCGGCCCGGCGGGACAGGTCCTCGGCGAGCTCCAGGATCTCCTGGCGGAAGTTCTCATCGGAGGGCTTGCCGAGCGTGAGCATGCCGATGACGCGGTTGCGGGCGACCAGCGGCAGCACGACCGTCTCGCCGCCCACCGCAGCCGCCGTGGACAGGGACGTGCCGATGCCCGAGACGGCCGACATGGGCTCGCCGAGACCGAGGTTGCGCATGGAGGTGCGCAGGGCCGCCTGGTGGGCGGCCTCCGCCGGGGCGCTCCAGACGCGGGCGCCGGGCGTGGGGACCGGGTCCGGCGGGGGCACCCTCGACAGGAGCGCCTTCAGGCCGTCGATGCGGTCCTCGTCCTCGTGCAGGACGTACGACAGATAGGGCTCCGAGGCCTGGTCGGCGATGGTGTAGACGGCGCACCACGTGGCGAGCGTGGGGACCGTCATCTGCGCCATGAGGGCGAGGGTCTGGTCCCGGTCGAGGGTGCCCGCGAGCAGGTCGGAGGCCTCGACGAGGAAGGACAGGGAGCCGCGCCGCAGCCGCTCCAGCTCACCGAGGCGGGCCGACTCCACGTTCAGGGCGATGCGGTCGGCGGCGAACTGGAGGCGCAGGGCCTCCTCGTTTGAGTACTGGTCAGGTGCCTCGGCGGCGACGCCGAGCGAGCCCGTGAGGCGGCCCTCGACCTTCAGCGGGACCGTGACCACCGAGCGCATGCCCGTGCCGTCGAGCAGGGGCACCGCGCCGGGCACGACCGTGAGGTCCTCGTGGACGGCGGGCATCCGCGCCGAGCCGTACCGGCCGGGGCT
Source organism: Streptomyces sp. NPDC043996 (assembly GCF_056435225.1). NCBI lineage: Bacteria > Bacillati > Actinomycetota > Actinomycetes > Kitasatosporales > Streptomycetaceae > Streptomyces > Streptomyces sp. NPDC043996. Next base: position 60,837 of record NZ_JBWKEY010000027.1, on the reverse strand, counting down.
CGCCTCCACGCGGACGCGGGCGAAGCGCTGACGGGTCGACGGCAGGCCCGTGGAGGCGCGGACCTCGAGCTCCGTCTCGTCGTCCGTGGCGAGCAGCAGGAAGGCCGCGTCCCCGTCGAGCATGTCGCGGGCGCGCTCCACCGTGCGCTGGAGCAGTCCGTCCAGGTCGTCGGGGGGCGGGGAGCCGATGAAGACCTCGAAGGGGTCGGTGACGTGCGTCTCGCTGGCCGTGCCGGGCTCGGGGGCGGGGCCGCGCAGCGGGGTCTGGAGGACGGCGCGCTCGTCGTCGCGCACGAGGAGACAGACTGTGGAGGGCTCGCCGTCCGTATCGCGTACGCGCAGGTGCGAGGCGTACACGGGGGTGACGCGGCCGCTCGCGTCGCGGATGCCGTAACTGCCCTCCCAGCGGGAGAGCTGGAGGGCGTCGACGATGCCGGTGCTGGTGCCCGGCGTGTGCGGCCAGGCGGCGAAGTCGGTGAGGGGCTTGCCGGTGACCTGCTCGGCGACGTACCCGAAGAGTTCCTCCGCGTCCTCGTTCCAGGCGGAGATGGCGCCCGCGCGGTCGATCTGGACGACGGCGACGCGGACCCGGCCGTCGGTGAGGGGGAGCAGGTCAGCGGGCAGTGAGGGGCCCGCGGCGCGGGTGCCGACGGGGCGGTCGGGCAGGGCGAGTTGGAACCAGACCTGCTTGTGGGTCGAGGTGTAGTCCACGCCCCAGCGGCTGGCGAGCGCGGCGCAGAGCTGGAGGCCGCGGCCGCCCTCGCGGTCGGGGCTGCCCATGGTCGCGGGGGAGTTCTGCAGCGGGATCTCGCGCTCGGGATAGCGGTCGGAGACCTCGATGCGGACGGCGTCGTCGGTGCGCAGGCACTGGACGTCGGCGGCTGTGCCCGCGTGCACGACGGCGTTCGTGACCAGCTCGCTGGTCAGGACGACCGCGTCGTCGACGATGTCCGAGAAGCCCCACCCCTGGAGTGTGTCCCGGACGAACGAGCGGGCCGTCGCCACGGAACGCCCGACGGGTTCGAAAGTCGCAGCCGCGCGCGCGGTGATCACAGAGCTCCTCGTCCGTTGTCCCCCGGGAATCTGCAGTCCCATGGTGCGGCCGCCCCTCCGATGCCCGCTGTTATGTGTGCCACCGCCCTGGCCGGGCAGGACCGGGGTGGTTGGACAGCCGGATGCCAGGTTACTTACCTTCGCCGTCCATGCTGATGCCGGTCGCCAGTGTTTCCGCCCGGAGGGTGTGCGGACGGTGTGCGAAGCTGCCGAACTGTTATGGCCTGGTTCGGCCATGGTGAAACACTGGGCAGGCTTGAGACGAGCCCGAGCAGTACGGTCGACCCTTGCGGGAGGGACACAGTGGAGTCTGGCGCTGCGACGCGGGCCGCTAAGACGCGCGCGAAAGACGGACGGTCCCTGAACGGCCAGCGCAAGCCGCGCAGCGGTACGGCGGTGACGGTGGACGCGGCGGCTTTGAACAAGCTGCTGACCGCCCTCGTGGCGATGCGGGACGGGAATTTCCGCAAGCGTCTTACGGTCACCGGTGACGACGTGATGTCGGAGGTCGCCGCCGTTTTCAACGAGGTGGCCGACCGCAATATGCACCTCACCGGAGAGCTGTCGCGGGTGCGGCGCACGGTGGGCCGTGAGGGGAAGCTCACAGAGCGGCTCCAGGCGGGGGCGATGGAGGGCTCCTGGGCGTCCGCGATCGACGCCGCGAACGACCTCGTCGAAGACCTCGTACGACCGGTCTCCGAGGTCGGCCGGGTGCTCACGGCGGTCGCCGAGGGCGATCTGGAACAGCGCATGGAGCTGCGCGCGCAGGTGGAGGACGGCAACGGCCATCCGCTGCGCGGCGAGTTCCTGAAGGTCGGCCGTACGGTCAACAACCTGGTGGACCAGCTGTCGACGTTCACCGACGAGATCACGCGCGTGGCCAGCGAGGTGGGCACGGAGGGCAAGCTGGGCGGGCAGGCCCGGGTGCGCGGGGTCTCCGGTTCGTGGAAGGACCTCACGGACTCCGTCAACACGATGGCGTACCGGCTGACCGCGCAGGTCCGGGACATCGCGCTGGTGACGACGGCGGTCGCGAAGGGCGACCTGTCCCGGAAGGTCACGGTTCACGTCGCCGGCGAGATGCTGGAGCTGAAGAACACCGTCAACACGATGGTGGACCAGCTGTCCTCGTTCTCCTCCGAGGTCACCCGCGTCGCGCGCGAGGTCGGCACGGAGGGCGAGCTGGGCGGTCAGGCACAGGTTCCGGGTGTCGCGGGCGTGTGGAAGGACCTCACTGATTCGGTCAACTTGATGGCCGGGAACCTGACGGCACAGGTGCGCGGCATCGCCCAGGTCACGACGGCCGTCGCCAACGGCGACCTGTCGCAGAAGGTACGGGTGAGCGCGCGCGGCGAGGTGGCCCAGCTCGCCGGGACCATCAACCAGATGACGGAGACGCTGCGGACCTTCGCGGACGAGGTGACGCGCGTCGCCAACGAGGTCGGCGCCGAGGGCCAACTCGGCGGCCAGGCCAACGTGCCGGGCGCCGCGGGCACGTGGAAGGACCTGACGGACTCGGTCAACACGGTCTTCCGCAATCTGACGACGCAGGTGCGGGACATCGCGCAGGTGACGACGGCGGTGGCGAACGGCGACCTGTCGCAGAAGGTCACCGTGGACGTCGCGGGCGAGATGCTCGAGCTGAAGAACACCGTGAACACGATGGTGGACCAGCTGTCGTCGTTCGGCGCCGAGGTGACGCGGGTGGCGCGGGAGGTCGGCGTCGAGGGCGAGCTGGGCGGTCAGGCGCAGGTGCCGGGCGCGGCGGGCACCTGGAAGGACCTCACCGACTCGGTGAACACCGCCTTCCGCAACCTCACCGGCCAGGTGCGCAACATCGCGCAGGTGACGACGGCGGTGGCGAACGGCGACCTCTCCCAGAAGGTCACCGTCGACGTCTCCGGCGAGATGCTCCAGCTGAAGAACACCGTGAACACGATGGTGGACCAGCTGTCGTCCTTCGCCGACCAGGTCACGCGGATGGCGCGGGACGTGGGCACGGAGGGCCGCCTCGGCGGCCAGGCGCGCGTGGACGGCGTGAGCGGTACGTGGAAGGAGCTCACGGACTCCGTCAACTTCATGGCGGGGAACCTGACCTCGCAGGTGCGCCAGATCGCCCAGGTGACCACGGCGGTCGCGCGCGGTGACCTCTCGCAGAAGATCGACGTGGACGCCCGCGGCGAGATCCTGGAGCTGAAGAACACCATCAACACCATGGTCGACCAGCTCTCCGCGTTCGCCGACCAGGTCACGCGGGTGGCCCGGGACGTGGGCACCGAGGGCCGCCTCGGCGGCCAGGCGCAGGTGCCGGGCGTCGCGGGCGTGTGGCGCGACCTCACGGACTCCGTGAACGGCATGGCGGGCAACCTCACCACGCAGGTCCGCAACATCGCGCAGGTCGCCACGGCGGTGGCCCGTGGTGACCTCTCGCAGAAGATCGACGTGGACGCCCGGGGCGAGATCCTGGAGCTGAAGAACACCCTCAACACGATGGTGGACCAGCTGTCCGCGTTCGCCGAGCAGGTCACCCGCGTGGCCCGTGAGGTGGGTACGGACGGCATCCTGGGCGGTCAGGCCGAGGTGCAGGGCGTGTCGGGTACGTGGAAGGACCTGACGCAGTCCGTGAACGGCATGGCGAACAACCTGACGCTCCAGGTGCGCAACATCGCCGAGGTCACCACGGCGGTCGCCCGCGGCGACCTGTCCAAGAAGATCACCGTCGACGCCAAGGGCGAGATCCTCGAGCTCGTCACGACCGTGAACACGATGGTCGACCAGCTGTCGTCGTTCGCCGAGCAGGTCACGCGGGTCGCCCGCGAGGTCGGCACGGAGGGCAAGCTGGGCGGTCAGTCCCGCGTCCCGGGCGTCACGGGCATCTGGAAGGACCTCAGCGACAACGTCAACCTCATGGCCAACAACCTGACCATGCAGGTGCGGAACATCTCCCAGGTCGCCGCCGCCGTCGCCAACGGCGATCTGACCAAGACGGTGACGATCGAGGCGCGCGGCGAGGTCGCGCAGCTCGCCGACACCTTCAACACCATGGTCAAGACGCTGAGTTCGTTCGCCGACCAGGTCACCAAGGTGGCCCGCGAGGTGGGTACGGACGGCATCCTCGGCGGCCAGGCCCGCGTCCCCGGAGTCTCGGGCACGTGGAAGGACCTCACCGAGTCCGTGAACGGCATGGCGTCCAACCTGACCGGACAGGTCCGCAACATCGCGATGGTCACCACGGCCATCGCCAAGGGCGACCTCACCAAGAAGATCGACATCGACGCGCGCGGTGAGATCCTGGAGCTCAAGACGACCATCAACACCATGGTCGACCAGCTCTCGTCCTTCGCCGAGGAGGTCACCCGCGTCGCCCGCGAGGTGGGCACGGAGGGCCAGCTGGGCGGTCAGGCCCGGGTCCGGGACATCGACGGCACCTGGCGCGATCTGACCGAGTCCGTGAACGAGATGGCCGGGAACCTGACCCGGCAGGTGCGCGCGATCGCCGCCGTCGCCACCGCGGTGACCCGCGGCGACCTCAACCTGAAGATCGACGTGGACGCGGCGGGCGAGATCCAGGTCCTCCAGGACAACATCAACACGATGATCGCGAACCTCCGCGACACCACCCTCGCCAACAAGGAACAGGACTGGCTCAAGGGCAACCTGGCCCGGATCTCCGGCCTGATGCAGGGCCGCCGCGACCTGGAGGACGTCGCCTCGCTGATCATGAGCGAGCTGACCCCGGTCGTCTCGGCGCAGCACGGCGCGTTCTTCCTCGCCGTGGCCACGGACGACGCGCGCGACCTGGGGGGCAGCGACGACGCGTACGAACTGCGCATGCTGGGCAGTTACGGCTACTCGATGGGCTCGATGCCGACGTCGTTCCGGCCCGGCGAGACGCTCATCGGCACGGCCGCCAAGGAGCGGCGCACCATCCTCGTGGACAACGCGCCCTCCGGCTATCTGCGGATCGCCTCCGGGCTCGGCGAGGCGCCGCCCGCGCAGGTCATCGTGTTGCCGGTGCTCTTCGAGGACAAGGTGCTCGGGGTGATCGAGCTGGCCTCGTTCCAGCCGTTCACGCAGATCCAGAAGGACTTCCTGAGCCAGATCGCCGAGATGATCGCGACGAGCGTCAACACGATCAGCGTCAACACCAAGACGGAGATGCTGCTCAAGCAGTCGCAGGAGCTCACCGAGCAACTGCGCGACCGCTCGGAGGAATTGGAGAACCGGCAGAAGGCGCTCCAGGACTCCAACGCCGAACTGGAGGACAAGGCGGCGCAGCTCGCCCAGCAGAACCGCGACATCGAGGTGAAGAACACCGAGATCGAGGAGGCCCGGCAGGTCCTCGAGGAGCGCGCCGAGCAGCTCGCGGTGTCGATGCGCTACAAGTCCGAGTTCCTGGCGAACATGTCGCACGAGCTGCGCACCCCGCTCAACTCCCTGCTGATCCTCGCCAAGCTGCTCGCCGACAACGCCGACGCGAACCTCACCCCCAAGCAGGTGGAGTTCGCCGAAACGATCCACGGGGCGGGTTCGGACCTGCTCCAGCTCATCAACGACATCCTCGACCTGTCGAAGGTCGAGGCGGGCAAGATGGACGTCAGCCCGACGCGCATCGCCCTGGTCCAGCTCGTGGACTACGTAGAGGCCACGTTCCGTCCACTGACCGCCGAGAAGGGGCTCGACTTCTCCGTACGCGTATCGCCGGAACTGCCCGCGACGCTGCACACCGACGAACAGCGCCTGTTGCAGGTGCTGCGCAACCTGCTGGCCAACGCGGTGAAGTTCACCGACAGCGGTGCGGTGGAGCTCGTCATCCGGCTGGCCAGCAACGACGTGCCGAACGCGATCCGCGAGCAGCTCCTGGAGGCGGGTTCGCTGCGCGACCCGGACGCCGACCTGATCGCGTTCTCCGTAGCCGACACCGGCATCGGCATCGCGGCCAGCAAGATGCGGGTGATCTTCGAGGCGTTCAAGCAGGCGGACGGCACGACCAGCCGCAAGTACGGCGGCACGGGCCTCGGCCTTTCGATCAGCCGGGAGATCGCGCGGCTGCTCGGCGGCGAGATCCACGCGGCCAGCGAACCGGGCCGCGGCTCCACCTTCACGCTGTATTTGCCGCTGCACGTGAGCGAACTTCCGCCGCAGGGCTACGCCCAGCTCCCGCCGCCCGCCGTCGCCGCGCTGCCCGCCCTGGAGACCCTTGCCGAGGGCGCGGGGGAGGGGGCCGCCGCGGCCGGGACGACCGTGGCCGCGGAGAAGCCCGGGCACGGTCCCGCCGCGCTGTTCCGGCGCCGCCGCCGGGCCGCGCCCGCGCCCGAGACGGCGGGCACGCCCCTGGGGCAGCCGGAGGCGGGCGCCGTGGCCCCGGCGCCCGAGCCGTGGCCGGAGGGCACCGCGCAGGAGATCGCGCCCCCGCGCGCGCGGTTCCGGTTCGACAGCGAGAAGGTGCTCATCGTCGACGACGACATCCGCAACGTGTTCGCGCTCACCAGCGTCCTGGAGCAGCACGGCCTGTCGGTGCTGTACGCGGAGAACGGCCGCGAGGGCATCGAGGTCCTGGAGCAGCACGACGACGTGACGGTCGTTCTGATGGACATCATGATGCCGGAGATGGACGGGTACGCGACGACCACGGCGATCCGCCGGATGCCGCAGTTCGCCGGACTGCCGATCATCGCGCTCACCGCCAAGGCGATGAAGGGCGACCGGGAGAAGGCCATCGACTCCGGAGCCTCGGACTACGTGACGAAGCCGGTCGATCCCGATCATCTGTTGTCGGTGATGGAGCAGTGGATGCGGGCGGAGTGACACAGGGTCGCTGATGCCGTCTGGAGCGGTGCGGGGCCGCCGCACCGCTACACGGAGTTGCTGACAGAGTGTGGCCGACGCCGTGTAGAACCGCGGTATTCGGGGAACCTTCTGGTCCGCCACTACGTTTCTGCTACGTGCACAGTGACATCGCGGTGACAGGGTGTGGCGACGGGCGGGGTGCGGCTACCATGACCGGCACAAGGAAGGACGGCGCAAGGGAGTCGTCCCCTGGGGCGGCGCCCGGTGTACCGCCGGGGCGAGGAGGGCGGGCCATGGTGCAGAAGGCCAAGATCCTCCTGGTCGATGACCGGCCGGAGAATCTGCTGGCGCTGGAGGCCATCCTCTCTGCGCTCGATCAGACGCTGGTGCGGGCATCGTCCGGGGAGGAAGCGCTCAAAGCGCTGCTGACGGACGACTTCGCGGTCATTCTGCTGGACGTCCAGATGCCGGGGATGGACGGCTTCGAGACCGCCGCGCACATCAAGCGGCGCGAGCGGACGCGGGACATCCCGATCATCTTCCTCACGGCCATCAACCACGGCCCGCACCACACCTTCCGGGGATACGCGGCCGGTGCCGTGGACTACATCTCCAAACCCTTCGACCCCTGGGTGCTGCGCGCCAAGGTCTCGGTGTTCGTCGAGCTGTACATGAAGAACTGCCAACTGCGCGAGCAGGCGGCCCTGCTGCGCCTCCAACTGGAGGGCGGCGGCAAGGCGGCGGCCCAGGACACCAAGGAGCCCGCGGGCCTTCTCGCCGAGCTGTCCGCGCGCCTGGCCGCCGTCGAGGAGCAGGCCGAGGCGCTGTCCAAACAGCTCGACGACGACTCCGCCGACGCGGCGGCCGTCGCCACAGCAGCCCATCTCGAACGCAAACTCACCGGTTTGCGCAGGGCTCTTGACGCGCTGGAGCCGGGCACGGGCAGCGGCGCGCCCTCGGTGCCTTCGCAGAACTGACGGCGGCCCGCGCGCGGGGGCACTGGCCGGGTCTTTCGCCTCGGGGCCCGGCGGTGTCGCGAGCCGTGGCGGTGCCACAGACGCCGGAAGCGCCGCGCAGGCGGTGGAGGCGATGATTCCGTACGATGCGTCGATGGCTCCCGGCGTCCGGCCGTGAGCCTTCGTCAGCCCCCTGTGGAGCCTCGTCAGTTCGCCGCCCGCCCACGGGCGACACAGACGGGTGAAGCAGTAGGCACACGTGTCCACCGTCGCCTCCCCCGGTAACCTCACACCCATGGCCTCACGTCAGTCCGCAGCCAAGAAGACGCCCGCGAAGAAGGCGGCCGCGCCGACCAAGGCTCCGGCGAAGAAGGCCGCACCGAAGAAAGCGCCCGCCAAGAAGGCCCCGGCGAAGAAGGCGCCCGCCAAGAAGGCCGCGGCGCCCAAGAAGCCCGCCCCGAAGCCGGCGCCCAGCCCCACCAACGGCCTCTACCGCGTGGTGCGCGCCATCTGGCTCGGCATCGCGCACGCCGTCGGCGCGATGTTCCGCGGCGTCGGCCGTGGCGCCAAGGGCCTCGACCCGGCGCACCGCAAGGACGGCCTCGCCCTGCTCCTCCTCGGCCTCGCCCTGATCGTGGCCGCGGGCACCTGGTCGAATCTGCGCGGCCCCGTCGGCGACCTCGTCGAGATACTGGTCACCGGCGCCTTCGGACGGCTCGACCTGCTCGTGCCGCTGCTGCTCGCGGGCATGGCCATGCGCCTCATCCGGCACCCCGAGAAGATCGACGCCAACGGCCGCATCGTCATCGGCCTGTCCGCGCTGGTCCTCGGCGTGCTCGGCCAGGTCCACATCGCGTGCGGGTCGCCCCCGCGCACGGACGGCATGCAGGCCATAAGGGACGCGGGCGGGCTCGTCGGCTGGGGCGCGTCCACGCCCCTGACCAAGGCCATGGGCGAGGTCCTCGCCGTACCGATGCTGGTCCTGCTGACGGTCTTCGGGCTGCTCGTCGTCACGGCGACCCCCGTCAACGCCATCCCGCGCCGCCTGCGCGCGCTCGGCGTGCGCCTCGGCGTGATCGAGGCCCCGCTCGCGGACGAGGAACTCGCCGAGCACGCCGGATACACCGAGTACGCGGACGACGACGAGCGGTACGAGGAGCAGTGGCGCGAGGCCCTGCCCGCCCGCTCCCGGGGCCGCAGGGCGCCCGCCGGGGGCGCGGGGGCGCCCTCCCCGGAGCGGGCGGAGGAGGAGGCGCTGTCCAAGCGCCGCAGGCCCCGCCGCGCGTCCGTGCAGCCCGACCCCGATCGCCCCCTGGACGCGGTCGACGTGGCCGCGGCGGCGGCCGCCGCGCTCGACGGCGCCGTCCTGCACGGCATGCCGCCCTCGCCGCTGGTCGCCGACCTCACCCAGGGCGTCTCCGCCGACCCCGAGCAGCACGAGCAGTCCACGCCCGTGCCGCCCGCGCGCGGGACGGGCAAGGCGGGCAAGGCGGGGCAGCCCGCGAGCGCCCCCGCGCCCGAGGAGCCCGCGCGCGCCGGCGTCCCCGACCTGACGAAGGCCGCGCCGGAGGTGCCGCGCGACCTGCCGCCCCGGGCCGAGCAGCTCCAGCTGTCCGGGGACATCACGTACTCGCTGCCGTCGCTCGACCTGCTGGAGCGCGGCGGCCCCGGCAAGGCCCGCAGCGCCGCGAACGACGCGGTCGTCGAGTCGCTCACGAACGTCTTCACGGAGTTCAAGGTCGACGCCGACGTCACCGGCTTCACGCGCGGCCCGACGGTCACGCGCTACGAGGTCGAGCTGGGCCCGGCCGTCAAGGTCGAGAAGATCACGGCCCTCGCCAAGAACATCGCGTACGCCGTCGCGTCCCCGGACGTGCGGATCATCTCGCCGATCCCCGGCAAGTCCGCGGTCGGCATCGAGATCCCGAACACCGACCGGGAGATGGTCAAGGTCGGCGACGTGCTGCGGCTCGCGGACGCCGCGGAGGACGACCACCCCATGCTGGTCGCGCTCGGCAAGGACGTCGAGGGCGGCTACGTGATGGCCAACATGGCCAAGATGCCGCACATCCTGGTCGCCGGAGCCACCGGCTCCGGAAAGTCCTCCTGCATCAACTGCCTGATCACTTCGATCATGATAAGAGCGACGCCCGAGGACGTCCGCATGGTCCTCGTCGACCCCAAGCGGGTGGAGCTCACCGCGTACGAGGGCATTCCGCACCTGATCACGCCGATCATCACCAACCCCAAGCGCGCCGCCGAGGCACTCCAGTGGGTCGTGCGGGAGATGGACCTGCGCTACGACGACCTCGCGGCGTACGGCTTCCGGCACATCGACGACTTCAACGAGGCCGTGAAGGCGGGCAAGGTCAGCGCCCCCCTGGGCAGCGAGCGCGAGCTGAGGCCGTACCCGTACCTGCTGGTCATCGTCGACGAGCTCGCCGACCTGATGATGGTCGCGCCGCGTGACGTCGAGGACTCGATCGTGCGCATCACGCAGCTGGCGCGCGCGGCGGGCATCCACCTGGTGCTCGCCACGCAGCGTCCTTCCGTGGACGTGGTCACCGGTCTGATCAAGGCGAACGTCCCCTCCCGCCTCGCCTTCGCGACGTCCTCGCTCGCCGACAGCCGCGTCATCCTCGACCAGCCCGGCGCCGAGAAGCTGATCGGCAAGGGCGACGGCCTGTTCCTGCCGATGGGCGCGAACAAGCCGATCCGCATGCAGGGCGCCTTCGTGACCGAGGACGAGGTCGCGGCGGTCGTCCAGCACTGCAAGGACCAGATGGCGCCCGTCTTCCGCGACGACGTCACCGTCGGCACCAAGCAGAAGAAGGAGATCGACGAGGACATCGGCGACGACCTCGACCTGCTGTGCCAGGCCGCCGAGCTGGTCGTCTCCACCCAGTTCGGATCCACCTCGATGCTCCAGCGCAAGCTCCGCGTCGGCTTCGCCAAGGCCGGGCGGCTGATGGACCTCATGGAGTCGCGCAACATCGTCGGCCCGAGCGAGGGCTCCAAGGCACGTGACGTTCTCGTGAAACCCGATGAGCTGGACGGAGTGCTCGCCGTCCTTCGGGGGGAGGCTCTCTAAGAGCCTCGGTGACCCCGGTGCGGGGGGTCTGACCTCGGGCGACTGCCGGGTGCGCCGCGAGCGGGCCCCGGTCGGCCCGCCAGGGGGCCGCGCTCACCCGTACGGGAACGCGGGCAACCGTTTCCCATCGGCGTACGTCAAGTTGAGGGAAGAGCAGCACCATGTCCCACCATCAGGATGTCCGGCCATTCTGATGGCGTACAAAGTCCGTCCGCCCGGTTGCCCCACCCTTTCTCAGCCCCCCTAGACTGAATGTCCGGCAGGTGGCTACACGCTCGAAAGGCGCACCCGTGTCCATCGGCAACTCCCCTGAAGACGACCGCCCTTCAGACGACCGCCACGCAGACGACCGCCCCGCGGCGGACGCCCCCGCTCAGGAGCGTCCCGCGGCGGAACGTCCCCCGATCGGCCGCGTCCTGCGACAGGCGCGCATCGACGCGGGGCTGACGGTCGACGAAGTCAGCTCGTCCACCCGGGTGCGCATTCCGATCGTGCACGCGATCGAGCAGGACGACTTCTCCCGCTGCGGCGGCGACGTGTACGCCCGCGGGCACATCCGTACGATCGCCCGCGCCGTCCACATCGACCCGGCCCCCCTCCTCGCCCAGTACGACGAGGGGCACGGCGGGCGGCCCCCGGCCCCCACCCCGGCCGCACCCCTGTTCGAGGCCGAGCGGATCCGCTCCGAACCGCGGCGGCCGAACTGGACCGCGGCCATGGTCGCCGCGATCGTCGCCGTGATCGGCTTCGTGGCGTACACGGCCTTCAGCGGCGACGGCGGCGACGGCTCCCAGCAGGTGGCCGAGGGCACCACGCCCACCACCAGCAAGCCCGCCCCCAAGCCCAGCCCCTCCAAGCCCGCCGACCCCAAGCCGGACCCGTCGGACAGCGCCATCGCCGGGGTCCCCCGGGACAAGGTCACCGTCAAGGTGGACGCCGCCGACGGCCGCAGCTGGATCTCGGCCAAGGACCACAACGGCCAGCTGCTCTTCGACGGGCTGCTCAAGCAGGGCGACTCCAAGACCTTCCAGGACAAGAAGAAGATCTACCTCGTCCTCGGGGACGCCGGTGCGATCCGTCTCTTCGTGAACGGCAAGCCGGTCGAGAACGAGTTCGAGCCGGGCCAGGTGGAGCGCCTCACGTACACGAAGGGTGACCCTGAGGTCGGCTGACCCGCCCTCTTCCGAGCGCCCGTCGCGAGCACCAGGAACCCTGGCGGCGGGCGCCGACGCATGGACGAAGTAGTCTTGAGACCATGCCCGAACGCCGCACCGTCGCCCTTGTCACGCTTGGCTGCGCCCGCAACGAGGTGGACTCGGAGGAGCTCGCAGGCCGCTTGGAGGCGGACGGCTGGGCCCTCGTCGAGGACGCTGAGGACGCTGACGTCGCCGTCGTCAACACCTGTGGCTTCGTCGAAGCCGCCAAGAAGGACTCCGTCGACGCCCTTCTGGAAGCCAATGATCTGAAGGGTCACGGCCGCACCCAGGCCGTCGTGGCCGTCGGCTGCATGGCCGAGCGCTACGGCAAGGAGCTCGCCGACGCGCTGCCCGAAGCCGACGGCGTGCTCGGCTTCGACGACTACGCCGACATCTCCAACCGCCTCCAGGTCATCCTGGGCGGCGGCAGTGTCGAGGCCCACACCCCGCGCGACCGCCGCAAGCTGCTGCCGATCAGCCCGGCCGAGCGGCAGGACGCCGGGGCGGAGGTCGCGCTTCCTGGGCACGCCCCGGTCGACCTGCCGGACGGCGTCGCGCCCGCCTCCGGGCCGCGCGCGCCGCTGCGCCGCCGCCTGGGCGGGAGCCCGGTCGCCTCCGTGAAGCTGGCCTCCGGCTGCGACCGCAGATGCTCGTTCTGCGCCATCCCGTCCTTCCGCGGCTCGTTCATCTCGCGCCGCCCCTCCGACGTCCTGGGGGAGACGCGCTGGCTCGCCGAGCAGGGCGTCAAGGAGGTCATGCTGGTCTCCGAGAACAACACCTCGTACGGCAAGGACCTCGGTGACATCCGCCTCCTGGAGACGCTGCTGCCCGAGCTGGCGGCCGTCGACGGCATCGAGCGGGTGCGGGTCAGCTACCTCCAGCCCGCCGAGATGCGCCCCGGCCTGATCGACGTCCTGACGTCCACGGAGAAGGTCGCCCCGTACTTCGACCTGTCCTTCCAGCACTCCGCGCCCGGTGTGCTGCGGGCCATGCGGCGCTTCGGCGACACCGACCGCTTCCTGGAGCTGCTCGACACGATCCGGGGCAAGGCGCCGCACGCGGGCGTGCGCTCCAACTTCATCGTGGGCTTCCCCGGCGAGACCGAGGCCGACGTGGCCGAGCTTGAGCGCTTCCTGACGGGCGCCCGCCTGGACGCCATCGGTGTCTTCGGCTACTCCGACGAGGAGGGCACCGAGGCGGCGACGTACGAGCACAAGCTGGCCCAGGACGTCGTCGACGAGCGGCTCGCGCGGATCTCGCGCCTCGCCGAGCAGCTGACCTCGCAGCGTGCCGAGGAGCGCGTCGGCGAGCGGATCGAGGTCCTGATCGAGGCCGTCGACGAGGACGAGGGCGCGCTGGGGCGGGCCGCGCACCAGGCGCCGGAGACCGACGGCCAGATCCGTTTCGCGGACGCCACGCCTGGGGACGGCCTGGAGATCGGCCGTATGGTCGTGGCAAAGGTCGTCGGCACGGAGGGCGTGGATCTGGTGGCTGAGCAGTGCGAGGTCCTCGAGACCTCCGACCGACTCCAGGGCACCGGGGAAGGGACGGGCAGATGACGCAGGTCCCGGCGTCCGCGGCGGGCGGCTCCGGCGCGCCCGGCGCGAAGCCGGTGCGCGGCGGCAAGCTGGGCGCCGCGGCGATGGACCAGGCCAGTCTGTGGAACGTCGCCAACCTGCTGACCATGATCCGGCTGCTGCTCGTGCCCGGCTTCGTGATGCTGCTGCTCGGCAACGGCGGCTACGACCCGGCCTGGCGCTCGTTCGCCTGGGCCGCCTTCGCCGTCGCCATGATCACGGACCTCTTCGACGGGCATCTGGCGCGCACGTACAACCTGGTCACGGACTTCGGCAAGATCGCCGACCCGATTGCCGACAAGGCGATCATGGGGGCCGCCCTGATCTGTCTGTCCTGGCTCGGCGACCTGCCGTGGTGGGTGACCGTGGTGATCCTGGGCCGTGAGCTCGGGATCACACTGCTGCGGTTCTGGGTGATCCGTTACGGCGTCATCCCGGCCAGCCGCGGCGGCAAGATGAAGACGCTGGCCCAGGGCACGGCCGTCGGGATGTACGTCCTGGCGCTCACCGGGCCGCTGGCCACCCTGCGGTTCTGGGTGATGGCGGTGGCCGTCGTCCTGACCGTCGTGACCGGGCTCGACTATGTGAAACAGGCCGTCGTGCTGCGGCGCCAGGGCAAGGCGGAGGCCGCGGCCGAGGCCGCCGGGGCACGGGAGCCGGGGGCGGCCGAGGAGACGGCCAAGTGACGTCCGCCGGGTCCGCCGCGGCCGCGGCCGCCGCCGAGGTGCTTCGGCTGCTCGGGGAGCGCGGGGAGACCCTGGCGGCCGCCGAGTCGCTCACCGGGGGCCTGGTGGCCGCCGAGACGACGGCCGTGCCGGGGGCCTCACGGGTCTTCCGCGGGTCCGTGACGGCGTACGCGACGGACGTCAAGCGGGAGGTCCTGGGGGTCGACGGAGACCTCCTGGCCGCCCGCGGGGCCGTGGACGCCGAGGTCGCGCTGCAGATGGCGGCCGGTGTACGGCGGCTGCTCGGGGCGGACTGGGGCGTGGCGACGACGGGTGTCGCGGGGCCCGGGAGCCAGGACGGTCAGCCGGTGGGGACGGTGTTCGTGGCCGTTTCCGGGCCATCGGAGGAAGGTTCCCCACTTCGCTGTGAGGGGAAAGTGGCCGCGCTGCGGTTGAACGGAAACCGTACGGAAATCCGTATGGAGAGCGTCCGGAGCGTGCTAAGCCTGCTTCTTGAGCAGCTCGTCGGCGAACGGGCCAGGAATGGGCGGGCACAGGATACGGAACAGAACGGGGGGACTTGATGTTTGCAGCCCTGAGTGAACACGACATCGCTCCCCGCACGGCCGCCGCGCGAGGCGGTACGGTGGGGCGTGAAGGATGCGGCTACGCGGTCCGAGGAGGGAGCCACCGATGATTCTGCTCCGTCGCCTGCTGGGTGACGTGCTGCGTCGGCAGCGCCAGCGCCAGGGCCGTACTCTGCGCGAAGTCTCCTCGTCCGCCCGAGTCTCACTCGGCTATCTCTCCGAGGTGGAGCGGGGGCAGAAGGAGGCTTCCTCCGAGCTGCTTTCCGCGATCTGCGACGCGCTTGACGTACGGATGTCCGAGCTCATGAGAGAAGTGAGCGACGAGCTTTCGCTCGCCGAGCTGGCCGAGTCGGCAGCGGCCACGGAACCGGTGCGCGCACCGGTCCGCCCGATGCTCAATTCCGTCTCGGTGACCGGTGTGCCACCGGAACGGGTGACGATCAAGGCGCCCGCGGAAGCGGTCGACGTCGTCGCCGCGTGACGCTGGGCGACCACGCGTGAGGAGGGCCCCGGCCGGGTTGTCGGCCGGGGCCTTCGCTGTTTTGGGGCTGGGGCTGGGGCTGGGGCTGGGCGCTGAGGGCTGAGGGCTAGCTCTTGTCTTGGGGCAGCGGGGCTGTGGTGGTCGCGGGCCGGTGGTCGGGGCGCCCGAAGTGGCCGCAATGGGGTGGGTGCGCGATGGTTGATGAGGGTTTCGTGCCGGGGGGCACGGGTACCCGCGACTCCACGCATCCGAACGACTTCCGCACCCGGAGGTGGCCGATGAACGTCGTGAAGAGCCCACTGCCCGATGACGACCTCAAGACCGTGGCCGAAGCCCTGCAAGGGGCGCTCGTGGACCTCGTCGACCTGTCGCTCGTCGCCAAGCAGATCCACTGGAACGTGGTCGGACCGCGCTTCCGCTCGGTCCACCTCCAGTTGGACGAGGTCGTCGACACGGCGCGGCTGCACTCCGACACGGTCGCGGAGCGGGCCTCGACGCTCGGCGTCCCGCCCGACGGGCGCGCGGCCACCGTGGCGGCCACCAGCGGCATCAGCGCGGTCCCCGACGGCTGGGTCAAGGACTCGGACGCGGTGGGAACGCTCGTGGACGCCCTCGGGGCGGTGATCACGCGGATGCGGCAGCGGGTGAACGGCACCGGGGAGGCGGACCCCGTGAGCCAGGACATCTTCATCGGGATCACGGCTGACCTGGAGAAGCATCACTGGATGTTCCAGGCGGAGAACGGGTAGCGGGGGTGCGCCTTGCCGGGGGCCTCCCCGACCCCGCCCCTTCCCGAAACCAGGGGGCTTGCCCCCTGGGCCCCCCTTGATCGGCCTTCGGCCTCGTCCTCAAACGCCGGACGGGCTAACACCTGCCGGTCGCGGCGAGAGTTTCAGCCCGTCCGGCGTTTGAGGACGAGGCGCGTCAGCGCCGAAAGGCGGAAGGTGGCAACGGTGGCAGGGCGCATGCGGCGGTGGCCGTGGGCCGTGGGTCTCGCCGCGCTGTGGTGGTGGGCCGTGCTGCGGCTCGCGCTGCTGCCCGACGCGGGGGCCCTGGAGGGCTCTGTCGCCGCCGGAGGGTGGGGGCTGAGCCTGCTGCCGGTGCACTGCGTGCCCAAGGAGCGGGCGGCCGGGGTGGCGCGGTGGCGGCGCTCGTCGCCGGGGCGCGCCGGCGCGGGGCGTGTCACCAGGGCATCGCGACGCCGCCGTTGGGGCGGAGGATCTGGCCGGTCGTGAACGCGGCCGCGTCCGACGCCAGATACAGCACGGTGTGCGCGACGTCCTCCGGCACGCCGACCCTGCCGAGCGGCGACCGCCGGGCCATGAGGTCCTCGGTGCGGGTCCCGGCCGCCGCGTCGTGGTGGCCCGTCATCGGCGTACGGATCCAGCCCGGGGCCACGGCGTTGACGCGGATGCCGTGCGGGCCGACCTCCGTGGCCAGCGTCCTCGTCAGCTGGACGACCGCGGCCTTGGAGACGCCGTAGCAGAGCAGGCCGGGCCCGCCGGTGTCCACGGCACCCGACGCCATGGTGACGATGCTGCCGCCCGTGCCTGCCGCGATCATGACGCGGGCCGCCGCCTGGCACGCGTACAGGACACCTTTGACGTTCACCGCCAGGACCCGGTCGAGGTCCTCTTCCCGGGTCTCCAGGACCGTGCCGCTGTGCATGATCCCGGCGATCGCCGCGAGGACGTCCAGGCGGCCCGTGGCCGTGGCCGCTTCGGTCACCGCCTGCTGCACCTGTGCCCGGTCGCGGACGTCCAGGGGGTGCGGGTGCGCGGTGCCGCCCGCCGCCTTGATGAGCGCGGTCGTCTCGTGCAGCCCCTGCTCGTCCAGGTCGGCGCAGTGGACCGTGGCCCCCGCCTCCGCGAGCAGCACGGCACTGGCCCGGCCGATGCCGCTGGCGGCTCCGGTGACGAACGCGGTGCGGCCGGTGAGGTCGTACGCCTGGATGGGCATGTGCGGACCGTAGAAGAGTTTCTGACGGGTCGTCAACTGGTGGGGTGAGGCTTCGGGAACGCCTGTCCGCCTTGGGGGGCCGGGCCCTGCTGGCAGGCCGGGCACCAGTACGTCGGGCGCTGGCGGGTGCCGTCGCCTTGGTCCGCCGTGCGCACGGGGGTGCCGCAGCGCAGGCAGGGGCGTGGCGTGCGGCCGTAGACGAAGAGGCGCTGGCCGGGGCGGGCCGCGCCTGTGGTCGTGCGCGCCGGGCGGTCGCGGTTGGCCTCCAGGAGCTTCTTCGCGAGGGCGGGCAGGCGCTCCGCGGTCGCGGCGGGCAGTTCGCCGACGGGCAGCCAGGGGGTGACGCCGAGCAGGAAGCACAGCTCGCTCTTGTAGATGTTGCCGATGCCCGCGAGGTTGCGCTGGTCGAGGAGGGCCTCGCCGAGGGGGCGCTCCGGGGTGGCGAGGAGGTTGCGCAGCGCCTGGCCAGGGTCCCAGTCGGGGCCCAGGAGGTCGGGGCCGAGGTGGCCGACGGCGCGCTGCTCGTCGGCGGTGCGGAGCAGTTCGAGCACGGGCAGGCGGTAGCCGACGGCGGTGTGGTCGGCCGTCGCGAGGACGGCCCGGATCTGGTGGGCCGGGCCGCCGCGCCAGCGTTCGTGCGGGGCGTACACCTGCCAGGAGCCGTCCATGCGCAGGTGGGAGTGGAGCGTGAGGCCGCCTTCGACGCGGGTGAGGAGGTGTTTGCCGCGCGGGGTGACGTCCAGGACGGTGCGACCGGAGAGGTCGGCTGTGGCGAGCTTGGGGACGCGCAGGTCGGACCGTGTCAGGACGTGACCGGCCAGGGCCTGGTGCAGGCGGCGGGCCGTCTGGTGGACGGTGTCTCCTTCGGGCATGGGTCCAGGGTGGCCTTTCTGGGGCTGTGGGGGGCTCCGATCTCCGGTCGTTTGGTGTTGTGGCTGGGTGGCTGGGCTGGTGGGCTGCTGGGGGCTGGGCTGCTGTGCGGCCTTCCGGCTCAGGCTGGCCGGCGGTTGTTGAGGGCCGGTGCCGGTGCCGGTGGGGGCGGCGGCCGGGTGTGGTTACGCGCGCAGGCGCAGCCCCCGGGGTGTGGCGTGGAACCCTGCGTACTCCAGGAGGGGGGAAAGCGGCGATGTGAGGGCCGGAGTGCCGTTGATCCGCTCCACGGTGACCGTGCCCAGGGCCCCCGCCTTCGCCGCCGTCACCAGGGCGTTCGCGGCCGTCTGGAGGCGGAGGTCCTGGCTCGGCTCGGCTGCCGTCCAGGCCAGCACGGTTTTGCCGCCGCGCTCCATGTACAGCGTCAGCTCGCCGTCGACGAGCACGACGAGGGAGCCCGCCTTGCGCCCGGGCTTGTGTCCCGCGTCGGCCGGGGGGTCGGGCCAGGGCAGCGCGGCCCCGTACGCGTTCGCCGGGTCGGCGGCCGCGAGGACGACCGCCTGGGCGTCGGCGGAGTGCGTGGCGCCCGCGCGCTCGCGGGCGGCGGCCGCGGCGCGCAGCCGGTCCACGGAGCCGTCCATCGCGAACTGTGCCGCGCCGAGCCCCTCCACCACGTACCCCCGCCGTGCCTGGCCGTTGTCCTCGAACGCCGACAGGATGCGGTACGTCGCCGCGAAGCCGCCCTCGACGCCCTCGGCGGCGACCGCGCCGCGGGTCACCACGCCGTGCCGGTCCAGGAGGGTGCGGGCCAGGGCGTGGGCGCGCAGCGTCGGGTCGGGCTCCCGGGCGGGCAGCAGCGACCAGCGGCCCGCGACGGTCGGCGGGCCGGTGCGGGAGGCGGGGCGGGCGGCCGCGGTCAGGCTGCCGTAGCGCCCGCGCGGGATCGCGCGCTTCGCCCGGTGGGCCGTGGAACCCGCCGTGCGGCCCGAACCCAGCAGGGAGCGCATGGGGGCGAGCGTGTCGTTCGTGAGGCGGCCCGACCAGGCCAGGTCCCAGACCACGTCGGCCAGTTGGGGGTCGGTGACGTCGGGGTGCGTGGTGGCGCGGACCTGGTCGGCGATCTGGCGGAAGAACAGGCCGTACCCCCCGGAAAGGGCGTCCAGGACGGACTGGTGGAGCGCGGTGAGCTCCAGGGGGTGCGCGGGCGGCAGGAGCAGCGGAGCCGCGTCGGCCAGATAGAGCGAGACCCAGCCGTCCTTGCCCGGCAGGGCGCCCGCCCCGGCCCACACCACTTCCCCGGCCGCGGTGAGCTCGTCGAGCATCGCCGGGACGTATCCCGTCACCCGGGAGGGCAGGACGAGCCTTTCGAGGGCCGACGCGGGCACGGACGCGCCTTGCAGCTGCTCGATGGCGCGGACGAGGCCGTCGACGCCCCGCAGCCCGTGCCCGCTCAGGTGCTGCCACTGCGGCAGGAACTGGGCCAGCGCGGCCGGGGGCACCGGCTCCAGCTCCTGGCGGAGCGCGGCGAGGGAGCGGCGGCGCAGCCGGCGCAGGACCGTCGCGTCACACCACTCCTGGCCGATGCCCGCCGGGTGGAACTCGCCTTGTACGACACGGCCGTTCGCCGCTAGGCGTTGCAGCGCGCCCTCCGTGACGGCGGCGCCGAGACCGAAGCGGGCCGCGGCCGCGGCGGACGTGAAGGGGCCGTGGGTGCGGGCGTAGCGCGCGAGGAGGTCACCCAAGGGATCCTTGACGGGCTCGGTGAACGCCTCCGGGACACCGACAGGCAGTGCCGTCCCCAGGGCGTCGCGCAGGCGGCCCGCGTCCTCGATGGCCGCCCAGTGGTCGGCTCCGGCGATCCGCACGCGGATGGCGCGGCGGGCCGCCGCGAGGTCCCTGGCCCAGGAGTTCTCGGCGCCGCGCTCGGCCAGCTCGGCGTCCGTGAGCGGACCGAGCAGGCGCAGCAGGTCAGCGACGCCCTCGGCGTCCTTGGCGCGGCGGTCCTCCGTGCTCCACTGCAGCTCGCGCTCCAGCTCGGTGAGGACCTCCGCGTCGAGCAGCTCGCGCAGCTCCGCCTGGCCGAGGAGCTCCGCCAGGAGGCGGGAGTCCAGCGACAGGGCGGCGGCGCGGCGCTCGGCGAGGGGGGAGTCGCCCTCGTACAGGAACTGCGCCACGTACCCGAACAGCAGGGAGCGGGCGAAGGGGGACGGCTCGGGGGTGGTGACCTCCACGAGGCGGACGCGGCGCGACTCGATGTCGCCCATCAGCTCCGTGAGGCCCGGCACGTCGAAGACGTCCTGGAGGCACTCCCTGACCGCTTCCAGGATGATCGGGAAGGAGCCGAACTCGCTGGTCACCTCCAGGAGCTGGGCGGCCCGCTGGCGCTGCTGCCACAGGGGCGTGCGCTTGCCCGGGCTGCGGCGCGGCAGCAGCAGCGCGCGGGCGGCGCACTCGCGAAAGCGCGCGGCGAACAGGGCCGATCCGCCCACCTGGTCGGTGACGACCTGCGCGACCTCGCCCTTGTCGAAGGTCACGTCGGCCGCGCCGACGGGCGCCCGCTCCGGGTCGAAGGACGCGTCCGCGGTCAGGTCGACGGGCTCCTGGTCGAGCAGGTCGAGGCCCATCAGGTCGGCGTCCGGCAGGCGCAGCACGATGCCGTCGTCGGCGTGCATCACCTGGGCGTCCATGCCGTACTTCTCGGTGAGGCGGGCACCGAGGGCCAGGGCCCAGGGGGCGTGGACCTGCGCCCCGAACGGGGAGTGCACGACCACCCGCCAGTCGCCCAGCTCGTCCCGGAAGCGCTCGACCACGATCGTGCGGTCGTCCGGCACGTGGCCGCAGGCCTCGCGCTGTTCGGCCAGGTACGTCAGGACGTTGTCCGCGGCCCAGGTGTCCAGGCCCGCGGCCTCGAGGCGGCCGCGGGCGTCGTCCCGCGAGAGCGAGCCCACCTCGCGCAGGAACGCGCCGAGCGCGCGCCCCAGTTCGAGCGGGCGGCCCAGCTGGTCGCCCTTCCAGAACGGCAGCCGCCCGGGGACGCCGGGGGCGGGGGAGACGAGCACGCGGTCGCGCGTGATGTCCTCGATCCGCCAGGAGCTGGTGCCGAGCGTGAAGACGTCGCCCACGCGCGATTCGTAGACCATCTCCTCGTCGAGCTCCCCGACGCGGCCTCCGCCCTTCTTCGGGTCGGCGCCCGCGAGGAAGACGCCGAACAGGCCCCGGTCGGGAATCGTGCCCCCGGAGGTGACCGCGAGGCGCTGCGCGCCGGGGCGGCCCGTGACGGTGCCCGCCACGCGGTCCCACACCACGCGCGGGCGCAGCTCCGCGAACGCGTCGGACGGATAGCGCCCGGCGAGCATGTCCAGGACGGACGTGAACGCCGACTCGGGCAGGGCGCTGAAGGGCGCCGCGCGCCGCACCATCTCCAGGAGGTCATCCGCCTGCCAGGTGTCCAGGGCCACCATCGCGACGAGCTGCTGCGCCAGCACGTCGAGCGGGTTCGCCGGGACGCGCAGCGATTCGATGGCTCCCTGCCGCATCCGCTCCGTGACGACGGCCGCCTGGACCAGGTCTCCTCGGTACTTGGGGAAGACGACTCCCGTGGAGACCGCCCCCACCTGGTGACCGGCGCGGCCCACCCGCTGCAGCCCGGACGCCACGGACGGCGGCGACTCGACCTGCACCACCAGGTCGACGGCGCCCATGTCGATGCCCAGCTCCAGGCTGGACGTGGCGACCACCGCGGGCAGCCGGCCCGCCTTCAGGTCCTCCTCGACCTGGGCCCGCTTCTCCTTGGACACCGATCCGTGGTGCGCGCGGGCCAGGACCGGGGGTGCGCCCTTGGCGGCGCCGGACTCCGCCATCAGCTCCGCGGGGCTGTGGTCCTCCGGGAGCGGCTCGCCGGTCGCGCGCTCGTAGGCGATCTCGTTGAGCCGGTTGCACAGGCGCTCGGCCAGGCGGCGGGAGTTGGCGAAGACGATCGTCGAGCGATGGGCCTGGACGAGGTCGGCGATGCGCTCCTCGACGTGCGGCCAGATGGACGGGCGCTCCGCGCCCTCGCCGGAGTCCGCCACCGGGGAGCCGCCCAGCTCGCCCAGGTCCTCGACGGGGACGACCACGGAGAGGTCGAATTCCTTGCCGGACTCGGGCTGGACGACCTCGACCCTGCGCTGGGGTGACAGATACCGCGCGACCTCGTCCACCGGGCGCACCGTGGCGGACAGGCCGATGCGGCGCGCGGGGCGCTTCAGAAGGGCGTCGAGCCGCTCCAGGGACAGCGCGAGGTGTGCGCCGCGCTTCGTCCCCGCGACGGCGTGCACCTCGTCCACGATCACCGTCTCGATGCCCGTCAGCGCGTCCCGCGTGGCGGAGGTGAGCATCAGGAAGAGCGATTCGGGGGTGGTGATCAGGATGTCGGGCGGGCGCGTCGCCAGGGCGCGGCGCTCCGCCGCGGGGGTGTCTCCGGAGCGGATGCCGACCCGCACCTCGGGCTCGGGCAGCCCGAGGCGCACGGACTCCTGCCGGATGCCCGTGAGCGGGCTGCGCAGATTCCGCTCCACGTCGACGGCGAGGGCCTTCAGCGGCGAGACGTACAGCACCCGGCAGCGCTTCTTCGGGTCGGCCGGGGGCGGTGCCGAGGCCAGCTGGTCCAGGGCGGCGAGGAACGCGGCCAGCGTCTTGCCGGAGCCGGTCGGCGCGACCACCAGCACGTCCGAGCCCTCCCCGATCGCCCGCCACGCTCCGGCCTGCGCGGACGTGGGCGCGGAGAAGGCACCCGTGAACCAGCCGCGGGTCGCGGGGGAGAACCCGTCGAGGGCGTCGGCGCTGTCTGCGGACCTGACCATGGATCCATCGTGCACCCCACCACTGACAATGGCCCCGACCTGCGCGAACGGCGGGTGAGGTGAGGGCGGGGGAAGGCCAGCGGGGGCCGCCGGGAAGATCGTTTCCGTGGGCGGCGCAGAATGGCGGTATGGCAGGTTCGGCGGAGCGGGCACGGCACTGGACGTATGCCGAGCTGCCCGGCGTCGACCTGCTGCGGGCCCGCTACCTGCGCAAGACCTTCGTCCGGCACACCCATGAGCACTTCGTGATGGCCGCGGTCACCGAAGGCGTCGACGTCTTCCACCACACCGGTGCCGACCGGCACGCGGGCCCCGGCACCATCGCCCTCATCAATCCCGACACCCCGCACACCGGCCGGGGCGGCGGGCCCGAGGGCTGGCGGTACGGAGCCGTGTACCCCGCGCCCGAGGTGGTCGCGGCCATCGCCGCCGAGACGACGACGCTGCGCGGCACCCCCGGTTTCCTCCAGCCGGTGCTCGACGACGCCTATGCCGTGCATCTCGTGCACCAGGTGCTGCACGCCGCGGAGGAGGGCAACGCGCTCGCCGCCGACACCTTCCTGAGGGTGGCCGTGACCCGGGTGCTGCGGTTGAACGGCGGCCGTCTGCCGGAGCGCACCGTGCGGTCGGCGGGCGAGCGCACGGCGGCACGCGCGCGTGCCGTGCTGGAGCGGGACCTCGTCGACCCGCCGAGCCTGGAGCGGCTCGCCGCCGACCTCGGAGTCGGACCCTTCGCGCTGCTGCGCGCCTTCCGCGACGCGTACGGCATGCCGCCGCACGCTTGGCTGACCGACGCGCGCGTGCGCCGTGCCCGCCACCTCCTGGACACCGGGACGACGCCCGCCGAGGCCGCCGTCGCCGTCGGTTTCACCGACCAGCCCCACCTCAACCGCCACTTCGCCCGCATCGTCGGGGTGCCGCCGGGCGCGTACCAACGGGAGCGCAAGAACGTACAAGACCGTCGCGCCCCGTTCCTCGTAGCGTCCCCGGCGTGGCAGAGCGAACGACATCCGCAGACATACGCACCCCCTGTGCGGTCGGTGAACCGCGACCGGCCGCCGACGCCGGGCAACAGCGGCGAGGCGCCCCGGAACGGCGCGCGACGGGCCCCGGAGCCGTCACGACGGCCGACGGAACCCCGGGCGCGGGCCGGGCGGACTCCGCCGTCGTCCGTGACGCCCTCGGCGTCGGAGTCGCCGTCGGCCTCTCCGGGTTCGCCTTCGGCGTGACCGCGGCCGGCAGCGGCCTCACCGTGCTCCAGGCCTGCGCGCTGAGCCTCCTGGTGTTCACCGGCGCCTCACAGTTCGCCCTGGTGAGCGCGCTCGCCGGGGGCGGGAGCCCGTTCACCGCGGCGGCGGGCGCGTTCTTCCTGGGCGTGCGCAACGCGTTCTACGGGCTGCGGCTCTCCCAGCTGCTCGCCCTCCCGCGCGCGGTGCGGCCCTTCGCTGCCCACTGGGTGATCGACGAGACGGCGGCCGTGTCCCTCGCGCAGTCGGGGCGTCGCGGCGCCCGGGTCGGCTTCACCGTCACCGGGCTCAGCCTCTACGTCCTGTGGAACCTCACCACCCTCGCGGGCGCGCTGGGCGCCGAGGCGATCGGGGACACCGACACCTGGGGCCTCGACGCCGCGGGACCGGCCGTCTTCCTCGCCCTGCTGGCACCGATGGCGCGTACCGCCAAGGAGCGCGCGGTCGCCGCCATCGCCGTACTCCTAGGGCTTGGACTGCTGCCCGTGCTGCCCGCCGGAGTGCCGGTCCTGGTGGCCGCGCTGGCCGTGCCGATCGTCCTCTACGGAGCAGGCCTCCGCGCGCGAAGGAGCGACCGTTGAACATCTGGATCGCCATCGCCGTGACGGCCGTCGGCTGCTACGCCGTCAAGCTCGCGGGCCTGCTGGTGCCCGCGGGCGCCTTGGAGAGGCCCCTGGTCAAGCGCACGGCCGCCCTGCTGCCCGTCGCGCTCCTGGCCGCTCTCACGGCCCAGCAGGCCTTCGCCGACGGCCGCGCCCTGATCCTCGACGCCAAGGCCGCGGGGCTCGCGGCGGCCGCCGTGGCGCTGCTGCTGCGCGCGCCGTTCCTCGTCGTCATCGCCGCGGCTGTCGTCGTCACGGCGGGGGTACGGGCCCTGGCGGGATGAACCGCGCCTGGACGGACCCTCACGGGGGCTCTCCTGGGGTGACGGTCGCGCCTCCTGGGGCGACGGTCAGACCGTCACCCCAGGAGAAGCGCTTCAGCTGACCGGCCGCCCATGGGCCCGGAGCGTGCGCAGGGCGTCGATTGTCACGATCGGCCGCCACTCCAGGGCCGTCCCCGGGGCCCACTGACGCCACCGGATCGGCCAACCTCCGTCTTCTTGCTGGTCGTTCACGAGGAAGTCCAAGGAGCGCGCCATCTCCTCGTCCGTGAACCACGCGCGGGCCAGCGAGTCAGGGCTCTTCGCGAAGTCGTGCGCGAAGTGGTGCTCGCCCGGCGCGTACCCAGGAGACACCGGGTAGGCCTCGGCCCGCTCCGGCTCCAGGGCCACGAGGCGCTGCTCGCGCACGAGACGGCCGAGCCGGTCGGCCGCCGCCTCCGCGCGCGGGCGGTCCGGCGCGCCATCAAGGAAGGCGACCGCTGCCTGGATCTCGTACGGATGCGACTTCTCCAGTGACTCGACGGCCTGCCAGCAGAAGTCGGTGGCCCGGAACAGCCAGGCGTGCCAGACCTCGTTGCGGTGCAGCAGACCCACGACCGGACCGGTGGCGAGCAGCTCGCTGGGCGGGTCGTCCACCACGGGGACGAACGGCGCCACCGGGTAGCCGCGCTGGCTGGGATGGATCGCGGGCAGGGCGCCGTCGGACGTCGACACCGACGTCAGATAGCGGCACACGCGCTCCACCCGCAGCCCGCCGCAGCGCCCGATGGAGTCCAGGACCCGCAGCGCGTGACCGGTGTGCAGCGGCTGGCTGACGGGGCCGCGCAGATCGGGTTCGAGCGCGTGGCCGTACCCGCCGTCCGCGTTGCCGTACGCGGCCAGCGCTGTCTCGACCGCGTCGGCGCCGTCGCCGCTGTCCGCGCCGGCCAGGAAGTGATACGCGAATCGTCGCTGTTCGAGGACGCGCGCGGTGAGCCAGACGAACTGCTCGGCGCGCGCGAGTGGGGAGGACGCGGCATGCGAGGACGCTCCGTTTTCGGCCATGCTCCGACGGTAGGGCGGAATGCGCCGCCGACAAGCCCTCTGTGCCCGGCTGCACTCTCAGGGGCGCGATACTGGACGCATGCGGTTGACGGTCTTCTGGCAGCGGATGGCGGCCCACTTCGGTGCGGGCTACGCCGACTCCTTCGCACGTGACCACGTGATGTCCGAGCTCGGCGGGCGCACGGTGCACGAGGCACTGGACGCGGGCTGGGAGGCGAAGGACGTCTGGCGGGCCGTGTGCGCCGCTGTGAACGTACCGGCCGAAAAGCGTTGATCCACAGGGGTGGCGCCGGACGGCACCGGGGCTCCACGCGCGCGTAGCACCGCGAAGACACGGGGGCGACGGCCGAATGCCATCGGGGTGGGCGAGACTGGCACGGTGGCACCCAGAGACGACTCCGCACAGATCACCTCCGAGGCGGCGACCCCGCCCGGCACGACACCGCCCGCCCAGCCCCCTGAGGGGGCCGAGCAGGGGCGCGGCGCGGGCATGCCGCGCTGGCTGCCGCGGGCCATGGTGCTCGCCCTCGCGCTCGTCGCCTGTTTCCAGCTCGGCAGCTGGGCGTTCCACCAGCTGACCGGACTGCTGATCAACATCCTGATCGCGTTCTTCCTGGCCCTCGCCGTCGAGCCCGCGGTGAGCTGGATGGCGGCGCGCGGACTGCGCAGGGGCCTGGCCACGGGCATCGTCTTCCTCGGCGTGATCATCGCGAGCGCGGGCTTCGTCACGATGCTGGGCTCGATGCTCGCGGGCCAGATCGTCGACATGGTCGAGGACTTCCCGGACTACCTCGACAAGGTCATCAACTGGATCAACCAGACGTTCGACACGGACCTGTCCCGCGTCGAGGTCCAGGACAGCCTGATCCACTCCGACTGGCTGCAGAAGTACGTCCAGAACAGCGCGAGCGGTGTCCTGGACATCTCCACGCAGGTCCTCGGCGGCCTCTTCCAGCTCCTGACGATCCTGCTGTTCTCGTTCTACTTCGCCGCCGACGGCCCGCGGCTGCGGCGCGCGCTGTGCTCCGTCCTGCCGCCCGCCAAGCAGGCCGAGGTGCTGCGCGCCTGGGAGATCGCGGTCAACAAGACCGGCGGCTACCTCTACTCGCGCGGCCTGATGGCGCTGATCTCCGGGATCGCGCACTACATCGTGCTGCAGATCCTCGAAGTGCCCTACGCCCCGGTCCTCGCGGTGTGGGTGGGCCTGGTCTCCCAGTTCATCCCGACGATCGGCACGTATCTGGCGGGCGCCCTGCCCATGCTGATCGCCTTCACCGTAGACCCCTGGTACGCGCTCTGGGTGCTGGGCTTCGTGGTGATCTACCAGCAGTTCGAGAACTACGTGCTCCAGCCCAAGCTCACCGCCAAGAGCGTGGACATCCACCCGGCCGTCGCCTTCGGGTCGGTCATCGCGGGCACGGCCCTGCTCGGGGCGGTCGGCGCGCTGATCGCCATCCCGGCCGTGGCGACGCTGCAGGCCTTCCTGGGGGCGTACGTGAAGCGGTACGACGTCACGGACGACCCGCGGGTGCATGGACACCGCCGCCGCAGCGACAGCGCACCACTGCTCGCCCGGCTGCGGCGCGCGCTGACGTCGCCGGGCCGTGACAGCTGAAGGCCGCTCCCGTCACGCGACGAGGCGCGGCCAGGCCGCAGCGAGCGCGGCGTGACCGGCCGGAGTGGGGCGCACGCCGTCCGTGGACCAGCGCTCCGGCTCGGTCGTCGCGGTGAGCTCGGCGAACATGGCGTCGCCGATGCCGGTGTTGAGTCGCTGCCCGCCAAGGGGCGAGTGGATGTGCGCGGCGTCGCCCGCGAGCAGGACGCGGCCCCGCCGGTAGGTCGTCGCTCAGTGTGACGTCGGTGCCGGACACGCGGCGCGGAACCGCCTGGAGATGGTCACGGGCCGGTCGCCGCGAGTGGTCGAACGCGCCGCTGTCGAAGTCCATCATGGCGATGTGCCCTGCCGTGGGCATCTGGACGTACATGCCCGTCGGCGTCAGGTTGATCCCAGGGCTTAGCTTCTCGGGATCGACGGCAGTGGCGTACATGGTGTAGCCGGTAGGGCAGGGCGGCGACGTCCACCCGGGCCGGATCGAGCACCATGCCCGCGAAGTGGCCCACGCCACGAGGCTCGTCCACGTCGAGGTCCGCCCCGGGAGCGTCGTGCACGCCCGATGCCGTCAGGAGCGGGTCCAGCATCCCGCGACGGGAGAACGCCTCGACCGACGTGGCGAACAGGCCCCGCGGTCCGAGCGGGTCCCTCCGTAACCGGGAGCCGGGCTCCGGCTCCCGCTCGAGCACCAGGACAGAGCAGCCCGCGAGGCCGAGCTCACAGGCAAGGAACAGACCGATCGGGCCGCCCCGCCGCCCACGATCACCACGTCATGCACCAGAGATCCCCTTCCGAACCCCTAGCAGGGTCGGACACCCGGCGGGACCTCTCGAAAGGTGCCAGCCCCCGCCGACACCGGACCGACAGCCCCGAACTGCCATCGACGCCGCGCCGACAGCCCCCGTCGGGCCGAATCCGACGCTCATCGACGCTCAGACGGGCCGACTCGAGCCCTCTAGGGCCGGGTCGGCCGCCAGTCATGCGCGTCGGCCGAGCTCGGTCACACACGTCGGCTGGGCTCCGTCACACACGTCGGCCGAGCTCAGCGTGGTGCGCTTGACAGTAAAATCGAACATCCATTCTTATGGGGGTCCTGGCGGCGTTGTACCGGGGATTCACGGGGGGATTCCCGGGCGCGCCGGTGGCTGGCGGCGGGCCGAGCGCCTTGAGTTATCCACAGGCCGGGCGGGCGTCGGGGCGCATTGTCAGTGGCAGGCGTTAGCGTCTTTGACGTGAAGCGATCGACTCAAGCAAACCGGGTGGAACCCATGGCAGGAACCGACCGCGAGAAGGCGCTCGACGCCGCGCTCGCACAGATTGAACGGCAATTCGGCAAGGGCGCTGTCATGCGCATGGGCGAGCGGTCCCAGGAGCCCATCGAGGTCATCTCCACCGGCTCGACCGCGCTCGACGTCGCGCTCGGCGTCGGCGGCATCCCGCGCGGCCGCGTGGTGGAGATCTACGGCCCGGAGTCCTCCGGTAAGACGACCCTCACGCTGCACGCCGTGGCCAACGCGCAGAAGGCCGGCGGCGCCGTCGCCTTCGTGGACGCGGAGCACGCCCTCGACCCCGAGTACGCGAAGAAGCTCGGCGTCGACATCGACAACCTCATCCTGTCCCAGCCGGACAACGGCGAGCAGGCGCTCGAGATCGTCGACATGCTGGTCCGCTCCGGCGCCCTCGACCTCATCGTCATCGACTCCGTGGCGGCCCTGGTGCCCCGCGCCGAGATCGAGGGCGAGATGGGCGACTCGCACGTGGGTCTGCAGGCCCGTCTGATGAGCCAGGCCCTGCGGAAGATCACCAGCGCGCTCAACCAGTCGAAGACGACGGCGATCTTCATCAACCAGCTGCGCGAGAAGATCGGTGTGATGTTCGGCTCCCCGGAGACGACGACTGGTGGTCGCGCGCTGAAGTTCTACGCCTCGGTGCGCATGGACATCCGCCGCATCGAGACCCTGAAGGACGGCACGGACGCGGTGGGCAACCGCACCCGCGTCAAGGTCGTCAAGAACAAGGTCGCGCCGCCCTTCAAGCAGGCCGAGTTCGACATCCTCTACGGCCAGGGCATCAGCCGCGAGGGCGGCCTGATCGACATGGGCGTGGAGCACGGCTTCGTCCGCAAGGCCGGCGCCTGGTACACGTACGAGGGCGACCAGCTCGGCCAGGGCAAGGAGAACGCCCGCAACTTCCTGAAGGACAACCCCGACCTCGCCAACGAGATCGAGAAGAAGATCAAGGAGAAGCTGGGCGTCGGTGTCCGGCCGGAGCCCCCGGCGGCCGAGTCCGGCGCGGACACCGCGGGCGCGGCCCCGACGGAGGACGCCGCCAAGACGGTGCCCGCCCCCGCGGTCAAGGCCACCAAGTCCAAGGCCGCGGCGGCCAAGAGCTAGGCCGTGACGCGACGTACGGACTGGGCTGACCCCCCGGAACCCACGGGGCGCGGCCACGGGGACGACAGCGGGCCGGGCGCCACGGGTGCCGACGGGGGCGGCCCGTGGAGCGGCGACCGGCAGGGCCGGGGAGGCCGTCGTCGTCGGCGCGGCGGCCCCGGCGGCCATCAGGACAGCGGCTTCCCGCCCTCGTCGAGGGCCGAGGACGGGGAGCCGCCGACGGGTGACCCGGCTGAGCGGGCGCGGGCGATCTGCCTGCGCCTGCTCACCGGGACGCCCCGCACGCGCAAGCAGCTGGCCGACGCCCTGCGCAAGCGGGACATCCCCGACGACGTGGCGGAGAGCGTGCTGTCCCGCTTCGAAGAGGTCGGCCTGATCAACGACGAGGCCTTCGCGGACGCCTGGGTGGAGTCCCGGCACCACGGCCGGGGCCTCGCCCGCCGGGCCCTCGCCCGGGAGCTGCGCACCAAGGGCGTGGACACGGCACTGATCGACGAGGCCGTCGGCCAGCTCGACGCGGAGCAGGAGGAAGCCACCGCTCGCGAGCTCGTCGCCCGCAAGCTGCGCGCCACCCGGGGCCTCGACCGCGACAAGAGGCTGCGGCGCCTCGCGGGCATGCTCGCCCGCAAGGGCTATCCGGAGGGCATGGCCCTCCGCGTGGTGCGCGAGGCACTGGAAGCGGAGGGGGAGGACACGGAGGACCTGGGGTACGAGGGGTTCTGAGCGGCGGCTCCCCTCCCCGTACTGGGGATAACCCCCGTTGAAGACACCTGGCCGCCACCATGCACAGGAACCTGTGCACAGGCGACTGTGTACGCATGGTTCACAACCAGGGGAGAACGGACGCCACCGGCCCCATTGAGGCCGGTGTCGCCGCACCAGAAGCCGGTGCGGACGCACCAGGACGCGGTGCCGACGCACCCAGGGCCGCCAAGGGCGAGGCCGCTGAGAGCAGCGGCGCCGCCAGCGAAAGTGCCAAGCCCGAGGGCGCCGCACCCGACCGCGCCCCCGTCCCCGGCAGCGCCCCCGCCCCCGCCCCCGAGGAGCTGCGCGACCTGCGTGTGCTCAAGGCGCTGGCGCAGCCCCGGCGGCAGCAGATGCTCCAGCACCTCACCGTGCACGGGCCCGCCACCTCCGCGACGCTGGCCCGGGCGCTGGGCCTCAACACCGGAGCGACCAGCTACCACCTGCGGGAGCTCGCCAGATACGGCTTCGTCGAGGAGACGCGGCAGTCCGGGCGCGGGCGTGAGCGCTGGTGGCGCGCGGTCCCCGGAGACCGCCGCTTCCCGCCGCGCAGCCAGCAGAGCCCCGAGACACGGCTCGTCATGGACGAGCTCAACCACCTGGCGTACGCCGCCGACCTGGAGCTCTTCGAACAGCTCCAGCGGGAGAGCGGCGGCCCCGAAGCCGACGAATGGGCCGACGCCTTCCCATATTCGCGCGGCACCATGCGGCTGACGGTGGACGAACTGCGCGCGTTCTTCGAGGAGTACATCGCCCTCCTCAACCGCTACAAGCGCCCCGACGCCGACACCCCGCCCGGGGCCCGCACCGTTCTCACCCGCCTCCTCGCCTTCCCCGCACCCGCGCAGGACCCGGGAGCCACCCCTGCCGCCCCGGTGCCCTCCGACAACCGAAAAGAGACCGAGACGCCATGATGCTGGGCTACGCACTGCGGACCATCCGCGACCGGAAGGGCGGGTTCCTGGGGGCTTTCGTCGCGCTGATGTGCGCCGCCGCGCTCATCACGGCCTGCGGCACACTCCTGGAGACGGGCCTGCGCGGCACCATCCGCACCGAGCGCTACGCCGCCGCCCCCGTGCTGGTCTCCGCCGATCAGAACGTGCACCAGACCACCGTCAAGCACAAGAAGGGCAAGACCAAGGTCAAGCACAAGGCGAAGCCCATCGCCGAGCGGGCCTGGCTGCCCCGCAGCCTCACCGAGCGGCTCGACGGCGTGCCCGGGGTCCGCGCGGTCATCCCTGAACTCACCTTCCTGGCAGAGCCGTTGACACCCGCAGCGGCACCCGACCCGGACCGGCCCGTATACGGGCACGCCTGGGCGTCGGCCGCCCTCACCCCCTTCCGGATCGTCGACGGCCGTGCCCCGCGGGCCGCCGCCGACCTCGTCATCGACCGGGGCCTCGCCGACCGAGCCCGCCTGCGGCCCGGCGACCGGCTCACCGTCCAGTCGACGCGGGCCCCGCGCACGTACCGCGTCACGGGCATCGCCGCGCCCACGCGGCACGGCGGAGGGCAGACGGCGCTCGCGCACCAGACCTCGCTGTTCTTCTCCACGCCGGAGGCCGAGCGGCTCGCCGCCCACCCCGGCCGCGTCACCGCCATCGGCGTCGTACCGGCCACGGGCACGTCGGTGACGGCGCTCAAGGAAGCGGTCAAGAAGGCACTCGACGGCACGACCGCGCGCGTCACCAGCGGCGACGGCCGTGGCCCCGTCGAGTTCCTCGATGCGGCGGGCGCCCGCGTGAAGCTCATCAGCATGGGCGGCGCCATGGGCGGTACGTCGCTGCTCGTCGCCATCCTCGTGGTCGTCGGCACCTTCGCCCTGTCCATCCAGCAGCGCCACCGCGAGCTCGCCCTGCTGCGGGCCGTAGCCGCGAGCCCCCGGCAGCTGCGCGCGCTCCTTGGCCGCGAGGCCCTCGTCGTCGGAGTCGCCGCCGGAGCGCTCGGCGCGCTGGCGGGCATACCGCTCGGGGCGCTGCTGTACGGGGAGTTCATGGACAGGGGAGTGGTCCCGGCGACGCTCGACCGGGTCGTCAGCGTCTACCCGCCGCTGGCCGCCGTCGCCGCGACGCTGCTCGGGGCCTGGGCCGCCGCCCGGGTCTCGGCCCGCCGCATCGCCCGCATCCGCCCCGGCGAGGCACTGGCCGAGGCCCACGTGGAGCGGGCGCTGCCTTCCTGGGGGCGGATCGCCGCCGGACTCGTGCTGCTGGCCGGAGGGCTCGTTCTCGTCGGGGTGCTCAGCGTGCTGCGCACCGAACCCGCGTCGACTCCCGTCACGTTCCTCGTCGTCATCGTGCTCGCCTCCGCCATCGCCCTCCTCGGGCCGCTCGTCATGAAGGCATCGGCCGCGCTGCTCGGGCTCGTGCTGCGGCGCACCGGTCCCGTCGGCCGTCTCGCCCACGCCAACCTGCGCGGCAACGCGTCCCGCATGGCCGCCGTGGTGACCCCGCTCGTGCTGCTCGTCGGCATGACGTGCACCGTCCTCTTCACTCAGCCCACGCTCAACGCCGCCGCCCGCGACCAGGTGCGGGACGGCGTCCGCGCGGACTGGGCCCTCGCCGCGCAAGGCCCCGGCGTGCCGTCGGGGGCCGCGCGGCTGCTGCGGGCCACCGACGGCGTCGAGGCCGTCACCGAGGTCGTCCGCACCACCGTGCGCGTCGGGCTCGACAAGTACCCGACGCAGGGCGTGACCCCGGTGGGCCTCACCCGCACCTGGGACCCGGACGTCACCGAAGGCTCCCTCGCGTCCTTCGGCGCGGGCACCGCCGCCGTCAGTGAACTCGCCGCCGACCAGCTCGGGCTCAAGCCCGGCAGCACCCTGAAGCTGACCCTCGGCGACGGCACACCGGCCACCGTGAAGGTCGTCGCTGTCTATGCGCGCGGGCTCGGCTTCGGTGATCTGACGCTGGCGCACGACCTGGTCGCCCGCCACGTCGACAACCCGCTCGCCGCCACCGCCCTCGTGAAGAGCGACCGTACGAAGGACCAACTCGCGGCGGCCCTGCGAAAGTTCCCCGCCGTCCAGGTGCGGTCCCCGGCCGCCGTCGACCGCCTCCAGGCGGAGCGTGGACAGGCCAACGCCGAGGTGAACCTCCTCGCCATGGGCCTGGTCCTGGCGTTCACCGCGATCGCCGTCGTCAACACGCTCGCGATGTCGGTCTCCGAGCGCGTACGGGAGTTCGCGCTGCTGCGGCTCGCGGGCGCCACGCGCCGCCAGGTGCTCGGCATGCTGCGCACCGAGGCCCTGGCCGTCTTGCTCATCGCGACCGCCCTGGGCAGCGGTATCTCCCTCGCCGTCCTCACCGCGTTCAGCGTCGGTATGACCGGCTCGGCGGCACCGGTGGCCCTGCCCTTGCTGTACGTCGCGGTGGTCGCCGTCGCGGGCCTGCTCGCTCTGACGGCGACGGCGCTTCCGGGGCGCGCCGCCCTGCGACCGCTGCCGGTCACGGTGGCGACGGCCAAGGAGTAGCGCGACGCCCCCCCCGGGACGCACCCCCGCGACGCACCCCCGGGACGCACCACCCGCGGCGCCCCCCGGGGCACGCTTCCCGCAGCGCGCCCCAGCAAACGGCACGGTCGACAGGCAAGTAAGGACCGTGCACCAGGATGGGCGCCCCTTACCCGCCGTCTTCGGAGGGGAACGGGGCGCCCACGCGCGCGTACCCACGCACCGTGCCGTCCTACGAAGCCACGGGCAGCCCGGCCGCCCTCCACGCCTGGAAGCCGCCGATGAGGTCGGTCGCGTGGCGCAGTCCGAGCTGGTGCAGGGAGTGGGCCGCCAGGCTCGACGCGTACCCCTCGTTGCAGACGACGATGATCCGCAGATCGTGGCCGACCGCCTCGGGGGCGCGGTGGCTGCCCTGGGGGTCGAGGCGCCACTCCAGTTCGTTGCGTTCGACGACGAGGGCCTCCGGGATCAGGCCGTCGCGTTCGCGCAGTTCGGCGTACCGGATGTCCACGAGCAGGCCGCCCGAGCGGCTGATGGCGTGGGCCTCGGGTGGTGTGACCCGGTCGAGGCCGCTCCGTACCCGCGCCAGCAACTCGTCTATTCCCACGGGGGCGTGCGACTCCTCGGCGACCACCGGGGCCGGGGGCACACCCGGGGTGCCGTTCAACTCCAGGCCCGCGTTCACTGCCAGTCCTCCGGACGCTCGACGTGCTCCAGGCGTAGCACGGCTCCGGTGCGGCTGTACCGGCGGATCTGCGGCAGTGGCGGGTAATAGGCGTGCACGGAGATGGCGTGCTCCGTGGCGGACTCGTTGAGGACCTCGTGGACGTGGTTGCGGCCGAACGCCCGGCCCTGTCCGGCCGTCAAGTGGCGTTCGCGGTCGATGCCTTCGGTGAGTTCCAGGGTCTTCCAGCCGTCGGTGGGCAGCCGGGCGGCGAGGGAGTGCTCCTTGAGGGCACCCCGCGCGGTGGTGAAGGCGCCGACGGACTCGGCGTGGTCGTGCCAGCCGGTGCCCGTTCCGGGTGGCCAGCTGATCAGCCAGGCCTCGCTGCCGCCGGGCCCTTCGAGGCGCACCCAGGTGCGGCCCTCCGGGTCGAGGGGGAGCGAGGCGACGAGACCGGCGTCGTCGGCGGTGCGCCGCACGAAGCCGAGGAGGTCGGCGGAGGTGGGCGCGGGCGCCGGAACGCGCGCGGCGGATGAGGCGGAGCTGGAGGCAGACGCAGACATGAAGACCGTCCGGTGAGTTCGCTGAACAGCGCGCGGCAGAAGGGCGCGCGAGAAAGGGAATTGGCGAATTCAGCTCGACGGCTGACACACGCAGCCCGCATAGCGGACGAGGTCCATATGGACCCTCCGCCACAAACGGACAGCGGTGTCGGTCATGGTCGGGAGTAGACCATGGCCGTGGGAAGCGGTCAACTCGTGTTCATCATGCGGGCGGCCGGTCGTTTCCGCCGGTCGGACGGCCGCCGTCCCCGGGCGCGGGGCGAGCGCCGTGCCCCGGTCGGGGGCCGGGGCCGCGCCCCGCGGAGCCCCCGCCGCCGGGGCGTCCGCCGGACGCGGCGGCGTCCTCCTCTTCCGTCACGATGTCGAGTTCGTGGCTCGGGGCGGGCGCGGGTGTGGGGCCGGAGGTCCTGGGGCCACGGCCGCTCGTGCCGGGCGTGGCGCCTTCGGGCGCGCCGGGCGCCTTGGCCGCGCTGCCGCCGACGGCCCCACCTGGCGCGCTACTGCCGGTTCCGCCGGGCATGCCACTGCCGGTTCCGCTGGGCGTGCCACTACCGGTCCTGCCGGACGTGCCGCCGCTGGTCTCCCCAGATGTGCCGCCGCCGGTCTCGCCGGGCGTGGCACCGCGCGCCTCGCCGGACGCGCCTCCCGCGCGCGCGGAGTCCTCGCGTCCCGCCTTCCCCGCGCCCTGGCCGGACCGGCCCTCCCGGGCCTTGGCCCCCTTCGGCCCGGCGTTCGCGGGCTCGTCCGGGACCAGCTTGCCCAGCGCCGCCTCCGCGGCCGCGTACAGCTCCGCCGGGCGCACGCCGCTCAGCGCGGCGACCAGATGGCCGTCCGGGCGCACCAGCAGGACCGTGTGCGCCGCCGCGCCGGGGTAACTCTCCGCGACGAGGAGTTCGGCGGCGCACGGCAGCGCGGTCACGGCGGCGGCGAGGCGGGGCATGAGCCCGGCCTGCATCCAGTGCCGCCGGTCCCACACGACCGTGCCGGGCGCCACGAGCACGACGAGGAGCCGGCTGCGGCCGAGCCGCTCCCGCAGGCGTACGAAGGAGCCGTCGGGCGCCGTCACGCGCACGTCCACGACCGGAGCGCCCGGCTCCGTGGCGACCGCCACCGTGGAGTCCGTCGCTCCGGGCGTCAGCGGCGAATTGGCGTACGCCCCCGGCGCGCCCAGCTGGCCGCGCCCCACATGACCGTCCGTGAGCAGCGTGTCCTGCCCGCGCGCGACCCCCGGCACGTAGGAGCGCAGTCCTCCGCCGCCGCGCAGCAGCGGCAGCGACTGGTCGGCGGCGCGCAGGCGCGCGGTCACGGCGGCGCGCCGCTCGGTCTGATAGCTCTCAAGGAGACCCCGGTGCGGGCCGTGGTGCCAGGCCTGGGCCAGCTTCCAGGCGAGGTTGTCCGCGTCCCTGAGGCCCTCGTCCAGGCCCTGCGTGCCAAGAGCGCCGAGGAGGTGGGCGGCGTCACCGGCCAGGAAGCAGCGCCCGACGCGCCACCGGCGGGCCAGCCGGTGGTGGACCGTGTGCACGCCGGTGTCCAGCAGGTCGTACGGCGGTGTGGCGCCCCCCGACCAGCCACCGAGCGTCTCCCGGACGCGCGCCACGAGGGCGTCGGGCGTCACCAGGTCGCCGCGCGGCGGCAGCAGCCAGTCGATCCGCCACACTCCCCCCGCGAGCGGACGCGCCGTCACCTCCGAGCCCCCGCCGTGCCAGGGCGGGCTTCGATGCAACAACGCCTCACCGGGCCAGGGAAGTTCCGTCCGCAGCGCGGCGACGGCGTGTCGTTCCACCGCCGTACGCCCGGGGAAGCGGACGTCGAGCAGTTTGCGGACCGTCGACCGGGGCCCGTCGCAGCCGACCAGGTAACTGCCGCGCCACCAGGTGTCCTTGGGGCCGCGCGTATGGGCGGTGAGCCCCGAGGCGTCCTGCTCCAGGGCGTCCAGCTTGTTCTCGACGGCGACCTTCACCAGGCGCTCGTCGGCGATCGCGTCACGCAGGGCCCCGGTGAGCACATGCTGCGGCACGTGCAACGGGGAGGGCATTTCGTCACTGAACGTGAGCTGCCGCATGACCTGTTTGCGGCGCATCGACCGCCAGCCGCTCCAACGCGCCCCCGTCTCCGCGCTCCCGAAGGACAGCCCGGCGAGACGCTCGACGAGGGCGGCCGTGTCCTCCCGGAGCACGACGGTCCGCGCGGGCCGCTGCTCGTCCTTGCCGGGCCCCTCGTCCAGGACGACGCTGGGGACCGAGTGACGCGCGAGGGCCAGGGCGAGCGTGAGGCCCACGGGGCCGGCGCCGACGACGATCACCGGGTCCACGAGGCGCGCCCCTCCGCCCGACGGTACGGGACGTACGTACAGGAAATGGCGGTTGAAGCCCGGTGCACGATCACAGAACGTATGCAACCCACTGCCGGTGCTTGCGTCAAGCGACGAAGGCAGTGGCGCGGACGCCACTGCCTTCGTTCTTGCAGATCATCGGGTGAGCGCCCGGCGGTCGGCTCAGGCGCCGCCGCCCAGGCCGCCGCCCGCGCCGGTGGTCGCGGTGCCTTCCACGGCGGCCGCGGGTACCACCGCGCCGGTGGACTTCTTGGCCCGCCGCAGCCGCCGCTCCAGCCAGCTCGCGAACGACGTGAGGGCGAAGTTGAGCACGATGTAGATCACCGCGACGACCGTGAAGCTGGCGATGACGTTGGCGCCGTAGTAGCCGCTCATCGTGCTGACCGTCGAGAGGAGCTCGGAGAACGTGAGCAGGGCGCCGCCGAGCGCGGTGTCCTTCACGATGACCACGATCTGGCTGACGATCGCGGGCAGCATCGCCGTGACCGACTGCGGCAGGAGCACGGACCGCATGGTCTGGCTCTTGCGCAGGCCGATGGCCTTGGCCGCCTCGGTCTGGCCCTTGGGCAGGGCCAGGATGCCCGCTCGTACGATCTCCGCGAGCACGGAGGCGTTGTACAGGACGAGACCGGTCACGACCGCGTACATGGGACGGTCGTCGGAGGAGACATCGCTGTACTTGGAGAAGGCCTCGTTGGCGAACAGCATCAGGATCAGGACCGGGATCGCGCGGAAGAACTCCACGATCGTGCCGGCCACGATGCGCACCGGGAGGTGGTCCGAGAGGCGCGCGATGCCCAGGACGGCACCCAGCGGCAGCGCGATGACCATGGAGTACGCGGCCGCCTTGAGCGTGTTCTCCAGGCCGGGCCAGATGTACGTCGTCCAGGCCCTGCTGTCCGTGAAGAAGGGCTTCCACTTCTCCCAGTCGAGCTGGCCCTTGTCGGAGAGGGCGTTGTAGACCCACCAGCCCACCAGGCCGGCGGCGATCACGAAGACCACCGAGTAGATGATGTTGCGCTGTTTGGCGCGGGGGCCCGGGGCGTCGTAGAGGACGGAGTTCATCGCTTGACCGCCACCTTCTTGCTGACCCAGCCGAGGATCAGACCGGTCGGGAGCGTGAGGCAGATGAATCCGAAGGCGAAGACGGCGGCGATCGCGATCGTCTGCGCCTCGTTCTCGATCATGCCCTTCATCAGCAGGGCCGCCTCGGCGACACCGATCGCGGCGGCCACGGTGGTGTTCTTCGTGAGCGCGATCAGCACGTTGGCGAGCGGGGCCACCACCGAGCGGAAGGCCTGCGGGAGCACGACGAGTGTGAGGACCTGCGTGAAGCTCAGCCCGAGTGCCCGGGCGGCCTCCGCCTGGCCCATCGGCACGGTGTTGATGCCCGAGCGCAGCGCCTCACAGACGAAGGCGGCGGTGTAGGCGGTCAGACCGAGCACCGCGAGCCGGAAGTTGATGGTGGCGAAGTCCTCAGAGCCCAAGGTGATGCCGAGCGTCTGGTTCAGGCCGAGCGAGGTGAACACGATGATGATGGTCAGCGGAATGTTCCGCACGACGTTGACGTAGACGGCTCCGAAGCCGCGCATCAGGGGCACGGGGCTGACGCGCATGCCCGCCAGCACGGTTCCCCATATCAGGGAGCCGACCGCTGAGAGTCCGGTGAGCTTCACCGTCTCCCAGAAGGCCCCCCACAGGTCATAGCCTTCAAGAAAGTCGAACACGTTCTCCCGCGCTTCCGCGTAGAGGGACAGCTTCCGCGTAGAGGGCGAAGGGGCGTGCCGCTGTGGCGAGCGGCACGCCCCTCACGTCCCGCTTACTTGACGATGTCGCCGATCTTCGGGGCGGGCTCGTTCTTGTAGCTCGCCGGGCCGAAGTTGTCCTTCACGGCCTTGTCCCACGACCCGTCCTTGACCATCGCGGTCAGCGCGTCGTTGATCTTCTTCTTGAGGTCGGAGCCCTTCTTGACGCCGATCCCGTAGTTTTCGTTGGTCATCTTGAAGCCGCCGAGCTTGAACTTGCCCTGGAAGTTCTTCTGCGCGGCGTAACCGGCGAGGATCGAGTCGTCGGTGGTGAGCGCGTCGATGGCGTCGTTCTGCAGGCCGGTCAGGCACTGGGAGTACGCGCCGTAGTTCTGGAGCTGGGCCTTGGGAGCCAGCTTCTCCTTGACGTTCTGCGCCGAGGTCGAACCGGTGACCGAGCAGAGCTTCTTGCTGTTCAGGTCCTTCGGCGACTTGATCGACTTGTCGTCGGCGCGGACCAGGACGTCCTGGTGGGCGAGCAGGTACGGACCCGCGAAGTCGACCTTCTCCTCGCGCTCCGGCGTGATCGAGTAGGTCGCCGCGATGAAGTCGACGTCACCGCGCTGGAGCATCGTCTCGCGGTCGGCGCTCTTGGCTTCCTTCCACTCGATGTCGTCGGCCTTGTGGCCGAGCTTCTTCGCCACGTAGGTGGCGACATCGACGTCGAAGCCCTCGTACTTGCCGTCCGGCGTCTTCTGGCCGAGGCCGGGCTGGTCGAACTTGATCCCGATGGTGATCTTGTCGCCCCCGCCGGAGCCCTTGTCGTCCTTGTCGTCGCCGCCACACGCGGTGGCGGTGAGGGAGAGCGCGAGCAGGACCGAGGCTGCCGCGGAGACCTTGCGAACCTTCATGGTGAACATCCTTCGTTTCGGCGGAGGTGGGGAGACGCCGGCAGGCGTCTTACGTCCGGTGTGGCCTCCCGCGCGCGGGAGCCCGTGCGCTGTCTCAGTGGTGCAGGATCTTCGAGAGGAAGTCCTTGGCACGGTCGCTGCGCGGGTTGCTGAAGAACTGGTCCGGTGTGGCCTCTTCGA
The DNA here is from genome assembly GCF_056435225.1 of Streptomyces sp. NPDC043996. Taxonomy (NCBI): domain Bacteria; kingdom Bacillati; phylum Actinomycetota; class Actinomycetes; order Kitasatosporales; family Streptomycetaceae; genus Streptomyces; species Streptomyces sp. NPDC043996. The sequence goes on along the minus strand of NZ_JBWKEY010000027.1, from coordinate 20,005 downwards.
CGATCCGCCCGTCCGCCATGAAGACGACGCGGTTGGCGGCCGACCGGGCGAAGCCCATCTCGTGCGTGACGACGACCATCGTCATGCCGTCGCGGGCGAGTTGCTGCATCACCTCGAGGACCTCGTTGATCATCTCGGGGTCGAGCGCCGAGGTCGGCTCGTCGAAGAGCATGACCTTGGGCCCCATGGCGAGCGCGCGGGCGATCGCGACGCGCTGCTGCTGGCCGCCGGAGAGCTGCGCGGGGTACTTGTCGGCCTGGGTGCCGACGCCCACGCGGTCGAGCAGGCCGCGGGCCTTCTCCTCCGCCTCTGCCTTGGCCGTCTTGCGCACTTTGACCTGGCCCAGCATCACGTTCTCAAGCACGGTCTTGTGCGCGAAGAGATTGAAGGACTGGAAGACCATGCCCACGTCCGCGCGGAGCCTCGCGAGCTCCTTGCCCTCCTGGGGCAGCGGCTTGCCGTCGATCGTGATCGCGCCGGAGTCGATGGTCTCCAGGCGGTTGATCGTGCGGCACAGCGTCGACTTGCCGGACCCGGAGGGGCCGATCACGACGACGACCTCGCCGCGGGCGATGGTCAGGTCTATGTCCTGGAGGACGTGCAGCGCGCCGAAGTGCTTGTTGACGTCCTTCAGCACGACAAGGTCGTCCGCCGCCGGTATGGCGTCCTTGGTCACCGATACTTCGGTCACGGCTTGTTGCTCCATCCTCCTCGGGTTGGGAGGACAGTAGTAACCCGGTGCGACCAGCGTCATTACATCTGAGGGGAAATTGAGCATAACGATCCGGCCGCAACCGGACACTCCGTGTGAAGAGGGCGCCCCGTCTGCGTACCGGGTGCATAACGGAACGTGTCCGTGACCCGAAGGGCCTTGACGCGGTCCTTATCCATCGGCGTGGATGCCTTGGGGCGCGCGGAGCGCGTCCGGCACACGACTGGGACCGCGCGCACGCGCGCGTAGGCGACACCCCGGCAGCGGGCGTGGACCCGGTGAGAGCGGGAACGGAACGATCAGTGAACTACAGGGGGGCCGATGGGCTGGAGGAGGGCCGCATGAGACTGCTGCTCGTCGAGGACGACGACCACGTGGCCGCCGCCTTGTCCGCGGTCCTGGCCCGGCACGGCTTCGCCGTCACCCACGCGCGCAACGGCGAGGAGGCCCTCCAGGCCCTCCTGCCGTGCGAAGCGGCACCCTACGGAGTGGTGCTGCTCGACCTCGGCCTCCCCGACCAGGACGGCTACGAGGTCTGCGGCAAGATCCGCAAGCGCACCGCGACCCCGGTCATCATGGTGACGGCCCGCGCTGACGTGCGCTCCCGCATCCATGGTTTGAACCTCGGGGCCGACGACTACGTAGTGAAGCCGTACGACACAGGGGAGCTCATCGCCCGCATCCACGCGGTCACCCGGCGCCCGTCCGCCGACGCCGCCGCGCCCCCCGTAGAGACTGAACTGCGGCTCGGCGCCGTACGCATCGAACTGCCGACCCGTCAGGTGAGTGTGGACGGCGCCAGGGTGCAGCTCACCCGCAAGGAGTTCGACCTGCTCGCGCTGCTCGCCAAGCGGCCCGGCGTCGTCTTCCGGCGGGAACAGATCATCAGTGAGGTGTGGCGCACCAGTTGGGAGGGCACGGGGCGCACGCTGGAGGTCCATGTGGCGTCCCTGCGCGCCAAGCTGCACATGCCCGCCCTGATCGAGACGGTGCGCGGAGTCGGCTACCGGCTCGTCGCCCCGGCGTCGTAGCGGGCCCAGGTGCGCGCCCGACTCCTGCCGCTCCTCATCGTCCTGATGGCGGGCGTCCTGCTCGCCCTTGGCGTCCCGCTCGCGGTGAGCGTGGCGTCGGCGCAGCAGCAGAAGGTCGTCGTCGACCGCATCGACGACACGGCGCGCTTCGCCTCGCTCGCGCAGTTCGTCACCAAGCGGCCCTCCGGCTCGCGCGTCCTCGACAAGGACGAGCGGCGCGAGACCCTCCAGAAGGAACTCGACTACTACCACCGGGTGTACCGCATCAAAGCGGGTGTCTTCTTCCGGGACCGGTTCCCCATGGCGCACGCCCCGAGCGGCTGGTTCCTGCCCGCGAAGGGCCACCCCGTGCGCGACGCCTTCGAAGAGGCCCTGCGCTCCCGCGGCAGCCACGATCCGCCCCAGGTGTGGCCCTGGGAGGACGACGGCCGGATCGTCGTCGCGACCCCGGTGATCCGCGACGGTGACGTCGTCGCCGTCGTCGTCACCGAGTCGCCCACCGACCGCATGCGCGCCAAGACGGTACGCGGCTGGATGTTCATCGGGGCGGGTGAGTCGGCGGCCATGCTCCTCGCGGTCGGCGCCGCGCTGCGCCTCACCGGCTGGGTGCTGCGCCCGGTACGGGTCCTCGACGCCACCACGCACGACATCGCCACCGGGCGCCTCGCCTCCCGGGTCGCGGCGGCGGGCGGACCGCCGGAACTCCGCCGCCTTGCCCGCTCGTTCAACGAGATGGCCGACCACGTCGAGGACGTACTCGAACAGCAGCGCGCCTTCGTCGCCGACGCCTCCCACCAGCTGCGCAACCCCCTGTCCGCCCTGCTCCTGCGCATCGAACTGCTGGCCCTCGAACTGCCCGAGGGCAATGAGGAGATCGCCTCGGTGCGCACCGAGGGCAAGCGCCTCGCCCAGGTCCTCGACGACCTCCTGGGCCTGGCGCTCGCCGAGCACGCGGCCGCCGACCTCCAGCTCACCGACATCGGCGAACTGGCCGCCGAGCGGGTCGCGGCCTGGCGCCCGCTCGCCGACGAGCGGGACGTGCGCCTGGAGGGGCACTGCCCGGCGACGACCGGCTGGGCGGACCCGATCGCGCTGTCCAGTGCCCTGGACGCGGTGATCGACAACGCCCTGAAGTTCACGCCGGAGGGGGAGCGCGTCGAGGTGCGGGTCGCCTCGGCGGACGGCGCGACGACCGTCGCGGTCACCGACGGCGGCCCCGGACTCGCCGAGGACGAACTGGCCCGCATCGGCGACCGGTTCTGGCGCAGCAACCGCCACCAGAACGTCAAGGGGTCCGGCCTCGGCCTGTCGATCTCCCGCGCGCTGCTCGCCGCGGGCGGCGGCTCACTGACGTACGAGCGCCACGAACCGCACGGCCTGAAGGTGACGGTCGGCGTGCCCCGGCAGGCGCCCGCGGAGCGCGAGGCGGCGATCCGCCAGAAGGGACCTAGGGCTTGACCGAGCGGTAGTAGCGCCGTGCGCCTTCGTGCAGGGCCAGGGGGTGCGTGTACAGGGCCGTGCGCAGGTCCACCAGCTGCGCCGCGTGCACGCGCGCGCCGATGCGGTCCCGGCTGTCGATGACGGCGCGCGTGAGGCCCTCGGTGAGCTTGGGGTCGGCCCGGTCGGTGGTCACCAGGAGGTTGGCCACCGCGAGTGTCGGCACGGAGGCGTTCCGCTGGGCCTCGGGGTAGGCGTCGGCGGGCATCACGGCGGCGCGGTAGTAGCGGGACTCGCGGCCCTGCCGGTGCAGGGCGTCCACGAGGTCACCGAGGGGCACGAGGCGGATGCTGAGGCGTTCGGACAGCTCGCGCACGGACGTCGTCGGCAGCCCGCCCGACCAGAAGAAGGCGTCGATCTTGCCGCGCCGCAGCAGTTCGGGCGCGGTGTCTATGCCGACGGGCAGCGCCGTGAGGTCCTTGTCGAGGTCGAGCCCCGCGGCCTGGAGGACGCGGTCCGCGATCAGATGCACACCGGAGCGCGGCTGCCCGACGGCGACCCGCTTGCCGCGCAGGTCCCGCGCGGACTCGATGTCGGACGAGCGGCGCACGACGATGTGCACGTAGTCGTCGTAGAGCCGCGCGCACCCCCGCAGCCGGTCCGCGCCGGGGCGGCCGTCGAGGCGGTACTTCTCCACGGCGTCGGCCGCCGCGATGGTGAAGTCGGCCTGCCCGGTGGCCACGCGCTCGACGTTCTGCTGCGACCCCTGGCTGTTGCGCAGGTCGATGTCGACGTCGGGCATCTCCTTGGCGACGGCGCCCCGCAGCAGCTTCCCGTACGTCTCGTAGACGGCGCCTTTGACGCCCGTACTGAAGTCCATCCGCCCCCGGGGCGACTCCTCGCCCACCGGGAGCAGCCACCACAGAAGCAGCCCGAATACCACGAAGGCGACGGCCGAGCCCTGGAGGGCGCGTCGTCGGCTGAGGCGGGGCGGCGGCGTGCACATGGCCGCGATCCTGCCATTCCCCTCGCCGCGGTGACCAGGGCCGGGGCTCCGGCGGCCGCGCTAGCGCACCACGGCCCGCAGCAGCAGCTCTTGGAGCGTGTCCTGCTCCTGGTCGGAGAGGGGGCCGAGAGGTGACCGCTCGGAGAGCAGGGCGAGGAGGCGCTCGCGCAGGGCGCTGCCCTGGGGGGTGAGGATCAGCTGCTTGGCCCGGCGGTCGCTGGGGTGGGGGCGGCGCTCGACCAGGCCCTGCTCCTCGAGCCGGTCGGAGACGAACGTGGCGTTCGACGGCTCGCAGCTCATCCGCTCCGCGAGCTCCCGCAGCGTCATGGGGGCGGTCAGCTCCCGCAGGGCGACGGCCTGCGGCGCGGTGAGGCCGACCGTGGCGGCGTGCTCGCGCACATGCGCCTCGATCCGCCGGGCGAGGGCGTTGACGAGGCCGCAGACGCGCCAGTCGGCCGCGGTGGGGCTCTCGGCCGCCTCCGGCGCTCCCGGCGCCGTGAGGACCTCCTGGTCGCCCTCCTGGGAGCTCCTGCGCGTGTTCGCCATGGCGCCCAGCCTACTCACTCGCTTCATCCAACTTGAATGGTTGCAACTCGAATGGTTCTAGCTCTAACGTTTCGGTGGCGCGGCGGAACCACGACCGCGCCGACGGCGGAACCACGACCGCGCCGACGGCTGAACCGATGGCTGAACCGACTGCCCTGGAGGGCCTATGCCCACGTCCGAGAACACCGCCCCGGAGCACACCGAAGGCACCGAAGGCACTGCGGGGCCGCGACCGGAAGACACCGGGGCGCGGCTGCGCAGGCCCGCCCGCACCCGCACCTTCCACCTCGGCGACCTGCGGATCAGCTACGTGGCCGACGGGGCCGTGGGGCTCAAGCCGCGCGGCTGGCTGCCGGACGCCACCGACGCGGACTGGGAGGCGTACGCCGATCACCTGGACGAGAACGGGCACCTCGTGGCCAGCGTCGGCGGGCTGCTCGTCGAGCACGGCGACCGGGCCCTGCTGATCGACGCGGGCTTCGGCCCCATGACCTTCCCCGACGCCCCGGACAACGACCGGATCGGCGCCCTGACCAGCGGCGAACTGCTCACGAGCCTCGCCGAGGCCGGGCGTGACCCGGCCACCGTCGAGGCCGTCGCCTTCACGCATCTGCACGGCGACCACATCGGCTGGGCCTGGAGCCCCGCCCCGGGCGGCACCGAGCCCGCCTTCACCCGCGCCGCCTACCTCTTCGGCGAGCCCGAGTGGGACCAGCGTCACCTCGCCGAGAGCCACGGGGCGACCGAGGAGGTCCTCGCGGTCCTCGCGCCGAAGGCGCGCACGGTCACGGACGGCGAGGAGGTCTTCCCAGGGGTACGGGCGCTCCTCACGCCGGGCCACACGGTGGGCCACGTGACCTACGAGATCGCCTCGGGCGGCGAGCGGCTCCTCGCCTTCGGTGACGCGCTGCACTCGCCGGTGCAGATCACCCACCCGGAGTGGTCGGCGGCCGTCGACCACGACCGCGCCGAGGCCGCCGACTACCGGAAGCGGCTCGTCGACGAACTGGGCAAGCCCGGAACGCTGGGCTTCGGCATCCACTTCGCGGACGTCGTGTTCGGCCGGGCGGAACGGGACGCCCAGGGGCGCACGGTCTGGGCCCCGCTCGACTGACCGGCCCTCTAGGAGGGCGCGGTCCGGGCCCCGCCTCCCTGCCCGGGCATCCGGGACCCTCGTTCGACCCACCCGCCCTGACCGGCGGCTCAGCCCTTGCGGGCCACGCCCGCGTACATCGCCACCTCGTCCGGCAGTCCTTCGGCGGCGTCCTCCGGGCGCCACCGCGAGCAGGACACCACTCCGGGGTCCAGCAGGTCGAAGCCCTCGAAGAAGCGGGCCACCCGCTCCGGGGTGCGCTGGGTCAGCTTCGGGGTGCCGTGCTCGTTCCAGAAGGCCACCGCCGCGTCCACGTCCGGCATCGCCGGGCTGGTGATCGTGTGCGACAGGACCAGATGGCTCCCGGCGGGCAGGGCGTCCATGAGGCGGCGTACGAGACCGTAGGCCTCCTTGTCGTCGTCGACGAAGATCACGACCCCCAGGAGCATCAGCGCGACCGGCTCGCTGAGGTCCAGGGTGCGCGCCGCGTGCTCCAGGACCGTCTCCACGTCCCTCATGTCGGCGTCCAGGTAGTCGGTGCGCCCCTCGGGAGAGCTGGTCAGCAGGGCACGCGCGTGCGTGAGCACCAGCGGATCGTTGTCTACGTAGACGATGCGTGACTCCGGGGCGATCCGCTGGGCCACCTCGTGGGTGTTGTCCGCCGTCGGCAGTCCGGTACCGATGTCGAGGAACTGGCGCACGCCGCAGTCGGCCACCAGATGGCGCACGGCACGCCCCAGGAACAGGCGGTCCGCGCGCGCGTAGTCGCCGATGCCGGGGTGCAGCTCGCGGATGCGGTCACCCGCCTCCCGGTCGACCGCGTAGTTGTCCTTGCCGCCCAGCCAGTAGTTCCAGATCCGGGCCGTGTGCGGCTGCGCGGTGTTGATCCGGCTCCGGACCGCGTCAGCGGCGTCCTTGGGGGACGGGTCCCGGGGGGCGTGGGGGGACGGGCTCGCGGTCACGTGATCGCCTCCTGGCGCGAGGGGTGGGCCGGCGCGTACGACCCGCGCCACTGCCAACACGCAATCTAGCGGGGAGAGTTGCCGATCGCCGACCCGCCCGCTCCCCGGACGGGGCGAGCGCCCGCCACACGCCCCCGGAGCGGGCCCTGGGAGCCGGTCCGTACGGCCTACTGATCCAAGCCCTTACCCTGGACGGGTGAGCGGAGTCGACGTGGCTGGTGGAGCAGTGGGCGGATTGAAGACCTACGAGGTGCGCACCTACGGGTGCCAGATGAACGTCCACGACTCCGAGCGGCTCTCCGGTCTCCTGGAGGGCGCGGGGTACGTGCGCGCGCCCGAGGGCTCCGACGGCGACGCCGACGTCGTGGTCTTCAATACCTGCGCGGTCCGCGAGAACGCCGACAACCGCCTGTACGGCAACCTCGGCCGCCTCGCCCCCAGGAAGGCCTCGCGGCCCGGCATGCAGATCGCCGTCGGCGGCTGCCTGGCCCAGAAGGACCGCGACACCATCGTCAAGAAGGCCCCCTGGGTCGACGTCGTCTTCGGCACGCACAACATCGGCAAGCTGCCGGTCCTCCTGGAGCGCGCCCGCGTCCAGGAAGAGGCGCAGATCGAGATCGCCGAGTCCCTGGAGGCCTTCCCCTCCACGCTGCCCACGCGCCGCGAGAGCGCGTACGCCGCGTGGGTGTCGATCTCCGTCGGCTGCAACAACACCTGCACCTTCTGCATCGTCCCCGCCCTGCGCGGCAAGGAGAAGGACCGCAGGACCGGCGACATCCTCGCCGAGATCGAGGCGCTCGTCGCCGAGGGCGTCTCCGAGATCACCCTGCTCGGGCAGAACGTCAACGCGTACGGCTCCGACATCGGCGACCGCGAGGCCTTCAGCAAGCTCCTGCGGGCCTGTGGCGCGATCGAGGGCCTGGAGCGGGTCCGGTTCACCTCCCCGCACCCGCGCGACTTCACGGACGACGTGATCGCCGCGATGGCCGAGACGCCGAACGTGATGCCCCAGCTGCACATGCCGCTGCAGTCCGGCTCGGACCCCGTCCTGAAGGCGATGCGCCGCTCCTACCGCCAGGAGCGCTACCTGGGGATCATCGAGAAGGTCCGCGCCGCCATCCCGCACGCGGCCATCACCACCGACATCATCGTGGGCTTCCCCGGGGAGACCGAGGAGGACTTCGAGCAGACCATGCACGTGGTCCGTGAGGCCCGCTTCGCGCAGGCGTTCACCTTCCAGTACTCCAAGCGGCCCGGCACCCCGGCCGCCGAGATGGACGGCCAGATCCCCAAGGAGGTCGTGCAGGCGCGCTACGAGCGTCTGGTGGCCCTCCAGGAGGAGATCTCCTGGGAGGAGAACAAGAAGCAGGTCGGCCGCACCCTGGAGCTGATGGTCGCCGAGGGTGAGGGCCGCAAGGACGGCGCCACGCACCGCCTGTCCGGCCGCGCCCCCGACAACCGCCTGGTCCACTTCACCAAGCCCGACACCGAGGTGCGCCCCGGCGACGTGGTGACCGTCGAGGTGACGTACGCCGCGCCGCACCACCTCCTCGCCGAGGGCGCCGTGCTCGACGTGCGCCGCACGCGCGCGGGCGACGCCTGGGAGAAGCGCAACGCCACCGAGGCCGCGAAGCCCGCGGGTGTGCTGCTCGGGCTGCCCACGGTCGGCGTCCCGGAGCCCCTGCCGGTCGCGCCCGCCAACGCCTGCGCCCGCGACTGACGGACCGGCGCCCGGCGCCTGTCCCTCGGGCCGTCCGACGACCCCGCTGACCGCGCGCGCCGCTGTCAGCGGGGCGCGTTACGCTGCGGATCATGCTTGTCGCCGCAGCCGTCTGCCCCTGTCCGCCCCTGCTCGTGCCCGACGTCGCAGCGGGCGCCGCGCCCGAGCTCGACGCCGCGCGCGCGGCGTGCTCGGACGCGATCGCCGTCCTCGCGGCCTCCCGGCCCGACCTCCTCGTGGTCGTCGGACCGGCCGGCCAGAGCGGCCAGGGCCCGCACCCACAGGGTGCTCCGGGATCGTTCCGCGGCTTCGGCGTGGACCTCGACGTCACCCTCGGGGGCCCGCCCGAGGGGCGTCCCGCCGCGCCGGAGCGAGGGCTCCCGGCGTCCCTCGCCGTGGCCGCGTGGCTGCTCGACCGCACGGAGTGGGCCGCCGCCCCCGTGGAAGGCCTCGGTGTGGGGGAACCTCTGGAGGCCGAGCGGTGTATCCAGAGCGGGGAGGGCATCGCAGCGAGTGCCGACCGGGTGGCGATGCTGGTGATGGGCGACGCCAGCGCGTGCCGCACGCTCAAGGCGCCCGGGTATCTCGACGAGCGGGCGGAGGGTTTCGACGCCCAGATCGCCGAGGCGCTCGGCGCGGCGGACGTGGCGGCGCTCAAGGCACTGGACACCGAGCTGGCGTCCGAGCTGAAGGCGGCGGGCCGCGCGCCCTGGCAGGTGCTCGCGGGCGCCGCCGAGGGCGCGGGCCTGCGCGGCGAACTGCTCTTCGACGACGCGCCGTACGGCGTGGGCTATCTGGTGGCGGCCTGGTCCTAGGCGGGGCCGCGGCGGCGGGCGCCACCCGCCGTGCTCGCTGGCCGCGTCCCGGTGGCACTGAGGGGGCTTGTGCTCGTTGCGCTCGGGCTGTGTGCCGGTAGGGCTGGGGGCCCTGTGTCCGCCGCTCGCTGGCCGCGTGTCCGTGGAGCTGTGCGGCCTGCGTTCGACGCCTCGATGGCCGCGTGCCCGGAACTGTGCGGCCTCGCGTTCGACGGCTCGCTGGCCGCGTGCCGGTGGCGCTGAAGGGGCGTGATGCTCGAAGTGTGTTGGCTGCGCGCCGGTGGGGCTGAGGGGCCCTGTGTCCGTCGCTCGCTGCCCGCGTGTCCGTGACGCTGTGCGGCCTCGCGTTCGACGGCTCGCTGGCCGCGTGCCGGTGGCGCTGAAGGGGCGTGATGCTCGAAGTGTGTTGGCTGCGCGCCGGTGGGGCT
>NZ_JBWKEY010000027.1:0-10158 GCF_056435225.1 Streptomyces sp. NPDC043996 | reverse complement strand
GCTGAGGGGCCCTGTGTCCGTCGCTCGCTGCCCGCGTGTCCGTGGCGCTGAGGGACCTCGCGTTCGACGGCTCGCTGGCCGCGTACCGGTGGCGCTGAGGGGCCTGGCGCCCGATCTGTGCTGGCCGCGTGCCAGCACCGCTGTGCGGGCGGCCCTGTGCCCGCCGTCCGCCGCCCACGTGCCCGTGGCGCTGAAGGGCCTGGTCTGTCAACGCTCGGCGTCCGTGTCCCCGTAGCGCCGTGTTTGCACCGCCCACACCGGTCGCGTCCCGGTCGACGCCGCGCGCCCCGGCGCCCGCCCCGCTCTCACCGGCCCCGTGCCCGCCCCGGCGGGCGGTGCAGGGCTCGGGGCCGGACACGCCGACGGCCGTGAAGCTGAGCGCGCTTCACGGCCGTCCGCCGGTGCGTTTCAGGAAGCCGGTGGCGGTGGCGGAGACGGGGGAGTGGTGTGACCCCCCGTGCCCTTGCCGTCGTCGGTCCCGGCCAGGCGATCCAGGGCATCCTTCGCCTTGTCCGTCCCTGTCTGGATCTTGGCGCTGTACTTGCCCTTGGTCTTGCCGTCGACCAGCTTCGCGGCCTTGTCCAGGCCCTGGTCGATCTTGTCCCCGTGCTGCTGCGCGAGGCCCGAGACCTTGTCCTTGGCAGGGGCGAGCTTGGCCTTCAGATTGTCCAGGAAGCCCATGGATCCACCTTCCCTCACGGGGGAGTCACTTGCGGGCGCCCTCACCGGCCTCGTTGTCGGCCGCCTCCTGAGCGGACTGCTGCTTGGGGATCTCCACGTTCTCCGTGGCAGCCGCTTCGGTGGTCTCCGCCGTCTCGTCCTCGGAGTCGCTCGACGCCTCGGCCTTGGCCTTGGCGTCGTTCTTGGTCTCGGCGGCCGCTTCGGCCTCCGTGGACTCCTCGGCCGCCTCCGGCTCCGCCGTGAGCGTGGCCGCTGCCGCCTCCTCGGTGCTCGCCTCGGACTTCTTACGACGGAACCGTGAAAAAACACCCATACCTACTCCATACGTTACTCGTGTGGGCGAAATCCCGCGCCGCCCGGTGCGTCCTGTTGCGTCGCCCGGGTGACCGGCCTCGAAACCGGCGGCCGGAACCTCGCAACAGGCAACGACCCCGGAGCCGCGTCGTCACGTAGCTCGTTCGGGCAGTCGCGAGGTGATTTGCGAGACTAGAGCGGTGAGTAGTGCAGCCCCCGCCCCGCGGGTCATCGCCGTCGTCGGGCCCACCGCGGCCGGAAAGTCCGATCTGGGAGTCTTCCTGGCGCAACGCCTCGGCGGTGAAGTCGTCAACGCCGACTCCATGCAGCTGTACCGGGGGATGGACATCGGTACCGCCAAGCTGACGCTCGCCGAGCGCGACGGCGTCCCGCACCACCTCCTGGACATCTGGGACGTCACGGAGGCGGCGAGCGTCGCCGAGTACCAGAAGCTCGCGCGCGCCGAGATCGACCGGCTGCTCGCCGAAGGCCGCTGGCCCATCCTGGTCGGCGGCTCCGGCCTGTACGTCAGGGGCGCCGTGGACCACCTGGACTTCCCCGGCACCGACCCCGCCGTACGCGCCCGCCTGGAGGAAGAGCTCGCGCTGCACGGCCCCGGCGCGCTGCACGCCCGCCTCGCCGCCGCGGACCCGGCGGCGGCCCTGAAGATCCTGCCCGGCAACGGCCGCCGGATCGTCCGCGCCCTGGAGGTCATCGAGATCACGGGCGAACCCTTCACCGCCAACCTGCCCACCCACGAGTCCGTGTACGACACCGTGCAGATCGGCGTCGACGTGGACCGGCCCGAGCTGGACGAGCGGATCACCGTACGCGTGGACCGCATGTGGGAGGCCGGTCTCGTCGAGGAAGTGCGGACCCTGGAGGAGCGCGGGCTGCGCGAGGGGCGCACGGCCTCGCGCGCACTCGGCTACCAACAGGTGCTCGCGGCGCTCGCGGGGGAGTGCACCGAGGAAGAGGCGCGCACCGAGACCGTGCGCGCCACCAAACGCTTCGCGCGCCGCCAAGACTCGTGGTTCCGCCGCGATCCGCGCGTGCACTGGCTCAGCGGAGCCGCCGCCGACCGCGGGGAACTCACCGGGCGGGCACTGGCGTTGGTCGAACGAGCGGTCACAGCCTGATCACGTGATGGCATCGGGACGCACCGCAGGTCATCTCGGCACCTGACGCCGTGCCATCATCGACCATCGATCGACCAGTGGAGTCCGAAGTGGGAGGGCGCGTGGCGATGGAGGCCAGCCCTCGTGACACCGCACATGACGGAGAGCGGCACACCGCTTCTGAGCGGCACACCGATTCTGATGGAGCGCGGCTCAGCTCAGACGGCCCGGACAGTCAGGCGGTCCCCCCGGGCGGTGTGACCGACGACGGCCCCTCCGAAGCGGAGCTGGCGACGGAGCCCGAGGTCGAGGTCGAGCTGCGCCCCCAGCGCAGGCTGCGCATCTGGCAGCTCGCCCCCATCGTGACCCTCGCCGCCGTCGGCTCCCTGATGTTCGCCTTCCCGCTCGCCTTCGAGTTCGGCGACGGGGGCGCCGTGGTCGCCATGCTCGGCCTGCTCATCAGCTCCTGCGCCGCGGGCTGGGGCATGATGGCCGCCCGCCGCGTCGGCTACACCTGGCCCGGCCTGCCCGAGCGCGGCTCGGGGCGGCGCCCGGACTGGCGGGTCGTCTCCGCGTACACCGTCGTCGTCGCCGCGGTCGCCGTGCTCGCGGTGTGGCGCGTGGCCCGGCTCCGCTGACGCGAGGCGCCCGGTCCAGGCCGCGGGAAGCCGCCGAGGACACTGCCCGGCCCGGTGTCGGACCCACCCCGTACGATCGAGGAATGAGCACGCCGATCGCCTTCCTCAAGGGGCACGGGACCGAGAACGACTTCGTGATCGTCCCGGACGCCGACAACGCCATCGAGCTGTCCCCGGCCACCGTCGCCGCCCTGTGCGACCGCCGCGCGGGCATCGGTGCCGACGGCGTGCTGCACGTCGTGCGCTCCGCCGCGCACCCGGAGGCCCGGCACCTGGCCGACGAGGCCGAGTGGTTCATGGACTACCGCAACGGCGACGGCTCCATCGCCGAGATGTGCGGCAACGGCGTGCGGGTCTTCGCCCGCTATCTCCAGCACGCCGGGCTCGTCGCTGAGGGCGACCTGGCCGTCGCCACCAGGGGCGGCGTGAAGCGCGTGCACATCGCCAAGGCCGCGACCCCCGGGGGCCCGGCCGGAGACGTCACCGTCAGCATGGGCAAGGCCGTGCTCCCCGAAGGCGACGTCACGGTCTCCGTGGCCGACCGCCACTGGCCCGCCCGCAACGTGAACATGGGCAACCCGCACGCCGTCGCCTTCGTGGCCGACCTGGCCCACGCGGGCAACCTCTACGAGGCCCCGCCGTTCAGCCCGGCGTCCGCGTATCCGGACGGGGTGAACGTCGAGTTCGTGGCCGACCGGGGGCCGCGCCACGTCGCCATGCGCGTGCACGAGCGCGGTGCCGGCGAGACGCGCTCGTGCGGCACGGGCGCGTGCGCCGTCGCCGTCGCCGCGGCCCGCAGGGACGGCCTGGACCCCACCGCGACCGGCACCCCGGTGTCGTACACCGTGGACGTGCTCGGCGGCCGCCTGGTGATCACGGAGCGGCCGGACGGCGAGATCGAGATGACCGGCCCCGCGGTGATCGTCGCCCAAGGCGAGATCGACCCGCGCTGGCTGGCCGGAGCGGCGCGCTGAACGCGTGCGGAACGACGGGCCCCGGGCCGTATGCCGCGTGTCCCGCGGACACTCCGCGCACCGTCCCGGACGCCGCGCACACGGCGCCCTCGGCCGTCCGCACACGCGTGAAAACGGTCGCAACGAGCGCCCGCGCCGTCACGACGGGGCACCCCCGTGTCGAAACAGCGCTCGCACCAGTCGAATCATCACGCGAAACAGCACTCCACAGAACTGTCGCTCGAATGGGTGATCCGTTTCACGCTCGGCGAGAGCGGGTCAGCACCGCGTGATGGGCTCGGTAGCATCAAGCACCGGCCCGGACGGAGCAGGCTGCCGTCCGCTCACCGCCGGTCGGAGCTGCCGGAGGTGCCCATGAGTGCGGAGGCGACGAATCCCGCGACGCCCGGCCCCACGACGCCCTCGGGTCCGAGCGCGGCACCCGCGGGCTCCACGGGCCAGCGGCGACGCTCCCGCCCCCGCCTCGACCTGCGCAGGCTCGGCCGTGCCGCCCTCCTCGGACCAGCCGCGCGCGGCCGCCTCCCGGACGCGATCAGCCATGTCGCCGAGGCCCACCGCGGCCACCACCCGGACGCCGACCTGGAGCCGCTGCGCCGCGCCTACGTCCTCGCGGAGTCCTCGCACCGCGGCCAGAAGCGCAAGAGCGGCGAGCCGTACATCACCCACCCGCTCGCCGTCACGCTGATCCTCGCCCAACTGGGCGCCGAGACAACGACGTTGACCGCCTCCCTGCTCCACGACACGGTCGAGGACACGGACGTCACCCTGGAGCAGGTGCGCGCGGAGTTCGGCGACGACGTCTGCTATCTGGTCGACGGCGTCACCAAGTTGGAGAAGGTCGACTACGGTGCGGCCGCCGAACCCGAGACGTTCCGCAAGATGCTCGTCGCGACCGGCAACGACGTACGCGTCATGTCGATCAAACTCGCCGACCGGCTCCACAACATGCGCACCCTCGGTGTCATGCGCCCCGAGAAACAGGCGCGCATCGCCAAGGTCACCCGGGACGTCCTCATTCCGCTCGCCGAACGGCTCGGCGTCCAGGCCCTGAAGACCGAACTGGAGGACCTGGTCTTCGAAATCCTCCACCCCGAGGAGTACGCCGAGGTCAAGGCCCTGATCACGGCGAAGAACAGCAGCGGCTCCGACCCCCTCGCGGACATCGCCGAAGAGGTGCGCGGCGTCCTGCGCGAGGCTGGAATCACCGCCGAGGTCCTCATCCGGCCCCGGCACTTCGTCTCCGTGCACCGCGTGCACCGCAAGCGCGGCGGACTGCGCCCCGCCGACTTCGGGCGGCTGCTCGTCCTCGTCACCGAGGACGCCGACTGCTACGGAGTGCTCGGCGAACTGCACACCTGCTTCACCCCGGTCGTGGCGGAGTTCAAGGACTTCATCGCCGTACCGAAGTTCAACCTGTACCAGTCGCTGCACACGGCCGTCGCGCGCGGCGACGGCGAAGTCGCCGAAGTCCTCATCCGCACCCACCTGATGCACCGCGTCGCCGAAGCGGGCGTCATCACCCTGCGCAGCCCGTACGCCCCGGCCCCTGAGGAGCAGCCCGCCGCCGACGGCGAGCGCGCCGACCCCACCCGGCCCGGCTGGCTCTCCCGCCTCCTGGAGTGGCAGCAGGCCGCGCCGGACTCCGACACCTTCTGGTCCACCCTGCGCGAGGACCTCGCCCAGGACCGCGAGATCGCCGTCTACCGCTCGGACGGCGGCACGCTCGGCCTGCCCGCCGGTGCCAGCTGCGTCGACGCCGCATACGCCCAGTACGGCGAGGACGCGCACGCCTGCATCGGCGCGCGCGTCAACGGCCGTCTCGCGACGCTCAGCACGGTCCTGCGGGACGGCGACACGGTGCAGCTGCTCATGGGCCAGGACCCGGCGTCCGGACCCTCACGCGAATGGCTCGACCACGCGCGCACGCCCGCCGCGCGGATCGCCATCCGGCGCTGGCTCGCCTCCCACCCGACGTCCGCCGTCGGCCAGCCCGCGGCCGGTGACCCGCCCCCGATGACGGTGCCCGCCGCCGCCAAGCGCCCGCAGGTGCCGGCGGCGCTGCGCCCGGTGGCCGCGAACGTGGTGGTCGACCGGGAGGGCGCCACCGTACGCCTCGCGGGCTGCTGCACCCCTGTCCCGCCCGACGAGGTCACCGGCTTCGCCGTACGCGGGGGCGTCGTCACCGTGCACCGCGTCAGCTGTTCCGCGGTGGCGCGCATGAAGGACGTGGGGCGCCCGGAAGTGGGCGTGCGCTGGGGGGACAGCGCCGAATGCCGGGTCACGCTGATCGCCGAGTCGTTCGGCCGGCCGCACCTCCTGGCCGACCTCACCGAAGCCATCGCCCTGGAAGGCGCCGCCATCATCTCGGCGACCGTCGAGCCCCCGAGCCAGCAGCGCGTGCGCCACACGTACACCCTGCAACTGCCGGACGCGGCCCACCTCCCGGGCCTCATGCGCGCGATGCGCAACGTGCCGGGGGTGTACGACGTGAGCAGGGCACAGCACCGGGCCACGGCCACGCCCTAGGAGCGCTATCCGATGCCTCCTAGGGAGCCGATGCCTCCTAGGGAGCGGAAAGCCCTCCCTAGGAGCATGCAACGGCCTGCTCAGGCGGTGTAAGGACGCGCTGAGGCATCCGGAGACCCCGCTTCCGACTCGTTCGGGTGGCACGGCGCGCGCCGTCACGGTGGGGAAGCCGCCCGCTGATAGCGGTAGTTCATGCTGCTCACCCCGCGCCCCCGGACGTCACGGCCGAAGGCCGTCCGCGTCGCCGTCGCCCTCCTCGCCACCGCCACCTCCGCGGCCCTGCTCGCCGCGAGCGCCCCGCAGCCGGCCACCCCGCTCGGCATCGGCGACCGGCTCTTCCCGCACCTGGGCAACCCCGGATACGACGTCCTGGCGTACGACATCGCCTTCACGTACGGCGGCGACAACCGCAAGCCGCTCGAAACCCTCACGAAGATCGACGCCCGCGCCACCGACCGCCTCGAGCGCGTCAACCTCGACTTCGCGCAGGGAAAGGTCCGCTCCGTCGACGTCAACGGAGTCCCCGCCTCCTTCGCCTCCAGCGGCGAGGACCTCGTCATCACGCCCCACGCGCGCGTGGAGCGCGGCCAGCGCATCGAGATCGCCGTCCGGCACACCAGCCATCCCGTCGGCGGGAAGGAGGAGGGCGGATGGATCCGCACCGCCGACGGCCTCGCCATGGCCAACCAGGCCGATGCCGCACACCGTGTCTTCCCCTGCAACGACCACCCGGCCGACAAGGCGCGGTTCACCTTCCGCGTCACCGCGCCCAAGGCGCTGACCGCCGTCGCCAACGGCCTGCCCCTCGCCACGAAACGCGCCCGGGCCACCACCACCTGGGCGTACCGCACCGAGCACCCCATGGCGACCGAGCTGGCCCAGGTGTCCATCGGCCGGTCCACGGTGCTGCACCGCACAGGACCGCGCCGGCTGCCCGTGCGCGACGTGGTGCCGACCAAGGGCCACGCCAAGCTGGAGCGCTGGCTGAAGAAGACGCCGGGCCAGATCGCGTGGATGGAGGGCAAGGTCGGCCGCTACCCGTTCGAGACGTACGGGGTGCTCCTCGCCGACGCCGAGACCGGGTTCGCGCTGGAGACGCAGACCCTGTCGCTCTTCGAGAAGCAGCTGTTCACGCGCCCCGAGTACCCCGAGTGGTACGTGGACACGATCATGGTGCACGAACTGGCGCACCAGTGGTTCGGCGACAGCGTCAGCCCGAGCACATGGTCCGACCTGTGGCTGAACGAAGGGCACGCCACGTGGTACGAGGCCCTGTACGCCGAGGAGAAGTCGGGCCACGAGCTCCGCACGCGCATGCGCGAGGCCTACCGGCACTCGGACCGGTGGCGCGCGGCGGGCGGCCCGCCCGCCGCGCCGAAGGAGCCGAAGCCGGGACAGAAGATCAGCCTCTTCCGGCCCGTCGTGTACGACGGCAGCGCGCTGGTGCTGTACGCCCTGCGGCAGCAGATCGGGCGGCCCGCATTCGAACGGCTTGAGCGCGCCTGGGTGCGCGCCCACCGCGACGGGAACGCGACCACCGCCGACTTCACGCGCCTGGCCTCGCACGTCTCGGGCCGGGACCTGGGCGCGTTCTTCTCCGCCTGGTTGTACGGCACCAAGACGCCGCCGATGCCGGGGCACCCGGACTGGACGTCGGAGGCGCCGGGGAAGCAGCGGCCCGCGCGGGCGGGCGGCGGCCATGGCACGGGCGGTCATGCCCACGGCGGTGGCGCTCACGGCGGTCATGCCCACGGCGGGGGTGCCCACGCCCATGGCGGGAGCGCGTATGCCCTCGACGCCGCTGGTCAGGGCCATGGCGCGGCCGGTGAGGGCCTCGGCGGGCGCGCTCCCCGTTAACCCAGGTGACGAGACGGGCCGTCCCGTGCAACCATCTTCAGGTCGGCGACGCGGCCCGTCAGGGACATCCCCTCGGGGAAACCTCAGGGGCGTTCCCGGCCGGACCGGGGAATCCCCGGGCGGCCGTGAGCGTTCTGACATGTGACGGGTGGCGCCGTCGCAGGCCGGGCAGCGCCGCTCCAGCGGTGCGGCAGGGCGGCTCAGGCCTCCCCAGTGCCTCCATATCGGATTCCCCATCGACGTAAAGGACCCAATGACCTCCTCTTCTTCCACTTCCCAGGACGCACAGAGCTTCGCGCAGAACCACCCCGAAGGTCTTCGGGCCGATGCCCTGATGGAAGAGGACGTCGCCTGGAGCCACGAGATCGACGGAGAGCGGGACGGCGAACAGCTCGACCGCGCCGAGCGAGCGGCTCTGCGCCGCGTAGCGGGCCTCTCCACCGAGCTCGAGGACGTCACCGAAGTCGAGTATCGCCAGCTCCGCCTGGAGCGCGTGGTCCTCGTCGGAGTCTGGACCTCGGGGACGGCGCAGGACGCGGACAACTCCCTCGCCGAGCTCGCCGCCCTCGCGGAGACCGCGGGCGCCCTCGTCCTCGACGGCGTCGTCCAGCGCCGCGACAAGCCGGACCCGGCGACGTACATCGGATCCGGCAAGGCCCTGGAGCTGCGCGACATCGTCGTCGAGACCGGTGCGGACACGGTCGTGTGCGACGGCGAGCTCAGCCCCGGTCAGCTCATCCACCTCGAAGACGTCGTGAAGGTCAAGGTGATCGACCGGACCGCCCTGATCCTCGACATCTTCGCCCAGCACGCCAAGTCCCGAGAGGGCAAGGCCCAGGTCGCCCTGGCCCAGATGCAGTACATGCTGCCCAGGCTCCGCGGCTGGGGTCAGTCGCTGTCCCGGCAGATGGGCGGCGGCAAGGGCGGCGGCCTCGCCACCCGTGGCCCCGGTGAGACCAAGATCGAGACGGACCGGCGACGGATCCGCGAGAAGATGGCGAAGATGCGCCGGGAGATCGCGGAGATGAAGACGGGCCGCGAGATCAAGCGCCAGGAGCGCAAGCGCAACAAGGTGCCCTCGGTCGCCATCGCCGGGTACACCAACGCGGGCAAGTCCTCGCTGCTCAACCGCCTCACGGGCGCGGGTGTGCTGGTGGAGAACGCGCTGTTCGCCACCCTCGACCCGACCGTCCGCAGGGCCGAGACGCCGAGCGGCCGCCTGTACACCCTGGCGGACACGGTCGGATTCGTCCGCCACCTGCCGCACCACCTCGTCGAGGCGTTCCGCTCCACGATGGAGGAGGTCGGCGAGTCCGACCTGATCTTGCACGTGGTGGACGGTTCGCACCCCGCCCCGGAGGAGCAGCTCGCCGCCGTGCGCGAGGTGATCCGCGAGGTGGGCGCCACGGACGTCCCCGAGATCGTGGTGATCAACAAGGCGGACGCGGCCGACCCGCTGACCCTCCAGCGGCTGCTGCGCACGCAGCGGCACGCGATCGCGGTCTCCGCCCGCACCGGCGAGGGCATCGAGGAACTGCTCGGCATCATCGACGCGGAACTGCCGCGGCCCGAGGTCGAGATCGAGGCCCTCGTGCCGTACACCCACGGCAAGCTCGTCGCACGCACCCACTCCGACGGCGAGGTGCTCTCCGAGGAGCACACCGCCGAGGGCACCTTGCTCAAGGCGCGGGTGCACGAGGAACTGGCGGCGGAACTGGCGCCGTTCGTTCCGGCGGCACACTGACGGTCGCGCTGAGCGCACCGCTCGGCACGCACGTACGCACATGGCGAAGGCCCCGCCCCCTGCGACAGGGGGCGGGGCCTTCGCCATGTGCGTACGTGCGTGCCGTGGGCGGGTGAGGCTTCGGCGGGCGCGTCCTTCTCAGTGATCCGTAAGGGCCGCTGAAGCCCTCACCGAGGTCTGCGCCGAGTCCCCGACTGGATCTCCCGCTGAGTCCCTCAATGAGTCCCTCACTGAAGGCTTCTCATCCTGAGTGCCACGCGATCTCGACGGCATGAACAGCGGCGACGGTTCGGCTGATGCGGCTGGGGCTGCAGCGGGCCTTGCGA
>NZ_JBWKEY010000026.1:0-73817 GCF_056435225.1 Streptomyces sp. NPDC043996 | reverse complement strand
GGAGCAGGTCCGCGATCAGGAGCAGGTTCTCCTCCGCCGTGAGCAGACCGTCCACGGCGGCGAACTGACCGGTGACACCGATGGACCTGCGCACCCCGTCGGGGTCCTTGTCCACGTCGTGGCCCGCGACCTGGGCCGAGCCGCCGTCGTGCGAGATCAGCGTGGTCAGGATCTGGACGGTGGTGGTCTTGCCCGCGCCGTTCGGGCCAAGGAGCGCGAAGACCTTGCCCTCCGGGACCTGTACGTCGATCCCGTCGAGGACGAGCTTGTCGCCGTACGACTTGCGCAGCCCCTGGGCGGAGATCCCCTTCGGCAGGGCGGTCAAACCAGTGGTGGCAGTCATCGTGCCGCCTCCTTACTTTCTTTCCGTGGGTGTGTCGAAGCCATCGGTGTGTCGAAGCCTGTGGTGGGGGGCGTGAGCGGGGGTGTCATGGGCCGGGTGTCACGTGCCCGTGGGCGCGGCCGCGCGGCGGATGACGATGTTTCCGACGCCGGTGTGGGCGCGGACCTTGACGGTCTCGGCGTCCGCTCCGGGGCCCGCGGTGGCGCCGAGGGCGTTGCGCACGGCGCCCGTCTGGGACTCCACGTCGAGCCAGGCGGTGCTTGAGGGGCGGATGCCGACCTCCAGGTCGCCCGTGGAGGCCTGGAGGGAGACCTCGCCGCGGGCCACGTCGCCGATGCTGATGCTGCCGCTCTCCGACATGCCGTCCACCCCGGCGTGGGCGACGCCCACGGTGGTGCGGCCGTTGGTGGCGGAGACGAACAGCTCGCCGGTGACCTCGCCGATGGTGGTGTCGCCGAGGAGGTTCTTGACGGTGGCGGAGCCCGTGACGGTGCCGATGTCGACCCGGCCCGCGGCCTCGACCTCGGCGTCCCCGGTGGCGCGGTCCAGGTGGATGTCGCCGTGGCCGGTCCTGAGGAAGGCCGCGGCGGCCTCGGCGACGCGGATGTCACCCGCTATCGACTCGATCCTGCTGTCGCCGAGGCGGCCCTCGGCGGTGAAGGCGCCCACCGGTGCCGCCGCCCGGACGTCGGACCCGGCCGGGAGCTCGATGGTGACGCTGATCGAGCCGACCTTGCCGAACATCGAGCGCTTCTTCGGACCCCGGATCGCCAGGTGGCCGTCCGCGCAGGTGACCTGGACCTGCTCGGCCATCGTCACGTCGGCCTCCTCGCGGTCGTCGGCCGGGAGGATCGAGACGACCGTGTCGAGGCGCTTGCTCGCGGAGATCCTGGCCGTACCGCTCTCGAACTCGACGGTGGCGGAGAGGGGTTCGGGGGTGTCGAAGGTAGGCATGGCCGTCCTGTCCTGGGCTGCGGGCGCGCGTCCGCCGGGTGGGGCGGATGAGGTTGTGAGATGTCTGTGGTGCTTCACTCCGGCGGACCGGAGTGCCCAGCTCCTGGAGCCCTGAGGTCCATGACGCCAGCATGGCATCACCATGGCGCCAACGCAACCCCCCTTGGCGCACGCATGGTGCCACGGGGGGTGAAGTAGGGTTCACGCCGCGTTTACGCCCTCGCTAGAACACCACTTGACCTGGGGATACGTGATCTGAGTGGCGCCGGGTGCGGCCCGCGCCAGCGGCGTCAGAGCGGCATTAGGGGCCCTCGATACGGGATCAAGAGGGCCGGACGCATGGCACCTGGCGCCACTTCGGGCCACGGAGGGGCCGGTCAGCGTGCCAATGGGTGCCACTTGGGAGCCACGAGGAGCCATCCGGAGCCATCGGGGGTCAGGCGGCGCCATGGGGTGCCACGGGGTGCCTACCGGGGGCAAGGGACCTGACGAGGCGTCACCGCGCCAGCGGCGTCGCGCCGCAGGCCGCGTCCCGCAGTGCCCGCCGGACCGCCCGCGCCGCGGGATGGCGGCTGCTGCCCCGGCGCACGACGGTGAAGATCCGGCGCGCGCCCTGGTCCTCCGGCAGGTCCCGCAGCGTGATGGCCGGCCGCGCGGCGGGGAACGCCGCCGCGCCCCACACCAGGTCCGGCAGGAACGCGGCCGCGTGCCCCTGCTCGGCCAGGCGCAGATGGACCAGCAGGTCGGTGGACTCGAACCGCACGTCGGGCTCGAACCCGGCCTCCCGGCACAGCGTCATCGCCCAGCGCCGGGCCGCGGTGCCCTCGGGCTCCATGACCCAGGGGTGCCCGGACAGGGACCGGGGGCCGGTGCGCGGATCGTCGTCCACGGCGGGCCCGGGCAGGGCGAGCCGCAGCGGGTCGCGGCACAGCTCCTCCTGCTCCAGGACGTCTGGGCGCGGCTCGGCACCGCCCGGGTACTCCTCCGCCACGACCAGGTCGAAGTCCCGGGCGAGCAGCGCCGGGATGGCCGTCTCCGGCTCCAGCTGGCTCACGTGGACGCGCAGCCCGGGGTGGGCGGCGCGCAGCAGGGTGAGGGCGGCGGGCACGAGCGTGAGGGCGGCGGTCTGGAAGGCGGCGACGCGCAGGGTGCCGGTGAGCGCGGTGAGGGAGGCGGCGAGGTCGGCCTCGGCGCGCTCCAGGCGCTCCAGGAGCGCCTCGGTGTGGCCGACGAGGATCTCGGCCTGCGCGGTGAGCCGCACCCGCCGCCCGACGGGCTCCAGGAGCTCCACACCCACCTCGGCCTCCAGCTGGGAGAGCTGCTGCGAGATCGAGGAGGGGCTGTACGAGAGGGCGGCGGCGACGGCGGCGAGGGTGCCGCGGTGCTTCAGCTCGCGCAGCAGGCGCAGACGGTGCAGGTCGTACATGGCGGCGCTCCGGGGCTCGGCGGGCGGGCTCACGTCCCTTCGGAATTCCTGATGAATATAGGTCGGAAACATGTGCTGGACCGATGGTTCCGACGGGCCGCAGGGTGAGCCCATGACTGAGACCCCCGTGACTGAGACCCCCATGACCGAGACCCCCTGGTTCGCCCGCCCCGCCGCCCGCGCCTGGTCCTGCGCCCCCGCCCCGGACGCGGTCCGCGCCTTCCACGCCGCGCTGCCCGGCTACGCGCCCACACCCCTGACGGAACTCCCCGCGCTGGCCGCCGAGTTGGGGGTCGGCCGGGTCTTCGTCAAGGACGAGTCGGCGCGGCTCGGGCTGCCCGCGTTCAAGGCGCTCGGCGCGTCCTGGGCCGTGCACCGCCTCGTCGAGGGGCGCGGGGAGCGCGCGGTCCTCGTCACCGCGACGGACGGCAACCACGGGCGCGCGGTGGCCCGCGAGGCGCGGCGGCTCGGGCACGCCGCCCACGTCTTCGTGTCGGGCGGGGTGCACCCGGGGGCGGCCGCCGCGATCGAGGGCGAGGGCGCCCGGGTCACGCGGGTCGACGGCGACTACGACCGGGCGGTGCGCGAGGCCGCCGCGTCGGCGGCCGCCGACGGGCGCGCGGTGCTCGTACAGGACACGGCCTGGCCCGGGTACGAGGAGGTGCCCGCGCTGATCGTGGAGGGGTACTCGACGCTGTTCGCCGAGGTCGACGAGCAGCTGGCCGCCGCCGGGGCTCAGGCGCCCGGCCTGGTCGTGGTGCCCGTCGGGGTGGGGTCGCTCGCGCAGGCCGCCGTCACCCACCACCGGTCCCGTCAGGACGGGCGGCGCGCGGCGCTGCTCGCGGTGGAGCCCACGGCGGCGGCGCCCGCCCTGGCGAGCCTCACGCGCGGGGAGCCGGTCACCGTGGCCACGCGCGAGACGGCGATGGCGGGCCTGAACTGCGGCACGCTCTCCACGCTCGCCTGGCCCCACCTGCGCGCGGGGCTCGACGCGGCCACCGCGGTGACGGACGCCGAGGCCGCCGGGGCCGCGCGGGACCTGGCCGCGCTCGGCGTCTCCAGCGGGCCGTGCGGCGCCGCGTCCCTCGCGGGCGCCCGCGCCGCGCTCACCGGCGCGGGGGCGAAGGAGCGCGCGGCCGTCCTGGGGGTCGGCCCGGGCGCGACGGTGGTGCTGCTCAGCACGGAGGGCGCGGTGGCGAACCCGCACGGTGGGGCGTGATCGCCGGACTCGCGGTGCGCCCCAGGCCCGCCCCTTCCCGAACTGGGGCTCCGCCCCAGACCCCGCTCCTCAAACGCCGGAGGGGCTGGAAAACCCAGTCCCTCACGTCTCCAGGAGCCGCCCCGCGAGCCGTTCCACGTGCGCGTGCCACGCGGCGCGGGCGGTCTCCGGGTCGGCGGGCGCGGTGTGCGTGAGGAGCAGGCGGGGGCCGTAACCGGTGCCCGGGCGCAGGTCCCAGCGGACCGCGCCGCCGCCCGGGACCTCGTACGCCACCAGGTCCGGGGCGCGCACCTCGGTGACGGCCCCGGCGAGGACGCCGTCCGCCACGAACCCCTCGGGGGCCTCGGCGCCCGCCACCACCTCGTCGCCCTCGGTCAGCGCGGCCCACACGGCGGCGGCGGGGCGCACCAGCTGGCGTTCGAAGCGGACGGCGCCGTCGGCGGTGAGCTCGCCGCGGCCGAGGTCGAACTGCTCCAGGTACGCCTCGTGCAGCTCGCCCGTGTCGGGGGCGCCGTCCGGTGCGGCGCCGTTCAGGTGCTCGCCGAGCGCGCTGACGCACAGGTGCCAGCCGGCGGCGAAGCTCGGGGCGCCGAAGCGGTCGGCGAAGGTGTGGACGAGGGTGAGCAGCGAGCCGCCGGTGTCCGCGTCCGGCGCGACCTCCCAGCGCAGGTGGTCCTCGCCCCAGGTGTACGCGTACAGCGTCGGCTCCTCGGCGTCGGTGACCGTGCCGGTCATCTCCACGGCGGGCGCGCCCTCTTGGGGGAACACGAAGGTCATCGCGGCGCCGGGGCGCGGCTGTGCGCGTACCTCGCAGGGGAACCAGCGCGCCAGGCGCTCGGGCCGGGTCAGGGCCGCCCAGAGGGCCGCGGGCGGGTGGGCGACGCGGCGCTCCATGCGCAGCGCGCTGCGGCCGCCGGGAGCCGTGGTCAGGGTGTCGGCGTGCGGGTTGCGGGGGCTCATGGGCGCCAACGTAGCCGCGCCGGGGGCGCGCGCCCGCCCCGACGCGCCCCGCCCCGACGCGGCCCGTCAGGCGGGCGTCAGGCCGTCTGCCACGGCAGCCGCGCGCCGTGCACGACGTCCAGGCGGGACACCGCGCGGGTGAGCACCACGTACAGGCGGTGGAGCCCGCGCCGCTCCGCCGCCGCGATCGCGGCGGGTTCGACGGCCACCACGTGGTCGTACTCCAGGCCCTTGGCCATCGAGGCGGGCAGGACGGTGACGCGGGCGCCGAGCTCGTCGGGGCCCGCCGCCTCGATGCCCGCGCGGGTGAGGGCGGCGCTCAGGGCGTCGGTGGCGCCGTCGGCGGCGATGACGCCGATGGAGCCCTCGCGGGCGAGCGCGGCGCGCACGGCGGCCACGGCGGCGGCCACGACGTCGTCAGCGGAGTCGGCGCGGCGGACGGTCAACTCGCCGTCGTGGCGCAGGGAGCGGGCGGGCGGCACGTCCACGCCGAGCCCGTCGAGCAGCTGGTTGGCGAGCTCCACGATGGCGCGCGGCACGCGGAACCCGGTGGTGAGCGCGGTGACCGCGGCGTCCGGCTTGCCGAGGTGGGCCAGGAGCTCGGGCCAGGAGCGGGCGGCCCACGGGGTGGTGCCCTGGGCGAGGTCGCCGAGGACCGTGAGCGAGCCGAACCCGGCGCGGCGGGCGATCGCGCGGCACTCCATCGGCGAGAGGTCCTGCGCCTCGTCGACCACGATGTGGCCGTAGCCCTCGGGCCGTTCGACGAGACCGGCGAGCTCGTCGAGGAGCACCAGGTCGGCGGCCGACCACCGGGCGGACTTGTACGAGCGCGGCGGCCTCGGCCAGCGGATCGCCCGCTGCTCCTCGGGGGTGAGCAGCCCGTCCGCCGCGTCCGCCAGCGCCTCGGCGTCCGTCAGGAGGTGGGCGAGGACTTCCTCGGGGCGGGCCTTGGGCCAGGTGGCGTCGACGAAGGCGGAGACGGGCCGGGCCCGGGAGATCCGCTGCAGCCAGGTGTTGTTCACCGGACCGGAGCGCCGCTCGGCCTGCTCCTGGAGGTGCCGCACGGCGCGGGTGCGGACGCGTTCGCGGCCGGTGTCGTACGGCGGCTCCTCCGCGCGGACGTCGGCGACGATCCGCTCCAGGTCGTGGGCGGACACCCGCCAGCGGTACGAGCCGTCCGGCACGGCGAGCGGCTCCGCGACCGGCGTCACGCGCGCGTACAGCGCCCGGCGCAGGACCTCCGCCATGCGGGCGTCGTGCTTGACGGCGGCGGCCGCCTCGTCGTCGTGCCCGCGCACGGGCTGGCGGGCGATCTCGTCCAGGACGGTGGCCTGGCGCACGCCGCTCTCGCCGAGCGAGGGCAGGACCTCGGCGATGTACCGCAGGAAGGTGCGGTTGGGGCCGAGGATGAGCAGCCCGGAGCGGCGCACGCGCTGGGGGTGCGTGTAGAGCAGGTACGCGGCGCGGTGCAGCCCGACGGCGGTCTTGCCGGTGCCGGGCGCGCCCTGGACGCACACGGTCTCGGTGAGCAGGCCGCGCACGAGGTCGTCCTGTTCGGGCTGGATGGTGGCGGCGATGTCCCGCATCGGGCCGACGCGGGGCCGCTCGATCTCCCCGGCGACGATGCGGCTCGGCGCCCCGGCCTCGCCGGAGGCCAGGTGCTCGTCCTCAAGGCCGGTGAGGTCGGCGGATTCGCCCTTGCTGCCGGGGGCCCAGCCGAAGCGGCGGCGCACGGCCACGCCGCGCGGGTCGCGGGCGCCCGCCTGGTAGAAGGCGCGGGACACGGGCGCGCGCCAGTCGACGACGAGCGGCGGGGCCGCCGGGTCCTCGGTGATCCGCAGCCGCCCGATGTGGTAGCGCTGGCCGCGGTGGTCGCCCGCCTCGGGGGCGTCGGGGTCGAAGTCGAGCCGCCCGAAGTAGAGCGGCGCCTCGGGGAGTTCGCGCATCTCCTTGGCCTTGCTGCGCAGCTGGTAGCCGAGCACTTCGGCGTCGGCGCCGGACGCGGCGACGTGCTCGCCGCTGATGACGTGTTCCTGGGCGCCGTCGACCATGGCGGCGAGGGCGGCGCGGCAGAGGTCGTGGTAGGCGCGTTCGTCGGCGAGGGCGGTCTCGAGGGTGTCGGCCGCGGGCGCGGCGGCGTCGGAGGTCGTCATGCGCCGACCGTACCAATAAAACGTTACCGAGTTACATTTATTACCGTGGCTCACCCTCCGCTAGACTGCCCCCATGACCACCCCGACCACCCCGACCACCCCGACCACCCCGACCACCCCGACCACCCCGACCACCCCGACCACCCCGACCACCCCGGATGCGGCCCCCCTAGGCCTGCGGCAGCTGAAGAAGCGGCGCACGCGCCAGGCGATCTCCGACACGGCGATCGCGCTGTTCCTGGAGCGCGGCTTCGACAAGGTCTCGGTCGCGGAGGTGGCCGCCGCCGCGGAGGTCTCCAAACCGACCCTGTTCCGGTACTTCCCGGCCAAGGAGGACCTCGTCGTCCACCGCTTCGCCGACCACGAGGACGAGGCGGCGCGCGTGGTCGCCGACCGCGCGGACCTCTCCCCGCTGGCGGCCCTGCGCGCCCGCTTCCTGGACGGCCTCACCCGCCACGACCCGGTGACGGGCCTGTGCGACGCCCCCGAGGTCCTCGCCTTCCACCACCTGCTCTACGGCACCCCGGCCCTGGTGGCGCGCCTGTACCCGTACCAGGACCGGATGGAGCGGGCCCTGGCCGCCGCCCTCGGCGAGGCCAGCCTCGACGCCCGGATCGCCGCCGCCCAGATCCTGGCCGTCCAGCGCGTGCTCGCCCTGGAGAACTGGCGGCGGATCGAGGCGGGCGAGCGCGCGGCCGACATCCAGGCGGACGCGGTGGCGGCGGCGAACACGGCCTTCGACCAGCTGGACGCGGGGCTCACGCGGTACGCGTAGAAACTCAGGCGGTACGCGTAAGGAGCTCAGGCGGTACGTGTGGGAAGCGGCCGGGCCAGCCCCCACAGCGTGTCGAAGAGCAGCCCCCGGTGCCGGATCTTCTCCCTGGCCTCGGCCCCGGCGTCGATGTGCGCGTACGCCAGGGCGGCGTCGTACCCCATCAGGTCGAGCACCTGCCGCTCCGGGCCCCTGCGCGCGGGCGCCGCCCGCACCTGGTCGTAGATCCCGTCGAAGAGCTGCTCGCGCCCGATCAGACAGAACTTCAGCAGCGGCGTGATGTGCAGCGCGCGGAACTCCACGTCGAGGCGCGCCCGGCCGCTCTCCCGCAGCGCGTGGCTCAGCGCGCCCATGTCGCCCGCGTACCCGACGATCTTCGCCAGGAGGTCGCCCCGCAGCTCCTCGTCGTCCTCGGCCTTGCCCCGCGCGTTCACGCGTCCTGGAATCTCCATCGGCTTGGTGAAGTCCGGCACGATGATCCGCAGCCGGACGTGCGGATGCCCCGCCAGATCCCGCGGTTCCAGGCACCGCTTGAGCTGCTCGACGACGGTCTCACCGGTGAAGCCGATGGCGTCGATGCGGGGGTCGCGGGGCAGCGCCTCCTGGAAGTAGCCGCCCAGGTCGCCCGCGAGCACCACCTGCCGGGCCGCCGGGCCCGCGGACTCGCGCAGCCGCCGCACCTCGTCGAACAGCACATAGCCCACCAGCGTGACGACGGCCCCGCCCAGATACACCTTGTCCTCGAGGGCGTCGCCCACCGGCCTGACGAACTGCGCCGCCAGCGAAAGGCCCACCACGGACAGCAGCAGCGCGCGGATCACCACGGACTCGGCCCGGGCCCACCCCTGCCGCACCCGCTCCCAAGCCGTACGGTCGTCACTCACCAAGTCGCCCTCGAAACCCGAAAGCCGAAACCCGAAACCCGAAAGCCGAACGTCGAGACCCTCGTACGGTGCCGAGGTCATGGTGACGGCGGCGGGGGGCGGTTAGGAAGACCTCGGCACCAGGTCGAGCAGCGGCGCGAGCGAGTCGACGACGAACTCCGCGCCCGCCGCCCGCAGCGGCGCGGCCTTGTCCTCGTTGCGGGCGTAGCCGACGAAGAACCGCACGTCGGCGCGGCGCGACGCGTCGAGGTCGGCCACGGTGTCGCCGATCATCAGGGTGTCGACGGGCTTGGCGTCCAGGGCGCGCAGCGCGCGCTCCAGGCTGTCGGGATGCGGTTTGAGCAGGTCGGGGCGGTCGGTCCGGCCGTGGACGTGGGGTCCGAAGGCGTCCGCGAGCCGCACATCGGGACGGTTCAGATACGCGGCGACCGCGCGCGGGGCGTTGTTCGTCACCACGGCGAGGCGGTGGCCCGCCGCGCGCAGCGACCGCACGAGCCGCACGGCGTACGGGGTGGGCAGGGCGTCGGGGACCGCGGCCACCTCGCCCTCGGTGAGGCGCTGTTCGAGCAGGGCGAGAAGCGCGGCACCGGCCCCGGCGCGGCTCAGGGCCCGCAGCACGAGGTGCGGGTCGATGGAGGAGGCCTCCGCGGCACTCAGCGCGCCGCGCACCGCGCGGGCCCCGGCGACGGCCCGCAGCTCCCGGGCCACCCGCTCCGAGGTGCCGCCGGGGAAGAGACGGCACAGGGGCCCGTCGAAGTCGAAGAGCACGCAGCGCGCTCCGGGGAAGGCGAACCACTCGGCCAGCTCCGCCAGTTCGGCCGTGCCCTTTCCCACCGTCCGTTCCCCCGTCACCGCTCTCCGTCCGTCGCCAGGTCGGGCAGCAGGGCAGCGGCCCCGCGCAGGGCCCCGTGCCACTCGCGCAGCGCGGCCGCCGCCTGGATCCGGTCCGGGGCCCTCTCCAGCTTCAGGGGCTCGGCGGCGCGTCGCAACGCCGCGCACACCGGCGCGGCCGCGAGCCAGTAGTCCTCGACGGTGGCCGCGTCGGGCAGGGACAGGGCCGCGCGCATGATGTCGGGGAACACGGACTGGGCGTACTCGAAGTCCAGGTACACCTGGAGGTCGGTGTCGAGCCCTGCGGTCAGCTCGCCGAGGCCCGCGCGCTCCATCGCCGCCCGCCACAGGCGGGGCATGAGGTCCTGCTGCTCCTTGTCGTAGTCCATGCGGACGACATGGGTGGCGAGGTCGTGCAGCGGGTCTCCGTACAGGGCCAGTTCCCAGTCGATGACGGCGAGTTCACGGCGGTCCACGATGATGTTCGCGCGGTGCACGTCGGTGTGCAGGAGGCAGAACGGGCGCCGGGTGAGACCGGCGCTGTCGTGCTTGAAGCCGGTCATGACGTGCCGCTGGATGCCGAGGGCCTCGAAGAGCACGTCGAAGTGCGCCCGGTTCGGGCGGTGCACGCGCCGCTCGGTGAAGTCGACGAGCCAGTCGAGGAAGCCGGTGCTGTCGCCGTCGGCGGGCCAGTCGGGGGGCAGGGGCGGCAGCTCGTCCTTCGGTACGGCGGCGGTCCGCGCGAAGAACTCCGCGAGCTCGTCGAGGAGCCGCTCCGGGACCGGGCCCGTGGGGACGGCCTGTGACAGCGGGCTGCCCGCGTGGTAGGCGTGCATCGACCAGGCGCCGAAGTCGACCAGGCAGCGCGGGACTTCCGGCAGGTGCCGGGCCACGACGTCGAGGAGGCTGTTCTCGTTCGGCCACACACGCGGCACGACCTCGACGGCCGCCAGCGGCGTACGGCACTTCACGCGCGCGCGAAAGGGCATGGTCCGCAGCAGCAGGGCGAGCCGCCAGCCGAGGGGCACGATGTAGTTCTCGTTGTGGTGGCCGATCACCATCTGCCCGTCGGGGCGCTTCAGGTGATCGTCGGCGAGGCGGCGCACCAGCCGCGCCCGGCGGGCGGCCAGACGGCCGGGGGGCGCCAGGGGCACCCCGACGGGTCTGCCGGACGGCGATAGCGGCGACATGGCCGGATGATAGAGCGGCGGAAGAACGGTTCTGTCCGCGGGCCACGATGTGGACACCTGGCACATCCTTGCGTCGCAAACCCGCACGTCACCGGCCGCGCTCACTCCTTGCGGACGTAGCTCATCACCACGAAGGCCACGGTGATCGCGGCGACCGTCGCCGAGGCGCCGACCCCGGTCGCCGCGTAGAAGCCCTGGCCCCCGGCGGCGTAGGCGAAGATGCCCGCGACCAGGCCGACGAGCACCGCCGACAGGAGCACGACGGCCACGTGCAGCCTGCGCACGCGGCGGTCCTCCGGCGGGCCGGTCGTGGGCTGGGGCGGGCCGGACGCGGATCCCGATGGCGTGACGGACATGGCCACTCCCGTGGGCTTTGGCTGAGTGAGGACGAGCGCCGTGCTGTGGGGCACGAGCGGACGGTAGTGCGAGGGCCGCAGAGTAGTGCCCAGAACCAGGCGATCCACGTGAATGTCACGATGTGGACGGCATGTTCAATGATGTTCAATGTTCAGCCGCGCTCCAGGAGCACGGCGAGCAGCGGGAGCATCGAGGACACGGTCCGCTCGGCGCCTGCCTCGCGGAGCAGGTGTTCCTTGTGGTCGTTGCGGGCGTAGCCGAGGAAGTGGACGCCCGCGGCGCGGGCCGCCTGGAAGTCGGAGGGGGCGTCTCCGATCATCAGGGTGTCCGCGGGAGCGGCCCCCATCGCGGTCAGGGCGCGCTGGACGCAGTAGGGGTCCGGCTTCAGCAGCCACAGGTTCTTCGTGCGGCCGTAGATGTGCGGCCAGAAGCAGCCGAGCAGGTCACGGCCGGAGAGATAAGTGGTCACGGCGCTCGGGGAGTTGTTCGTGGTGATGGCGAGGCGCACGCCGACGGCCGACCAGGTGCGTATCAGGGCGTCGGCGTACTCCGTCGGCCACGCCGAGGCGACCGCTTTCCGCTCCTCGTGGGTGAGGCGTTCCTCCAGTTCGAAGACGAGGTCGCTGTGGGGCTGACGGCGGTGGACGGCGCGCAGCACGACGTACGGGTCGGGCTCCTCCCGTACGCCGTTGGTGAGCAGCCCGTGCAGCCCGCGCTCCTCCAGCCAGCGGACCTGCTCGCGGGCCACGTCCTGCGCCGAGTGCCCGGCGAACAGGCGGCAGATGGGGCCGTCGAAGTCGAAGAGCACGAACCGGACGGCGGCGACCAGCTCGCGGAGGTCCTCGGTCGGATCTTCGGTCGGATCACTCGTGTCAGAAGTCACCTAAGAGAGTGTTAGGTCCGTCGTGATCGTTTCCCAGAGCGCGTCGAACCACTTCTGGGATTCGCGCACGAAACCGGTGTCGCGAGGGCTGGCGCCGTCGGTGAAGGAGAAGAGGGGCGCCTTGAGACCTCCGATGTCGTAGAGCTCCACGGTCTCGCCGCCGTCCCTGTCCAGCTCCACCTGGTCGCGCTCCGGCGTGTAGTACGCGAGGAGCGCCTCGTGTCCGTTGAGTACGTAGAGCTTCACGGGCGGCGTGAAGGGCAGCGCCCGGAACGTGACGCGGACGTCGACGCTGTGCGGGGCGCCTCGCAGCGTGAGGAGGTTGTGGCGCAGGACCTGGCCCTGCGCGTTGCGCTGTTGCAGCCAGCGCTCGTGCAGGCGGCTCTGCTGCTGGCGCAGCCGGGTCTCCTGGGCGTCCTCGTCCGCCGCCGGGAGTTCGTCCGCCACCGGGATCTGGAAGGCCAGCTGGATGTCTCGGCTCGGCAGCAGGATGCGGAAGTCGATGGACCGGGGGCGCAGCAGGCCCGCGTGGATCTGGCGGATCGGCTCGCTGAGGGCGTTCATCAGGGTCTCCGCCGTGAACGAGACCACGTCCACGCGCACCCGCGGCTCCTTGAACGCCTCCACCAGGCGCGGCCCGAGGGCCACCATCGACGGCTGCGGCTCCGGGGTGGGGGACTCGGCGGGGGGCGCGGGCGCGGCCACCCGGGGCGGGCTGCCCTTGCTCACGTGGTTGAGGAGGCCGTCGCCCTGGAGCCGGTTCAGGGCCTGGCGCACCGTGCCGCGTTCGACGCCGAACTCCTCGGCGATCCTGGCCTGGGTCGGCAGCCGGTCGCCCGGCTTGAGGGTGCCGGTCCGGATGCGGTCACGCAGGGCGTCGGCGATGTCCTGAGGGGAGGGCTTGCTGCTGCCGGTCACTGCACCGTTCTCCTTGGTCACGACCAGACGATACAACTCCCCACCATCTTGTGGGAGTTGACGGATAGTTGTTTATGGATACCCACCAAGTGGGGACAACTCTAGTGAGTTGGCAGCCAACTCATCCAAGATGGCAGAAGGGGGAACCATCATGCCGACCATCGCTGTCCTCGCAGCCGTGTTCGCGGTCGCCGTCGAGCAGCTCGTGCAGTGGAAGTACGGAACCCTCGGCATCGTCGGGCTGCTCCTGCTGACGGTGGGCGTCAAGTCGAGGAACACCACGTGCAGCTCCCTGGGCGCGGCCGTGCTCGCCCTGATGGTGGCGGGGCCCGCGCTCTGACGGGGCCCGCTCTGTGACGGGGCCCGCGCCCACGCCCTAAGGGCCCGGGTTCAGCCTCAAGTCCCGGCTGATCGTGTTCCACAGGGCGTTGAACCACAGGTGGGACTGTTCCACGAACGTCGTGTCCCGCAGCCCGTCGCCCTGCTGGAAGGGGAACAGCATCGACTGCGTCCCCTGCGCGTCCCACATCTCCAGGTACTCCTGGCCGACTTCCTCGCCCCGCTTGGTCAGGGTGTAGTACGCGAACAGCGCCTCGGAGCCGTTCAGCAGATAGAGCTTCACGGGCGGCGTGAATGGCAGGGCCCGGAACTCCACGCTCACGTCGACGCCGTGCGTCGTGCGCAGCGTCAGGAGGTTGTGGCGGAGGACCTGGCCCTGTGCGTTGCGCTGATCCAGCCAGCGGCGGTGGACGTACCCGGAGGCGTCCGCGCCCTCCACGGGCGCGGGGAAGGCCAGGTCGATGTCGCGGCTCGGAAGGAGCACCCGCACGTCGACCTTGGCCGGTTTCAGCCCTCCGGCGTGGATCTGCCGCAGCGGTTCGGCGATCGCCATCGTCAGGGAGATCGACGTCAGGCACAGCGCGTCGATCTCCACGTGCGGCGCCTGGAACGCCGCGGCGATGCGGGGCGCGAGACCGACCATGGTGGGCTGCGGGCCCACCTCTTGGGGGCCCGGCGCCGTGGGGACCGCGACCGTCGCCGGGCTGCCCTTGGACACGTTCGCCAGCAGGTGCTCGCCCTGCAGGATGCGCAGGGCCTGGCGCACCGCGCCCCGCTCGACTCCGAACTCGGACGCCAGCTCCGCCTGCGTGGGCATGCGCTGGCCGGGGCGCAGCAGACCGGACCTGATCCGGTCGCGCAGCTCGTCGGCCACGTCCTGGTGAGAGCGGTGCCCAGGCATGCTCGGCCTCTTCCGCTCGTTGACGGAGGCTTGGTCCGTACTCACAACCAAACAGTACAACTTCCCGCCATCTTTGGGGAGTTACCAAGGAGGTGGTTATAAGACGCGCCAGCGCGGAGATAACTTAGTTTGAGTTGGTAGCCAACTTGGGCGACATGGTCGGCCCGCTCCCGGGGGTTGGTTCTGCCGCACACACAGATGGGCTGATCGGGCTCTCATCCGGAGGGGAGCCGGGAGTTCGGTCAGCCGTTGGACGGGGCGGGGGTGCCCCAGCCGCGGGGCGGCGGGTTCAGGGCCCGCCGCTCCGCGGCACTCACGTCTCTCCGGCGCTCCGCGCCGGGGCCGGTGTCCGGGCGCCGCCAAGTCCGCTGGGCCCGCGCCGCCGCTCCGCGGCGGGGTCTCCCACCCACCCGCCCGTGACTCGCGGCTGCGCCAGGCACCGCCCCCGAATCTCCGCCGCTCCGCGGCGAACCCCCACCCGCGCCCTAGAACACCGCCCTGATCTCCCCCACCGGCACCCCTCCACCCAGCAACGCCGCCTCCCCCACCCGCTCCAGCACCGGCGAGTCCACGCCCACCCGCCGCAGAGCGCGGGCCAGGACCGGCCCAAGGGCGCGCGTCGCGCCGTCGTCGATCTTGAAGGCGAGGGCGCGGCCGTCCGGCAGGGCCACGGCCTGCACGGCCTCCGCGCCCATCTTGGAGAGCACCCCGGGCACCTCCCGCATCAGCCAGGTGTCGGGCCGCCGCGTCCCGGCCACGTACTCGGGGTGGGCCCGCATGGCGTCCGCGACGCGGCGCTCGGGGGTGCCGGGCGCGGCCAGGACGAAGTGCCGGTAGGCGCGGGCCAGGCCGGTGAGGGAGATCGCCATCAGGGGCGCCCCGCAGCCGTCCGTGCCGACGGCGGCCACCGGCTCGCCAGCCGCCTCCTCGATCACGTCGTGGACGAGGCGCTGGAGCGGGTGGCCGGGGTCGAGGTAGGTCTCCTTGTCCCAGCCGTTCAGGTCGCACACCGCGAGCA
The DNA here is from genome assembly GCF_056435225.1 of Streptomyces sp. NPDC043996. Classification (NCBI taxonomy): domain Bacteria; kingdom Bacillati; phylum Actinomycetota; class Actinomycetes; order Kitasatosporales; family Streptomycetaceae; genus Streptomyces; species Streptomyces sp. NPDC043996. The sequence continues at coordinate 58,669 of NZ_JBWKEY010000026.1, read as the reverse complement.
TCGCCGCGTGCTTGCCGGAGCAGTTCATGGTGACGCGGTCGCGCACGGCGCCCGCCGCCAGGTAGGTCTCGGCCTCGGTGGGGTCAAGGGGCAGGTCGGGCGGGCACTGGAGCTCCGCGGCGGTCAGCCCGTGCTCGGTGAGCAGCTTCAGGACGAGGTCCCGGTGAAAGGTTTCTCCGGAGTGGCTGGCGGCGGCGAGGGCGAGCCGCTCGCCGGACAGGCCGAGCCCGGCCCGCAGCACCGCCGCGGCCTGCATCGGCTTGTTCGTGGAGCGCGGGAAGACCGGCGCCGTGACGTCACCGAGGGCGAGCTCCACCTCGCCGTCCGCCCCGAGCAGCACCAGGCTGCCGCGATGGCTGCCCTCGACGAAGCCGGACCGTACGACTTCGGCGAGGACCGGCGGTATGGCGGGGGTGGCGGCGGACGTCGGCGTCATCTTCGGCCTTCCGGGGTGCGGGTGGTGCGACGGACCGCCCGCACCCGGAAGGGCCGGGGCGGCGCGGGCGGCCGGGTCCACCGGGCGCTCGGGGCCGCCTGGGCCGGGAGGGTCAGGCGAGCAGGTCGTCTACTTGTGCTTCGCCTTCACGGTACCTGCGCGCGATCTCCGCACTGCAATCGTCGGCCGTGCGCTGGGTCTCCTGGCGGCGCCGGGACACCTGCTGCTCGTACCGCACGAGGCGGCCCATGGCGGTGTGCAGCTCGTCGTCCGTTCGGGCGGCCAGGTCGGACAGCTCGACCTCGGCGAGCATGTCGGCGGCGAGGCGGCGGTACTCCTCGCCGTGCGGGGTGCGCAGCGTCACGTGCCGGGCCGAGGCGCGGCGCCCGGCCGGGCCGTCCATGAGGATCTCCGGGAGCCGGTCCACGACGAGCCCCGCGCCGTCCGCGCCCGCCCCGCCCGCGCCGCCGGGCCCTGGCCCCGGGTCCGTGCGCCGCCGGGTCTCGGCCCGCAGGATGTCGATGCGGCCCTGGAGCAGCCGTCGTACATAGCTCAGGTCGGCCTCGTCCTGCTGCGCGGACCTGCGCAGCTCGCGCAGCTCGGGCAGGCGCAGCGCGGCCAGGTCGTGCGCGGGCACCTCGGGCAGCACGGGGCTGTCGGTGCGCTGCGCCGGCGGGCGCGGCAGCGGCGTCCCGCCGAGGCCGCCCGTGCCGCCGGTGGCGCCTGTGCCGCTGGCCTGCCTCGCCCTGGGCGCGCTTGGCGTACTGGGTGTGCTCATCTGGCTCTACCGTCCCCTCAGCCGGCGCGGTGCACCGCGCGTGAGCATCGTGCCACCCCGCGTGGCCACTCTGTGCGTGAGTGCCCCCAATCGGCCCCGGATGGGGGGTTCTGGACCGGCGCGCGGACAGCGCTCGGGCGCAGGGCATGATGACCGCATGCGAGCGGTGGTGCAGAGAGTGGACGGCGCGAGCGTCGTCGTGGACGGCGAGACGGTCGGCGAGATCACGGGCGAGGGCCTGTGCGTGCTCGTGGGTGTCACCCACGACGACACCAAGGAGAAGGCCGCCCAACTGGCCCGCAAGCTGTGGTCGTTGCGGATGCTGCACGACGAGAAGTCCTGCTCGGACGTGGACGCGCCGCTCCTCGTGATCAGCCAGTTCACCCTGTACGGGGACGCGCGCAAGGGCCGCAGGCCCACGTGGAACGCGGCCGCTCCCGGGGACGTGGCGGAGCCGCTGGTCGAGGAGGTGGTGGCGCGGCTGCGGGCGCTGGGGGCGACCGTCTCCACGGGGCGCTTTGGAGCGGCCATGCGGGTGGGGCTCACCAACGACGGCCCGTTCACGGTGCTCCTGGACCTCTGACCTGCCGTGTGGCCTGCGGGCCCCGCTCACAGCCTGTCGGCGCTCCGCGCCTCGTCCTCAAACGCCGGACGGGCTGAAATACCCGCGCTGGCGCGCTTGTCCTCAAACGCCGGACAGGCTGGATGTTCGCTGGCGCGGCTGTTTTTCCCACCCACCCACGCGAGAGCCGCTAGGTCGGGGGGTGCGGAGCAACCGCAGGTGTAAGGGCGGGCGGGTGGGGAAAATAGCCCGTCCGGCGTTTGAGGACGAGGGGCGCGCACAGGCTACGGCTCGACCACGGTTTCCTGGGCCGCGGCGGTGGTGCCCGCGAGAAGCTCCGCGTCCACGGGCACGTTCCGCTTCACCAGGGCCAGAGCGATCGGCCCCAGCTCGTGATGGCGTACGGACGTCGTGATGAACCCGAGCTTCCGCCCGTCGGGCCCGTCCGCGGCGAGGTGCAGCGGCGTACCGTGCGCCGGCAGGTGCACCTCGCTGCCGTCGAGGTGGAGGAAGACCAGGCGCCGCGGCGGCTTGCCGAGGTTCTGGACGCGGGCGACGGTCTCCTGGCCGCGGTAGCAGCCCTTCTGGAGGTGCACGGCGGTGCCGATCCAGCCGAGCTCGTGCGGGATGGTGCGGTGGTCGGTCTCGAAGGCGAGCCGCGGCCGGTGGTGCTCCACGCGCAGCGCCTCGTAGGCGAGGAGCCCGGCGGCGGGCCCGTGCGACGCGGCGAAGGCGGGCAGCCCGGCGCGCGGCAGGAAGAGGTCGCGGCCGTGCGGGGTCTCGCGTACGGCGGCGCCCTCGGGCACGGGGCCGATCGACCCGGCGGGCAGGTGCACGACGGCGAACTCGTCGGTGCGGTCGGCGACTTCGACGCGGTAGAAGAACTTCATGCTCTCCAGGTACGCGAGGAGCGCGCCCTGAGTGCCGGGCTCGACGTGCGCCCACATCGTCTCGCCGTCGTCGACGAGGTACAGGGCGTGTTCGATGTGGCCGTTGGCGGAGAGGATCAGGGCCTCGGTGGCCTGGCCCGCCGGGAGCTCGCTGACGTGCTGGGTGAGCAGCAGGTGCAGCCAGCTCAGCCGGTCGGCGCCGGTCACGGTGAGCACGCCGCGGTGCGAGAGGTCGACGAATCCGGTGCCGTCGGCGAGGGCGCGCTGCTCGCGGAACAGATCGCCGTAGTGGGCCGCGACGCCTTCGTCCACGCCCTCGGCGGGGACGGCGCCGGGCAGGGACAGCAGAGGGCTCTTCATGTTCACAAAGACTACGACCCGCCGGCGGCCGTGTTTATTTCTCCGGGGAGCCGTCCGGCCCGCACTTCTCGCACCGCCCGAAGATCGCGAAGTGCTTCATGTCGGTGTCGAAGCCGAACTGCCGCCGCAGCTTGTCGGTGAACTCGGCGGCGACCGCCACGTCGGCCTCGATGACGCCGGTGCAGTCCCGGCACACCAGGTGGATGTGGTGGTGGCGGTCCGCGAGGTGGTACGTGGGCGCGCCGTGCCCCAGGTGGGCATGGCTGACCAGGCCCAGCTCCTCCAGGAGCTCCAGGGTGCGGTAGACGGTGGAGATGTTGACCCCCGACGCCGTCCTGCGCACCTCGCAGAGGATGTCGTCGGGGGTCGCGTGCTCCAGGGCGTCCACGGCTTCGAGCACGAGCTGGCGCTGCGGCGTCAGGCGGTATCCGCGCTGCCGCAGGTCGCTCTTCCAGTCGGTCGAGTCAGTCGCGTCGGCCGTGCCGTCCGGCGTACCGCCGGTGTCGGTGCTCACCACACCCCCGAGTCTAGGGACTACTTGAAGAAGGCGATGCCGTCGTCGGGCAGATCGCCGAGGTTGCGCGCCATCTCGGCGACCTCCTCGGGCGAGACGACCTTCTTGAGCTGCGCGGACATGTACGGCCGCAGCGGGATCTCGGGGGTCTGCTTCTCGCCGACCCACATCAGGTCGCTCTTCACGAAGCCGTAGAGGCGCTTGCCGCCGCTGTACGGGCCGGAGGCGGCGGTGCGGGCGACGGCGTCGGTGGCGAGGTCGATCTGCGGCTTCTGGTCGGCGAGCTCGCCGTACCAGACCTCGACGACGCCGTCCTGGCGGACCATGACGACCTCGACCTTGCGGTCCTTGTCGACGCGCCAGAAGCCGGACTCGGACTCCAGCGGCTCGGTCTTGTTGCCCTCGGCGTCGAGCACCCAGGTGTGTGAGTGGTACTCGAGGAAGTCCCGGCCGTCGTGCGTGAAGGTGACTTCCTGGCCGAAGTTCGCCTTCTGCGCGCCGGGGAAGTCGGTGACGCCCGCGCCTTCCCAGGTGCCAAGGAGCCACACGAGGGGGACGAGGTCGGGGTGCAGGTCGGACGGGATCTGGATCATGGGATCGCTCAGAGGTCTTTCAGTGGGGGGTCAGCGCTGGCCCTGGTACAGCTTCTTCACGGTCAGACCGGCGAAGGCGAGGACGCCGACGCAGACCAGAACAAGGAGGGCGGAGAAGAATGCCTCAAGCACGGGGTGCTCCTCGGTGAGCGGTGATAGGGCGGTACAGAGCCAGGCTCCACTGTAGTGGGGCCGCGCGGCCCCTTCTCGGTGAGGTGTCCACCCGTGGCACGACGGCCGCCGGTGGCGGCTACCGGCGGTGCCTGCCGTCGAGCTCGTCCCACCACTCGTCGGACTTGGGGTCCCCCGAGGGGTCGTCCCACCAGCGGTCGTCGGGGCCGCGCCGATTGGCGGCCATCGCGGCGAGCGGCGGGATGACCATGGCCACCACGCACATGCCGACGGCGACGGGCACCGACCAGAGCCGCACGACGCCCCAGGCCAGGACGAACAGGGTCAGACAGGTGCCCATCATGGCGAAGTACACCTGACGCCGTCGCGCGTACATGCCTCCAGCGTACGGCCGGAGGGCCGCACCCCTCCAGTGGCGTCCAACCCCTGGGGTGCGGCCCTCCGGCCCGCGTGCGGTGCCGGTCAGACGGCGATCGCGACCTCGGCGAGGCCGCCCTGCTGGGCGACCACCGTGCGGTCGGCGGTGCCGCCCGGCACGAGGGCGCGCACCGTCCACGTGCCCTCGGCCGCGTAGAACCGGAACTGGCCGGTCGCGGAGGTCGGGACCTCCGCGGTGAACTCGCCGGTCGAGTCGAGGAGACGGACGTAGCCGGTCACCGGCTCGCCGTCGCGGGTGACCTGGCCCTGGATGGTGGTCTCACCGGGCTTGATCGTCGAAGCGTCAGGGCCGCCGGCCTTGGCTCCACACATGGGTACTCCTAGAGGTCTCGGGGGAAGGGCGGCGGACTACTTGTTGGCGCCGAGCTCGATCGGCACGCCGACGAGGGAGCCGTACTCGGTCCAGGAGCCGTCGTAGTTCTTGACGTTCTCGACGCCGAGCAGCTCGTGCAGGACGAACCAGGTCAGGGCCGAGCGCTCACCGATGCGGCAGTACGCGATGGTGTCGGTGGCCAGGTCGACGCCCTCCTCGGCGTACAGCGCCTTGAGCTCGTCGTCCGACTTGAAGGTGCCGTCGTCCTTGGCGTTCTTCGACCACGGGATGTTGCGGGCGCTGGGCACGTGGCCGGGGCGCTGCGACTGCTCCTGCGGCAGGTGGGCCGGGGCGAGGAGCTTGCCGGAGAACTCGTCGGGCGAGCGCACGTCGACCAGGTTCTGGGAGCCGATGGCGGCGACGACGTCGTCGCGGAAGGCGCGGATGGACTGGTCCTGCGGCTTGGCCCGGTAGGTGGTGGCGGCGCGCTGCGGCACCTGGGAGCCGTCGACCAGGTCGCGGGAGTCGAGCTCCCACTTCTTGCGGCCGCCGTCGAGCAGGCGCACGTCCTGGTGGCCGTACAGCTTGAAGTACCAGAAGGCGTACGACGCGAACCAGTTGTTGTTGCCGCCGTAGAGGACGACCGTGGAGTCGTTCGCGATGCCCTTGGCGGAGAGGAGCTTCTCGAAGCCCTCCTGGTCGATGAAGTCGCGGCGGACCGGGTCCTGGAGGTCCTTGGTCCAGTCGATGCGGATGGCGTTCTTGATGTGGTTCTTGTCGTACGCCGAGGTGTCCTCGTCCACCTCGACGAGGACGACCTTCGGGTCGTCGATGTGGGCCTCGACCCAGTCGGCGTCTACCAGGACGTCGCTGCGGCTCATGCGTTTCTCCTCCGGAGCAGGTGCGGCGAAGCTGAACGGTGAGGTGCGGGTACGCGGGTACGGGGAGGCACGGGCGTACGGCACGTGAGGGCCCTGACGGATGTCAACGGGCCGGGGGGAATACGGGAGTCGGGCATCCCGCTCAGAGAGCGCGACAGAGCATGGCGGCGACGCGGCACAGGTCCACTGCCCGCCGCTTCGTGAGATCCGCCTGTCGGTGCATGGGTCCGATCGTAGGGACGGGGGGACGGCCGTGTCACCGGGGTGTCGGATGGTGAGACGATTTCGTCCAGCATGTGAGCGGAGTGCCGCTTTCCGGCCGCCGCCGGGGGCGCGCCGCCCCGTTCCCGCGGGAGGAATGCGCGCCCGCCATCTGAAGGACGGACACCCGCGTCTCGTACTACGGACAGCGGGCGCGGCAAAACCGGCGCGCCGGACGAAACCGGAGGCCGGGGTCAGGACACCGGACCCCGGCGGCCGGGCTCAGGAGACCAGGTCGACGTTCTCGCCCTTGACCGCCACGTCCACGCCGTCCGGCGCGGCCCGCACCGTGTCGAGGCGGATGCCGCCGGGCAGGTCGGTCACCTTCTCCTCGAAGTCGGTGACGTCGCGGACCAGGCCCTCGGGCAGCGGGACGCTGACGCCGAGCACGTCGAGCTTGTCCGGGATCTTGTCGGCGTGCACGCGGATGGTGTCGCCCTCGACGCTGACCGAGCTGAGCACGTGCACCGGCTTGGGCAGCTTCGTGCCGTTCTTGCTCACCTCGACCGCGACCTTGATCTTGCCGTCGCCGCCGTCGGAGAGCCCGACGACCCGGCCCTTCGCGCCGAGCGGCAGCTCGACCGGCTCGTCCTGGGCGGTCTTCAGGAGCTCGTCGTAGGAGATCCGGGCGACGCCCGCGGCCCGGTCGGCGGTGGCGGAGCTGTAGTCGCTGGAGAAGTCGACGCCGTGCATGGTGGCGCTCAGGTCGGCGATGCGCAGAGTGTCGCCGTCGGACTTGGCGTCGTAGTCCTTCATCGTGACCTCGACGTCGTCGAGCTTGCCGCCGAGGAACTGGGTCAGGAACGGGAAGCCCTTGATGGACACGTCCGGGGTGCTGCTGAGCCCCTCCTGCGTCTTGATCTTCTCGGCCGCCTCGCTCTCCGCGTACGAGACCGCGAAGCGGTCGGCCGCGACGAACAGGCCGCCGAGGACCACGACGACGATCAGGAGTATGCGTATCGCGCGCTTGCTCATGCCTGGTTTCCCGTTCCCCCGCCTCAAGAGTCAGTTGCCGCGAGCCTAAAGGACAGGTCCCCGGCCGGAGCGCCCGGCCGGGGACCTGTCGAACAGCTGTGACGATCGCCTCGCACCCGTACGAGTCGGACACGCCGCGTCCTCGGGGGTCAGCCGATGGCGCGCCCCAGGAGGTACACGGCGGGCGCCGCGGCCGCGAGCGGCAGCGCGACCCCGGCCGTGAAGTGCACGAACCGCGAGGGGTAGTCGTAGCTGGCCACGCGGTGGCCCACGACCGCGCAGGCGCCCGCCGCGAGGCCGAGAAGGGCGCCGCCCGAGCCGAGGTCGGTGGCGCCGCCCACGGCGATGCCCGCGCCCGCGGCGGCGAGCAGCGCCACGACGACGGACGCCGGGGTGGGCAGCGGCAGCGCGCGGGCCAGGACGGCCGCGGCGACCGCGACGCCGCCGACGGCCGCCGCCTCGTGCGCGGCGGCCAGGTGCCCGGCGGCGATGATCGCGAGCGCGCTGGAGGCGACGGTCGCCATCAGGCCGTACATGCGCTCGTCGGCGCCGGCGCGGCTGCGCAGCTGGAGCACGAGCACCAGGAGCACCCAGACGCCGAGCGTGCCGAGGATCGCGGCCGGGGCGTGCCCGTCGTCGGTGGCGAGCAGCGCGACGTCGGCGACGACGCCGCCGAGGAACGCGAGCGCGATGCCCTGGCGGGCGGGCCACATGCCGTTGAGCCGGAACCAGCCCGCGGCGGTCACGGCCTGGAGGAGCACCAGCGGCACGAGCAGCCCGTACGGACCCACGGCCGCGCCCCCGGCGAGGAGCAGCCCGAGCACGGCGGTGAGCAGCGCGGGCTGCATCCCCGGCTCGATGATCGGCGACCGCCCTTCGGCACGGGCGCGCTGAGCGTCAGTTATCCGGGCGTTACCGGTGGTGGTGGCGGGTCCGTAGGAGGGTCCGGCCTCTTCGGGGGTTCCCTCCTCGGTCCCGTCTGTGGGCGGCTGGTCCGCCCAGAGGGCGGAACGGGCGGGCACAGCCCCACCGCCGGGTTCCGTGTACTGGGGCTCGGCGTAAGGGGCATAACCGGAGGCATCGGGCGCGGGGGCGTACCCGGAGGCCTCGGGCGCGGGGGCCCACTGGGGCGCGGGCGCAGCCGCCTGCGGCGGCAGATACGCCGTCTCCGTCACGTCCGCCACCGGCGCCACGCCACCGACCTGGGTCTCCCAGGTCTGCCCCTGCCACTGCTGGGTGTGGTCCTGCTGCCCGGCATACGGGTCCTGGTACCCCCACTGCGGCTGCGACGGCTGCTGCTGTTGCTGCTGCGCCTGCTGCTGATAAGGGTCATAGGGGTCGTACCCCTGCTGTTCGGGATACCCGGGGTATCCCGGATACCCCTGGTGCGGCTGGTCGCTCAAGTCATCCTCCTGCGAACGGCGGGAGCACCTCGACCGTGCCGCCCTCGGCCAGACGTACCGTCTCATGGGCACGCGTACCCACGGGGTCGCCGTCGATGAGGAACGAGCAGCGCAGCAGGACGCGCTCCAGCTCCCCGGGGTGTCGCACGCGGGCCGCGTTCAGCGCGTCGGCCAGCGTGGCCTCGGCGTAGGGCTCCTCGGCGACACCGGCGGCCGCCTTGGCGGCAGCCCAGTACCGGATCATCCCGGTGGCCATCCCACGCCTCCTCTCGTCCGTCTCTCACGCGTCACTCGGCGGTTGCCGACGTCCATGATGCCGTGGCCCAGACGGCGATCCGCCCAAGGAGCGCCTCGTCCGCCGCGTGCTCCGCGTGCCCCATGCCCGCCTCCAGCCAGAGCTCCGCCGCGCCGTCCGCGGCGGCGGCCAGCATCCGGGGATGGTCCAGCGGGAAATAGGGGTCGCTGTCGCCGTGCACGATCAGGAGCGGCGTCGGCGCGAGCAGCGGCACCGCCTCGGTCGGCGACAGCGGCACCGGGTCCCACTCGCGCGCGTGGATGCGGGTGCGCAGGCCGAGCCGCCCCACGACCCGGCCCGCCGGACGCGTGACCAGCCAGTGCAGCCGCCGCATGGGCGCCGTGCCCCGGTAGAACCAGCGGGCCGGAGCACTGACGGCGACGACCGCGTCAACCCGCGCTTCCGTGCGCCCCCTGTGCAACGCGGCCTGGCGGAGCACGACGGAGCCGCCCATGGAGAAACCGACCGTCACCACGCGCGCGTGCCCGAGCGAGCGCGCCCACGCCACCGCCGCCGCCAGGTCGAGCACCTCCCTGTCGCCGACCGTGGAGCGCCCGCCGGACTCCCCGTGCCCCCGAAACGAGAACGTGACCACGGCCGCACGCTGCGCGAACGCCCGCGCCGCACGCCGTACGTGCGGCCGGGCGCGGTCCCCGGTGAAGCCGTGCGCCACCACGATCGCGGGCCCGCCGACCGGGCCAGGGCCCGGGTCGTACGCGGCGTCGATCGTTACCCCGTCAGCGGTACGAAGCGTCGTACGCAGCGTGGCGCTCCGCTGAACGCGAGTGAGCGGGGGCACAGAAGATCGCGCCGTTTGACCTGCCGGACCGGAACTCATGTGGGCTATTCTGCTGCGCAGAGGATCCGGGCAACGCAGCCCCCGGGTCCTTTCGTGCTTTCTGTGACCGGGCCCAGCGGACCCGGTGTGCGGGCCGGTGACAGTGCGGTCGGCGGCCCGGAGTAAACGAAGCCTCAAGAACGGCGAGCGCGACGGCCTCCCAGGGCGCGGGAGGTGTAGCAACGTACGAAGCAGTGCCCCAACGTCCTCGCACGGGACCCGAGGAGGAACCGACGTAATGGGCGAGCGAAACGTGCACGGCAGCCGGTCGGACCGGCCGACCCCGCGGGCAGGTGGGGTCCGATGAGTTCCCTGCTGCTCCTGACCAACGCCCTCCAGCCGTCGACGGAGGTGCTGCCCGCGCTCGGCCTGCTCCTGCACAACGTGCGGGTGGCCCCCGCCGAAGGCCCCGCCCTCGTCGACACCCCCGGTGCCGACGTCATCCTGGTCGACGGCCGCCGCGACCTGCCCCAGGTCCGCAGCCTCTGCCAGCTCCTGCGCTCCACCGGGCCCGGCTGTCCGCTGGTCCTCGTGGTCACCGAGGGCGGCCTCGCCGCCGTCACCGCCGACTGGGGCATCGACGACGTCCTGCTCGACACGGCGGGCCCCGCCGAGGTCGAGGCGCGCCTGCGCCTGGCCATGGGCCGCCAGCAGATCACCGCCGACGACTGCCCCATGGAGATCCGCAACGGCGACCTCTCCGTGGACGAGGCGACGTACAGCGCGAAGCTGAAGGGCCGGGTCCTCGACCTGACCTTCAAGGAGTTCGAGCTGATCAAGTACCTGGCGCAGCACCCGGGCCGGGTCTTCACGCGCGCCCAGCTCCTGCAGGAGGTCTGGGGGTACGACTACTTCGGCGGCACGCGGACGGTGGACGTGCACGTCCGGCGGCTTCGCGCGAAGCTCGGCGTCGAGCACGAGTCGCTCATCGGCACCGTGCGCAACGTGGGCTACCGCTTCGTCGTACCGGAGAAGCCGGACAAAACGGTCCGCGCGGCCGACGAGGACCAGCCGAAGTCGACGCGGGCGAGGGCCAAGGACGCCGCGGCCGCCGCCGCGGCGCCCCCGCGGGAGGAAGCCGTCGCACGCCCTGCTCAGGGCTGACTCCATCCGCGTAGACTGCGCGCGTGGCCAAGGTGACGCGGGACGATGTGGCGCGACTGGCGGGTACTTCGACCGCGGTCGTGAGCTACGTCATCAACAACGGCCCCCGGCCGGTCGCCCCGGCCACGCGCGAGCGTGTCCTCGCCGCGATCAAGGAGCTGGGCTACCGCCCGGACCGGGTCGCCCAGGCCATGGCGTCGCGCCGCACGGACCTCATAGGCATGATCGTGCCGGACGCGCGCCAGCCGTTCTTCGCGGAGATGACCCACGCCGTCGAGCAGGCGGCGGTCGAGCGCGGAAAGATGGTCCTCGTCGGCAACGCCGACTACGTCGAGGAGCGTGAGACGCACTACCTCCGCGCCTTCCTCGGCATGCGGGTCTCCGGCCTGATCCTGGTCAGCCACGGCCTGAGCGACCAGGCCGCCGCGGAGATCGACGCCTGGGACGCCCGCGTGGTGCTCCTGCACGAGCGGCCCGAGGGCATCGACGACGTCGCCGTCGTCACCGACGACATCGGCGGCGCCCAGCTCGCCACCCGGCACCTGCTCGAACACGGCCACGAGTACGTCGCCTGCGTCGGCGGCATGGCCGAGACCCCGACCGTCGGCGACCCCGTCTCCGACCACGTCGAGGGCTGGCGGCGCGCGATGCGCGAGGCCGGGCGCTCCACCGAGGGCCGCCTCTTCGAAGCCCCGTACAACCGCTACGACGCCTACCAGATCGCCCTCGGCTTCCTCGCCGCCCCCAACCGCCCCACGGCGATCTTCTGCTCCACCGACGACCAGGCCATCGGCGTGCTGCGGGCCGCCCGCGAGCTGCGCATCGACGTGCCGGGCGAGCTGGCCGTCGCGGGCTTCGACGACGTGAAGGAGGCGGGCCTCACGGACCCGCCCCTCACGACGGTCGCCTCCGACCGCCCCGCCATGGCCCGCGCGGCCGTCGACCTGGTCCTCGACGACGGCCTCCGGGTCGCGGGGTCCCGGCGCGAGCGCCTGAAGCTGTTCCCGTCGCGCCTGGTGGTACGCCGGTCCTGCGGCTGCGGCTGACGCCTGGGTTTCCGGCCTGACCGGCGCCTCGCGCCGCTGGGCCTTATCTCGGGCAAACAGGGTTCTGCCGGGCTTCTCAGGGCCGGTTCAGACGGTTCTCATGTGCGGCCAGCAGGCTCGGGGACATGACAGAACCCTTCCGCCACCACAGCGAATACCCGGCCCCGCCCGCCTACGCGCCCGTGGCGCCCGCGCCCGCCCCGCGGCGCGCGAAGGGCCCCGTCGCACTGCTCGCCGCCGTCGCGCTCGCCGCCGCGGCCGTCGGCGGCGGCACCGCCTACGCCGTCCAGACCCTCACCGGCGGCTCCGACGGCTCCGGCGCGAAGAACATCAACGGCACCAGCGTCTCCACCGGCAGCAAGGGCACCGTCGCCGGCGTCGCCGCCGCGGTCACGCCCAGCACCGTCGAGATCAACGCCACCACCAACGCGGGCAAGTCCACCGGCTCCGGCGTGATCATCACGTCCGACGGGGAGATCATCACCAACAACCACGTCATCTCCGGCGCCACGTCCATCACGGTCAAGACCAGCGACGGCAAGACCTACCGGGCCAAGACCGTCGGCACGGACAGCGCGAAGGACCTCGCGCTGATCAAGCTGGAGGGCGCGTCCGGGCTGCGGGCCGCGAGCCTCGGCGACTCCGACGGCGTCAAGGTCGGCGACCAGGTCGTCGCGATCGGCTCGCCCGAAGGGCTGACCGGCACCGTCACCAGCGGCATCGTCTCCGCGCTCGACCGGGACGTGACCGTGTCCGCCGACCCCGGCAAGGGGCAGGAGCGGCAGGGGTCCGGCGGCGGGTGGCCGTTCGAGTTCGGGGGGCAGGAGTTCAACGGGGACACGGGGTCCTCGAAGACCACGTACAAGGCGTTGCAGACCGATGCCTCGCTCAACCCCGGGAACTCCGGGGGTGCCCTCATCGACATGAACGGGAACATCGTCGGCATCAACTCCGCGATGTACGCGCCCAGTTCGGCCGGGGGTGGCGGGGGCGGCGAGTCCGGGAGCGTGGGGCTGGGGTTCGCCATCCCGGTCAACACGGTGAAGGCGGACCTGGCGAAGCTCAGGGCTGGCGCCGAGGGCTGACCCTCGCGGGGCGCCCCAGACCCGCCCCTTCCCGAACCGGGTGCGGCTGCCCCCGTTCCCCCGCTCAAAGATGTTGGCGCTTCGCGCCTCGTCCTCAAACGCCGGACGGGCTGGATCTGTCTCAGCCACGGCCGGGGATCTTCAGCCCGTCCGGCGTTTGAGGACGAGGCCGCAGGCCGATGCTTTTGGGGGTCCAGGGGGCGCAGCCCCTTGGTTTCGGGAAGGGGCGGGGTGGGGGAACACCTCCGCCGTGCGACGCTGATAGCGGCCCCCGCCCACCCCGTACCCCGAGGAAGACGACACCCCATGAGCCCCGCCGAAGGCGACCCGCAGCGGATCCTGATCGTGGACGACGAACCCGCCGTACGCGAGGCGCTCCAGCGCAGCCTCGCCTTCGAGGGCTACGCCACCGAGGTCGCCGTGGACGGCGCGGACGCCCTGGAGAAGGCCGCGGCCCACCGCCCCGACCTGGTCGTCCTGGACATCCAGATGCCCCGCATGGACGGCCTCACCGCCGCCCGCAGGCTCCGCGCCACCGGCTCCACCACCCCCATCCTGATGCTCACGGCCCGCGACACCGTCGGCGACCGCGTCTCGGGCCTGGACGCGGGGGCGGATGACTACCTGGTCAAGCCGTTCGAGCTGGACGAGCTGTTCGCCCGCATCCGCGCCCTGCTGCGCCGCAGCTCCTACGCGGTGGCCGCGGGCCAGGCCGCCGACGGCGACGTCCTGGCCTTCGCCGACCTGCGCATGGACCTCACGACGCGCGAGGTGACGCGCGGCACGCGGACGGTGGAGCTGACCCGTACGGAGTTCACGCTGCTCGAACTGTTCCTGGCGCACCCGCGCCAGGTGCTCACGCGCGAGCAGATCCTCAAATCGGTGTGGGGCTTCGACTTCGAGCCGACCTCCAACTCCCTCGACGTATACGTCATGTATCTGCGCCGCAAGACCGAGGCGGGCGGCGAGCCGCGCCTGGTGCACACGGTGCGGGGCGTGGGGTACGTGCTGCGCGCGGACGGCGCGGGAAGCGGCGGCCGGGAGTGAGGCCGTCGCTGCGCCACTTCCGCGCGCTGCCGCTGCGCTCGCGGCTCGCGCTGCTCGTCACGACGGCGGTCGCGGTCGCCGTCGCGGCGGCGGCGGTGGCGTGCTGGTTCGTGGTGCGCGACGCGCTCGTCAGCTCGCTGGACGACGCGCTGAGCAGCAACCGCCCGAGCGACGACGCGGTGCTGCGGCGCGTCGACGACGTCACCGGGCGCTGTCTGACCACCTTCCCCGACAGCCGCCAGAACCCGGACCTGTTCAAGCAGGTCATCCAGGTCGTCGACGCGGACGGCGGCAGCTGCGTCATCGTGGGCCGCCAGCCGGTCAAGGTCACAGGGGCGGACACGCAGGTCGCCCGGCGCACCTCGGCGGGCGAGTACCACGACGCGAGGGCGGCCGACGGCGCCAAGTACCGCGTCTTCACCTACCCGCTGGCGAACCGGACCCTCGCCGTCTCCGTGGCCCGCCCGCTGAGCGAGGTCGAGGACACACTGAACAACCTCACTCTGGTCCTGATCGCCGTCGCCGGATTCGGCGTCCTCGGCGCCGGTGCCGCGGGCCTGTGGGTGGCCCGTACCGGACTGCGCCCCGTGGACGAGCTGACCGCCGCCGTCGAGCACGTGGCCCGTACCGAGGACCTCGACCTGCGCATCCCGACGGACGAGGCCAGCGACGACGAGATCGCCCGGCTCTCCCGGTCCTTCAACGCGATGACGTCCGCGCTCGCCTCATCGCGCGACCTCCAGCAGCAGCTGATCGCGGACGCGGGCCACGAGCTGCGCACCCCGCTGACCTCCCTGCGCACCAACATCGAGCTCCTCGCCCGCAGCGAGGAGACCGGCCGCGCCATCCCGCCCGACGACCGCAAGGCGCTGCTCGCCTCCGTCACCGCGCAGATGACCGAGCTGTCCTCCCTCATCGGCGACCTCCAGGAGCTGTCACGCCCGGACGCCGCGCAGGGCGGCGGCCGGGTCCAGGTCGTCGCGCTGCACGACGTCGTGGACACCGCCCTGGAGCGGGCGCGGCTGCGCGGCCCCGAGCTGGAGTTCGCCGCGGACCTCGCGCCGTGGTACGTCCGCGCGGAGCCTCCGGCCCTGGAGCGGGCCATCGTGAACGTCCTCGACAACGCGGTGAAGTTCAGCCCCGCGGGCACGGCCGTCGAGGTCGTGCTCAAGGACGGCGTCCTGACGGTCCGCGATCACGGCCCCGGCATCCCGGCGGACGAACTCCCGCACGTCTTCGACCGCTTCTGGCGCTCCCCGACGGCCCGTGGCCTGCCAGGATCGGGCCTCGGCCTGTCGATCGTGGCCCGCACGGTGCGCCAGTCCGGGGGCGAGGTCACCCTCGGCCCGGCGGACGGCGGCGGCACGGTGGCGACCGTACGGCTGCCGGGTGCGGGCGCGCCGCCGCCGGGCCCGCCCGCGACACCACCGCCGACGGCCGGGCCCACCGAGCACGCGGCGACCTGAGAGGCAGGTCACACCCATAACGAGACGCAACGTCTTGCCTGGTGCGAGGTGAGGCGCTAGGGTGAAGCTCGTTCATGACGAGACGATACGTCTCGTCACTTCATGAACGGTCCCCGTCGCCCACGAAAGAAGCCCCACTTGTTCCGTGCCCCAGCAGCCTCCGCCACCTCCGCCGCCACCTCCGTCCACACCGCCGCCTCCCAGCTCACCCTCACCGACGTCACCAAGCGCTACCCCCACCACGTCGTCCTCGACCGTGTCTCGCTCACCGTCCGGCCGGGCGAGAAGGCGGGCGTCATCGGGGACAACGGCTCCGGCAAGTCCACGCTCCTTCGGCTGCTTGCCGGGGCCGAGCGCCCCGACAACGGCACCGTCACCGTCGTCGCCCCCGGCGGCACCGGCCACCTCGCGCAGACCCTCGACCTGCCGGACACCGCCCGCGTCGGCGACGCCGTCGACCTCGCGCTCGCCGAACTCCGCGCGCTGGAGCGGAAGATCGAGGTCGCGGGCGCGCGCCTCGCCGACGGCACCCCGGCCGCGTACGACACGTACGCCGCCCTCGTCGAGGAGTTCGAGGCGCGCGGCGGATACGGCGCGGACCGCCGGGTCGACGTCGCCCTTCGCCACCTCGGCGAGCACACCGCGCTCGACCGCTCGCGGCGCCTCGGGACGCTCTCCGGCGGGCAGCGCTCGCGTCTGGCCCTGGCCGCGACGCTGGCCTCGGCCCCCGAACTGCTGCTGCTCGACGAGCCGACCAACGACCTCGACGACGAGGCCGTCGCCTGGCTCGAGGACCGGCTGCGCGCCCACCGGGGCACGCTGGTCGCCGTCACCCACGACCGCACGTTCCTCGACCGCGTCACCGACACCATCCTGGAGGTCGACCACGACACCCGTTCCGTATGCCGCTACGGCGACGGCTACGCGGGCTACCTCACCGCCAAGGCCGCCGAACGCGCCCGCCAGGAGCGGGAGTACGAGGAGTGGCGCGCCGAAGTGGCCCGCCAGTCCCGGCTCGCCGACTCCCACATCGGGCGGCTCGACGCGATCCCCCGCAAGGCGCCCGCGGCGTTCAGCGGCGCCGGTGCCTTCCGGGCCCGGTCACGGGCGCACGGCGCGATGAGCCGCGTCCGCAACGCGCGCGAACGCCTGCAGCGCCTCGCCGAGGCCCCCGCGCCCCGCCCGCCCGAGCCACTGCGGTTCACCGCGCGGGTCGAGGGCACGGCGGACCGCGCGGTCGAGCTGGCGGACGTGCGCGTCCCCGGCCGCCTCTCCCTGGCCGGTCTTTCGGTCCCCGCCGGGGGCCGGCTCCTCATCACAGGACCGAACGGCGCGGGCAAGTCCACCCTGCTGCGCGTCCTCACCGGCGAACTGACCCCGGAGCCCGGCGCCACGGTCCGCCGCCCCGAGCGGGTCGGCCTGCTCCGCCAGGTCGAGGCCCCCCTGGACCGGATGACGGAGAGCCGCTCCCTGCTTTCCGCCTTCGGCGCCGACCGCGCCGACGAGCTCCTGGCGCTCGGCCTGTTCCACGAGCGGGACCTGGCCCGCCCGGTCCGCGACCTCTCCACGGGCCAGCGCCGCCGCCTGGAACTGGCCCGCCTCCTGACCCGCCCCCACGACCTGCTCCTCCTGGACGAGCCGACGAACCACATGTCGCCCGCGCTGGCGGAAGACTTGGAGTCAGCCCTGAGCACGTACGAGGGAACCCTGATCGTGGTCACCCACGACCGCCGCCTGCGCGCGTCGTTCCAGGGCCGGACCTTGGCTCTCTCCTGACCGCCGTCAGCCCCGCCGCTTCGCGGCGGATTTCTCCCACCCGCCCACCCTTACACCAGCGGCTGCTCCCGCACCCCCCGACCTAGCGGCTCGCGGCTGGGATTCCAGCCCGTCCGGCGTTTGAGGACGAGGCGCGAAGCGCCAATGGCTTTGAGCTGCCTCAGCCGAACCCGATCCCGTACCCCTTCACCCCCACCCGAATCCCATCCCCCCGCACGGTCACCGCACTCAACCGCATCGCCCCCTCCCCCGGCAGCCGCGGCAGCTCGAAGGAGAGGGAGAGCCGGTCCACGAGAACGGGCCGGGTCAGCCCGTCGAGCCCCTTGAGGAGCGCGGGGTCGAGACCGAGCCGCCGCAGCAGCTCGGGGTGGTCCATGGCGACGTCGAGGAGGTTGAGCCGTGTCACCCCGGCCACGAACCGCGGCGAGCCGGTCACGTCGTTCAGCTTGGCGTCGCTCTTGAGGGCCTCGCGGACGACGCGGTCCGGCACGCCGAGCCGGTGCGCGATCGTCGGCACGGCGAGCAGCGCCTTGGCCCGCGCGGACTCGTCCGCCACGCGCTCGGCGGAACGGCGGCTCAGGTGCAGGCCCTCGCTGGGGCGGCTGCCGGGCCGGTAGGTGGCCAGGTCGCCGATGTCGAGCCGCATCCGGTCGATGTCCGTGGCGATGCCGCGCGCGCCGACCCGCTCGATGTGGGCGTCGGCCCGCACCTTCACATCGTGCCCGGCGACGGGCAGGGTGCCGCGCGCGAGCACCTGGTCGCGACCGTGGCCGGTGAACGTGACCTGGGAGGCGCCGAGTTCGCGGTTCAGGTCGTCGAAGGAGAGGAGCACCTCGCCGCGCATCGAGTTGATGACGGCGCCGGTCAGGGAGGTGGGCCCGGAGCCCTTGAGGGTCACGTCGCTCGCGGTCGCGGAGACCTTGGCGAGGGAGACCCGGTCGGCGGCGACGTCGGGGACGGTGACCCGCACCCGCTCCAGGCGCTGGTCGAGGACCTGGGTCAGGAAGGGGAAGCCCTCGATGTCGACTTCGGGCGCGGCGCTCAGGTCCAGCTGGTCCTTGAGCCTGTCGGCGGCCTCGTGCTCGGCGTACAGCAGGGCCCAGCGGTCGGCGAGGACGAGGAAGGCGGCGCCGACGGCCAGCGCGATCAGCGTCTTGGCGAGGAGGGGAAGCCCAGCGAACCGGTTGCGGCGGCGACGGCTGCCGCGCCGGTGGTTGGGCGGCGCCCACGGCTCGTCGGCGGCGTCGTCAGCGTCACCGTCGGCCTCGGCCTTGAGGAACTCAGCCAACGGCCGGGACGCGAGTTCGCCCAGTTCATCGTAGGGATTGGGCTTGGGCAGGGGGTCAGTTGTGGCTATGCGGTGGGGGGAACGCATCGAGAGATCTCACCATACGTTCACACCCCACCCCAAGCCTCACTGCGGAGAGTTACTTCACAACCGCTACTTCACCACGGTGATACCGCTACTTCACCACGGTGATGCGGTCCGCCTTCGGCGGCGCGATCGGCTTGTCGGCCGTGGAGTTCGCGGCGAAGTAGTCGTTGAGCGCCTTCAGGTCATCCGCGCCGACCAGCGGCTTCGTGCCCTTGC
Organism: Streptomyces sp. NPDC043996; assembly: GCF_056435225.1. Classification (NCBI taxonomy): domain Bacteria; kingdom Bacillati; phylum Actinomycetota; class Actinomycetes; order Kitasatosporales; family Streptomycetaceae; genus Streptomyces; species Streptomyces sp. NPDC043996. Next base: position 39,885 of record NZ_JBWKEY010000026.1, on the reverse strand, counting down.
CGAGCTCGCTGAAGCCGTCGCCGCCGCCCGCGAGGAAGGAGTTCAGGGCGACGCGGTAGGTGGCGTTCACATCCAGCGGCTTGCCGTCCAGCTTCACGGAGTCGGCGACCACGCGGTCGGCGCCCGACTTGGTCATGTCCAGCGTGTACGTGAGGCCGTTCGACACCTGGAGGATCTTCGGCGAGGCCGCGTTCGGGCCGCTGACCTGCTGGCGCAGGGCGGTCAGGAGCTGTGCCCCCGTGAGGTCGACGAGGTTCACGGTGTTGGCGAAGGGCTGCACGGTGAACGCCTCGCCGTAGGTCACGACGCCGTCGCCCTCGCCGCCGCTCGCCTTGTGGACGAGGTCGGAGCGGATGCCGCCCGGGTTCATCAGGGCCACGGCGGCCTTCGGGTCCAGGGACTTGGCGTGCGCGAGCTGCGCGTCGGCGATCAGGTCGCCGAGCGGGGACTCGGGCGTCGCGGCGCCGCGGCCGGGGATGTCGGCGGAGATGTAGCCGACGGGCCGGTTGGCGATGGGCGCGGCCAGCTTGTTCCAGCGGTCGATCAGGCGCGTCATGTCGGCGGCCTTGGGCTGCGTACGGCTGACGACGCGGTTGGCGGACTTCACACTCGTCCGCACGATGTCCCGGGTCTTGCGGTCGTACGTGAGGGTGGTGTCCGTGTAGAGCTTCCCGTACGAGGACGCCGAGGTGACCATGCGCGGCTTGCCCGACGGGTCGGGGATGTTGCAGACGTACGCCTGGTGCGTGTGGCCGGTGACGAACGCGTCGACCTTCGGCGACGCGGCCTTGGCGATCTCGGTGATGGGCCCGGAGATGCCGTCGCCCGCGCCCGGCGAGTCGCAGTCGTAGTTGTAGGCCTGGCTGGCCGGGGAGCCGCCCTCGTGGATGAGGGTGACGATCGACTTCACGCCCTGCTTGTCGAGGATCTTCGCGTACTTGTTGATCGTCTTGACCTCGTCGTGGAACTTCAGGCCCTTGATGCCGTCGGCCGAGACGATGTCCGGGGTGCCCTCCAGGGTCAGCCCGATGAAGCCGATCTTCACGCCCTTGTGCTTCCACACCGAGTAGGGCTTGAGGAGGGGCTTGCCGGTCTTCTCCTTGGTCACGTTCGCCGTGAGGTAGGGGAAGTCGGCGCCCTTGAACTTCTTCGGCTTGCCGTGCTTGTCCTTCTCGTAGCAGCCGTCCTTGGGGTGACAGCCGCCGTTCTGGATGCGCGCCAGTTCCTTGGCGCCCTCGTCGAACTCGTGGTTGCCGACGCTGGAGACGTCGAGGTCCATCTTGTTCAGGGCCTCGACGGTCGGCTCGTCGTGGAAGAGCCCGGAGAGCAGCGGGCTCGCGCCTATGAGGTCGCCGGCCGCGGCGGTCACGGAGTACGGGTGGCCCTTGCGGGCCGTGCGCAGGGCCGTCGCCAGGTACTCGGCGCCGCCCGCGTCGATCTTCTTCTCCGTGCCGTCCGGCTGCTTCTCGGTGACCTGTCCCGAGGACCCCGCGGGCGCCTGGAGGTTGCCGTGGAAGTCGTTGAAGGAGAGCAGTTGCACATCGACCGTGCGCTTCTTGCCGTGGTGGCCCACGGCCGCCATCCGGTCCTCGCCGCGCTCCGGGCCCCGCTCCTGGCCCGCGGACGCGGGCAGCGCGGCGGCGAGCGCGCCGACGGTGGCGAGGCCTGCCGTGAGAGCGAGGGCGCGGGCGGCTCTGCGCCTGGGCCTGCGTGGCTGCGATGTGGCTGACACGGTTTCCCCTGGGGTGGTGTGGACGACTGGGGCCGTCCCGCAGCCTAAGGTCAACGCGCGTAGCGCAACAGAGGCCCGCTGGTTACAGCCTGATAGCCATTGGCTGACGTGAGCTGGCCGAAGGCCTTGCGCGGCGTGGAACCCACCCAGCCGCGAGCCGCTAGGTCGGGGGGTGCGGGGCAACTGCCGGTGTAAGGGTGGGCGGGTGGGAGAGTACCTAGCCCGTCCGGCGCTTGAGGACGAGCCGCGGAGCGGCGATGACGCCTGCTCAAGGCCCCCGGCCAGGCGCGGCGTAGGCTCGACGCATGACAGACGAGACGCCCGCCAAGGCCCCCGCCGCCCTCCGGCAGATCGACAGCCATGACGCGCTCACGGCCGAGCAGGCCGCCGCCGTGCTCGGGCTGCTCGACGCCGCCGCCCGCAGCGACGGCCAGCAGGCCGTGTCCGAGCAGGGGCGGCTCCAGCTGCGCGGCGGCGCCCGGGCGGGCGTACGGCATCTGCTGCTCCTCGTCGACGGTGAACTCATCGGCTACGCGCAGCTGGAGGACACCGACCCCGTGGAGGCCCCCGCCGCCGAGCTCGTGGTGCACCCGGCGCACCGCGGCCGCGGCCACGGCCGTGCGCTCGGCACCGCGCTGCTCGCGGAGTCCGGCAGGCGGCTGCGGGTGTGGGCGCACGGCGGGCACGCCGCCGCCCGCCACCTCGCCCAGGTGCTCGGGCTCACCCTGTTCCGCGAACTGCGCCAGATGCGGCGCTCCTTGGCGGGCCTGGAGCTGCCGGAGCCGGTGCTGCCCGAGGACGTGCGCGTACGGGCCTTCGTACCCGGCCAGGACGACGCGGCGTGGCTCGCGGTGAACGCCGAGGCGTTCGCGCACCACCCCGAGCAGGGCTCCCTGACGCAGCGGGACCTCGACGACCGCAAGGCCGAGCCGTGGTTCGACCCGGCCGGGTTCTTCCTCGCCGAGCGCGTGACAGCGGGCGGGGACCCCGAGCTGATCGGCTTCCACTGGACGAAGACGCACGCCGCGGAGCGCCTCGGCGAGGTGTACGTCCTCGGGGTGCGGCCGGGCGCGCAGGGCGGCGGCCTCGGCAAGGCGCTCACCGCGATCGGGCTGCGCCACCTGGCCGCCGCGGGCCTGCCCACGGCGATGCTGTACGTGGACGCGGACAACAAGTCCGCGGTGAGCGTGTACGAGCGCCTCGGCTTCACCACCCACGAGACGGACCTGATGTACCGCACGGAGTCCTAGCCTCCGCGCACCCGCCGAGCGACCAGGGGGCGGCGTCACTTGACGCCGCCCCCTCTCTTGCACCACCCTTTCACTACTCAATTAGTGAAAGGGTGGTGCAAGGCAGTGGTCGAGTACCGCATCGACCGGCGCAGCGGCGTCGCCACGTACCTCCAGATCGTCCAGCAGACGCAGCAGGCCCTGCGGCTCGGACTCCTGGAGCCCGGCGACCGGCTGCCCACCGCCCGCGAGGTCGTCGAGGCCACCGCCATCAACCCGAACACGGTCCTGAAGGCGTACCGCGAGCTGGAGCGCGAGGGCCTGGTCGAGGCGCGGCGCGGCCTCGGCACCTTCGTGCGGGCGACGCTCGGCAGCGCGCCCGCCGACTCCCCGCTGCGCGGCGAACTCGCCGACTGGGTCCGGCGCGCCCGCACCGCGGGCCTGGAGCGGGAGGACGCGGCGGCGCTGTTCGCCGCCGTGCTCGACGAGCAGTTCACCCGGCAGGAGCCCCTGCCGGCAGCGAAGACCGAGGGGGACCCCGCATGACCGACACCGCCATCGAGGCGGCCGACCTCACCCTGGCCTACGGACGGCGCCGCGAGCCCGCGCTGCGCGGCTGCTCCTTCCGGCTCGCCACCGGGCGCGTCTGCGCCCTCGTCGGCCCCAACGGCGCCGGAAAGTCCACGCTGCTCGCGCTCGCCGCGGGCCTCCTTCGGCCCACGTCGGGGCGGCTCGCCGTGCTCGGCGCCGACCCGGCCGCCGCCCGCCCCCGCGTCGCCTACGTCGCCCAGGACAAGCCCCTCTTCCCGCGGCTCACCGTGGCCGAGACGCTGCGCCTCGGCGCCGAGCTGAACCCCGCGACCTGGGACGCCGCGACCGCGCAGCGCGTCCTCGGCGACGGCGACGTGGCCCCGGGCGCCCGCGTCCGCTCGCTCTCCGGCGGCCAGCGCACCCGCGTCGCGCTCGCCCTCGCCCTCGGCAAGCGCGCCGACCTGCTGCTCCTGGACGAGCCGATGGCCGACCTGGACCCCCTGGCCCGCCACCAGCTCCTCGGCACCCTGCTCGCCGCGGCCGCCGAGCACGGCACCACCGTCGTGATGTCCTCGCACATCGTGGCCGAACTCGCGGACGCCTGCGACCACTTGCTGCTCGTCTCCGGCGGCCGGGTGCGCCTGGGCGGCGGCATCGACGACCTGCTGCACGCGCACGCCCTGGTCACCGGGGTCAGACCGCCCGCCGACCTGGCCCGCCACACCGTCGTGGAGTCCCGCGCGACCGGCCGCGGCACCACCGCCCTCATCCGCCCCGAAGGCCCCCTCAGCGACGGCTGGGAGGTCGAAGAGCCCTCCCTGGAGGAGCTGTTGCTCGCCCATCTGCGCTGCCCCGACGCCCCCGCGCTCATCACCCCGGGCACCACCCCGCGCCGTCAGGAGGTGGCCGCGTGAGCGCGCTCCCCACCCTCCTCAGCGGCCCGCGCTGGGCCGTCGTACGACTGCACCGCACCGCGCTGTGGGGCGCGCTCGCCGTCGCGGCGCTCGCCGCGGCCGCGACCCTCGCGCTGCGCCTGGGCGCCGAGCACAACGTCGGCAAGGGCACCTACCTGGGCTTCTCGGACAGCTCCACGTTCCTGGACCAGTACCTCAACAAGTCCTCCCTGGCCCTGCTGCTTCTCCCCGCGCTCATCGCCGCCTTCGTCGCGGGCCCCGTCGTCGGCCGCGAACTGGAGACCGGCCTGGACAAGTTCACGCTCACCCAGTCCGTCACACCGGCGCGCTGGCTGGCCGCCCGGCTCGCCCTGAGCACCGGCCTCGCCGCGGGCGCGGGACTCGCGGCCCTCGGCGTCCTCCGGCTCGGCCACTCCGACACGGTCGCCACCCCGACGACAATCCAGTGGATGGGCCGGGGGATGTACGAGACCACGGGCCCCGCCCTCATCGCCTACTGCGTGCTCGCCGTGGCCGTCGGCGCCCTGACCGGGCTCCTGGTGCGCCGCACCCTGCTCGCCGCCACCACCGCGGGCGGCCTCACCGGCGCCCTGCTGCTCGCGGCGGGCAGCTACCGCTGGGACCTGTACCCGACGAACACCGCCACCGGGGCCGCGAACAGCGAGAACTACTGGCCCCGGGGCCTGCCCTTCGACTCCTTCGTCATGGACCGGGGGGTGCGGAACGCCGCCGGGGACCGCTTCGACGCCTTCGACTGCCTGCCCAAGCCCTCGCCCGGCGACAGCTGCCCGGCGGACGTCCAAGTCGTGAGCTGGTACGCCGACTTCCATCCGCGCGCCCACTTCTGGCACGTCCAGCTCATCGAGTCCGGCATCGCCCTCGCCCTCGCGGCGGCCGCCGTCTACGCCGCGTTCCGGGTCCTTCGGCGGCGTACGCCCTGAATACCCCTCCCGTGTAGACGCCTGGGGGTCCCCATGCGCACTCCCAGGCGTCATGTCGGCGTAACCATTGATTCAGACAGGCTTGCGACGCTCACTCAATGCAGCCCGCCGCGCCCGACCCCGCGCAGGACCGAGCCCCCACGAACGGCCAGGTCCGCACCGTACCCGCGGCCTCCGGCGCGCCCACCCGCGGTCCCGCGCGGAAGAATAGGCCCATGAGCGAGCCCACCGCGCAGCCCGAAGCCCACTCCGCCGACACCGACGGCATCCGGCACGCCCAGCCCTCCGTCGGCTCCCTCGCGGCGCACCGCCCGCACACCATCGCGGCCACCGTCTCCGACCTGGACCCGGACATCGACGCCGACCTGGACTCGTACGACGAGGACGGCCAGACCGGGTACGACGGCGCGGAGCTGCCGCAGGGGCGCTTCCTGGACCGGGAGCGCAGCTGGCTCGCCTTCAACGAACGCGTCCTGGAGCTCGCCGAGGACCCGAACACGCCCCTGTTGGAGCGCGCCAACTTCCTGGCGATCTTCGCCTCGAACCTGGACGAGTTCTTCATGGTCCGCGTGGCCGGTCTCAAGCGCCGCATCGCGACCGGCGTCGCCACCCGGTCGGCCTCCGGCCTCCAGCCGCGCGAGGTCCTCGAACTCATCTGGAACCGCTCCCGCGAGCTCATGGCCCGGCACGCCGCCTGCTACCAGGAGGAGGTCGCCCCGTCCCTCGCCGACGAGGGCATCCACGTGGTGCGCTGGCACGAGCTCACCGACAAGGAGCAGTCCCGGCTCTACACGCTGTTCATGCAGCGCATCTTCCCGGTGCTCACGCCGCTCGCCGTGGACCCCGCGCACCCCTTCCCGTACATCTCGGGCCTGTCCCTGAACCTCGCCGTGGTGATCGAGAACCCGGTCACGGGCCACGAGCACTTCGCGCGCGTCAAGGTCCCGCCGCTCCTGTCCCGCTTCCTGGAGGCCTCGCCGCAGCGGTACGTCCCCATCGAGGACGTCATCGCCGCACCCAAGCACCTCCAGGAGCTGTTCCCCGGCATGAACATCCGGGAGCACCACATGTTCCGGCTCACCCGGAACGAGGACCTGGAGGTGGAGGAGGACGACGCCGAGAACCTCCTCAAGGCGCTTGAGAAGGAGCTCATGCGGCGCCGCTTCGGGCCGCCGGTGCGCCTGGAGGTCGAGGAGTCGATCGACGACAAGGTCCTCGACCTGCTGATGCGGGAACTGAAGATCAGCGAGTCCGAGGTGTACCCGCTGCCGGGCCCGCTCGACCTCACCGGCCTGTTCGCCATCGCGGGCCTGGACCGGCCCGAGCTGAAGTACCCGAAGTTCGTCGCGGGCACCCACCGCGACCTCGCCGAGGTCGAGTCGGCGTCCGCGCCTGACATCTTCTCCGCCCTGCGCGGCGGCCACGACGTGCTCCTGCACCACCCGTACGACTCGTTCTCCACGTCCGTACAGGCCTTCCTGGAGCAGGCCGCCGCCGACGACAACGTCCTCGCCATCAAGCAGACGCTGTACCGCACCTCCGGCGACTCGCCGATAGTGGACGCGCTCATCGACGCCGCCGAGTCCGGCAAGCAGGTCCTCGTCCTGGTCGAGCTCAAGGCCCGCTTCGACGAGCAGGCCAACATCAAGTGGGCGCGGAAGCTGGAGGAGGCGGGCTGCCACGTGGTCTACGGCCTCGTCGGCCTCAAGACCCACTGCAAGCTGTCGCTCGTCGTCCGCCAGGAGGGCGACCAGCTGGTGCGCTACTCGCACGTGGGCACCGGCAACTACCACCCCAAGACCGCCCGCCTGTACGAGGACCTCGGCCTGCTGACCGCCAACCAGGAAGTCGGCGCCGACCTCTCCGACCTGTTCAACCGGCTCTCCGGCTACTCCCGCCGCGAGACCTACCGCCGCCTCCTGGTGGCGCCCCGGTCCCTGCGCGACGGCCTGATCACCCGCGTCAACCGGGAGATCCAGCACCACCGCGCGGGCCGCCCCGCCTATGTGCGCGTCAAGGTCAACTCGATCGTCGACGAGGCCGTCATCGACGCGCTGTACCGCGCCTCGCAGGCGGGTGTCACGGTGGACGTGTGGGTACGCGGCATCTGCGCCGTCCGGCCGGGCGTCGCGGGGCTTTCCGAGAACATACGGGTGCGCTCGGTGCTCGGCCGCTTCCTGGAGCACTCCCGGGTCTTCGCCTTCGGCAACGGCGGCGACCCCGAGGTGTGGCTCGGCAGCGCCGACATGATGCACCGCAACCTCGACCGCCGCATCGAGGCACTGGTCAGGGTCATGGCCCCGGCCCACCGGGCGACCCTCAACCGGCTCCTGGAGACCGGCATGTCGGACAGCACGGCCTCGTGGCACCTGGGGGCGGACGGCAACTGGACGCGGCACGCCACGGACCCGGAAGGCCAGCCCCTGCGGAACGTACAGGAGATGCTCATAGACGCCCGGAGGCGCCGGCGTGGCACAGCAACACCATGAGATGACGGCGGGCGAGGCCCTGTCGGTCTACCTGCAGGACCAGGCGACCGAATTCCTCCGCTCGCTGCGGCTGCAGCGCGAGTCCACCACGGACGCGCAGGGCGCCGAGGAGTCCCTGGCCGCGGCCCGGTCGCTGCGCCGCGCGGCCCGCCGCGTCGGCGCCACGCTGCACACCTTCCGCCCCCTGCTCGACCCGGAGTGGACGGAGGCCCTGAGGCCCGAACTCGCGTGGCTGTCGGGGACGCTGGCGCGCGAGCACGCCTACGCGGCCCGGCTCGACCGGCTGCTCGGCGCCCTGCACCGGCTTTCCACACCCGCCCCGGTGCCCGCTCCCGTGCGCGGCACCCAGGCGCAGCGCACCGCCGGGGCAGGGGCCGGGGCCGCCCCGGTGCCGCGGCCAGGCCAAGGCGCGAAGAAGCCCACAGGACCGCTGGCCATAGGTGCCGCCAAGGCCGCCGCTCTCCTGGAGCGCCAGCTCACCCTGGCCCGCACCCGGGCCCACTCCACGGCCCTCCAGGCCTTCGGCTCCTCCCGCTTCCACGCCGTCGCCGACAGCGTGGCCGTCCTCGCCAGCGAGGTCCCCCTGCGCCCGGCGCCGGAGGCGGACCTGAAGCCGCTGGCCGCCGCGGCGGAGGCGCAGCTCGTGGAGGCGGTCGGGGCCCTGCCGCTGCTGCGCGCGGGCCACCCGTACAACGCCGAGGCCCTGGTCCACGGCCTGGCCGCCGACACCGCCCCGGAGGCACAGGACGCCCCCTGGCTGAAGGTCCGCTCCCTGCTGCGCCTGCACCGGTACGCCCAGGAGGTGCTGCTCGGCGCCACCGCGCCGGACGCGCGCCTGATGGCGGCGGGCGCGGCCCTGGACCGCCACCGGGAGGCGGCGGAGGCCGCCGCCGCGGCGGCCTCGGCGGCCCGCACCCCCCGCATCGCCCCGGCGACCGCGTACGCCCTCGGCGTGCTCCACGCCGACCAGCGGCACGAGGTGGAGGCGGCCCGGTTCGCGTTCCAGCAGGCCTGGCTGCGGGAGGCGGTCACGGCACCGTGACGGACCTGGCGCCGGTGCGCGCGGCGGGCTGCGTCCTGTGGCGCCGCTCGCCGCTGGACGGCGCCCTGGAGATCTGCGTGGTCCACCGCCCGAAGTACGACGACTGGTCCCACCCCAAGGGCAAGCTGAAGCCCGGCGAGACGCCGCTGGAGTGCGCGCTGCGCGAGGTCCAGGAGGAGACGGGCTTCACCTGCGTGCCGGGCCCCGCCCTGCCCACGGCCCACTATCTGGCGAACGGCCGCCCCAAGCGCGTGGAGTACTGGGCGGCCGAGGCCGCCACCGGCCGCTTCACCCCCAACCGCGAGGTCGACCGCCTCCGCTGGCTCCCCCCGGACGAGGCCCGCACGCGCTTGACCCAACTCCGCGACCGGGAACTCCTGGACGCGCTCCTCGCGACGCTCGGACCCTCCAGCCCGTCCGGTGTTTGAGGACGAGGCGCGAAGCGCCCATGTCTGTTGAGCGGGGCCCGGGGCGGCAGCCCCGGTTTCGGGAAGGGGCGGGCCTGGGGCGCCCCGCGAGGCCTACGGCGCACGCCAGCGCACGCACGCCCCCACAACCCCCACACGCCCGTCAACGTAATCAGCCCGTGACCTCACCACAAAGTCCGCGTAGGTTCACCGCGCGTTCACTTATGGCCATCGGCCGCTTCACCTGTTCTGCCTAATTTCGGCCTTACGCGATGCGTGGCGCGACCACTGTGGTCACACCCCACCGCGTGGATGGACCTCACGGCCGAGCACCGGCCACCCGAACACTTCGCACGCCGCCACGACAGGCCAGGACACGGCCGGCGGCTCCCGGAAGGAACTCCCCAAAGTGAAGCTTCAGCGCATGAACCGGCGGGCCCTCACCCTCGGTGCTCTCGCCGTCTCCGGCGCCCTGGCCCTCACGGCGTGCGGCTCGGACGACGACGGCAGCAGCAACGGCGGCAAGAAGACCGCCGCCAACAGCAAGATCGACTGCGAGGGTGCCAAGGGCCAGCTCATGGCCTCCGGCTCGTCCGCACAGAAGGGCGCGATCGACGCCTGGGTCAAGCAGTACCGCGCGGCCTGCAAGGAAGTGCAGCTGCAGTACAAGCCCGACGGCTCCGGCGCCGGCATCACCTCCTTCCTCCAGGGCCAGACCGCCTTCGCGGGCTCCGACTCGGCCCTGAAGCCGGACGAGGTCGCCGAGTCCAAGAAGGTCTGCAAGGGCAGCCAGGCCATCGACCTGCCGATGGTCGGCGGACCGATCGCGATCGGCTACAACGTCCCGGGCGTCGACAGCCTGATCCTCGACCCCAAGACCGTCGCCGACATCTTCAACGACAAGATCAAGACCTGGGACGACAAGGCGATCGCGAAGCTCAACCCCGACGCCAAGCTCCCCAGCACCAAGATCCAGGCCTTCCACCGCTCGGACGAGTCCGGCACCACGGACAACTTCACCAAGTACCTGAAGGGCGCCGCGCCCTCCGCGTGGCCGCACGAGCCCGCGAAGATCTGGGCCGCCAAGGGCGGCCAGTCCGCGAGCGGCTCCTCCGGCGTCGCCCAGCAGGTGAAGCAGACCGAGGGCGCCATCTCCTACATGGAGCTGTCGTACGCCACCGAGGGCATCAAGACCGTCGACATCAAGACGGGCGCCAAGGCCCCGGTCAAGGCCACCGTCGACAACGCCTCCAAGGCCATCTCCGAGGCCCAGGTCGTCGGCAAGGGCAAGGACCTGTCGATGAAGCTGAACTACAAGCCCACGGCCGAGGGCGCGTACCCGATCATCCTGGTCACGTACGAGATCGTCTGCGAGAAGAACAACAACAAGGACACCCTCGCCACCACGAAGTCCTTCCTGAACTACATCGCCAGCGAGGACGGCCAGTCCGTCCTGAAGGACGAGTCCTACGCGCCGATGCCGACCGAGATCATCACCAAGGTCCGAGAGACCGTCAAGGGCCTGAGCTGAACCTGAGCGCGGCCCGCCTCCCCGGCGGGCCGCGCCGTCCGGTGCACCGCCGCCTGGAGCCGTCCGCGCACCCCGCACGGCCTGCTCCGCAGACCGGAGAACCCCATGGACATACCCACCGACACCCCGCCCCCGCCCTCGCACGTCGAGGACGCCAAGCCAACGACCACCGAGCAGAAGCGCGCCGCACGCGGCGCCACCCGCCCGGGTGACCGGATCTTCCTCGCGCTCTCGCGGGGCTCCGGCATCGCGCTGCTGATGATCATGGCCGCCATCGCGGCCTTCCTCGCCTACCGCGCGTCCATCGCGCTCGCGGACAACGAGGGCAGCTTCCTCACCACCTTCGAGTGGGACCCCGCCGGCGCCCTGCACGACGGCAAGCCCTACTTCGGCATCGCCGTCCTGGTCTTCGGCACCATCGTGAGCTCGATCATCGCGCTCGCCATCGCCGTGCCCGTGGCCATCGGCATCGCGCTGTTCATCTCGCACTACGCGCCGCGCAAGCTGGCCGCCCCCATCGCCTTCGTGATCGACCTCCTGGCCGCCGTGCCCTCGATCGTGTACGGCCTGTGGGGCGCCCTCGTGGTCGCCCCGAAGCTGACCGGGCTCTACAGCTGGCTCGACGACTACTTCGGCTGGACCGGCATCTTCGAGTACGAGGGCGGCGCCCCGCGCTCCCTCATGACCGTCGGCATCCTGCTCGCGATCATGATCCTGCCGATCATCACGAACGTGAGCCGCGAGGTCTTCCTGCAGTCCCCGAAGATGCACGAGGAGGCCGCGCTCGCCCTCGGCGCCACGCGCTGGGAGGTCATCCGCATGTCGGTGCTCCCCTTCGGCCGCTCCGGCGTCATCTCCGCCTCGATGCTGGGCCTCGGCCGCGCGCTCGGCGAGACGATCGCCGTGGCCACCGTGCTCTCCCCGACCTTCGTGATCCAGGCCTCCGTACTCGACTACGGCGGCGGCACGTTCGCGCAGAACATCGCCAGCAAGTTCAGTGAGGCCAGCGAGTACGGCCAGGACGCCCTCATCGCCTCCGGTCTCGTCCTCTTCGTTCTCACTCTTCTTGTCAACGGCGCGGCCCGGATGATCATCGCCCGCCGCAAGGAGTACTCGGGGGCCAACGCATGAGCACCACCACCGTCAAGCCCGCGCCCTCCGGCCTCAAGGCCGCGCGCCTGCCCCGCTGGACGCCCTACGTCGTCGCGGCCGGCTCCCTCGCCGTGGCCAGCGGCATCGGCCTCGCGGCGGACCTGAGCTCGCGCGCCCAGTGGGGTCTGATCGCGGCCCTGCTGTTCGTCGGCGTCTCCTACGCCCTCGCGGCCCGGGTGGAAGGCACACGCCAGGCCAAGGACCGCCTCGCCACCTCGGTGGTGTGGGTGATGTTCCTGCTCGCCGTGGTCCCGCTGGCGTCGCTGATCTACGAGACCGTCAAGCGCGGCGTGAAGGTCCTCGACGGCTACTTCCTCAGCCACTCCATGGGCGTCGTCGCCGACGACGAGACCGGTGGCGGCATCTACCACGCCATCGTCGGCACCCTCCAGCAGGTGGGACTCGCCTGTGCGATCGCCGTGCCGATCGGCCTGCTCACCGCGATCTACCTGGTCGAGTACGGACGCGGCAAGCTCGCCAGGGCCGTCACCTTCTTCGTCGACGTGATGACGGGCATCCCGTCCATCGTCGCGGGTCTGTTCGTCCTCAGCTTCTGGATCCTGATCCTGGACTTCGACCCCTCCGGCTGGGCCGGCGCCATGGCCCTCTCGATCCTGATGATGCCGGTGGTCGTGCGCTCCACCGAGGAGATGCTGAAGCTCGTACCGAACGAGCTGCGCGAGGCGTCGCTCGCCCTCGGCGTACCGAAGTGGCGCACCATCCTGAAGGTGGTCCTGCCCACCGCCATCGGCGGCATCACGACCGGCGTCATGCTGGCCGTCGCCCGTATCGCCGGTGAGACCGCGCCCGTCCTGCTCCTCGTCTGGACGACCCCCTTCATCAACACGAACCCGTTCGACGGCGCTCAGGGCTCACTGCCGCTGTACATCTACCAGCAGTACTCGTCCGGCACGAACGCCGGTTACGACCGCGCCTGGGCGGCGGCCCTCACCCTGATCGCCTTCATCATGATCCTCAACCTCGTGGCCAGGGGCATCGCCCGCTGGAAGGCCCCGAAGACCGGTCGCTAACGCGACACCCCCGGCTCCCTGGAGCCAGCAGCGACCGACGGCTTACGCCTAGATTTCCGAAAGCAGTGATCCCCATGGCCAAGCGAATCGACGTCTCCGGCCTGAACGCCTTCTACGGCTCCCACAAGGCCATCGAAGACATCTCCATGACCGTGGAGCCCCGCTCCGTGACGGCCTTCATCGGCCCGTCCGGCTGCGGCAAGTCCACGTTCCTGCGCACGCTGAACCGCATGCACGAGGTCACCCCGGGCGGCCGCGTGGAGGGCAAGGTCCTCCTGGACGGCGACGACCTGTACGGCTCCGGCGTGGACCCCGTGAACGTGCGCCGCACCATCGGCATGGTCTTCCAGCGCCCGAACCCCTTCCCCACGATGTCGATCTACGACAACGTCGCCGCGGGCCTCAAGCTCAACGGCAGCTACAAGAAGTCCGAGCTCAACGACGTCGTCGAGAAGTCCCTGAAGGGCGCCAACCTCTGGAACGAGGTCAAGGACCGCCTGAACAAGCCGGGCTCTGGCCTCTCCGGCGGCCAGCAGCAGCGCCTGTGCATCGCGCGGGCGATCGCGGTCGAGCCCCAGGTCCTGCTCATGGACGAGCCCTGCTCGGCCCTCGACCCGATCTCCACCCTCGCCATCGAGGACCTGATCGGCGAGCTGAAGGAGCGCTTCACGATCGTCATCGTGACGCACAACATGCAGCAGGCGGCCCGCGTCTCGGACCGCACGGCGTTCTTCAACCTCGCGGCGGTCGGCCAGCCCGGCAAGCTCATCGAGATCGACGACACCGAGCGCATCTTCTCCAACCCGTCGGTCCAGGCGACCGAGGACTACATCTCCGGCCGCTTCGGCTGAGCCGGCCCGACTCCCCGCGGTGCTGCATGGCGGTGCCACCGCAGGGAAAACAAAGGCCCGCCCCCCGGCTCCCGGGGGGCGGGCCCGTTGTGTCTACTCCCCCGTGCGGCCCCGCGCCACCACAACTATCCGCTCCCCCCGTTGGTCAACTCCGGCAGCAGGAAGCACGGCCGGGTCCCTTTCCCGGCCCGGCAGACACCCTGGGGGGACTCTCTCTTGCGCAGCACCACCTATCTGACAGCCGCGGCCTGCGCCGCGGCCCTGCTCGCCGTCACCGCCCCGGCCCAGGCGGCCCCCGCCGCCAAAGCCGCCGCCGTGACGAAGCCGGCCGCCGACTTCAACGGCGACGGCTACCCGGACCTGGCCGTCGGCGCGCCCAGCGCCAAGATCGACGGCGTCAAGCGGGCCGGGCTCGTCTCGATCGTCTACGGCTCCGCCGACGGCCTGCGGCGCGACAAGCAGCAGCTCGTCAGCCGGGCCACGCCGGGCGTCCCGGGCGAGCCCAAGGAGACGGACTACGGCTGGGGCACCAAGGCCGACTACGGCGACCTCGACGACGACGGCTACGACGACCTGCTGATCAGCGACGGCGCCGACCAGCTGGTGCTGTGGGGCGGCAAGGACGGCATCTCCGGCGGCACCCAGGTCGTCGGCGGCGACGGCAGCTCCGCGAAGTCCCCCGCCTTCCGCTCGGCCTGGCACGGCATCGGCGACATCAACGGCGACGGCAAGGCCGACATCGTCGGCGCCGCCCAGGTCGGCTCGTGGGGCGACGCCCAGTGGGGCGTGGGCATGCTGTACGGCCCCCTCAGCCGGACCACCGGCAAGCCCGCCGCCCTCGCCTTCCGGAACACCGAGGCCGAGGACGGGATCTCCGTCAGCGGCGCCGAGATCGGCGACATGACCGGCGACGGCATCGACGACGTGGTGGCCATGGGCTCCGCCCGCACCCCCTACTGGACCTCCCAGGCCCGCGTCCTGAAGGGCACCCGCGACGGCCTGGTCCCCGGCGGCACGATCGACTCCCGCCACACCGGCACCTTCGGCGACCTGAACGGCGACGGCTACCAGGACTTCGTCGGCACCCCGCAGGCCTCCGACATCAAGATGTACGGCGGGATCACCGTCACGTACGGCGGCCCGGACGGCGTGAGCAAGACCCTGCCCGCCCGCGTCTACGACCAGGCGAGCCCGGGTGTCCCCGGCGCCCACGAGAAGGGCGACCGCTGGGGCACCGACGTGGCCATCGGCGACCTGGACAAGGACGGCTACGGCGACCTCCTCGTCGGCGCCTCCTGGGAGTCCGCCAAGGACCCCGCCACCGCCGTGTCCGGTTCGGTCACCATGCTGCGCGGCTCCAAGACCGGCGTGACCACCAAGGGCGCCAAGGTCCTCACCCAGAACTCCAAGGGGGTCCCCAGCACCTCCGAGAAGTCCGACCACTTCGGCGAGTCGGTCGGCGTCCTCGACGCCGACAAGGACGGCACGCCCGAGGTCTACGTCGGCGGCATGGGCGAGGACACCTGGGTCGGCCGCGTCTGGCAGCTGCCGACCGGCCCCGAGGGCGTGACCGGCACCGGCTCCAAGAGCTTCAACCTGGGCGGCGGCTACGGCTCCGCCCACTTCGGGGAGTACTTCGCGAAGTAGGGACGTACGCCCGCATACGACAGTGCCCCCGCCGGATCAGTGATCCGGCGGGGGCACTCACGTACCGCATCCCGCCCCTACAGGAACGCCAGATTCACGATCCAGAAGCTCAGCGCCGCGACCAACGCGGCAGCGGGCATGGTGATGAACCAGCCCAGGATGATGTTCTTGGCGACGCCCCAGCGGACCGCGTTGACCCGCTTGGTCGCGCCCACGCCCATGATCGCCGAGGTGATCACATGCGTCGTCGAGATCGGCGCGTGGAACATGAACGCCGTGGTGAACATGATCCCGGCGCCGGTCGTCTCGGCGGCGAAACCCTGCGGCGGGTCCAGCTCGATGATCTTCCGGCCGAGCGTCCGCATGATCCGCCAGCCACCGGCGTACGTGCCGAGGGACAGCATCACCGCGCAGGAGATCTTCACCCAGACCGGAATCGGGTCGCCGGGGTTCTCCACATCGGCGATGACCAGGGCCATCACCACGATGCCCATCGTCTTCTGCGCGTCCTGCAGGCCGTGCCCGAGGGCCATGCCCGCGGCCGACACGGTCTGCGCGATGCGGAAGCCCCGCTTGGCCTTGTGCGGGTTGGACTTGCGGAACATCCACATGATCGCGCACATCACCAGATAGCCGACCAGCAGACCGACGAGCGGCGACAGGAACATCGGGATGACGATCTTCTCGACCACCCCGGACCAGATCACCCCGATGCCGCCCGCGAGGGCCGCGCCCACCAGACCGCCGAACAGCGCGTGCGAGGAGGAGGACGGCAGGCCGAAGTACCAGGTGACGAGGTTCCAGACGATGGCGCCGACCAGACCGGCGAAGAGGATCCACATCCCCTTGGTGCCGTGCGGCGTCTCGATGAGACCCTCACTGACCGTCTTGGCGATGCCGCTGCCGAGGAAGGCACCGGCGAGATTCATGACCGCGGCCATGGCGAGCGCCGCGCGTGGCGTCAGGGCACGCGTGGAAACGGAGGTGGCGATGGCGTTCGCGGAGTCGTGAAAGCCATTCGTGTACGTGAAACCGAGCGCGACGCCAATGGTCACGACCAACGCGAAGGTGTCCATGGAGGTGCCTCAGGACTCCTTGACCGCGATGGTCTCCACGGTGTTGGCGACATGCTCGAACGCGTCGGCCGCCTCTTCCAGTACGTCCACGATCTGCTTGAGCTTGAGCACCTCGATGGCGTCGTACTTGCCGTTGAAGAGGTGCGCGAGGAGCTTGCGGTGGATCTGGTCGGCCTGGTTCTCCAGGCGGTTGACCTCGATCCAGTATTCGGTGAGGTTGTCCATGGTGCGCAGGTGCGGCATGGCCTCGGCGGTCAGCTCCGCGGCGCGCGAGAGGACCTCGATCTGCTGCTCGACGCCCTTGGGGAGCTCCTCGATCTGGTACAGGACGACCAGGTCGACGGCCTCCTCCATGGCGTCCATGATGTCGTCGAGCGAGGACGCGAGGGAATAGATGTCCTCGCGGTCGAACGGCGTGATGAACGAGGAGTTCAGCTGGTGGAAGATCGCATGCGTCGCGTCGTCCCCCGCGTGTTCCGCGGCCCGCATACGCTCTGCGATCTCGGCTCGGGCCGAGGCGTCGGCCCCGAGCAGTTCCATCAGGAGCTTGGAGCCTGTGACGATGTTGTCCGCGGATGCGGCGAACATGTCGTAGAAGCTCGTCTCCCTGGGGGTCAGACGAAATCGCACGTGGGGTCCTCGGGGTGCTTTGGATGCGGTCAGGCTGATGCTAGGCGCATCATCTGGCCACGGCTAACCGGCCATACCCCAGTGTCGCCCATCAGGCACAGTGATCAGCACACCACCCGAGAAATCAAGTACCCTATACCCACCAGGGGTATGCACAGGAGGACGCGATGACGACGACAGAGGCGGCCACGGCGGCCGCGGCGGCCACGACCACCGAAGCGCCCTCCGGCTCCGCGGACACCGCGCGGGAGCACGCGGGGCACCAGACGCACGGGTACCACAAGCAGAAGGACGAGCACCTCAAGCGGCTGCGCCGCATCGAGGGCCAGATCCGGGGCCTGCAGCGCATGGTCGAGGAGGACGTCTACTGCATCGACATACTCACGCAGGTCTCGGCGGGCACCAAGGCGCTGCAGTCCTTCGCCCTGCAGCTCCTGGAGGAGCACCTGCGCCACTGTGTCGCGGACGCGGCGCTCAAGGGGGGCGACGAGATCGACGCGAAGGTGGAGGAGGCGACGAAGGCGATCGCCCGCATGCTCCGGACGTGACGCCGCCGCGCCCGCCCTCATCGCCGGGCGGGCCGCGCCCCCACCCCGCCCGACGTTGAGGGCGGGCCCGATCGCGCCACCACACGCGCCCTCGGCGCCGGGCGGGCTGTTCCCCCCACCCACCCGCCCTTCTCCCCTGACGGACCTCAGGCGCAGCCCGATAGCCCCACCACGCTCACCCTCAGCCCCCGGACGGGCTTCCCCCCACCCACCCGCCCTCCTCCCCTGACCGGCCTCACGGCGCCCCCAATCGCGCTAGCGCGCTCGTCCTCAAACGCCGGACGGGCTATTTCCCCCCACCCACCCGCCCCTTCTCACCTGACGGGCTGGTCCTGCCCACCCACCCCCTCGCCTGACAGGCCTCGGGGGAACGGCGGGACGCTGGCGCTCCCGTGGTGAGTGGGGGGCACGCACCCATCCCGTCTCGCCTGACAGGCCACAACCCACACGGCGGGGCGCTGGCGCTCGCGTGGCGAGTGGAGAGTCACCCACCCACTCCACCTCGCCCGACAGGCCACAACCCGCACAGCGGGACGCTGGCGCTCCCGTGGCGAGTGGAGAGTCACCCACCCATCCCAGCTCGCTGACAGGCCACAACCCACACAGCAGGACGCTCACACCCGCATGGCGAGTGGAGAGTCACCCACCCATCCCAGCTCGCTGACAGGCCACAACCCACACAGCAGGACGCTCACACCCGCATGGCGAGTGGGGAGTCACCCACCCACCCCAACTCGCCCGACAGACCACAACCCACACAGCAGGACGCTCACACCCGCATGGTGAGAGGGGAGTCACGCACCCACCCCGTCTCGCCCGACAGACCACAACCCACACGGCGGGGCGCTGGCGCTCGCGTGGCGCGTGGACAGTCACGCACCCACCCCAGCTCGCCTGACGAACCACAGCCCGCACGGCGGTGCGCTTACGCTCGCGTGGTGAGTGGGGGGCACGGGTGGGTGGGTGGGAAAGACGCCGCGCGGAGCGCGGCGGGATCTCGCCGCGGTAGCGGCGGGGGCGTGGGGGACGGCCCGCGGAAGAAGGACCGGCGGACGGCAGGAACCGGCAAGCCCCTGCCACAGGCCCCGCAGGAACCGGCAAGCCCCTGCCACAGGGCCCCGCAGGAACCGGCAGCCCCCGCCAAGGCCCACGGGAACCGGTTCAGCCCCCGCCAGGGCCCGCGTCGTCGTCGCGCCCGCCCGCCACCTGCAGCACCTCGTCGATCCGGTCGGCGCTGAGCCGCTCCCCCCGCGCGGTGGACGCCGCGATGATGAGTTCGCCGCACAGCTCGATCTCGGCGAGGGCAACGTGGTCCTGAACCGCCGTGCCGCGCACCAGAGCCACGTTCACCACCTCTTCCTGACCACGGTTAAAGCCGGTACCGGCTTTCTAGAGTAGGGAGCGCCCTACGTACCGCGCATGGCACGGACGGACCATTTTGCGACTACCGGCCACGGGCCGAAGGCCCCTTCCCCAGGCCCCTAACCCAGGCCCCTAACCCCCGGCGATCTTCCCGGAGTAGACGTCCCCGTCGGCGGGCAGCCGCACCCGCACCGGCGCCCCGAACGCGTACAGCGACGTGGTCGACGCCACCTCCGCGCCCGCGACCTGGAACCGGTGCCGCAGCTCGCGCGGCCGCCCCCGCTCGTCCACGTACACGTCGAAACCCACCCGCCCCTTGCTGAACCCTTTCGCCACCGCCGCCCGCAGCGCGCCCCGGTACTGCGCGGACGCCGCCGAGGCCGCGCGGGCCAGTTCGGCCACGCCCCGGTAGTGCCGCACGGGCACGCCGTCGACCCGCGTCGCGCGCACGT
The DNA here is from genome assembly GCF_056435225.1 of Streptomyces sp. NPDC043996. Taxonomy (NCBI): domain Bacteria; kingdom Bacillati; phylum Actinomycetota; class Actinomycetes; order Kitasatosporales; family Streptomycetaceae; genus Streptomyces; species Streptomyces sp. NPDC043996. The sequence continues at coordinate 20,320 of NZ_JBWKEY010000026.1, read as the reverse complement.
ACGTCACCTGCCGCGCCCCGCGCAGCAGTTCGGCGGCGACCAGCGGGTCGGTCGCGCCGCCCGTGACGAGGTTGCCGTCCGCCAGGGAGGCCGTCTCGACCCGTACCCACTTGTCGGCGGGCACCCCGGCCCCACGGTTCTTCATGTACAGGTCCCCGCCCTTCATCACCTCGGTGACGGGCGCCGCCCGCCCGCCCCCGCCCCCGGCGTCCCGCGGCACCACCACGGCGATGCGGCCCTGGCGCCGCCGGTAGTCGTAGGCCCCCCGGCCGTGGATCGTCACGCGCGTACCGCCGCTGTCCAGCTCCATGGACGTACGCGCCCGGGAACTGCCCACGCGCACCAGGGCGTCGGCGGCGTCCCGCACCAGCCGGGCGGGGTCGTCGCTCGCGGCGGCCCCGCCGCCCGAGCAACCCGTGACGAGCGCGGCGAGCGTCAGGAGACCCGCCGTCGCGGCCGTGGCGGCCGCCGCTGTGCCCGTGCGCCTGCGCTGCTGCCCCATCGCCCTGCCGACCCCCAGCCTCTCCACGGCCTCGCGACGCGCCGAGCGACGTCCCGACCCCGTCGTTCCGACTAACGAGGCGCCCGAGGTGTCGTCACGCGGCACCGCGTTCACCCGGTCGGCGTACCGTGGCACCGTGCCCGAGCAGCAGAGCCCACCGCACCGCACGACCACCGTCGAGAACGGGCGTTTCTGCGCCGCTCGGTGCAGCTGCGGCTGGCGCGGACCCGCGCGCCGCGCCCGCAGCAAGGCCCGCGCCGACGCCGAGGCCCACAGCGAGACCCCCTGACCGGCCGCGTCCCCGGAACCCCTCGGCCCTCGGTGTCGTCTCGTTGTTCGGGACGGCAACGGGAGGGCACATGGGACACATGGGACAGCTGGCACGACGTACGTTCATGGGGACGGCGGCCGCGGCGGCCGCGGCGGTCGGCACCGCGGCCTGCAGCGGCGACAGCGGCGGCCGCGCGGCGAAGGCCACCGGCACCGGCACCCCCGCGGGCACCGCGAGCGGCACCACCCCGATCAGGACGGCGGCCTCCTCCGCCGCCGCCAACCTCACCGCGCTCGCCCGGGACCTGGACGGCACCCTGATACGCCCCAACGAGTCCCAGTGGGCGACCGCCCGCCAGCTGTACAACACCCGCTTCGACAGCCTGAAGCCGACGGCGGTCGCCTATGTGGCGCACCCCGACGACATCCGCACCACCCTCGCCTACGCCCGCGCCCACGACGTCCCCGTCGCGGTCCGCAACGGCGGCCACTCCTACGCGGGCTGGTCCTCGGGCACAGGACGTCTGATCCTCGACGTCTCCAAGCTGAACCGCACGCGGGCCTCCGGCACCACCGCCACCATCGGCGGCGGCGCCAAGCTCATCGACGTCTACCGCGCGCTCGCCGCGAAGGGCGTCACCATCCCCGCGGGCTCCTGCCCGACCGTCGGCATCAGCGGCCTGACCCTCGGCGGCGGCCACGGCGTGGTCTCCCGCGCGTACGGCCTGACCTGCGACAGTCTCACCTCCGCGACGCTCGTCACCGCCGAAGGCAAGCTGATCAGGGCCGACAAGAGCGAGCACAAGGACCTGTTCTGGGCGCTGCGCGGCGCGGGCAACGGCCAGTTCGGCGTCGTCACCGAGCTGACGTTCCGCACGCACCCGGCCCCGCAGGCCGTCTCGGCGTATCTGACCTGGCCGTGGGCGAAGGCCGCCGCCGTGGTGAAGGCCTGGCAGCAGTGGGGCCCCGCGCAGCCGGACGAGATCTGGTCCTCGCTGCACCTCGCGGCCGTCCCCGGCGGCACGCCCACGATCTCCGTCGCCGCGTTCTCGCTCGGCACGTACGGCGAACTGCAGAACGCCGTCGACCGCCTCGCCGACAAGGCCGGCGCCTCGGCCCGCAGCGTCTCCCTCAAGCGCCGCGGCTACGAGCAGGCGATGGAGGTGTACGCGGGCTGCTCCTCGTTCCCGACGGACGCCCAGTGCCATCTGCCGGGCAAGACGCCGGGCCGCACCCCGACCGGCGCGCTCGGCCGCGAGACCTACGCGGCCCGCTCGGACTTCTTCGACCGCTCCCTCTCGGCGGCCGGAATCCGCGCGCTGCTCGCCCAGATCGAGCACGTCCGCGGCGAGCGCGGCACCGCGGGCAGCATCGCCCTGACCGCGCTCGGCGGCGCCATCAACCGCGTCGACCCGACCGCGACGGCGTTCGTGCACCGGCGCTCGCGGATGCTCGCCCAGTACATCGCCTCCTGGCGCCCCGGCACCGCGGGCACCACCGCCCAGGCCTGGCTCACGTCGGCGCACGGCGCGATGCGGCGGCACGCCTCCGGAGCGGCGTACCAGAACTACACGGACCCCACGCTCACCAACTGGCGCGAGGCGTACTACGGGCAGGCCGCGCCCCGCCTGAAGAAGGTGAAGAAGACGTACGACCCGACGCGCTTCTTCAGCTTCCCGCAGGCCCTGTGAGCCACTTCCCGCAGGCCCCGTGAGCCACCGGGCCCACGGGGCCCGCCAGGGCCGGCGGGCCGCCACTCCGACGGCCCCGGCCTGAACCCGTTCGGCCCCGCCGATGCCGCCCCCGGGTGGCCCGGCGGACGCCGGACCGCTGGCCTGAGTGCATGACACGTACCCACATACGCATAGCGGTGGCGGCGGTCGTCCTGGTGCTCGCCCTGGCGGGCACCCCCGCCGCCGCCCACTCCGCGACGGCCGCCGTGCACCCGGCGGCGGGCCCGCTGGCCCTGCTCTCCGCGGCCGTCACCGCGCTCTCGGGCTCCACCGGGGTGTGGCTGCTGCGCCGCCGGGGCGGGCGCGCCGGGCGCTCGGTGGCGCCGGACGCCTCTACGCGGCGAGGCCCTTCTCATCGGTCCCCGCGGACTCCTGCTCCGGCAGCGCCGCCACCGGCCCCACCCCGTGCTCCTTGGCCCACACCAGACGAGCCGACCTGCCGGAACGCGCGATCGCCTTGGTGACGGGCGTGAGCAGCGCCATCGCGAGCGGCGAGAGCAGCAGCGCCACGGCCGTGCCGAGCGCGAAGCCGCCGACGACGTCCGTCGGGTAGTGCACGCCCATGAAGACGCGGCAGAAGCCCTCAAGGGCGGCGAGCCCGATCCCGATGAGGCCGAACTTGCGGTTGGCGACGAACAGGCCGACGCCGATGGCCATCGCCAGCGTCGCGTGGTCGCTCACGAAGGAGTAGTCGGTCTTGCCGCCGACCAGGACCTCCAGGCCCTGGTGGTCCTCGAAGGGGCGGGGGCGCTCCACGAAGCCCCGTATCGGCACGTTCACGAGGACGGCGATGGCGGCGGCGAGCGGCGCCCACACGACGGCGGCGACGGAGGTGGCCGCGTCGTCGAGCGCCCCGCGCTTGCGAGCGCCCCACCAGCACCACAGCACGAGCAGCACCAGGGCGAGCAGCAGGCCGTACTCGCCGGTGAACTCCATGACGCGGTTGAACCAGCCCGGGGAGTCCTCCGCCAGGCCGTTGATGTCGTAGAGCAGGCTGACGTCGGGGTTCGACCCGGATGTATCGAGTCCAGCCATGATGCCGCGGCCCCTTGTCTTCTCTCGCTCAGGAGCGCGCCCCGCGGCGCGCCCTTGTCATCAACCCCCGTGGCCAGTGCGTGCTGTACCAGTCAGTGCGTGCTGTACCAGTCAAGGGAACGCACAGTCCCCTTCTCTACGTTCCACTCTCCACCGAATGATCACTCAGACGTTATCGAAGAGAGACTCATCACCGCAGCTCAGGGGGGCGTTTCAACGGAACGTTCCAGCCAGCTCAAGCGGCGCGTGCGCCGGGCGTACGCCTCCGCTCCTGGCTCCGGTCAGACCTCGGTCCCCTCCGGCGACGGCTCCCCCGAGGGCGCGGACGGGCTTCCGGACGGGCTTCCGGACGGGCTGCCGGACGGCTCTTCGGAGGGCTCTTCGGAGGGCCGCCGGGTCGGCGTGCCGCTCGGCTCGCCGTCCTTCCCGGGCTTCGCGGGCTTCTTCTCCCGCTTCTCCGGGGGCTCGCTGGGCACCGCTTTTGCGCCATCTTCGGTGACTCGAGTGGCGCCGAAGTAGTCCGGCGTATCAATGGGGTCGAAGCGGATCACCGCGCCGGGCCGGGGCGCGTCGATCATGTAGCCGCCGCCGACGTAGATGCCGACGTGCCGGATGGCGCGGGAATTGCTCAGGTCGTCGGAGAAGAACACCAGGTCGCCGGGGAGCAGCTCGTCCCGCTTGGGGTGCGGCCCCGCGTTGTACTGGTCGTTGGCGACGCGCGGCAGGTCGATGCCCACGCTGCGGTACGCGGCGAGCGTGAGCCCCGAGCAGTCGAACCGCCCGTCCTGGTCGGAGGTCCCGTTCCCGCCCCACAGATACTCCGTGCCGAGCTTCTTCTGCGCGTAGTAGATCGCCCCCGCCGCCTGCTGCGACGGCAGCACCCGCCCGATGGGCCGGGCGAAGCTCTTCTCCAGGGTCGTGATGATCTTGACGTAGTTCTGCGTCTCGCGGTACGGCGGCACGCCCCCGTACTTGATCACGGCGTACGCGCCCGCGTTGTACGCGGCGAGCATGTTCTTCGTCGGGTCGCCGGGGGCGTCCTTCACGTACTTGGCGAGCTCGCAGTCGTACGACGCCGCCGACGGGATGGCGTCCTTGGGGTCCCAGACGTCGCGGTCCCCGTCCCGGTCCCCGTCGATCCCGTGCGTCGCCCACGTCCCCGGGATGAACTGCGCTATGCCCTGCGCCCTGGCCGGGCTCTTCGCGCGCGGGTTGAAGCCGCTCTCCTGGTACAGCTGCGCGGCGAGCAGCGCCGGGTTGATGGCCTTGCAGAGGTTGCCCCACTTCTGCACGAGCGGCTGGTACGTGGCGGGCACGGCGCCCTTGGCGAGGCCGACGTTCCCGCCGCCGGAGCCGCCGGTGAGGCTGCCCGCCGCGATGAACGTCCCGAGCACGAGCAGCGCGATGAAACTCATGGACCCGCCGAACGCGACGGCCGCGAGCACCCACGTCTTACGCACCGTCAACCACCCCTCGGCCACCGGGAGTCCGCCGCGCCCAGTGTAGGGGCGCGATCGCCGCCCGGGGTGGATGCCGGGGTGGCTGATCGCCCCGGCGGGGGCGGATACTCGAAGCCGCAGCCCGCAGCCCACAGCGAAGGAGCACGCGCCCCGTGGCCGACACCCACCCGACCCCGGACCGCCCCGCCGCCCTGGAGTGGACCCGCGCCGCCCCCGAGGACGCCGAGGGGCCAGGGCCCTGGATCGAGGTCGCCTTCGGCGCGGGCGACGCCGTCCACCTGCGCGAGACCGACGCCCCGGACACCGTCGTCACGACGACCCGCGCGAAGTGGGACGCGTTCGTGCTCGGGGTGCGGGCGGGCGAGTTCGACCACTTCACGGAGACGGAGAGGGAGGGGAGCTGAGGTGCGCCCACCCCGGACGGCGGCGTCGTCACCGGCGGCACCGGCGGCACCGCTGCGGCGGGCCGTCCCCGGCGACCACGCCGCGATCGTCGCGGCCGTGCGCACCTGGTGGACCGACCGGAGCCCCGCCGAGATGCGCGAGCTCTCCCTGCTCCTTCCGAAGCTGTTCCTCCAGTTCTTCGCCCGCACCAGCCTGGTCCGGGAGGACGAGCGCGGCGTGCGCGCCTTCCTCGTCGGCCTCCACCCGTCCGACCACCCCGAGGAGGCGTACATCCACTTCGTGGGCGTCGACCCCGAGCTGCGCGGGCGGGGCGTCGGGCGCGAGCTGTACGAGACGTTCTTCCGGGACGCCGCCGCCGCGGGGCGCACACGGGTGCGGTCGGTGACGTCGCCGACGAACGCCCGGTCCATCGCCTTCCACCAAGCCCTGGGCTTCCGCGTCGAACCGGGCGACGGCGTGGGGCCGCACGGCGTGTCCGTGCACACCGACTACGACGGGCCGGGACTCGACCGAGTCTGTTTCCTGAAGCCGCTCAGCGGCGTACGCTGACCGCCACAGACAATTGACGGAGCGCCAACTGTGGCGGACTGTAGGGGCGTTGGGCGCTAGGGGATGGGGATGCGACCACGCCGAGCGCCGCCGCGTCCACGCTCCCGCACGTCACGCTTGTCCCGCTTGTCCCGCACGTTCAACGTCCCATGACGGTGTTCTCCGTCTCACGGCTGGGGGGAGCCGCCGATGGAACCGAACGACCCCAGAGACACGCCCGCGCCCGAGGACCGCCCCACCGGCGGCTCCCCCGGCGGCTTCGGCCCGCCCGCTCCGCCATCCACTCCGCCTTCCACTCCGCCGGCCGCCCCACCGCCACCGCCGCACGCCCCGCCCGTGCCCGGCCCGCCCGCCCCGCACCCCGCGTACGGCCCGCCGCAGGCCCCGCCCGGCCCGGCCCAACCGCCCGCCGCGCCGCCACCCGCCGCGCCGCCGCCCCCGGTGCCGCCCGCCTACGGCCCGCCCGAGCTCCTCGAGCCCCCCGCCGCCACGCCCCCGACGCCGCCCGCGCCGCCGGAGCCGCTGCGGCCCCTAGCCGCCGCGCTGCTCAACCTCACCGGGCTCGGCCTCGGCTACGTCCTCATCCGCGCCTGGCTGCCCGCCCTGGTCTCCTTGGCGGCCACCGCCGCGCTGCTGTTCGCCGCCCTGCCCGCCGACGTCGACGGCGTCCCCGGTGGCCTCCTCATCGGCTACGCCGCCCTGCTCGCGCTCGCCGCCGCCGACGCCGCCCGCCGCGCCCGCCGCACCGCCATCGGCTGGCGGCTGCGCGCACCCCTCGCCGTCGGGCTCGGCGTCCTGCTGCTCGCCGTGCCCGCCACCAGCGCCTACGCCTACGAAGCCGCCAAGGACGAGGCCGTCGAGGACATGCTGCTCGACCGGCTCGACACCGCCGACCGGCTCGTCGAAGCCCAGGACGGCCGCGACTTCGCCGCCGCCGAGCGCCACTACCGCTCCGCCCTCAACACCTACCGCGACCTCGTCCGCGACCACGAGGGCTCCCGCGCCGCCGACCGCGTGCCCGACCGCCTCGACGCGTACTACAAGTCCGTCGCCACGCCCTACGCCGACCGCGAGTACTGCCAGGCCATCGCCCCCCTGAAGTACCTGCGCACCGTGCCCGCCGCCCTCGGCGAGGACCGCGCGGGACGCCTCGCCGACTGGCCCGACGACCGGCTCGCGACCTCCCTCTACGAGTGCGGCAGCACCGCCCTCGACCGGGGCGACGGCACCCACCTGCGGGAACTCCTGACGACGTTCCCCAAGTCCACGGCCGCCGGCAAGGTGGTCCCCGCCATCGGCGACGCCATCGACGCCCGCGCCAAGGACCTCAAGGGCGCCGACCCCTGCTCCGCCACCACCAAGCTGGCCAGCATCCGCGCCATCGCCTCGTCCCTGCCCGGCGGCAAGGGCGGCCCGCTCGCCCCCCGCGCCGCGCGCGCCGTCCAGTCCGGCGAGTACGCCTGCGGCGTGGACGAGTTCAAGGACGGCAAGTTCACCGCGGCCGCCAAGCGGCTGCGCGACTTCGCCGACACCTACAAGGACAGCGGCAGGCGCGAGCGCGCCCGCACCATCGCCATCGCCGCCGAGGTCGCCGCCGACCGCCCGCAGGCGGGCCGCTCGCTGCCCGCCCAGCGCGGGCCCGGCTCCGGCCAGGAGTTCATCGTCAAGAACGACGGCCCCAGCGCCGTCGAGGTCCTGTTCACAGGACCCGTCACCGGCAGCGTCAAGCTCGGCGCCTGCCTCGGCTGCACGACGTACGCCACCCGGGCCGAGGGCAAGAGCAAGGCCTGCAAGTCGAGCGGCAGGAGCTACCCGCAGAAGACCCTGCGCCTGCCGCCCGGCGAGTACCACTTCCTCTACAAGCGCGGCACCGGCACCACCGGCCTCGTCCGCGACCACAGCGACGGCGCCAAGGTCCAGAGCGGCTACCGCTACACCGACTGCACCTACGTCGTCCGCGGCGGCCTCGGCGATCTCGGCGGCGGCCTCGGCGACCTCGACGACCTGACCTGACGGCCCGTCCGGACCCCCGCACGCCACCGCTCCTGAATCGACGTCAGTGGCCACGCCGGGCATTCATTGCCCGGCGTCACACCGCGTGATACACAGAGTGACCATACGTTCCTTCGTATACCGTTCTGCGCCCGGCGCGGGACGGTGACGCGGGTTGCGTACGACGAAACGTACGAAGTCGGCCAACGAATGGCGTCAAGGCGGCACGCTCCGGGCCTATTGTCGGCGACAATGAGCCTCGACCTCTGCTCCGCGGTAGCAGGGGTGGGCAGAGGTGCAGGAACAACCCACTAGGGGCGGTGAGTTACACATGCTTATGGCAGCCGAGAAGGGCGACATCACCACCATCATCGGTGGGATCGCCCCCGACTGGGGTCCCTTCGGAACCCTGGGCAACGAAGCGCGCGTGATGATCGAGGTCGTGATGGCCGTCGCGATCCTGCTGTGCCTGGGCATCGCGATCTGGGGCGCGGCCAAGCAGCGCATCGGAGCGACGGCGCTGCGCGACACGTTCAGCGCCGAACAGGGCAAAGGCCTGATCATCGCGGGTCTGACCGGTGTCTTCATCATCGGATCACTCGGCACGCTGTTCACCATCGTGTACGGCATGGCCGTCTGACCCCGCGTCGGCGCCCCCGCACATCCCCCTTCCCTCCTCCCCACCGTCCGTCATGCCCACCGGCTGAGGTTGCAACTCCCTGATGTCGAGTCACCACACCGCGCCCGCGCGGGAACCAGCACGGCTACCGTCGTATCTGGCGCACCTGGCTGGCCCGGCGGCCGAGGAAGAGGTTGAGGGGACGTACGCGGCATGAGCGATGACGATGACCTCTTCGGCGGCACGGGCGAGACCCGCACGCGCCTCCCCGACCGGGACGGCCCGGACGGGTACGGCTCGACGCGCAGATCCGGCCGTTCTGGCGGCCGCTCCTCCTCCCGCAGCCTCGTCACCGTCATCGGCGTCGTGGTCCTCCTCATCGCCGCCATCGCCTTCGCGAACCGGGACGACTCATCATCCGACGGAGGCGACGACGGCGGCGGCCGCGGCGGCGGCAAGAGCGACCGGACGTCCCCCACGGCCCCCACCGGCCAGCGGCCGGTGGACGGGAAGACCGGGGGGATTCCGTCGGGGTTCGCGAAGAGTGAGCAGGGGGCGCAGAGCGCGGCCGCGAACTACGCGGTGGCGCTCGGCTCCGCCGAGATGTTCGACAAGGGCGAGCGCGACCGCATCCTGAAGGCCATCATGGCCCCCGCCAGCGTGAACCGGTTCAAGGCGGATCTCGACAAGGCGTACACCGCGGGCTTCTTCAAGAACGTGGGTCTGAACGCGGACGGCTCCACCCCGAGCGGCTACCAGTTCGTCTCGCGCACGAGCCCGGTCGGCACCAAGGTCACCGAGTTCTCCGGCGGCAAGGCCACGGTGGAGACCTGGTGCTCAGGCCTGCTCGGTCTCGCGGGCGAGCGGTCCACCAAGCCCGTCACCAGCAGCTGGTTCACGATCACCATGAAGCTGACGTGGACCGCCGGCGACTGGAAGATCACCACGCACTCCCAGAAGAACGGTCCCGCCCCGGTCCCGGGCGACGACCGCGCGTCCGGCTCCGACGAGATCGCCGAGGCCGTCGAAGGGTACGGAGGGTTCACCTATGCCCGGTAGTCGCCCCGTGCTCAAGCTCACCGCCGCCGTCGCGGCCGTACAGACCGCGGCCCTCCTGTTCGCGACGCGGGCCACCGCCGAACCGGACGACGACCCGTGCGCGCTCATCCACGGCCCCGCCAAGAAGTACTGCCAACAAGGCGAAGGCGGCGACAGCGGAACCCCCAAGTCGCCCAAGGACGACGCGCTGTCGCAGCTCGATCCGCTGACCTCGCTCGCGCGCGGCTTCGGGGACGCCGCGTCGTGGATCGTCAACAAGCTCACCGAGTACGTGAACGACACCGCCGCAGTCGACTTCACCAACGAGAGGTTCCTCCAGCAGTACGCCGTGGTGTTCGCCGCGTCGACGATCCTGACCCTGATCGTGTGGCTGCTCGCGGTCACCAAGCGGGCCGTGCGCGGCGTGCCGCTGCTCACCGCCCTGTCGGAGGCCATCGGCTTCCTGTGGCTGACGGTGCTCGCCTCCGCGTTCACCCCGCTGATCCTGTCCACCGTGGTGTCCGCGACGGACGGCGTGTCCGAGGTGCTCGCCAAGTCCGTGGGCGGCGACACCGACCGGTTCTTCGGCACGTTCTCGCAGGCCCTCGACAAGGGCACCGACATCGGCGGCGGCCCGATCATGCTGATCGTCGTGTCCGCCGTGTCCATCGCCGCCGCCGGCATCCTCTGCCTGGAGCTGGTGATCCGCGCCGCGATGCTGTACGTCGGCGCGCTGCTCGGCACCGTCGTGTACTCCGGCCTCGTCGACAAGAACACCTGGGGCCGCATCCGCCGCTGGGCCGGCCTGATGATCGCGATCATCCTGGTGAAGCCCATCATCGTGATCGTGCTCGGCGTGGCCGGAGCCCTCCAGGGCGAGGACGGCCCCGACTCCCTCTCGGCCGTCGTCTCCGGGCTCTCCGTCATCCTCCTCGCCATCTTCGCCAGCGCCTCCATCTACCGCTTCATCCCCGGCTTCGGCGACGACATCATGGCCACCCGCAACAACCGCCTGATGCGCGGCGCCGAGAACCGCGCCGCGACCGCCCTGAACTCCCCCGCCGCCTGGGTCGCCCAGGGCATCCGCACCCACAGCGCGCGCCCGGGCGGCAAGGCGGGCGGCGGCCAGGGCGGAGGCGGCGACACCCCGCCGCAGGCCGCCACCGCCAACGCCGTCGGCAGCGGCCTGTCCTCGCACGCCCACCGACAGCCGGGCCCCGCCCAGAACGGCGGCGGAACTGTCCCCTCCGCCGCACCCCCACCCCGTACGAGCCCGTCGAACACCCCGCACGCGGGCAACCGCGGCGGTACGAACAGCACTGGAGGTGAAGGGCGTTGACGACCCAGTCCCATGTGTCCCCACCGGTCACGCCCCGCCGCACCTATCTGATCGGCCGCGCCCGGCCGAACGCCGTCATCGGCCGCAACCGCGAGACCGGCGAGATCGCACTGATCATCGGCGGCGCGTTCGTCGGCATGATGTGCGGCATCCTCATCCCCTTCCTCGCCCCGCGCATCGTGCTGCTCATGGGCTTCCCGCTGCTCGCGATCGCCGCGGTGTACGTCCCGTACAAGGGCCGCACGTTCTACAAGTGGTTCGAGATCAACCGCAGCTACAAGCGGTCCCTGCGGAACGGCACCACCTACCGCTCCGGCTCCGCCGAGGCCGGAGTGCGGCTCGACGGGCGCGAGGTGGAGGTCGGGCCGCCGCCCGGCATCGGCCGCATCAGCTGGCTGGCCGCGCCCTTCGGCCCCGACGAGATCGCCGTCCTGCTCCACGCCGACCGGCGCACCGTCACCGCCGCCATCGAGATCGAGGGCCCGGGCGTGGGCCTGCGCGACAGCGAGGACCAGGAAGCCCTCGTCGACCGGTTCGGCACGCTCCTGAAGCACGTCGCCAACGGCGACGGCTTCGTGACGCGCCTTCAGATGCTGGCCCGCACCCTGCCCGCCGACCCCGACGCGCACGCCAAGGACGTCACGGCCCGCGGCGACGACCGCGCCCTGCCCTGGCTCCAGCACTCCTACGACCAGCTCCAGTCGATGGTCTCCACCAGCAGCGAGCAGCACCGCGCCTACCTCGTCGCCTGCATGCACTACTCCCGCGACCTCGCCGCCGAGGCCCAGGCCATGGCCCGCGCCTCCCGCCCGCACGGCGGCAGGAAGCTCGACAAGGACGCCGGGCTCGCCGTCGTCATGGCCCGCGAGCTCACCGACATCTGCTCCCGCCTGCAGGAGGCGGACATCCGGGTGCGCCAGCCCCTCGGCCAGGGCCGCCTCGCCTCCCTCGTCCACTCCATGTACGACCCGGACCACCCCATCGACCACATCCAGGCGATGACGAAGCGCAACGCCTGGCCCGCCGAGCTGGACGCGATGGAGCCGACGTACCTCCAGGCCAAGACCCGCGAGTCCGCGACCCGCGCCCCCTGGTGCCACGCCACGGCCTGGGTGAAGGAGTGGCCGATGACGCCCGTCGGCGTCAACTTCCTCGCCCCGCTGCTCGTCCACACCCCGGACGTGATCCGCACCGTCGCCGTCACCATGGACCTGGAGCCCACCGAGGTCGCCATCGAGCGGATGCTCACGGAGAAGACCAACGACGAGGCGGAGGCCAGCCGCCAGGCCAAGATGAACCGCACCGTCGACCCCCGCGACATCGCCTCGCACTCCCGCCTCGACCAGCGCGGCGAGGACCTCGCGAGCGGCGCCGCGGGCGTCAACCTCGTCGGCTACATCACGGTCTCGTCCCGCTCTCCGGAAGCCCTCGCCCGCGACAAGCGGACGATAAGGGCATCGGCCGGAAAGTCGTATCTGAAGCTGGAGTGGTGCGACCGCGAGCACCACCGGGCATTTGTGAACACGCTGCCGTTCGCGACCGGCATCCGGCGATGACGGCGACGACGCCGGGGACGGCGTGGACGGCGGGCACGGCGGCACGGACCATGGCGGTGCCGACGACGACCAGGCCAACGGTTAAGGGTGTGAAGGTGCGATGCGGGATCCGCTGACCGTCCTCACGGACGCGTTCACCTCCTTCCTGTTCGGGAAGGTCGAGACCACGCGCCTGCCCGTGCGCACCTCCACGGGCCAGGCCCAGGCGGTCTACCTGCCGACGGCCGCGCCCGGCCTCGGCGACTCCGGCGTGATCATCGGCCGCGAGGTGTACTCCGGCAAGGGCTACATCTACGACCCGTTCCAGCTGTACGGACAGCAGCTCCCGGCCCCCCACTGGCTGGTGCTCGGCGAGTCCGGCAACGGCAAGTCCGCCCTCGAGAAAACGTACGTACTGCGCCAGCTGCGCTTCAAGGACCGCCAGGTCGTCGTCCTGGACGCCCAGGGCGAGGACGGCGTCGGCGAGTGGAACCTCATCGCGCAGGAGCTGGGCATAACCCCCATCCGGCTCGACCCCACGGCCGCCCTCGACATGGGCATCCGCCTCAACCCCCTCGACCCGGCGATCACCACGACCGGCCAGCTCGCGCTGCTCCGCACCATCATCGAGGTCGCGATGGGCCACGGCCTGGACGAGCGCTCCGGCTTCGCCCTCAAGGTCGCCCACGCCTTCGTCAACGAGACCATCCTCGACCGCCAGCCCGTCCTCACCGACATCGTCGAGCAGCTGCGCCACCCCGAACCGGAGTCCGCCGAGGCCATGAACGTCGCCATAGACGACGTACGGGCCTGGGGCCTGGACGTGGCCCTCGTCCTCGACCGCCTGGTGGACGGCGACCTGCGCGGCATGTTCGACGGCCCCACGACCGTCGGCATCGACCTCGACGCCCCCCTCATCGTCTTCGACCTCTCCCACATCGACCGCAACTCCATCGCCATGCCGATCCTCATGGCGATCGTCGGCGTGTGGCTGGAGCACACCTGGATCCGCCCCGACCGGAAGAAGCGCATCTTCCTCGTCGAGGAGGCCTGGCACATCATCAACTCGCCCTTCGTGGCACAGCTGTTCCAGCGCCTGCTGAAGTTCGGCCGCCGCCTCGGCCTGTCGTTCGTCGCGGTCGTCCACCACCTCTCCGACGTCGTCGACGGCGCCGCCGCGAAGGAGGCCGCGGCCATCCTCAAGATGGCCTCCACCCGCACGATCTACGCCCAGAAGGCGGACGAGGCACGCGCCACGGGCCGTGTCATCGGGCTGCCCCGGTGGGCGGTTGAGATCATCCCCACCCTGACCCCCGGCATCGCTGTCTGGGACGTCAACGGCAACGTCCAGGTGGTCAAACACCTGATCACGGAAACGGAACGCCCCCTGGTCTTCACCGACCGCGCCATGACCGAGTCCGCGAGCGACCTGCTCGCCGACGACGCGCTGGCCGCGGCGGAACGGGAGGCGGAGGAAAGGGCGGCGTACATGGAACGGCAGCTGGGCGAGGGCCCCACGGGCCCGGCCGGTTCCCGGTCGACGGTGGCCTGACGTGCCGGGGGACCGCTACCAGGAACAGCGCGGCCGCGAACGCGGCGTCCCCGACGCCCTGCTGGTGGGCGTCCTCGCCTTCGTCCTCGGCATGGTCGTCCTCATGTGGTCCGCGACCGGCATCGCGGGCCTGTGGGCCCACGGCGCGTGGCCGGACCACGTCACGTTCAACAACACCCCGCCCGCCGTGCGCCACCTCATCCAGGAGCCCCACGACATCGCGGGCGCCTGGCCCGGCACGCCCCGCGACCAGCTCTCCGGCTACGGCCTGTTCTGGGGCTTCCTCATCGGCCAGGTGATGGTCCTGGTCGTGCTCACGGTCTTCGTGATGGGCACGCTGGCCCGCTACCGGGCGGTGCGCAGGGCCCGGCGGACCGGCACGAGCCTCACCAAGCCGACGCCCCGCCCCGCGGACACCCCGGTCCAGGCGGCCCCCCAGCCGCCCGCGGACCACCACGCCGAGCCCGTAACACCGGAAGCCCCGGAGGCGACGGGCCACCCACAGGCCGCCCCCGCCGCTGCCCCCGCCGCCGCCCAGGCGGACCCGGCGACCCCGGCGACCCAGCCCCCGGGCCAACGCCACGACACCGCGCCCGAAGCCGAGCCCCACCCGGCCCCGCTCCTGGCCAAGCGCACCCCCACGGTCCCCACCCCCCGCACCCCCCTGGTCCTCGGCACCCCCGAGACCCGCCGCCCGCTGGCCGCCGAGGCCATCGCGGACGCCGAGTCCGCCGCCCTCGTCATCACCTCCGACCCCACCCTGTGGGAGGAGACCAAGGACGCCCGCGCCAAGCTGGGCCCGGTCCTCGTCTACGACCCCTCGCACCTGTGCGACACCCCGGCCCGCCTCCACTGGCAGCCCACCACCGGCTGCGAGGACAAGGCCACGGCCGCCCAGCGCGCCCGCGCCCTGCTCGCCCCGATAAGACCAAGCGCCAAGCTGGACACGGCGGTCGCGGACACCGCCGAGACCCTCCTGCGCAGCTTCCTGCACGCCGCCGCCGTCGACGGCCGCTCCGTGAAGCACGTGCACCGCTGGGCCCAGGGCACCCAGGTCCAGGAAGCCGTCCGGGTCCTGCGCACCCACCCCAAGGCCAGCTCGGGCGCCGCGGGCGAGCTGGAGTCCGCGCTCACCGCCTACGCGGAACGCCGCGACATGGCCCAGGAACTGACGGCCCGTGCCCTGTCCTGCCTGTTCACGGTCAACGTACGGGAGTCCTGCACGCCCAACCGGTCGGACGCCCTCACCCTGGACTCCTTCGTCGACGAAGGCGGCACGCTCTTCGTGGTGGGCGAGGCGATCGAGGACCCGAAGGCCAACCCCGCCGCGATGCCGCTCCTGACGGCACTCGCCTCCAGCGTGGTCGAACGCGGCCGCCGCATGGCCGAACGGTCGTCCTCCGGCCGCCTCGACCCGCCCATGACGCTCGTCCTGGACGACGTGGCGGCGGTGGCACCGCTCCCCCAGCTGCCGGAGCTGCTCGCCTCCGGAACCGACCGGGGCATGCCGACGCTCGCCCTGCTGCGCTCCCGCGAACAGGGCCGCGCCCGCTGGCCCCACGACGAGCTGATCGGCTAGGGCCCTAGCCGCGGCCGGGGTCTCGCGCGAACACCATCTCGTGCTCCATGGCCGCGTCGTCCCCCGGCACCGGCACGATCACTCCGCTGGGCACGAAGCCGAACTTCCGGTAGAAGGCCGCGGCACGCGCGTTGTCCTCGTGCACGAACAGGCGCACCCGCTCGACCCCGGCCCCCTCCGGCGCCCGCGCCCACTCCACGGCCGCCTCGAACAACGCCTCGGTCAGCCCCGTGCCCCGGTGCTCGGGCCGGACGTACACGGCCACGATCTGCGCCTGCCGGACGTCGACACCGCCCCCGAGCGGGCCGGACGCTCCCGGCTCCTCCACCATCACGGTCACCGACCCGGCCCAGTCGCCGTCCGGCCCCTCCGCGATGAACTGCCGGGGACCCCCGCCCGCGACCCGGTCCCGCCAGACCGCCTCGGGCCTGGCCACGGCCCTCTCGTACGTCTCCAAGAACGCGACCGGAGCCGCCGGGTCCCGCAGCGCGAGCAGCCGCAACGCACGAGCCTGCCGCCATTCATCGGCGCGGACGGAGCGTATGAGGTGTTCCATACACCGATCTTAGGCACGCACCCCAAGCCCGCCCCAACGCTTTAACCCAGCCCAATCCAGCCCGTCCGGCGTTTGAGGACGAGGCGCGAAGCGCCAATGCAGTTAAGCGGGGGAACGGGGGCGGCAGCCCCCGTTTCGGGAAGGGGCGGGCCTGGGGCGCACCGCGAGGACACCCCGCCACCCCGCCACCCCCCGTCGTACCCCGGTACTACCCCCACCCCCACCCCAAGACCCCAGTCCGACGCGCCACCCCCCACCCCACCCCGACCATCGAACCCATGATTAAGGCCCACGCCCTCACCAAGCGCTACGGCGGCAAACACCCCAAGACAGCCGTATCCAACCTCACCTTCGAGATCAGCCCCGGCACGGTCACCGGCTTCCTCGGCCCCAACGGCGCGGGCAAGTCCACCACCATGCGCATGCTGCTCGGCCTGGACACCCCGACCGGCGGCCACAGCACGATCGGCGGCCGCGCGTACGCCGACCACCCCGCGCCCCTCACCGAGGTGGGCGCGCTCCTGGAGGCCCGCTCCCTGCACCCGGGCCGCTCCGCGTACCACCATCTGATGGCCCTCGCGCACACCCACGGCATCCCCCGCTCCCGCGTGGAGCACGTCCTGGACGCCACCGGCCTCACGGACGTCGCGGGCCGCCGCGTGAAGGGCTTCTCGCTCGGCATGGGCCAGCGCCTCGGCATCGCGGCGGCCCTGCTCGGCGACCCGGCGACGCTCATCCTGGACGAGCCCGTCAACGGCCTCGACCCGGAGGGCGTCCTCTGGATCCGCACCCTCCTCAAGGCTCAGGCCGCCGAGGGCCGCACCGTCCTCGTCTCCTCACACCTGATGAGCGAGATGGCCCTCACCGCCCACCACTTGATCATCATCGGCCGGGGCAGGCTGCTCGCCGACACCACCGTCGAGAAGTTCGTCCGCGAATCCGGCACCGGCTCCGTCCGGGTCGCATCCCCCGACGCGGCCCGCCTCGCCGAACTGCTCGCGGGCCCCGGCACCGTCCTCACCAGCGACGCCCCCGGAACCCTCGACGTCCGCGGCACCGACGCCGAGCACGTCGGCCGCACGGCGGCCGCCCACGGCATCCCCCTGTTCGAACTCACCCCGCAGACCGCGTCCTTGGAACAGGCCTTCATGGACCTCACCCACGACTCCCTGGAGTACGGGACGACACCGGACGCCACACCTCTGGAAGGAGCGGCGGCATGACGACGACCACCCCCACCCCCACGGCCATGCTCACCTCTCACCACCGCTACCGGGTCACCCCGGCCAGGGTCCTGCGCTCGGAGTGGCACAAGCTGTGGACGCTGCGCACCACCTGGATCGCGCTGCTCACGGGGAGCGCCCTCGTCCTCGCGGTCGGCATCACCATGGGCAGCACCTACGACGGCGACGACTCCGACATCGACACCGTCGTCTTCACCCTCTTCGGCACCCAGCTCTCCCAGATCTGCCTGGCCGTCCTCGGCATCCTGATCACCGCGGGCGAGTACTCCACGGGCATGATCCGCGCCTCCCTGACGGCCGTGCCGCGCCGTCTGCCCGTGCTGTGGTCCAAGGCCGCGGTCTTCACGGCGGTCGCGTTCGCCGCCTGCCTCGTCACGAACCTCACCACCTTCGCCGTCGCCCAGATCTGGCTCGCGGACACCGACAAGGAGCTCGCCCTCACCGACTCCGGCGTCCTCGGCGCCCTCGCGGGCAACGCGGCGGGCATCACCCTGATGAGCCTGATCGCCCTCGGCCTCGGCGCGCTGCTGCGCTCGGTGCCCGGCGGCATCGGGGCGTTCGTCGCGGCCGTCCTGGTCCTGCCGGAGATCATGACGACGCTGCCGTTCGACGCCGTGGACTCCGTCGTCCGCTGCTTCCCCGGGCAGGCCGCCTCGTCGCTCGGCTCGATCACCCGCGTGGAGAACACCATCGCCCCCGGCGCGGCCCTGCTCACCCTCACCCTGTGGGCGCTGGCCGTCCTCACCACGGCATCGGCGCTCCTCAAACGCCGCGACGTCTGAGCCCCGGCCATGCGCCCCATGGACGTACGAACGACTCCTTCGACTGATGTACGAGCGACTGATGTACGAGGATGAGCGCGTGGCCCGCGAACCCGGAACCGCCGACCAGCATCCGCTGACCCAGCACGTCCACCGCCTGGTCGAGCGGGTGCGCTCCTTCGACCGCGGCCGCCCCCTCGCCTGGGATCTGCTCCTCACGGGCTTCTTCGTGACGGCCGGGGTCATCGACTTCACGGGCGGCGGCTGGCGCAACATCGCGCACAACACGGAGGTGCCCGGCTGGCTCGTCCTCGGCACGTCCCTCGGCATCACGGTGCCGCTGCTGTGGCGCCGCCGCCACCCGCTGGCGGCCCTCGCCGTCATGGTGGCCTTCAGCCTGGTCAGCAGCGGCACCGGGGCCATGCTCCAGGTGGCCTTGGTCCAGCTCATCGCCTTGTTCGGCATCGCGCTGCGGCTGCCGCTCAGGACGCTCGGCTGGGCGGGCGCGCTGATGCTCGCGCCGCTCGTCGTGGGCACGGTCCGCTATCCGAAGGGCAGTTGGGACCAGCAGATCGTGCCGCAGGTGTGGGCGTACGCGATCGTCGCGCTCCTCGGCATCGCGGTGCGGTCCCGCCAGGACTACACGCAGGCCCTCGTCGAGCGCGCCCGCCAGCTCGAGGTGGAGCGCGACCAGCAGGCCCAGCTCGCCGCGGCCGTCGAACGCACCCGCATCGCCCGGGAGATGCACGACATCATCGGCCACAACCTGTCCGTCATCACGAGCCTCGCCGACGGCGGCAAGTACGCCGCGGCGCGCTCTCCCGAGCACGCCGCCAGGGCTCTCGACGCCATCGGTTCCACCAGCCGCCAGGCCCTGGACGAGCTGCGCCGCCTGCTCGACGTCCTGCGCGAGGACGCCCCGGAGGCCGCCGCCCTCGCACCCCAGCCCGCCCTCGCCGACCTGAACCGCCTCATCGAGGGCGTGCGGTCCGCGGGTCTTCCCGTCCGCAGCACCTTCCACGGCCGCGCCGAATCCCTGCCCCAGGGCCAGCAGCTCACAGTGTTCCGCGTGGTGCAGGAGGCCCTGACCAACACCCTCAAGCACGCGGGCCAGGGCGTCACGGCGACCGTCGACGTCACGTACGACGACAGCGGCGTCACGGTCACCATCACGGACACCGGCACCGGGGGCTCTTCCGGGGCCAGGTCCGGCTCGGGCCGCGGCCTGTCCGGAATGCGGGAGCGAACGGCGTTGTACGAGGGCACACTTGAGGCCGGCCCGCGGCCCGCGCCGACGGGCGGCTGGCAGGTCCGTCTCCACCTGCCCCGGCCGGTGACTCCGGCCCGTCCACCGCTTAAGGAATCCGCTCAGTGACCTCTGTCCTCATAGTCGACGACCAGCCTCTGCAACGCTTCGGTTTCCGCATGCTCCTGGAGAGCCAGGACGATATGACGGTGGCCGGAGAGGGCGGCAACGGCGCGGAGGCGGTCCGTATGGCCGCTCAGCTGCGCCCGGATGTGGTCCTGATGGACATCCGCATGCCGGATCTGGACGGCATCGAGGCCACCCGCCGCATCGTCGCTTCCGGTTCGCCGTCCCGGGTGCTCATCCTGACGACGTTCGACCTGGACGAGTACGCCTACGCGGGGCTGCGTGCCGGGGCTTCCGGTTTCCTCATCAAGGACGCCCAGCCGGAGGAGCTGCTCTCCGGTGTCCGCGCGGTGGCCACGGGCGACGCGGTGGTGGCTCCCCGTCTGACCCGCCGTCTCCTGGAGGCCTTCGCCGACCATCTGCCGGGCGGCCCGGACGCGGACGCGGGCGCCGATCCGGCCCGGCATCCCCTCCTGGCGCCGCTCACGGACCGCGAACGCGAGATCCTGACGGTCATCGGCCAGGGCTGGACGAACACGGAGATCGCCACGCGTCTGCACCTGGCGGAGTCCACGGTGAAGACGCATGTGGGCCGCATTCTCGCGAAGACGGGGGCACGGGACCGGGTGCAGGCGGTGATTCTGGCGTACGACACGAGACTGGTGAGCCCGTCCTGATGCACAGGCCCTGAAACGCAGAAAGCCCCCGTGCCATACGGCACGGGGGCTTTCTCTCAAAAGGAGTTCGGCGGCGTCCTACTCTCCCACAGGGTCCCCCCT
>NZ_JBWKEY010000025.1:29364-75012 GCF_056435225.1 Streptomyces sp. NPDC043996 | reverse complement strand
AAGCCTGGTAACGGGTGGAGTTGACTGGTACTAATAGGCCGAGGGCTTGTCCTCAGTTGCTCGCGTTCACTGTGTTGGTTCTGAAACCACGAACAGCCGTGTCGGCTGAACAGTCACTATTTAACTAAAAAGTGTGCTTGTTCGCTGCCCTGTTTGAGGTCCCGCTTCGCGGCGGGAAATTCAAAGGGTTTCGGTGGTCATAGCGTGAGGGAAACGCCCGGTTACATTCCGAACCCGGAAGCTAAGCCTTTCAGCGCCGATGGTACTGCAGGGGGGACCCTGTGGGAGAGTAGGACGCCGCCGAACAATTATTGGAGGACCCTTGGTCCCAGCGTTCACGCTGGGACCAAGGGTCCTTTTTGTTTTGCCGAAGAGCGCAGACCACGCGACTGCGTCAGACTGACTGCGGTACCGAAGACTAGGAGTCACCGATGGCCACCAACTCTCCCGACGAGCGACCGGAGCGCGAGCAGCGCCGCCGGGACGGTGGCGACCGGGGCGGCTACCGCAGCGGGCCCCGCCGGGACAACGACAGTGGGCCGCGTCGTGACAACGACCGTGGTTTCCGTCGTGATGGCGACCGGCCTGGCTTCCGTCGTGATGACCGTCGTGATGACCGTCGTGACGATCGCCGTGATGACCGTCGTGATGGTGACCGTCCCGGCTTCCGTCGTGACGACCGCGACCGTGGAGACCGTGGTGGTTTCCGGCGCGATGACCGCCGGGACGACCGTCGCGATGACCGGCGTGATGACCGCGACCGCGGGGATCGTGGTGGCTTCCGTCGCGATGACAACCGTGGCGGTGGCGGTTTCCGTAGCCGTGATGACCGTGATCGTGGCGACCGTGGTGGCTTCCGTCGTGACGATCGTCGTGATGATCGGGATCGTGGGGACCGTGGCGGGTTCCGGCGTGATGGCGACCGGCCTGGCTTCCGGCGTGATGACCGCCGTGATGACCGCCGGGATGACCGTGACCGTGGGGATCGCGGTGGTTTCCGTCGCGATGACCGCCGTGATGATCGGGACCGTGGTGATCGTGGTGGGTTCCGCCGTGACGGTGACCGGCCTGGCTTCCGCCGTGACGACCGCCGGGATGACCGGCGTGATGACCGTGGTGGGTTCCGTCGTGATGACCGGCGTGACGATCGCCGTGATGACCGTCGTGATGGTGACCGTCCCGGCTTCCGTCGTGATGACCGCGACCGTGGAGACCGTGGTGGTTTCCGGCGCGATGACCGTCGTGATGATCGGGACCGTGGTGGGTTCCGGCGTGATGGCGACCGGCCCGGGTTTCGGCGCGATGACCGCCGTGACGACCGTCGGGATGACCGGCGTGATGACCGTGACCGTGGTGAGCGTGGTGGGTTCCGTCGCGATGACCGCCGTGACGACCGGGACCGTGGTGACCGTGGTGGGTTCCGCCGCGACGATCGCCGGGATGACCGGCGCGACGACCGCGACCGTGGTGAGCGCGGTGGGTTCCGTCGCGACCGGGACGACAGCCGTGACCGCGGTGGCTTCCGCGGGCATGGAGGGCCCCGGCGTGACGACAGCCGGGGGCGCCCCGGTGGCTTCCGGGGACGCGATGACCGCGGTGGCTTCCGGAACGACGACCGCGACCGCGGTGACCGCGAGCCCATCAAGCGGCTGCCGATCCCGGAGGACGTCACCGGCGACGAGATCGACAAGGACGTACGGCAGGAGCTCCAGAGCCTGCCGAAGGGCCTCGCTGAGGACGTCGCCAAGAACCTGGTGATGGTCGCGCGGCTCATCGACGAGGACCCCGAGCAGGCCTACGGCTACGCCAAGGTGGCCCTGCGGCTCGCCTCGCGCGTCGCCGCCGTACGCGAGGCGGCAGGCTTCGTCGCGTACGCGAACCAGAAGTACAGCGAGGCGCTCGCTGAGTTCCGGACCGCGCGGCGCATGAGCGGTGGCGTGGAGCTGTGGCCCGTCATGGCTGACTGCGAGCGGGGTCTCGGGCGGCCCGAGAAGGCCCTCGAGATGGCCGGAGCGCCCGAGGTGCACAAGCTCGACAAGGCCGGACAGGTCGAGATGCGGCTCGTGGCCGCCGGTGCCCGCCGTGACATGGGGCAGCTGGACGCCGCGATCGTCACGCTGCAGAGCCCCGAGCTCGCGTCCAACTCCGTGCAGCCCTGGACCGCGCGGCTGCGGTACGCGTATGCCGACGCCCTGCTGGCGGCCGGGCGCGAGGGCGAGGCGCGGGAGTGGTTCGCCAAGGCCATCGAGTCCGACAAGGACGGCAGCACCGACGCGTCCGACCGGCTCGCGGAGCTGGACGGTGTCGAGTTCGTCGACGCTCTCCAGGAAGACGCCGTCGACGATGCCACTGAGGTCGTCACTGAGGCCGTCACCGAGGTCGACGATGAGGCCGAGGCCGGTGCCGGTGCCGAGGTTGGTTCCGGGGCTGAGGGTGAGTCCGCCGCCGCTGCTGACGCTGATGTCGATGTCGACGAGCGTTCGCAGGAGCGTCGTGAGGACTGATCTGGTCTGGCGCTAGCGCGACGTGAACACTGAGGGGCGGGCCTTCCTAGGAAGGCCCGCCCCTCGGGCGTATGGGTGTGACGGGTTCAGGCTGGTTCAGAACGCCAGGTCGCGCAGGACCAGGCCCGTCGCGGGCTTCGGGCCGAACGACGTCGACTTGCGGGGCATCGTGACGCCCTGGCGGGCCAGGTCGCGTACCACCTCTTCGCGGACCGGATGCATCAGGACCGCCGTGCCGCCCTCCCGCTCGGCCTTCTCGACCGTGGCCTCCGTGTGGTGGATGTACGCGATGTGCTCCGGGGCGTCCGGGATGTGCCAGAGATGGTCGAGGAGTGTGGCGTGCAGGACCGTGGCGTCGAGGGCGCGCCAGGCCTCCGGGCGGCCGTTCGGCACCGTACGGGCGATGAGGTCCGGGGACGGGCGGTCGACGAGGTGGTACGAGCCGTCGCCCGCGAGGAGGAACGCGTTGCCCTCCTCCGCCGCCTCGGCCAGGGCGTCGAGGGCCTGGGCGAGCGGGCACTCCAGGGTGCGCACCCGGAAGGAGCCGTCCAGGGCCGCGAGGGCGTCGGCGACCGGCAGCCGGTGCAGATAGCGGTGGATGGCGCGGACCCGCAGCGGATAGCGGGCCGTGTCCACGAGCAGGACCAGGCCGAAGTCCCAGGGGCCCGGCGACTCGTGCTCGGAGCGCAGCCGCAGGCAGGTGGCCCAGCGGTGGTGGCCGTCGGCGATGAGGGCCTGGTGGCGGGCGAGATCTGACCGGATCTCGGTGATCTCCGCCGGATCGGTCACCGCCCACAGACGGTGGCTGAAGCCGTCCTCCGTGGTCGTGGAGAGCAGCGGCTTGTGACGCGCGGCACGCTCTATGGCGGCGGCGGTGCCGTTGGTGGCGGAGTCGCCACGGTAGGTCAGCAGCAGCGGTTCGAGGTTGGCGGCCGTGGCGCGCATCAGGGACGCGCGGTCGTCGATCACGTGCGGCATGACGTCCTCGTGCGGCAGGACGACGCCCGCCGACGGCTCCGACAGGCGCAGGGCGCCGATGATGCCGCGCTGGAGGATGTCGCCGTCGCGCTGCTCGTACACGTACAGGCTGGGCAGCGGATCCGGGGCGAGGGTGCCCTCGCTGAGCCAGTCGTGCAGGGTGTCCGCGGCCTGCCGGTCCCGGGCGGACTGCGTGGTCGCCTGCGGCAGGATGAGACGGACGATGTTGTGCGGGTCGGAGGACTCCAATTCGAGGAGGCCGTCGGGCCGTACGACCACGTCGTACGGGGGTGAGGTCACGGCGGCGAGGCTGCCGACCCGCTGGGGGTCGTAGCGCACGCCCCGGAACGGGATCAGGTCGAGGCCTGGGCTGTCCGTGTGACCCGCTGTGTTCATTAGGGCATCGTATGTGTGTCAGTGGCATACGCGATGATCGGGGGAGTGGATCGATCGAGGAGCGATACGTAATGAGCCAGACCGGCGGTCAGAGCGTCAGGACCCGGCCCGCGGGAAGCGCACGGGCGCTGAGCGAGGCCTACGACACCGCGCTGCTCGACCTGGACGGGGTGGTGTACGCGGGCGGGCACGCGATCGCGCACGCCGTCGAGTCGCTGGAAACGGCCCGCTCGGGCGGGATGCGGCTTGCTTACGTGACGAACAACGCGCTGCGGACGCCGGACGCGGTGGCGGCACACCTGACCGAGCTCGGCATTCCGACCGACGCGCCGGAGGTGATCACCTCGGCGCAGGCCGTCGCCCGCCTCATGAGCGAGCAACTGCCCCCGGGGGCACGGGTGTTGGTGATCGGTGGCGAGGGGCTCAGGGTCGCTCTGCGTGAGCGCGGCCTGGAGCCGGTCGAGTCCGCGGACGACTCGCCGGCTGCGGTCGTGCAGGGGTACGGCGGGCCGGGTCTGCCGTGGGGACGCTTCGCCGAGGCCTGCTACGCGATCGCGCGCGGGGTGCCCTGGTTCGCCTCCAACACGGACCTGACCATTCCCAGCGCGCGGGGCATCGCGCCCGGCAACGGCGCGGCCGTCGAGGTCGTACGGATCGCGACGGGGGCCGAGCCCCAGGTGGCGGGCAAGCCGCTGCCCCCGATGCACCGGGAGACGATCCTGCGGACCGGTGCGGAGCGGCCGCTGGTGGTGGGGGACCGGCTCGACACGGACATCGAGGGCGCGTTCAACGGGGGTGTGGACTCGCTGCTCGTGCTCACGGGGGTGACGGACGGGGCGGCGCTGCTCGCGGCTCGGCCCGAGCATCGGCCCACGTATGTGGACGCGGATCTGCGGGGGATGCTCACGTCTCAGCCTGAGGTGACGGCTGTTGAGGGTGGGTTCGCTTGTGGGGGGTGGGTTGCCTCTGTGCGGGGGGATGGGCTGGTGCTGGAGGGGGACGAGGAAGGGGATGGGGAAGGGGTGGTGGATGGGTTGCGGGCGTTGTGTGCGGTGGCCTGGGCGGCCGGGGGGAGTGGAGTGTGTGGGCTTGATGGGGGGAAGGCGTTGGCTCGGCTGGGGTTGTAGGGCGGGTGGGGGTTTGAGGTGGGATAGTCCCCGAACCCGCCCCTTCCCGAGACCAGGGGCTGCCGCCCCTGGACCCCGCCTATCGGCCTTCGGCCTCGTCCTCAAACGCCGGACGGGCTGAACAGCATTGGCGCTCGGCGCCTCGTCCTCAAACGCCGGACGGGCTGAACGGCATTGGCGCTCCGCGCCTCGTCCTCAAGCGCCGGACGGGCTTGATGCCACTGGCTCTGCCAGGAGTTGGTCTTCCGTGGTCCCCTTGCGCCAGTAGCCCGTGAACTTGATGCGGGTGCGGTCGATGGTGCGGTCGTTGACCAGGTGGCGGCGCAGGGACCTGACCGTCGTGGACTCGCCCGCGATCCAGGCGTAGGGCGTGCCGGGCGGGAAGGGCGTGGCGCCGATCGCCTTCAGGGTGGCGCCCTCGCCGGTGAGCCAGGTGATGTCCGCGTCCGCCTTGGTGGACAGCTCCTGGCGGTCGGCCGGATCGTGGAGCTCCAGCCAGGCCAGGACCCGGGTGCCGGGGGCGAGCGCGTCGAGGATGCCCGCCACGGCGGGCAGCGCCGACTCGTCGCCGGTCAGGAGGATCCAGTCGGTGTCAGCGGGCGGGCGGAAGTCGTACGCCGCGTTCTCCTCCTCGACGGGCGCGAGGACGCCGACGCGGGAACCGGGGCGCGCGGTGTGGGCCCAGCGGGACGCCGGGCCCTCGCTCGTCGCCGTACCCGCCTCGTGCACGGCGAAGTCGACGATCAACTCGTGTGGGTCGCGGCGCAGTTCGCGGATGGTGTACGTGCGCATGATGCCGCGTACGGCCGGGTCGAGGGCGCGCCAGGCGGCGTACCAGTCGGCGGCGGTGGTGTCCGGCATGACCGGCGCGTCCTGGCCCGGCTGGGGCAGGAACACCTTGAAGCGCTGGTCCCTGCCGCCCGAGGCCATGCGCGCGAGGCCACAGCCGCCGAAGGCCACGCGGACCATGGACGGGGTGAGGCGCTCGGTGCGCAGGACCCGGGCGTCGAAGAACTGGAACGGGGCGTCGGCCATGGGGTGGGCCTCCTCCGGTTCGTTGGGTGGGTGCCGCTGGGTGCCGCTGGGGCGGCCGTCAGCGCTTGAGCTTCTTCGACTTCTCGACGGCCGCCGCCAGCCGCTCCAGGACGGGCGCGTAACCCGCGTAGCTGTAGCGCTCCTCCATGGACCACGGGACGGTCTGGCCCGCCTTGACGGCCGGGAGCTTGTTCCAGGTGGGCTTCTTGGCGAGCTCCTTGGGCGGCAGCGCGCTGGAACGGTTGTCGATCATGATGAGGTCGGCGTGGTACTTATTGGCGTTCTCCCAGCTGAGGAACTCCCAGAAGCCCCACTCGTCGCTCTTCTTTCCCTCGACGAACTCGACGCCGAGGTCCTTGAAATAGTTGAGGTCGCAGTACGAGTCCGGGACGGCGACGTACATCTGGTCGTCGTCGCCCGTCATCGCCATGACCTTCAGGCCGCCGTTGGCCTTCGCCGCCTCGCGCAGGGTCCGTTCGGCCTTGTCGAAGCGGGCCTTGGCGGCGCGTGCCTTCGCCGACTCCAGGTCGCCGCCGAGGGCCTTGGCGAGGTCGGTGTAGCGCTTCAGCGGCTCCAGGAGGGAGACGCGGGCGCCGTTGATGCCGATGGTCGGCGCGAGCGCGGCGATCTTCTTGCTGCTCTCGTCGGGGACGAACCACAGCGCGGGCGGCGGGAACATGTTGCTGATCAGCAGGTCCGGCTTGAGGGCCGCGTACTTCTCGATGTTGAACTGGCCCCACGCCGAGCCCAGGCTCGTGAGCTTGGCGACGTCCAGGTCGCCCGCCTGCGGGTTGGGCTTGCCGCCGACCGGCTCGGAGGGGCCGAAGACGCCGGTGCACTCGACGCCGTAGTCGTGCAGGGCCGCGGCGGTGCTGATGAACGCCACGATGGTCTTGGGGGCCGCGTCGGCCTTCACGACCTTGCCCCGGTCGTCCTTGAAGCTCCAGGCCTTGCCGGAGCCGCCCGACGACGAGCCGCCGCCGTCGCCGTCGTCGCCGCAGGCCGTGAGGAGGCCGCCGAGGCCGAGGGCCGCGCCCGCGGTGAGCAGGCCGCGGCGGGAGAGGGGGTGCTGGCGTGCGCGCATCAGGCGACCTTCTTCGCTGTCCAGAGGGTGTGGCGTGCGAGCCCTGAGGGGCGGAGGAGTGGCCTGGGCATGCGGGAGCGCCTCTCGTCGGGTCGTCGAGCCAGAGGAGGGAGTGAATGGGAGGGTAGGCTAACCTAACCTCGTGTTGGTCGACAGTCCCCCCGAACCGCGCGCGGAAGCCGCTCCCGCGCCGCCCAACCGCCGCCTGATACGTGGCCTCGGGCTAGTTCTCGCCACCGTGCTGCTGCTCGCGGTGGTGTTCGCGAGCATCGCCGTCGGTGCCAAGCCGCTGTCCATGGGGCAGGTCTGGCACGGGCTGTTCGAGGACACGGGGAGGTACGCCGACGTGGTCGTCGGCGAGCGCCTCTCGCGCACCCTGCTCGGGGTCCTCGCGGGCATCGCGCTCGGCCTGTCCGGCGCCGTCCTGCAGGCCCTGACCCGCAATCCGCTGGCCGACCCCGGCCTCCTCGGGATCAACATGGGCGCCTCGGCCGCCGTCGTCACCGCCATCAGCTTCTTCGGCGTCACCTCGCTCACCGGCTATGTGTGGTTCGCCTTCGCGGGCGCGGCGATCGTCGGCGCCCTCGTCTATCTCCTCGGCGGCACCCGCAACGCCACGCCCGTGCGGCTCGCGCTCGCCGGTACGGCGCTGAGCGCGGCGCTCACCGGCTATCTCCAGGCCGTGATGGTCACGGACAACGCCGCGCTCGACAAGATGCGCTTCTGGACGGTCGGTTCGCTGGCCTCGGCCAAGATGGACACCATCGAGCAGGTCGCGCCCTTCCTCGCCGTCGGCACCGTCCTCGCGCTCGGCCTCGCCCGGCCGCTGAACGCCCTGGCCATGGGCGACGACACCGCCCGCGCCCTCGGCGCCCATCTGACGCGCACCCGCGCCCTGTCGATGGCCGCCGCGACCCTGCTGTGCGGGGCCGCGACCGCCGCCTGCGGGCCCATCATGTTCGTCGGCCTGATGGTGCCGCACGTCGTGCGCTCCCTCACCGGACCCGACCTGCGCTGGATCCTGCCGTACTCCGCGATCCTCTCGCCCGTCCTGCTGCTCGGCGCCGACGTGCTCGGCCGGATCGTCTCGCGCCCGGCCGAGCTCCAGGTCGGCGTCGTCACCGCGGCCATCGGCGCCCCGGTCTTCATCTTCCTGGTACGACGGCAGAGGATGGCCCAGCTGTGAAGGCGATACGCACCCGGGCCGGGCTCTCGGTCCGCCTCGACGTCCGCACGGCCGCAGTCGTGGTGGCGCTCGTGGCCGCGGCCCTCGTCGGCAGCGTCGTACTGATCGGCACCGGCGACTTCCCCATCCCCGCCGCCGACGTCGTCCGCACCCTGTTCGGGCAGGGGGACGCCGGGCAGGACTTCATCATCAACGAGCTGCGGCTGCCGCGGGTCCTCGTCGGGCTGCTCGTGGGCGCGACCCTCGGGCTCGGCGGCGCGCTGTTCCAGTCCCTCTCCCGCAACCCGCTGGGCAGCCCGGACGTGCTCGGCCTCGGCCAGGGCGCGACCGCGGGCGCGCTCGTGGTGATCGTCGTCTTCTCGGGCGGCGCGAGCCAGGTCGCGGCGGGCGCGCTGATCGGCGGCCTGGTCACCGGCGCCGCCATGTATCTGCTCGCCTGGAAGCGCGGCGTGCACGGCTACCGCTTCGTCCTCGTCGGCATCGGCATGAACGCCTTCGCCGTCGCCCTGAACGGCTATCTGCTCACCAAGGCCGACTTCGTCGACGCGGCGCGCGCCGTCGTCTGGATGACCGGCTCGCTCAACGGCCGCGACTGGGACCAGGTGTGGCCGCTGTTCTGGCTGTGCCTCCTGCTGCTGCCGATCGTCGTCGCGCACGCCCGTCCGCTGCGGATGCTGGAGATGGGCGACGACGTCGCGTACGCGCTCGGGGTGCCCGTCGAACGCACCCGCGTCGCCCTGATGGGCTGCGCCGTGCTGCTCACCGCCGCCGCGACCGCCGCCGCCGGGCCCGTCAGCTTCGTCGCGCTGACCGCGCCGCAGCTCGCCCGCCGCCTGACCCGCTCCCCGGGCCCCAACCTGCTGCCCTCGATGTGCATGGGCGCCACCCTGCTGATCGTCTCCGACTGGGCCTCGCAGCGGGCGTTCGGCGCCGACCAGCTGCCCGTCGGCGTCGTCACCGGCGTCCTCGGCGGCGTCTATCTGCTGTGGCTCCTCGTCACCGAGCGCAAGGCGGGGCGGATATGACGCCGCGCGCCGCCTCCCGAGCGTCCCGCGCCTCCCGAGTGCCCCGCGACTCCCGGGCGCATCGCGCCACCCGTGCCTCCCGCGCGCCCCACGCAACTCCCGTACCACCCCACGACCAGGAGCGTGCCCTGTGAACCGGCTCATCGCCGACGACGTGACTCTCGGCTACGACCAGCGCGTCATCGCGGAGAAGCTCTCCGTGGAGATCCCGGACAACTCCTTCACGGTGATCGTCGGCCCCAACGCCTGCGGCAAGTCCACGCTCCTGCGCGCCCTGTCGCGGATGCTGAAGCCCTCGGCGGGGCGGGTGCTCCTGGACGGCGACGTCATCCACTCGATGCCCGCGAAGAAGGTCGCGCGCACGCTCGGACTGCTCCCGCAGTCGTCCATCGCGCCCGACGGCATCACCGTCGGCGACCTCGTGGCCCGCGGCCGCTACCCCCACCAGGGCCTCCTGCGGCAGTGGTCGGGCGACGACGAGCGGATCGTGCGCGAGTCGATGGAGTCCACCGGCGTCGCCGAACTCACCGACCGGTACGTCGACGAGCTCTCCGGCGGCCAGCGCCAGCGCGTGTGGATCGCGATGGCGCTCGCACAGCAGACACCGCTGCTCCTGCTCGACGAGCCCACCACGTACCTCGACATCCAGCACCAGATCGACGTCCTCGACCTGTGCGCCGAACTCCACGAGGAACAGGGCCGCACCCTCGTCGCCGTCCTGCACGACCTCAACCACGCCGCCCGCTACGCCACGCACCTGATCGCGCTGCGCGACGGCGAGGTCGTCGCCGAGGGCACGCCGTCCGACATCGTCACGGCGGACCTCGTGGAAGAGACCTTCGGCCTGCGGTGCCAGGTCATCGACGACCCGGAGACGGGTACGCCGCTGGTGGTGCCCGCGGCGCGGCGCGCACGCAAGACCGTCCCGGCTACAGCAGCTTCCTGAGCCGCAGCAGGTCCCGGAAGCCCGCCTCGATCCGGACGCGGCCCGCCGCCCACGCCCGGGCGAAGTCGAGGCGCCCCGACACCAGCGCCACCAGGTCCTCGCCCGTGAGGGCGAGCCGGATCTGGGCCCGCTCGCGCGGCGGTCCCTGGTGCTGCCCGGACACCACGATCCGGCCGTTGTGCAGCCGGCCGGTGAACGTGACGTCCAGGTCCTTGAGGTGACAGCTCAGGGAGCGGTCGAGCGCCGCCGCCGCGCGGACGTCGCCGTCGGCGCCCGCGAGGCCGGCCGAAAGCCCGTCGAGCGCGTCGCGGCACTGCGCCAAGGTCACCATCGTGATCGACCGTACCGCAGGGCTTCGAGGTAGCGTCGTGCCATGAGCGACTCGACGCCGGGCCCGGAGCCCGAGGTCACCGAGGTGGAACCGCCCGTGCCGCCGCCGTCCGACACCGGCGCGGAGGCCCCTGAGGAGCCCGCCGCGCCCGCCCCCCTGGGGCTGGCGCGCACCGCCACCGGCGACGCCGACGTGGACGCGTCGCTCGACCGGCTCGGCGACGCCGACCACCTCGCCACCGACGGCCACATCGAGGTGTACGAGGATGTGCACCGGGGCCTGCGCTCCGCGCTGACCGCGCTGGACGCACCTCCCGGGCCGCCCGCTCCCGCGGGCGCTCCGCACGCTTTTGACGACAGGAGCTGAACCGAACGTGGCAGGAGTGGCACGCCGCCGCCTCGACGCCGAACTGGTGCGCCGGAAGCTCGCGCGCTCACGCGAGCACGCCAGCCAGCTGATCGCCGCCGGTCGCGTCACCGTGGGCAAGACCGTCGCGACCAAGGCCGCGACCCAGGTGGAGACGGCCGCCGCGATCGTCGTCGCCCAGGACGACGGCGACCCCGACTACGTCTCGCGTGGCGGCCATAAGCTCGCGGGCGCCCTGAAGGCCTTCGTGCCGGAGGGCCTCGTCGTGGAGGGCCGCCGCGCCCTCGACGCCGGCGCCTCCACCGGCGGCTTCACCGATGTGCTGCTGCGCGCGGGCGCCGCGCACGTCGTCGCCGTCGACGTCGGCTACGGCCAGCTCGCCTGGTCCCTCCAGAGCGACGACCGGGTCACCGTCAAGGACCGTACGAACGTACGCGAGTTGACGCTCGAGCTCATCGACGGCGTCCCCGTCGACCTGGTCGTGGGGGACCTCTCCTTCATTCCGCTCGGGCTCGTGCTGCCCGCCCTCGCGCGCTGCGCGGCCCCCGAAGCGGACCTCGTCCTGATGGTCAAGCCGCAGTTCGAGGTCGGCAAGGAGCGGCTCGGCAGCGGCGGCGTGGTCCGCTCGCCGGAGCTGCGGGCCGAGATGGTGCGCACCGTGGCGCGACAGGCGCAGGAGCTCGGCCTCGGGGTGCGCGGGGTGACGGCGAGCCCGCTGCCCGGCCCTTCCGGCAACGTCGAGTACTTTCTGTGGCTGCGCGCCGGGGCGCCGGAACTCGACCCGGCGGACGTCGACCGTGCCGTGGCGGAGGGGCCCCGTTGAGTCAGACCCGAGCTCGTACTGTTTTTCTCCTCGCTCACACCGGAAGGCCCGCGGCCATCCGCAGCGCCGAACTCGTCGTGCAGGGGCTGCTGCGCAGCGGCCTCGGCGTGCGGGTCCTGGAGGCGGAGGCGGCGGACCTGCCGCTGCCCGACGAGGTGGAGCTCGTCAAGGAGGCGACCCCCGCCTGCCTGGACGCCTGCGAACTGCTCATCGTCCTCGGCGGGGACGGGACGCTGCTGCGCGGCGCCGAGTTCGCCCGCGCCTCCGGGGTGCCGATGCTCGGGGTGAACCTCGGCCGCGTCGGCTTCCTCGCCGAGGCCGAGCGCGATGACCTGGACAAGGTCGTCGACCGCGTCGTCACCAAGGCCTACGAGGTCGAGGAGCGCATGACCGTCGACGTCGTCGTGCACAGCAACGGCGATGTCGTGCACCGCGACTGGGCCCTCAACGAGGCCGCCGTGCAGAAGATGTCGGCCGAGCGGATGCTCGAGGTCGTCCTGGAGATCGACGGGCGCCCGGTCACCGGCTTCGGCTGCGACGGCATCGTGTGCGCCACCCCCACCGGCTCGACCGCGTATGCCTTCTCGGCGGGCGGGCCCGTGGTGTGGCCCGAGGTGGAGGCGCTCCTGATGGTGCCGATCAGCGCCCACGCCCTGTTCGCCAAGCCCCTGGTGACCTCGCCGGACTCCGTGCTCGCCGTCGAGGTGCAGCCGCACACGCCGCACGGGGTGCTGTGGTGCGATGGGCGGCGCACCGTCGAACTGCCCGCCGGGGCGCGGGTGGAGGTGCGCCGGGGGGCCGTGCCCGTGCGGCTCGCGCGGCTGCACCACGCGTCGTTCACGGACCGCCTCGTCGCGAAGTTCGCCCTGCCGGTGTCGGGATGGCGGGGGGCGCCGCACTGACGCTCCGCCGCGCGTCCGCGGATCAGGTGCCGCTCACCACCGCTATCGCGCGGCGCCGCAGCACCGACGCGACCGGCAGGCCGGTGGCGGCCAGGGTCAGCAGCAGCGTGCCCGCCGCTATCCCCGCCGCCACCGGCCCCGGCAGATACGGCACCGCCGAGCCGAACGCCGTGCTCAGCATGGGCGCGAGCGTCGCGAGGGCGATCACGCCGCCGACGAACAGCGCCGTCCCGGCGACCACCACGGCCTCCCACGCCGCCATGGCCCGCACCTGGCGGCGCTGGGAGCCGACGACGCGCAGCAGCGCCAGGTCGCGGCGGCGCTCGAAGGAGATCATGGCCAGGGTGTTCGCCGAGGCGATCGCGGCGAAGCCCGCGTACAGCGACGTGCCCATGTAGTCCATCCAGACCTCGCCCGTGTCGCCGGAGGAACCGGTGTGGCGCTGAGCGGTCGTGTGCATGGCGACCTTGGTGAGGCCGAAGCCGACGACCAGGAGCAGCGGCACCACCGCCGCCGAGAAGCGCCGGGGCTGGGAGCGGACGTTCAGCATGGCGAGACGGGCCGATGAGCCGCCGACGCGGCCGACCACGGCCGACACCAGCCAGGCGGCGGGCCCGATGATGCGGGGGCCGAGCAGGCCCGCGCCCACGCAGAACAGGATCAGGACGAGGAACGCCCCCTCGCCCGCCTCGTCCGCGGGCTGCCGCGAAAGCAGGACGGACACGGTGACCGCACCGGCGATGGCCAGTACTCCGAGGGGAGCCCGCAGCCGCCCGAGCCCCTTCCGGCCCGCCGCCGCCTCGTCCAGCGCGCGGGCGGGCCTGAGCAGGGAGAACCGCAGCGCGGACAGCACGGCGGCGAGCGCGGACGTCACCACCGCGACCCCCACGCACACGGGCAGCGCCAGCCAGCTGAAGCGGAAGCCCACCTCGGCGGGGACCAGACCGTGGTCCACCATCCCCGTGAACCACACCCGGGCCAGCACCCCGCCGAGGACGAAGCCGACGAGGGAGGCGGGGACCGACGCGGCCAGGGCCTGTCGGGCCACCGCGCGGCGGACCTGCCGGGGCCGGGCCCCGAGGGAACGCACCAGGGCCAGCTCGCGGTGCTGCTGCACGACGGCCGTGCCCATCGTCGACGCGACCACGAATATCGACATGTAGACCGAACCGATCAGGAGCACCGTCGCCATGTCGCCCACGCCGTTCTCCGTCAGGCGGGCGCGGGCCGTGGCTGAGAGGCCGTCCGTGCTCGTCGTGCGGAGCACCATCGTCGCCGCGCTGACGACCGTGGCCGCGAACAGCGCCGCGACCGCCGTGCCGATGAAAGCGGGGCGGTGCGCCCGCAGCGCCGCCCGTGCCAGTCCTGTACTCATGACGACCATCGTCGGGTGCTGGGCACCCCGCCCACCATGAAGATCGCCCCAGAGTCTTGTGGGGGATAACCCCACTCCCGTGGGTGACAGGCGGCACTCGGGCAGCACGTGTTACCTGCGGCTTCACAGAACGCCTACGAGCTGACGCCAGGGCACGTCGCACACCGGAGCCCCGACCTCGTAAGGTCATGTCCGTGTTGGAGGAGATGCGCATACGGTCGCTCGGAGTCATCGACGACGCCGTCGTCGAGCTGTCGCCGGGCTTCACCGCCGTGACCGGCGAGACCGGCGCGGGCAAGACGATGGTCGTCACGAGCCTCGGCCTGCTGCTCGGCGGGCGCGCCGACCCCGCCCTGGTGCGGATCGGCGCCAAGTCGGCGGTCGTGGAGGGGCGCCTCGCCGTGCCCGACGGCGCCTCGGCGGCCCTGCGCGCGGAGGAGGCCGGGGCCGAGCTCGACGACGGGGTGCTGCTGATCAGCCGTACCGTGTCCGCCGAAGGCCGCTCCCGGGCGCACCTCGGCGGCCGCTCCGTGCCCGTCGGGCTGCTGTCCGAACTCGCCGACGACCTCGTCGCCGTGCACGGCCAGAGCGACCAGCAGGGCCTGCTGAAGCCCGCCCGGCAGCGCGGCGCCCTCGACCGGTACGCGGGCGACGCCGTTGCCGTACCGCTGGACAAGTACACGGCGGCCTACCGCAGGCTGCGGGCCGTCAGCGCGGAGCTCGACGAGATCACCACGCGCGCGCGGGAGCGCGCCCAGGAAGCCGACATGCTGCGCTACGGCCTCGACGAGGTCGCGGCCGTCGAGCCGCGCACCGGCGAGGACGCCGAACTCTCCGCCGAGGCCGAGCGCCTGGGCCACGCCGAGGCCCTGGCGTCCGCCGCCACCGCCGCGCACGCGGCGCTCGCGGGCAACCCCGAGGACCCCGAGGGCGTGGACGCCTCCACCCTCGTCGCGGGCGCCCACCGGGCCCTGGAGACCGTGCGCTCCCACGACCCCGCGCTCGCCGCCCTCACCGACCGCATCGGCGAGATCGGCATCCTGCTGGCCGACGTGGCGGGCGAACTCGCCGGGTACGCCGACGACCTCGACGCCGACCCGCTGCGCCTGGCCGCCGTCGAGGAGCGGCGCGCCGCGCTCACCCAGCTGACGCGGAAGTACGGCGAGGACGTCGGCGCGGTGCTCGCCTGGGCCGAGGCCGGGGCGGCCCGGCTCGCCGAACTGGAGGGCGACGACGACCGCCTCGGCGAGCTCACCGCCGAGCGGGACGCGCTGCGCACCGAACTGGCCGCCCTCGCGCGCGAGCTGACCGAGGCCCGGGTGGAGGCCGCCGCCCGGTTCGCGGCCGCCGTCACCGAGGAGCTGGCCTCGCTCGCCATGCCCCACGCGCGCGTGAGCATCGACGTACGGCAGACCGACGACCCCGACGGCGTGGAGATCGACGGGCGCACCGTCGCCTGCGGCCCCGCCGGGGTCGACGAGGTCGAACTGCTGCTCGCCCCCCACCCCGGAGCGCCGCCCCGGCCCATCGCCAAGGGCGCTTCCGGCGGTGAGCTGTCGCGCGTGATGCTCGCCGTCGAGGTCGTCTTCGCCGGTACGAATCCCGTGCCGACGTATCTCTTCGACGAGGTCGACGCCGGTGTCGGCGGCAAGGCCGCCGTCGAGATCGGGCGGCGGCTCGCCAAGCTCGCCAAGTCCGCGCAGGTGGTCGTGGTCACCCATCTGCCGCAGGTGGCCGCGTTCGCGGACCGGCAGCTGCTGGTGGAGAAGACGCACGACGGGTCCGTGACGCGGTCCGGGGTGCAGGTCCTCGAAGGGGAGGAGCGGGTGCGGGAGCTCTCGCGGATGCTCGCGGGCCAGGAGGACTCCGAGACGGCGCGGGCCCACGCCGAGGAGCTCCTCGCGGCGGCCCGGGCGGACGGCTGAGGCCCGGGCGCCCTCGTGGGGCGCCCCGGGCCCGCCCTCGGTCCCGGTCCTGGGCTCCGCCCGCGCGCCCGCGCCGAGGCGCTGACCACTTCCGGCCACGCCGAAGCGTGCCGAAGACTTCCGGCCACGGGGGCGGAGTTGCGAAGATGCGGGGGTCGGCGGGGCCGTGCGCGGCTCGTGATCATCCGTGTGAGTGATCCCGTACGCGGAGTTGTCCGGCTCGATCCGGAAGGAGGCTTTTCGGACGTGCCGGAACGGTCGTGCGGACTGGCATCCTGGGCGCGGCGACGGGCGGGCGACCGCCCGCCCGAACCGTCGGCGCCCACCCAACACGTCGGCGCGCCGCCCGCCGACCCGACCCAGGAGCCCCGGCCGCGTGAGCCACGTGAGCAGCCCCGTACCGCAGGGCCAGACGCCGCTGCACACCGTGCAAGTCCTGGGCGGCGGCAGCGCGGGAAGCAGCGCGCACGTCCGGTCCCTGGCCACGGGGCTCGCCGCGAGAGGCGTGCGCGTCACCGTGTGCGCCCCCGCCGAGGCCGACCAGGTGTACGACTTCACGGGCAGCGGCGCCGAGCACCTGGCGGTGCCCCGCCGCAGTGACCCGGCGTCCGTGGCCGCGCTCCGGGCGGCCTGCGCGGACGCCGACCTGGTGCACGCGCACGGCCTGCACGCCGCGCTCCGCGCCGCCCTCGCCCTGACCGGGCGCCGGGTCCCGCTGGTCGTCACCTGGCACACCCGCGCCCATGCCTCCGGCGCCCGCGCACAGGTCCTGCGGCTGCTTGAGCGGCGCGTCGCCAAGGCCGCGACGGTGGTCCTCGGCACCTCGTCCGACCTGGTCGACCGCGCCCGCACCCGGGGCGCCCGCGACGCCCGGCTCGCCCCCGTCGCCCTCCCCGCGCCCCGCCGCGCCGACGCCCAGGACCGCGAGCACGAACTGCCCCGCCACAAGATCCGCGCGGAACTGGGAGCCGTGGACCGCCCGTTGCTGCTCGCCGTCGGCGCCCTCGAAGCGCACCGGGGCTATGACGTCCTGCTTGACGCCGCGCACGCCTGGAGCCGTCTCGACCCGGTGCCGCTACTCGTCGTGGCGGGGGAGGGCACCCTGCGGTCCGCGCTGCAGGCCCGGATCGACGCCGAGTGCCTGCCCGTGCGTCTGGCGGGGCGGCGCGACGACGTCCCCGAACTGCTCGCCGCGGCCGACCTCGCGCTGCTGCCGAGCAGCTGGGAGTCGCGCTCCCTGCTGGCCCAGGAGGCCCTCCACGCGCGCGTGCCGCTCGTCGCGACGGCCGTGGGCGGCATCCCCGAGCTGGTCGGCGACGCCGCCGAACTCGTCCCCTACGGAGACGCCGGGGCCCTCGCCGACGCCGTCGTCCGGCTGCTGACCGACGAGGCGCGCCGCGCCGAGCTGAAGGGCCGGGGCGCGGCCCAGGCGGCCACCTGGCCCACCGAGGACGAGACGGTCGCCCAAGTCCTGAGCGTGTACGACGAGTTGACCCAGCCCCTGGCCTCCTACTAGCCCGGGCCGCCGTCGGCCGCCCGCGCTGGCCCGGAGCGCCCCGCTAGCCCAGCCCCTGCCCCGGCAGAGGCGCCCCGGACGGCACGTGCCGGCGGGCCCGCAGGGCCAGGCTCAGGGCCAGGACCGTCTGCGGGTCGTCGAGGTCCGTGCCGAGCAGCTCGCCGATGCGGGCCAGGCGGTTGTAGAGGGTCTGGCGGTTCAGATGGAGCTCGCGGGCCGTCTCCGCCTTGCGGCCCGCGTGCGCCAGATACGTCTCCAGGGTGGGCAGCAGCGGAGGACGCGAGCGCTGGTCGTGGGCGCGCAGCGGGCCGATCGCGCGGTCCACGAAGGCCGCGAGGGCCGTGTTGTCATGGCTGTGCAGCCGCCACAGGAGCAGGTCGATGTCCAGGCGCCGGGCGTCGTACCAGGGCCGCTCCGGCAGGCCGTGCGCCGCCGTCGCCGTCTCGGCCGCGTGCCGAAGGCCGGCCGATGCCGCCGCCCAGCCGCCCGCGACCCCCACGACCACGACCGGGGGCGGCGCGTCCGCCCGCCGCATGCCCGCGCGCTCGACCCCGGCCCGCAGCGCCCCGGCGACCCGGTCGGCGACGGTCGCGCGGTCCGTCTCCGCGCGCAGCCCGAGCAGGAGCGGAACCCTCCCCTCCACGGGGCGCACACCGAGCAGGACCGGCACGCCCACCGCCGCGAGCTCCTCCCCGACGGCCCGCGCGAGCACCGCCCAGCCGCTGCCGGAGTGCGGCCCCGCCGTGGCGTCGGCCAGGCGCATCACGACCGGCAGGAGCGGGCTGCGGCCCGGCTTGAAACCGAGCACCCGGGCCTGCGCGGGCGCGTCGTCGGCGGTGACGCGGCCCTCGGCCAGGTCGGTCAGGAAGTCGCCGCGGCCGCGCGCGGCGAGCTCCTCCTCCTGGCGCGCCTGCATCAGGACCACCGCGAGGCTGCTCGCGGCCCGCTCGGCCGCGATCCGGTGGACGGGCGCCGGCGCTGACTCCACCGCGAGCAGCACGAGGCGGGCGCGCACCGAGCCCGCGCCGGGGCCGCCGCCGGGCACGTCCACGAGGACGGCGTTCGCGGGCGGCTCGTCCCGGTCGGCCTGCCGCCCGCGCAGCCCCTCCCACACCTGGAGCGGGTCCGCGCAGGCGCCGCCCGCCCCGGCCGCGTACAGGAGCTGGCCGTCGGCGGTCTCCAGGAACACCGGGTTCCCGCTGAACTCGGCGAGCACGGACAGGACCTGGGGGACGCCACCGCCGCCGAGCAGCGCCCGGGTGCAGCGCGCGTGCACCTCGTCGGCGCGGCGAAGGAGTGCGTAGTGTCCGTTGACGATCTCCGTGTGCACCTCTTCGGTGACCGTCACGAAGGGCACCTCGCGGTGCAGCTGGACCAGGGGGAGGCCCGCGGCGCGCGCCGTGTCGACGAGCGCGGCGGGCAGCCGCGCGAACCGCGGCCCGAGCTCGACGACCAGCGCGGCGATGCCGCGCTCGGCGAGGTCGCGGACGAAGGCGCGCTGGTCGGCGGGGCGGGTGCCGAGGCCGAGGCCGGTGGTCAGCAGGAGCTCGCCGCCCTTGAGGAGCGAGGCGATGTTCGGCACCTCGCCCGCGTGCACCCAGCGCACCGTCCGCTGCAGCCGGTCGGCGCCCGCGACGACCTCGGGGAGGCCGCCGCGCAGACCGGGAAGCTCCAGTGCCCGCTGTACGGTGATGCCGCCCTGAGTGTCCTGACTGTCCATGGGCGGACCGTACCTGACCTGGGGCGGGGCCGGACCCCGCGCCCGGGGGCGCGGGCGGCGGTGTCCTGGCGGCCGGGACTTCGCGCCTAGTGAGGGCCCGTTACCCGCCGTAAGCCCCCGAGGCCGTGAGGCGCAGGGCGGTGTCGATGAGCGGCACATGGCTGAACGCCTGCGGGAAGTTGCCCACTTGGCGCTGCAGGCGCGGGTCCCACTCCTCGGCGAGCAGCCCCAGGTCGTTGCGCAGGGCGAGCAGGCGCTCGAAGAGCTTGCGGGCCTCGTCCACCCGGCCGATCATCGCCAGGTCGTCGGCCAGCCAGAACGAGCAGGCGAGGAACGCGCCCTCGTCGCCCTCCAGGCCGTCCACGCCCGCGTCGTCACCGGCGGTCGGGTAGCGCAGGATGAAGCCGTCCGGTGTGGACAGCTCGCGCTGGATGGCCTCGATGGTGCCGATGACGCGCTTGTCGTCGGGCGGCAGGAAGCCCATCTGCGGGATGAGCAGGAGCGAGGCGTCGAGTTCCTTGGAGCCGTACGACTGCGTGAAGGTGTTGCGCTCTTTGTCGTAGCCCTTCTCGCAGACGTCGCGGTGGATGTCGTCGCGCAGCTCGCGCCAGCGCTCGAGGGGGCCGTCCGCGTCGCCGGACTCGATGAGCTTGATGGTGCGGTCGACGGCCACCCAGGCCATCACCTTGGAGTGGACGAAGTGGCGGCGCGGCCCGCGCACCTCCCAGATGCCCTCGTCGGGCAGGTCCCAGTGCGTCTCCAGATAGCGGATCAGCTTCAGCTGGAGCAGCGCCGCGTAGTCGTTGCGGGCCAGGCCGGTCATGTGGGCCAGGTGCAGGGCCTCGGTGACCTCGCCGTACACATCGAGCTGGAGCTGGTGCGCCGCGCCGTTGCCGACCCGGACCGGGCCCGAGTTCTCATAGCCCGGCAGCCAGTCGAGCTCGGCCTCGCCGAGCTCGCGCTCGCCCGCGATGCCGTACATGATCTGGAGGTTCTCCGGGTCGCCCGCGACGGCCCGCAGGAGCCACTCGCGCCAGGCGCGGGCCTCCTCGCGGTAGCCGGTGCGAAGGAGCGAGGAGAGCGTGATGGCGGCGTCGCGCAGCCAGGTGAAGCGGTAGTCCCAGTTGCGGGAGCCGCCGATGTCCTCGGGCAGCGAGGTGGTGGGGGCGGCGACGATGCCGCCGGTGGGCGCGTACGTCAGCGCCTTGAGCGTGATCAGGGAGCGGACCACGGCCTCGCGGTAGGGCCCGTGGTACGTGCACTGGGCCACCCAGTCGCGCCAGAACTCCTCGGTCGCCGCGAGCGCCGCCTCCGGCTCGGGGAGCGCGGGCGGCTGCTTGTGGGAGGGCTGCCAGGAGAGGGTGAAGGCGATGCGGTCGCCGGGGGCGACCGTGAAGTCCGAGTACGTCGTCAGGTCCTTGCCGAAGGTCTCGGCGGTGGTGTCGAGCCACACCGAGTCGGGACCGGCGACGGCCACCGTGCGCCCGTCGACCTTGTGCACCCACGGCACCACGCGGCCGTAGCTGAAGCGCATCCGCAGGGCCGAGCGCATCGGCACCCGGCCGGTGACGCCCTCCACGACGCGCACCAGCTGCGGGGCGTCGCTGTCCCGCGGCGGCATGAAGTCGATGACCCGGACGGTGCCGCGCGGGGTGTCCCACTCCGACTCCAGGACCAGCGAGTCCCCGCGGTAGGTGCGGCGGGTCGCGGCGGCGGGCGCCGCGCCCGGGCTGTGCGCCGGGCCGAGCCGCCAGAAGCCGTGCTCCTCGGTGCCGAGCAGGCCGGCGAAGACGGCATGGGAGTCGAAGCGGGGCAGACACAGCCAGTCGACCGTGCCGTCCCTGCAGACCAGCGCCGCGGTCTGCATGTCTCCGATCAGTGCGTAATCCTCGATGCGCCCGGCCACGTGCATCCCCATTCAAACGGCCACGTTCGCCCGCTCACGGGGCGCTCGTTCTACGGTCAAGGGTTCGCTGAAAAAACGAACTGCCGGGCCCGTGTGTTTCCGGTGGTCTCCAGAAAAGCCGACGGGGGATGGTTCCGCCCGCGTGCGCGGCTCGGCAGCAAGTGTCCGAGCAACATACATCGGCCCCCAGGGAATCTGCCCCCTCGTCCAGCCAACCTGACTACGCCGAACGTGTTGCGCGCCGCGCTCGTGCCCGCGCGGTGAAGAACCCGCCCCGCACGCGTGCGCGCGTGGTGAAGATCGTGTACGCGACGTGAAAGCGCGTGTCAAGACGCGGCCGGGAGCAACCCAGTCTTGACGCTGATACCCTGGTAGCCCGTGAGCCGGTGGTCATCGAACCCCCGAACCGCAGCGACGGCATCTCCCTCCAAGCAGGACTCCGCAGGACTTCCCGCACGGAGCGGACAGCCGGTACGCACTTGTCAGACCGCGACGCACGGGAGCCCCCTCTTGGCCATGCCACCCACCAAGCACATCTTCGTCACCGGGGGCGTCGCCTCCTCGCTCGGCAAGGGCCTCACGGCCTCGAGCCTGGGTGCGCTCCTCAAGGCCCGGGGCCTTCGGGTCACGATGCAGAAGCTCGACCCGTATCTGAACGTGGACCCGGGCACGATGAACCCCTTCCAGCACGGCGAGGTGTTCGTCACCAACGACGGCGCCGAGACCGACCTGGACATCGGGCACTACGAGCGCTTCCTCGACGTCGACCTCGACGGCTCGGCCAACGTCACCACCGGCCAGGTCTACTCGCAGGTCATCGCCAAGGAGCGGCGCGGAGAGTACCTGGGCGACACCGTCCAGGTCATCCCGCACATCACCAACGAGATCAAGCACCGCATCCGCCGCATGGCGACCGACGACGTCGACGTCGTCATCACCGAGGTCGGCGGCACGGTCGGCGACATCGAGTCGCTGCCGTTCCTGGAGACCGTGCGCCAGGTCCGCCACGAGGTCGGCCGCGACAACGTCTTCGTCGTGCACATCTCGCTGCTGCCCTACATCGGCCCCTCCGGCGAGCTGAAGACCAAGCCGACCCAGCACTCGGTCGCCGCCCTGCGCA
This sequence comes from Streptomyces sp. NPDC043996, assembly GCF_056435225.1. Taxonomy (NCBI): domain Bacteria; kingdom Bacillati; phylum Actinomycetota; class Actinomycetes; order Kitasatosporales; family Streptomycetaceae; genus Streptomyces; species Streptomyces sp. NPDC043996. The sequence goes on along the minus strand of NZ_JBWKEY010000025.1, from coordinate 52,747 downwards.
ACATCGGCATCCAGCCCGACGCGATCGTGCTGCGCGCCGACCGCGAGGTCCCCACCGCCATCAAGCGCAAGATCTCGCTGATGTGCGACGTCGACGAGGCCGCCGTGGTGGCCGCGATCGACGCCAAGTCGATCTACGACATCCCGAAGGTCCTGCACACCGAGGGCCTGGACGCCTACGTCGTGCGCAAGCTCGACCTGCCGTTCCGCGACGTGGACTGGACGACCTGGGACGACCTGCTCGACCGCGTCCACAACCCCGAGCACGAGGTCACCGTCGCGCTCGTCGGCAAGTACATCGACCTGCCCGACGCCTATCTGTCGATCACCGAGGCCATGCGCGCCGGCGGCTTCGCCAACAAGGCCCGCGTCAAGGTCAAGTGGGTCACCTCCGACGACTGCAAGACCCCGGCGGGCGCCAAGAAGCAGCTCGGCGACGTCGACGCGATCCTGATCCCGGGCGGCTTCGGCGACCGCGGCGTGGCCGGCAAGGTCGGCGCGATCCAGTACGCCCGCGAGAACAAGGTGCCGCTGCTCGGCATCTGCCTGGGCCTGCAGTGCATCGTGATCGAGGCCGCCCGCAACCTCGCGGACATCCCCGACGCCAACTCCACCGAGTTCGACGCCGCCACCGGCCACCCGGTGATCTCCACCATGGCCGAGCAGCTCGACATCGTCGCGGGCGAGGGCGACATGGGCGGAACGATGCGCCTTGGCATGTATCCGGCCAAGCTCGCCGAGGGCTCCCTCGTGCGCGAGGTGTACGACGGCAAGGAGTACGTCGAGGAGCGCCACCGCCACCGCTACGAGGTGAACAACGCCTACCGCGCCGAGCTGGAGAAGAAGGCGGGCATCCAGTTCTCCGGCGTCTCGCCCGACGGCAAGCTCGTCGAGTACGTCGAGTACCCGCGCGAGGTCCACCCCTACCTGGTCGCCACCCAGGCCCACCCGGAGCTGCGCTCGCGCCCGACGCGGCCGCACCCGCTGTTCGCGGGCCTGGTCAAGGCCGCTGTGAAGCGCAAGACGGGCAAGTAACACAAGAGCGATACGGTTGCCGGGGTACGGCCCTTCGAGGGCGCGTACCCCGGCTTTCGTATGGACGTGTGGAAGGACAGGACGACATGACGATCAAGGACACCGCGGAGGAGTGGCGGATCACGGCGACGGACACGCCGTTCGTCGGGAACAAGACCTCCGTGCGCACCGACGACGTCGTCATGCCGGACGGATCGGTCACCCGCCGTGACTACCAGGTCCACCCCGGTTCCGTCGCCGTCCTCGCCCTCGACGACGCGGGCCGCGTCGTCCTCGTGCGCCAGTACCGCCACCCCGTGCGCCACAAGCTCTGGGAGATCCCCGCGGGCCTGCTCGACGTGCCCGGCGAGAACCCGCTGCACGCCGCCCAGCGCGAGCTGTACGAGGAGGCGCACGTCAAGGCCGAGGACTGGCGCGTGCTCACCGACGTCTACACCACCCCCGGCGGCTGCGACGAGGCCGTGCGCGTCTTCCTGGCCCGGGACCTGTCCGAGGCCGAGGGCGAGCGCTTCGAGGTCGAGGAGGAGGAAGCCGACATGGAGATCGCGCGCGTCCCCCTCGACGAACTCGTCCGCGGCGTCCTCGCCGGGGAGCTGCACAACAACTGCCTGGTGGTCGGCGTCCTCTCGCTCACCGCCGCGCTCGGCGGCGACGGCCTCGACGCCCTGCGCCCGGCCGACGCGCCCTGGCCCGCGCGGCCCTTCGAGGTCTAGCGGCCGCGAGCCCGGCGCGGGCCGCCCCCGCGACACCGCCGGTGTGACCATCTCCTGATCCGATCGGGCGACTTGTGCGCGCCGTGGCACCGGGAACGCGGCAGGGCCTGAACTAGGCTCTGAAAGCGTCCCGACCGGAGTCCCGGCGGGTTCGTGCGCAGGCGGACGGGAGCGTTACCCGTGACGGATCAGGCGGTCGACACGGACGGTTCGGCACGGGCTGCCGCACCCCCGCCCACCAGCGCCGCGACCGGCGCCGACGGGGACGGATTCGTGGGCCGCCACCGGGAGTTGAAGGAGCTGCGCGCCGATATCGACCGCGCCGGGCTCGACACCCTCGCGGGCCGCAAGGCCCCCCGCGCCCGCGTCCTGCTGATCGCGGGCCGCCCCGGCTCGGGACGCACCGCGCTCGCCGAGGAACTGGCGCGGCGGCTCGCCGACGCCTACCCCGACGGGGTGCTGCGCGCCCGCCTCACCGAACCCGACGGCACCCGCGTCCCCACCGAGCGCACCGCCCGTGAACTCCTCGACGCCCTCGCCGTGCCCGCCCCCGCCGGGGCGGACCAGGACGACCTGGCCGCGCTGCTCCGCGCCACCCTCGCCGACCAGCGCGTCCTGCTGCTCCTCGACGACGTGACGGGCGCCGACGACGCCAGCGACGCCGAGGACGCCGCGGGCGCCGAGCAGGTCGACCCGCTGCTCCCCGACACCCCCGACTGCCTGGTCCTCGCCGTCTCCGACGGCCCCCTCACCGGCATCCCCGACGTGCGGCCCTGCACCCTCGGCGGCCTGGACACCAAGGCCGCACTCGACCTGCTGACCCGCAGCGCGGGGTCGGTGCGCATCACCGTCGACCCGCGCTCCGCCGAGGGCCTCGTCGAGGCGTGCGGCGGCCACCCGGCGGCCCTGGTGATCGCCGGGGGCTGGCTCGCCGCCCACCCCAAGGCGGCCGTCGCCGACCTCGCCAAGCAGGTCAGGGAGGGCCCCGAGGAGGGCATGGCGGACTCCGGGCTCGCCCGGGTCTTCCGGCACGCCTACGCCGCGCTGCCCGCCCCCGCCGCCCGGATACTGCGCCTGCTGTGCCTCGCCCCCGCCGGGTACGTCGACCCGCACACCGCGTCCGCCCTGGCCGGCTGCTCGGTGTCCGCGGCGCGCTCCACGCTGGACGACTTCGTCGCCCTCGGCCTGCTGCGGGCCGTGGTGTCACCGCTGCCGCAGTACGAGGTGCCGGGCTGTCTGGTGCCGTTCCTGCGGGAGCTGACGGAGGTCCAGGACCGGCCCGGGGAGGTGCAGTTGGCGCGCGCCAGGATGCTGGAGCGGACCGTGCGGCTGCTCCAGTCCTGCCGCGCCATCACCGAGGCCGACGGCTCGGCGGCGCGCAAGAAGCTCGCCGGGCTGCCCCGCGCCCTGCGCTTCCCCCACCCGCGTGCCGCCGCCGAGTGGCTGGCCATCCGGCAGCCCGCGCTGCTCGCCGCGGCCCGACTCGCGGTCGCCGACGGCGAGCTCGACACGCTCGCCCGGCGGCTCCTCGCGGCCCTGGCCCGCGCCCTCGCCGCGCACCGCGGCCCCGAGGCCGCCGCCCCCGAGCTGTACGCCATCCACCAGCTGGTCCTGGACGTCGCCGAGCGCCGCGAGCTGCCGCGCGAGCAGGCCGCCGCGCTGCTGAACCTCGGCGACCTGGACGCGCACACGGGGCGTACGCACGAGGCCCTGGCCCGCTACCGGGCCGCCCTCGACTGCGCGCGGGCTGCGGGCGACCCGTACGCGACCGGGCGCGCGATGGAATCCGTAGGCGGCGCGCACCAGGAGCTCGGGGACTACCACCGGGCCGCCGACTGGTTCGGCAGGGCGCTGAGCGAACGCCTGGCCCGGGGCGAGGGCGCGGACGCCGCCCGGCTGCACGGGCGCATCGCCACCGCCCACACCTATCTGGGCCGCTACGGCGAGGCGCTGCGCAACTGGAGCTCGGCCGTCGCCGGATACCGCAGGACCGGGGACGTGGCGGCGCGGGCGCGGGCGCTGAGCGAGATGGCGCGGGTCCAGGAGTACGCCGGGCGTCCCGAGGACTGCCTGCGCACCTGCCAGGAGGCGATCGACTGGGCGCGCCGCGCGGAGGACACCCGGCTCCTGGCCGCGCTGCGGCTGCGGCTCGCCGACACCCTGGACCGGCTCGGCGACCCGGCGGCCGCCCGGCTGCACCGCGGCGCCGCCGAGCGCATCCTGGAAAGTGAGCCCGGCGGGGGAACCGCCGAGGCCACGAGGCACCCATCGAAGGATGGACCCCCGGTCCCCGCCTACGAAATCCGTAGTGCATCCGGTCAAGATTGATGCTTTGAAAGGCTAGACACCGAGAAATCCTTCATTAGACTGGCTCCGCCGCGTTATCGCGCGGTGTCTTCCGATGCGCTCGTTTGCGTACCGGTTTGTACTGCATTGCCCCGATTCCCCCTGAGCCAAGGACCGTGATCGACGTGAAGGTCGGCATCCCCCGCGAGGTCAAGAACAACGAGTTCCGGGTGGCCATCACCCCCGCCGGCGTGCACGAGCTGGTGCGCCACGGCCACCAGGTCGTCATCGAGCGCAACGCCGGTGTCGGCTCGTCGATCACGGACGGCGAGTACGTCGCCGCCGGCGCCGAGATCCTGGAGACCGCCGACGAGGTCTGGGCCACCGCTGACCTGCTCCTGAAGGTCAAGGAGCCGATCGCGGAGGAGTACCACCGCCTCCGCAAGGACCAGACGCTCTTCACCTACCTGCACCTGGCCGCCTCCAAGGAGTGCACGGACGCGCTCCTGGAGTCCGGCACCACGGCCATCGCCTACGAGACGGTGGAGCTGCCCAGCCGCGCCCTGCCGCTGCTCGCCCCGATGTCCGAGGTCGCGGGCCGCCTGGCCCCGCAGGTCGGCGCCTACCACCTGATGCGCGCGGCCGGCGGCCGCGGCGTGCTGCCCGGCGGCGTCCCCGGCGTGGCCGCGGGCAAGGCCGTCGTCATCGGCGGCGGCGTCTCCGGCTGGAACGCCGCGCAGATCGCCATCGGCATGGGCTTCCACGTGACCCTGCTCGACCGCGACATCAACAAGCTCAAGGAAGCCGACAAGATCTTCGGTACGAAGATCCAGACCGTCGTCTCCAACTCCTTCGAGCTGGAGAAGGCCTGCCTGGAGGCCGACCTCGTCATCGGCGCCGTGCTCATCCCGGGCGCCAAGGCCCCGAAGCTGGTCACCAACGAGCTGGTCTCGCGCATGAAGCCGGGAAGTGTTCTTGTCGACATCGCGATCGACCAGGGCGGCTGCTTCGAGGACTCGCGCCCGACCACGCACGCCGAGCCGACCTTCCCGGTCCACGACTCGGTCTTCTACTGCGTCGCCAACATGCCCGGCGCGGTGCCCAACACCTCCACGTACGCCCTGACCAACGCGACGATGCCGTACATCGTCGAGCTGGCCAACCGCGGCTGGGCCGAGGCCCTGCGCCGCGACGCGTCCCTCGCCCTCGGCCTCAACACGCATGACGGCAAGGTCGTTTACAAGGAGGTCGCCGAGGCGCACGGCTACGACCACGTCGAGCTGGAGTCGCTGCTCGGCTGATCTCGCCGGGATCACCGACATCACTGACATCACCGGCACCCGACCGACCGCGACCCGCCCCCGTCCGGTCGACTTCGGTCGGCACCGGTGGCTTTCGTCAATGAAAGTCGTCAATCTCACGCCGACGGCCGGACCTTACGAGGGGTCCGGCCGTCGGCGGTTCGGCGTGCGCACGCTCAACTCGCCGCGAAACTTACCCTTTAACCGTTTCGCCCACCCCGGAAACGTGCCGACGGCACGGCTTACGCCCTTGACACCGGGGTGTTCCGTTGCCGACACATCGGGCCGGGTCCGGCGGATTGTGTTGCTGCGGAGCGGTGACACGCCATAGAGTCGCCAACCGTCGGCATGGTGCCACGCTGACCTATCTAGAAATTTCCTGGTCACCAAGGAGGTAAGACGACTTGTGAATGAGTCGACATTTGCTCCCGGGGGTGGCCAACCAGGAATGACTGGACGGGGCCAAGGTCCCGTCGGGCTCGAGGCTGTCGGCTCCGTCGCTGTCCGCACCTTCGAAGCCCGCCAGAGTCCGCAGCCGACACCGTCAGCACCCCAGAGCATGGATGGCCAACACGTGAACGCCATGGCCGGCGACCGGAGTGGCGACAACACCACCCCTACCCCCCTCGCCGACTACGAGGAACTGCCCCAGGGTCATTTCTACGACCCCGACGCGGAGTACGAGCCCGACCCCGAGTACGCGGCCACGCTCGCCCCCGACGCCGCCCGTCAGCGTCGCGAGCGCATCGGCCCGACCGGGCGTCCGCTGCCGTACTTCCCGATCCCGGGTCCGCTCACCGACCACGGGCCCGCGAAGATCATCGCGATGTGCAACCAGAAGGGCGGCGTCGGCAAGACCACGTCGACCATCAACCTGGGCGCCGCGCTCGCGGAGTACGGGCGCCGGGTCCTGCTCGTCGACTTCGACCCGCAGGGCGCGCTCTCGGTGGGCCTCGGGGTGAACCCGATGGAGCTCGACCTCACGGTCTACAACCTGCTCATGGAGCGGGGCATGTCGGCCGACGAGGTCCTGCTGAAGACGGCGGTCCCCAACATGGACCTGCTGCCCAGCAACATCGACCTGTCCGCCGCCGAGGTACAGCTCGTCAGCGAGGTGGCCCGCGAGTCCACGCTGCAGCGGGCGCTCAAGCCGCTGATGGCCGACTACGACTACATCGTGATCGACTGCCAGCCCTCGCTCGGCCTGCTCACGGTCAACGCGCTGACGGCCGCTCACAAGGTCATCGTCCCGCTGGAGTGCGAGTTCTTCGCGCTGCGCGGTGTGGCCCTGCTCACCGAGACCATCGAGAAGGTCCAGGAGCGGCTCAACCCCGACCTGGAGCTCGACGGCATCCTCGCGACGATGTACGACTCGCGCACGGTGCACAGCCGCGAGGTCCTCGCCCGCGTGGTCGAGGCGTTCGACGACCACGTCTACCACACGGTGATCGGGCGGACCGTGCGCTTCCCGGAGACCACGGTCGCCGGCGAGCCCATCACGACGTACGCCTCGAACTCGGTGGGCGCGGCCGCCTATCGCCAGCTCGCCAGGGAGGTGCTCGCCCGGTGTCACGCCGAGTGAGTCTGCCCGGGGCCGACGAACTGTTCCGTACGACCGGGGGGATGGCGCTGCAGGCGTCGTCCCCGCGGCGTCAGGCGAACGGCGAGGCGAGGGTGCCCGCACCCGCGGGCGAGAGCGACGAGGCGGCCGCCGAGGAGTCGCACGCGTCCGCCGCCGCGCAGGGTGACGGCGAGTCCGCCGAGCACCCCGCGGGCGAGGGGGAACCGGGCAGCGACGCGCAAGGGCGCCGCCCGGCGCAGGAAGGTTCTGGCAGCTCCGGCGCGGGCAAGAACGCGGGCTCCACGGCCACCCAGACGCGCAAGCGCGGCCGGGCCGCCAACCGGCGGCCCAGCGGGCGCGAGCGGCACGACGAGAAGATCACCGTGTACGTCTCCGCCGAGGAACTGATGGACCTGGAACACGCGCGGCTCGTGCTGCGCGGCGAGCACGGGCTCGCGGTGGACCGCGGGCGCATCGTGCGCGAGGCCGTCGCCGTCGTCCTGGCGGACCTCGAATCGCGCGGGGACGCGAGCATCCTCGTACGACGGCTGCGCGGGCGGTAGCGGTACCTTTCCGCGTAATGTCCACCATCTCGACGAGCGACACCCCCGCACCACCGCCCGCACGCCGCCGGGCGCTGGGGCGAGGGCCGGGCGCGGACGACTCACCGGGCCCGCCCCATCCCGAGACCGAGACTGAGACCGAGCCCGAGACCCAGACCGGGGGCGAGCCCCCGCGTCCGCCGGACGGGCCCGCTGAGGAACCGTCAGGGGCCGCGCCCGACGACGGGCGCTTCACGGTCCGCCTCGCCAACTTCGAGGGGCCCTTCGACCTGCTGCTCCAGCTCATCGCCAAGCACAAGCTGGACGTCACCGAGGTCGCGCTCTCCAAGGTGACCGACGAGTTCATGGCGCACATCCGGGCCATGGGACCCGACTGGGACCTGGACCAGACGACCGAGTTCCTCGTCGTGGCCGCCACCCTGCTCGACCTGAAGGCGGCCCGGCTCCTGCCCGCCGCCGAGGTCGAGGACGAGGCCGACCTCGCGCTCCTGGAGGCGCGGGACCTGCTCTTCGCGCGGCTGCTGCAGTACCGCGCGTACAAACAGATCGCCGACATCTTCAGCGGCCGCCTCGACGACGAGGCGCGCCGCTATCCGCGGACCGTCGGGCTCGAACCGCACCACGCCGAGCTGCTGCCCGACGTCGTCATCAGCATCGGCGCCGAGGGGTTCGCCAAGCTCGCCGTGAAGGCGATGCAGCCCAAGGCCAAGCCGCAGATATACGTCGACCACATCCACGCGCCCCTGGTGTCCGTGCGCGAGCAGGCCGCCGTGGTCGTGGCGCGGCTGCGCGAGCGCGGCGAGGTCAGCTTCCGGGGGCTCATCGAGGAGCTGGGCCCCGACGACACCCTGACCGTCGTGGCGCGCTTCCTGGCGCTCCTGGAGCTCTACCGGGAGAAGGCGGTCGTCCTGGAGCAGGAGGACGCCCTCGGCGAGCTGACGGTGCGCTGGACGGGCGGGGACGGCGACGCCTCGCCGACCGTGACCGACGAGTTCGACCGGGCCCCCGAGCCGGATCAGGAGACACCGTGAGCATCGAGAGCCCCGCCGGGGAGCTCCGGGCCGAGGTCGCGGACCTCGCGCTGAAGCCCGCCCTCGAGGCCGTCCTCATGGTCGTGGACGAGCCCGCGACCGAGGAACACCTGGCGAAGGTCCTCCAGCGGCCCCGCCGTGCCGTCGCGGACGCGCTGCGCGAGCTCGCCGACGAGTACACCGCCCAGGGCCGCGGCTTCGAGCTGCGCCTGGTGGCGGGCGGCTGGCGGTACTACACGCGCCCCGCCTACGCGCCCGCCGTCGAGGGCTTCGTCCTGGACGGGCAGCACGCCCGGCTCACCCAGGCGGCCCTGGAGACGCTCGCCGTCGTCGCCTACCGCCAGCCGGTGAGCCGCTCCCGGGTCTCCGCGGTGCGCGGAGTGAACTGCGACGGGGTCATGCGGACCCTGCTCCAGCGCGGTCTGGTGGAGGAGGCGGGCGCGGAACCCGAAACAGGTGCGATCCTGTACAGGACGACGAACTACTTCCTGGAGCGGATGGGCCTGCGCGGCCTGGACGAGCTCCCGGAGCTCGCGCCCTTCCTCCCGGAGGCGGAGGCGATCGAGGCCGAGACGCAGGAGGGACTTCCGTCGTTCGATCCGGACGCGCCCGACGCCCCGGAAGACGAGACGCAGACGACCTAAGACGGAACTTTGATGCGAAGCAGCAGCGGCAGGAACAGCAGCGGAAACAACGGCGGGAGCCGTGGTGGCAACAGCGGCGGCCGCGGCAACAGCGGCGGCCGGAGCGGTGGCGGCAGCCGGAGCGGTGGCGGCGGCCGCGGCGACTACCGGGGTGCCGGTGGCGGCGGTGGCGGCCGCGGCGACTACCGGAGCGCCGGTGGCGGCCGTGACGACCGGCGTGACGACCGGCGTGCCGGTGGCGGCCGTGACGACCGGCCGAGCCGCCCCAGCAAGCCCCGCCCCGAGGAGCGCCGCTACGACGTGGGCCCCGGCGCCTCGCAGGACGGCCCCAAGTCGGGCCGCGGCGCCTCCGCGCGCGGCGGCGCCAAGGGCGGCCCCAAGCGGAGCCAGGACCAGCGCGGCAGCGGCCGCGGCCGCCCGGCCCCGGCGCGCTCGCGCGAGTACGAGGCGCGCACCGAGGAGCGCAACCGCGAGCGCTACGCGGGCCGCCCCAAGGTCAGCACGCCCAAGACCTTCCCCGGCGCCGAGCAGGAGGGCGAGCGCCTGCAGAAGATCCTCGCCCGCGCGGGCTACGGCTCCCGGCGCGCCTGCGAGGAGCTGATCGAGCAGGCCCGCGTCGAGGTCAACGGCGAGATCGTCCTGGAGCAGGGCCTGCGCGTCGACACGGACAAGGACGAGATCAAGGTCGACGGCCTGACCGTGGCCACGCAGTCGTACCAGTTCTTCGCCCTGAACAAGCCCGCCGGTGTCGTCTCCACCATGGAGGACAACGAGGGGCGCCAGTGCCTCGGCGACTACACGAACAACCGCGAGACGCGGCTGTTCCACGTCGGTCGGCTCGACACCGAGACCGAGGGCGTCATCCTGCTCACCAACCACGGTGAGCTGGCCCACCGCCTGACCCACCCCAAGTACGGCGTGAAGAAGGTCTACCTCGCGCACATCGTCGGCCCGATCCCGCGCGACCTGGGCAAGCAGCTCAAGGACGGCATCCAGCTGGAGGACGGGTACGCGAAGGCGGACCACTTCCGTGTCGTGGAGCAGACCGGCAAGAACTACCTGGTCGAGGTCACCCTGCACGAGGGCCGCAAGCACATCGTGCGCCGCATGCTCGCCGAGGCCGGGTTCCCCGTCGACAAGCTGGTGCGGGTCGCCTTCGGCCCGATCACGCTCGGCGACCAGAAGTCGGGCTGGCTGCGCCGCCTGTCCAACACCGAGGTCGGCATGCTGATGCAGGAAGTCGACCTGTAGTGCTCACGGCGTCGGTGGTGGACGCGCTCGACCTGGGCGCCGTCGCGGGGGAGCAGCCCGACCCGCTGCTGTTCGCGACGGTGTCGGGGGCCCATCTGTACGGGTTCCCGTCCCGGGACTCGGACGTGGACCTGCGGGGCGCGCACTTGCTGCCCGTGGCCGACCTGGTCGGCCTGCGGGAGCCGGAGGAGACGCGCTCGCAGATGTGGCTGCGGGACGGCGTCGAGATGGACCTGGTCACGCACGACCTGCGCAAGTTCGCGCGCCTGTTGCTGCGGCACAACGGCTACGTCCTGGAGCAGCTGCTCTCCCCGCTGGTCGCGCACACCACCGACGCCCACGCCGAGCTGGTCGCCCTCGCGCCCACCGTCCTGACCAGCCACCACGCCCACCACTACCGGGGCTTCGCGCAGACGCAGTGGCGGCTGTTCGAGAAGAACGGCGAGCTGAAGCCGCTGCTCTACACCTTCCGGGTGCTGCTCACCGGCATCCACCTGATGCGCGGCGGCGCCGTCGTCGCGCATCTGCCCACCCTGGTGGACGAGGTCGCCGAGGCACCCGCCTATCTGCCCGACCTCGTCGCCGCCAAGCGGGAGGCCGAGCACGGCGGCGCCGAGGTGGACCGGCGCCGGGTGGCCGCCGACGTGGAGCGGCTGCACGCCGCCCTGGACGAGGCGCGGGCGGACTCAGACCTGCCGGGCGTCCACACCGCGTACGACGCCCTGCACGACCTCGTCGTCCGCGTGCGCCTGGAGGGCTGACGCCCGGCGCGCGCGGTACAGGAAGTCCTCGACGCGGCGGCGGTCCGGCTCCGGCGGAAGCGGGGTGCGGGCCGCCGCCGTTTCGCACTCCGCCGCGAGCCGCGCCATCCAGGACTCGACCTCGGGCCAGGGCACCTCGCCGCGCTTGACGGCGAGCAGCGGCTCGCGCCCGGAGCCCACGTCCAGGGTCAGCTCGCCGGTCAGGAGCAGATCGCGGCAGCTGCCGAGCAGGCGCAGCAGATGCATGGCGTGCTTCCAGCGCGGGGCGCCGTACGTGCGGACGTCGGCGTCGAGCTTCTTGCGCTGGCCGAGCGCGTAGCGGGCGAACGTCTCGTGCGCCTGGCGGGACAGGAACGCCCCGCGCAGGGCCAGCAGCTCGCGGCCGGTGTCCGTGACGTGCTCGACGAGCGGCGAGTGCAGGCACTCCAGGATGTTCGGGTTGGCGCGCAGGGCCAGCTCGCAGAAGCGCTCCAGCTCCCAGCTGAACTGTTCCTCGGCCGGTCCATCGACGTGTGTGGGCGGCTTCTCGAAGCGCCAGTACAGCTCCGTGGGCGCGAGGAAGACGCCCCTGCGGTCGGTGTCGCTGCTGTCCGTGGCCAGGCCGAAGGCGCGCGATCCCATCACACAGGCGTAGATCGTGTGGTCGCGGACCAGGTCCTGCGGGTTGTCCATCCCGGGAGCGTACGCGGTGGGTCAGGTGAGCCGGATCGTGTCCTGCGTGACGGAGATGTTCCGTGGGGCCAGCGGGCGCGGCGCGGGGCCGCCCGCCACCGAGGCGTCCGCGACGCGGAACTTGCTGCCGTGGCACGGGCAGTTGATCGTGCCGCCGGACACGTCACGGACGGTGCAGCCCTGGTGCGTGCAGACCGCGGAGAACGCCTTGAAGTCCCCCTCCTCGGGCTGGGTGACCACGACCTTCTCGTCCTCGAAGACCTTGCCGCCGCCGACGGGGATCTCGGACGCCTTGGCCAGGGGCGGCGGCGTCGCGGGCGGCTTCTCGCCGGGGGAGCCGCCCTCGGAGGACGGGGGCGTGGACTTCGGCGGGTCCGGCTCCGCGCCCTCGTCGCCGTACTTGTCGCACGCGGCCACGGCCGCGACCGCGCCGGCCAGCAGGGCCGTACGACGGGTGGGGCCCGGGGCGCGCCCGCCGCCGCTCACGTCGTCACCCTGAACGTGCGGAAGAACCACAGCGCCGACGTCACCCACACCACCGTGAGCACCGCGAAGACCAGGCCGCCCACCAGCGGAAGCAGCCAGCCGGGCAGCCGCTCGGAGCGGAGCAGCAGCATCTTGGCGCTGAACGCGCCGAAGAAGAAGCAGCCGAGGAGGGAATGCCACAGCACGCGCGTCGAGTACGTCTGGTAGCCGAGCGCGTAGAGGCAGTGCACCGCCACCGGCACCGCCACCAGGAACGCGATCCGGCCCGACCAGCGGTGCAGCGCCCCCGACCAGGACGGGCCCGGCAGCCTGCCGTACACCATGAGGGCCGAGAGGACCTGGAGGAGCGCGAAGCCGAACGCCGCCGTGGCGAGCCAGGACTTGACGGCGCTGGTGGAGCTGAAGCCCGCGAGGTTGAAGGCGGTGCCCTCGGGGTCGTGGACCTTGCCGTACGCGCCGAGGGCGACGGCCACGGCGGCCGCGACCAGGGCGGGCACCAGATAGCGGGCCGGATGCTCGCGGCGCGGGCCCGAGGGGAAGCCGGCACCTTGGGTGGGGGCATTGGGGTCGACGCTCATGGGGCCTCCCGGGGCGGGCACGGACGGGGGAGCGAAACGGGAGCGGACGGCGAGCGGGCGGGTGCGCGGGGCCGCTCAGGGCACGACGGGGCGGGCGGTGAGGCGGCCGCCGCCGGGCAGGCGGACGGCTCCGGTCGCGGGGTCGAGGCGGGGGGCCCGCGCGGGCTTCCCCGCGCGGGTGAGGACGCCGACCTGGCTGCCGTCGCTCTGGACGATCCAGCCGCCGTCGAGGCGCTCGCCGCGCACCTGGGCCGTGGCGCGGTAAAGGCCGGCGGGCTTGTTCGCCCGGGGGGCGGTGAAGCGCCGGGGCGCGTCGCGGACGTCGACCGTGCCGCGGACCGCGCCGCCGCGCACGCGCCCGTCGAGCGTCGCGCCGTTCTTGCCGGTCAGCCGCATCGAGCCGTCGTCCTTCACGTCGCCCTTCAGCCAGGCCTCCGTCGTGCGGCCGTCGCAGTAGTACGCCGAGGCCTTGCCGTCGCGCAGGGTGATGGCCACGGAGGCGGTGTCGTCGGCCGTGCGGCCCGTGTACCTGCCGTCGGGCGGGGGCGCGGGCTTCTTCGACGGGGACGGCTCGCGGGACGGGTCGCGGGACGGGTCTTTGGCGGGCGCGCTCGACGAGGGCGGCGACGCGGGCTCCACGGCGCCCGGCGCGGCGTTCCCGTACGACGCGTCGCCCGACCCGTTGGCCACGTTGAGCAACAGCATGAACAGGGCCAGCAGCAGCCCCCCGAGCAGCGTGAACAAGGGTCCTGAGCGCTTCATACGATCCCCCCGAGGCGCGCGGCCTGCCCCTCCATGCAAGCCCACCCGCACCCCGCCGTCCAGGGGCGCACGGAGGCTGAGCGCCAGTGGTGCGGTTGAGGTCCGCGCCGGTCGCTCCGAGTGGCGGGGCGCGTCGGACCGGGTGACATTGGCAGGGTCCGGGGCCCCTGGCCCGCGGGGCGGGGCCCGGCCATCGAAGCGAAAGGCACGACCATGGCGGGTAACGATCTGGGCGGTCTCCTCGGCGGTCTCCTCGGCGGCGGCCAGCAGGGCGGGGGCTCGTCCGGCGGCGGCGCGGGCATCCTGGGCGCGCTGCTCGGCGCGCTGATGAGCAAGGGCGGCGGCGGGAACAACCCGCTGGGCGGCCTCCTCGACGGGCTGACCAAGGCCGGGCTCGCCGACCAGGCCCAGTCGTGGGTCGGCTCCGGCGAGAACCAGCCGGTGTCCGGCGCGCAGGTGAAACAGGCCCTGCCCGACGACACGCTCCAGCAGGTCGCCGAGCAGGCCGGGGTCTCGCCCGAGCAGGCCGCCGACGAGATCGCACAGCAGCTGCCGCAGGTCGTCGACAAGCTGACCCCGAGCGGACAGGTGCCGACCGGCTCCCTGGAGGACATCATCAGGCAGCAGCAGCTCTGAACCGGCTCCACGGCTCCGCGGCCGCCCGCACCCGTGTCACAGGCGGTGACTAGGCTGTACGTACTACAGCTACAGCTACAGCAGCACGGAAGCTACGGGGACACCGCCCAGTGAGAACAGCCCTCGTCATCGGCACCGGCCTCATCGGCACCTCGGCCGCCCTGGCCCTGGCCCGCCGCGGCGTGGCCGTCCACCTCGCCGACCACGACACCGAGCAGGCCCGCACGGCCGCGGCCCTCGGCGCCGGGACCGCGGCGGAGCCCGAGGGCCCCGTCGACCTGTGCGTGGTCGCGGTGCCGCCCGCGCACGTCGCCGCGACGCTCGCCGATGCCATGCGCCGCGGCCTGGCCCGCGGCTATCTGGACGTGGCGAGCGTCAAGGGCGGCCCGCGCCGCGAGCTGGAGTCGCTCGGCCTCGACCTGACGCCGTACATCGGCACGCACCCCATGTCGGGCCGCGAGCGCAGCGGCCCCCTCGCCGCGTCCGCCGACCTCTTCGAGGGCCGCCCCTGGGTGCTCACCCCCACCCGGGACACGGACACCGAGGTCCTGAACCTCGCCCTGGAGCTGGTCGCCCAGTGCCGGGCCGTGCCGGTCGTCATGGACGCCGACGCCCACGACCGGGCCGTCGCCCTCGTCTCGCACATGCCGCACCTGGTGTCCAGCATGGTCGCGGCCCGCCTGGAGAACGCCGAGGAGTCGGCGGTCCGGCTGTGCGGCCAGGGCATCCGCGACGTCACCCGCATCGCCGCGTCCGACCCGCGGATGTGGATCGACATCCTCTCCGCCAACCCGGCCCCGGTCGCCGACCTGCTCGCCGACGTCGCCGCCGACCTCCAGGAGACCGTCACCGCGCTGCGGGGCCTGGCCTCCGCCGACGAGGGCAAGCGGCTCGACGGGGCCGCGGGCGTCGAGAACGTGCTGCGGCGCGGCAACGCGGGCCAGTCCCGGGTGCCCGGCAAGCACGGCTCGGCCCCGTCCGCGTACGAGGTCGTGGCCGTCCTCATCAACGACAAGCCCGGTCAGCTGGCCCGCATCTTCGCCGACGCGGAGCGGGCCGGGGCCAACATCGAGGACGTCCGCATCGAGCACGCCACGGCGCAGCAGGCGGGCGTGGTCCAGCTCATGGTGGAGCCCGCGGCGGCGGAGCCGCTGGCCGCCGCGCTGCGCGAGCGCGGGTGGGCCCTGCGGCAGTGAGGGCGCTCCAGGGGGCGGCCCGGACTGAGGGGGCCGGGAAGCCAGTAACCTTGTGCGGGGCGTCCGCACGTCCCGCACGCCGACCCGCGCCCCGAGAAAGGCCCCCGCAGCCCGTGGAAACCGTGGAAAACAGCGCCGCCGCAGGCACCGTGATCGTCGCCATCGACGGGCCCTCCGGCACGGGCAAGTCCAGCACCTCCAAGGCCGTCGCCGCCCAGCTCGGCCTCAGCTACCTGGACACCGGCGCCCAGTACCGGGCGATCACGTGGTGGATGGTGCACAGCGGCATCGACCTCACCGACCCGTCCGCGATCGCCGCCGTCGCCGGAAAGCCGGACATCGTCTCCGGCACGGACCCGGACGCGCCGACGATCACGGTCGACGGCACGGACGTCGCGGGCCCGATCCGCACCCAGGACGTCACCTCCAAGGTCAGCGCCGTCAGCGCGGTCCCCGAGGTGCGCACCCGGATCACCGAGCTGCAGCGCTCCATCGCGGCCGCCGCAGAGCGGGGCATCGTCGTCGAGGGCCGGGACATCGGCACCACGGTGCTTCCCGACGCCGACCTGAAGATCTTCCTCACCGCGTCGCCCGAGGCCCGCGCGGCCCGCCGCTCCGGCGAGCTGAAGGGCGCCGACGTCAACGCCACCCGCGAGGCCCTGATCAAGCGGGACGCGGCCGACTCCAGCCGCAAGACGTCCCCGCTCGCCAAGGCCGGGGACGCCGTCGAGGTCGACACCACCGAGCTCACGCTCCAGCAGGTCATCGAGTGCGTCGTCACCCTCGTTGAGGAGAAGCGGGCCGGGAAGTGACCGCGGCGGCAGCCGAGCGCGGCGCCGAGGTCGGGCGGCGCATCGGCGTCGGGCTCATGTACGGGCTGTGGAAGCCGCGCGTGCTCGGGTCCTGGCGGGTGCCCGCGAGCGGCCCGGTGATCCTCGCCGTGAACCACTCGCACAACGTCGACGGCCCGATGGTCATGGGCGTGGCGCCCCGGCCGACGCACTTCCTGATCAAGAAGGAGGCGTTCGTCGGACCGCTCGGCCCGTTCCTCCAGGCCATCGGCCAGGTCAAGGTCGACCGCTCGATCGCCGACCGGACGGCGATCACGGACGCGCTCGCCGTCCTGGAGCAGGGCGGCGTCCTCGGGATCTTCCCCGAGGGCACCCGGGGCGACGGCGACTTCGCCTCGCTGCGCGCCGGGCTCGCGTACTTCGCGGTGCGCTCGGGGGCGCCGATCGTGCCGGTCGCCGTGCTCGGCAGCACGGAGCGGCGCGGGCGCCTGATACGGCAGCTGCCGCCGCTGCGCAGCCGCGTCGACGTGGTCTTCGGAGACCCGTTCCAGGCGGGCGACGGCAGCGGGCGGCGCACGCGCACGGCGCTCGACCAGGCGACCACGCGCATCCAGGAGCGGCTCACCGCCCACCTGGAAAACGCCAGGCGCCTGACCGGGCGCTGAGTAAGACTTCCAGTAGTGACCGGCCGGGTGGCCGGCCACCGATCACCACGATGAGCAACGAGGTACGGACTTCATGAACGACCACATCCAGCCCGAGGGCGAGGGCTCGGCCGAGCACGTCGAGCACGACCACGGTGCGCTTGGCGACGCCGAGTACGCGGAGTTCATGGAGCTCGCCGCCGTGGAGGGCTTCGACATCGAGGACGTCGAGGGCGCCATCGAGGCGGCCGGGCACGGCCCGCTGCCGGTCCTCGCCGTCGTCGGCCGCCCCAATGTCGGCAAGTCGACCCTCGTGAACCGCATCATCGGCCGCCGCGAGGCCGTCGTCGAGGACAAGCCGGGCGTCACCCGCGACCGCGTCACCTATGAGGCCGAGTGGGCGGGCCGCCGCTTCAAGGTCGTCGACACCGGCGGCTGGGAGCAGGACGTCCTCGGCATCGACGCGTCGGTGGCCGCGCAGGCCGAGTACGCGATCGAGACCGCCGACGCCGTCGTGTTCGTCGTCGACTCCACGGTCGGCGTCACCGACACCGACGAGGCCGTCGTCCGGCTGCTGCGCAAGGCCAACAAGCCCGTGGTGCTCTGCGCCAACAAGGTCGACGGCCAGAGCGGCGAGGCCGACGCCACCGCCCTGTGGGCCCTCGGCATCGGCGAGCCGCACCCGGTCTCCTCGCTGCACGGCCGCGGCACCGGCGACATGCTTGACGCGGTCCTGGACGTCCTGCCCGAGGCGCCCGCCCAGACCTTCGGCACGGCCGTCGGCGGCCCCCGCCGCATCGCGCTCATCGGCCGTCCGAACGTCGGCAAGTCGTCCCTGCTCAACAAGGTGGCGAACGAGGAGCGCGTCGTCGTCAACGAGCTGGCGGGCACCACCCGCGACCCGGTCGACGAGCTGATCGAGCTGGGCGGCGTGACCTGGAAGTTCGTGGACACCGCGGGCATCCGCAAGCGCGTCCACCTCCAGCAGGGCGCCGACTACTACGCCTCGCTGCGCACCGCCGCCGCCGTCGAGAAGGCGGAGGTCGCGGTCATCCTGATCGACGCCAGCGAGTCGATCAGCGTGCAGGACCAGCGCATCGTCACGATGGCGGTGGAGGCGGGCCGCGCGGTCGTCCTCGCGTACAACAAGTGGGACACCCTCGACGAGGAGCGCCGCTACTACCTGGAGCGGGAGATCGAGACGGAGCTCGCCCAGGTGGCGTGGGCGCCGCGGGTGAACGTGTCGGCGCGCACCGGGCGCCACATGGAGAAGCTGGTCCCGGCGATCGAGACGGCCCTCGCGGGCTGGGAGACGCGGGTGCCGACCGGCCGTCTGAACGCCTTCCTCGGCGAGCTGGTCGCGGCCCATCCGCACCCGGTCCGCGGCGGCAAGCAGCCGCGCATCCTCTTCGGCACCCAGGCGGGCACCAAGCCGCCGCGGTTCGTGCTGTTCGCCTCGGGATTCATCGAGCACGGCTACCGCCGGTTCGTGGAGCGCCGCCTGCGCGAGGAGTTCGGCTTCGAGGGCACGCCGATCCATATCTCGGTGCGGGTGCGCGAGAAGCGCGGACAGAAGAGCCAGAGCAAGAAGAAGTAACACCCGCGGCGATGCCCGGCGTGGCGATGCCCGGCCCTCCTCGTGGAGGGCCGGGCATCGGCGTGTGCGGGGGGCGTCGGGTCAGACGCGGCGTGGGCCCGGGGGCAGCGCGGCCGGGAAGAGGTGGCCGTAGCCGCCGTGGTGGTCGGCCTGGGTGGGCTGGCCGTAGCGGGCGACGTGGAAGGCGTTGTGCCGGGGGTCGTAGCGCGGGTCCTGCCGGGGGGTGTGGCGCGGGTCGTGCCGCACGGCGCCGTACTGGTTGCCGTACGGCACGGGGGCGAAGGCCGTGAACCTCAGCTCCTCCTCGCCGGTCCGGTCACCGGGCAGGGCCCGGAACGCCCTGAGGTACTCCGAATAGAGCGCGTCGTAGATCGGCGTGGCCGACACGGGCGTCGGGGCGTCCTGCGCGGTGCGCATGGACGGGATGGGGCTGGCGTACGGCCGGTGAGGTGGGGCGTCGTATACGTACACGTCTGAGCCAACGACCTGGGGGGTTGCCGGGATGCGGGGGCCGGCCGCCCAATGTGGGTCAGGTGCCCGCGAGCGGCAGCGTGGACGCCACCAGCTGGCCGCGGGACGCCGCGCGGTCCAGGGCCTCGCGCAGGAGGTCCTCGCGGGGCTGGCGGCCGATGGTGCCGGACGGCGTGGCGTACAGCAGGACGGCCTGGAGCTTGTTGGCCGCCGCGCGCCAGTTCTCGGTGACCTGGAGCGGCTGGTGGGCCTGCCACCAGGCGACCGGGGAGCCGCCGCCCGTGCCGGGCTGGAGGATGGCGTGCAGCTGGCCCATGGCGAGCAGGACCGACCAGCCGTGCAGCGTCGGGGGCACGCCGGTGAGCGTGGGCACCGGCATGAAGCCGTTCTCGATGAGCAGCGGCAGGAAGTCGTCGCCGCCGCCCGGCAGCGCTCCGGGGCGCGCGATGGGTCCGGTCGGCTCGACGACGAGCGCGGGGCGCAGCTCGCCGTCGATGTGGACGAGACCGCTGGTGACGCCGAGCACGGCCTGCTCGGGGGCGGCCTCGTCGGGGCGGGCCGCCTCGGGGTCCTCGCCGGTGATCGACCGCACGGCGCCCTGGAGCTGCTCCTCGGCGACCTCGACGATCTGGGAGGGCAGGCAGGTGGCGTGGGCGAAGGCGAGCACGGCGGTCTCGTCGCCGACGAACAGGACCGTGCTGGTGCGCTCGCGCTCGGAGTCGCCCGGGGTCCGGCAGGACGTGCAGTCGTAGGCGCCCGGGGCGTTCTCCCCGGCGAGCAGGCGGTCGGCTTCTTCATCGCCGATCTCGGCGCGTACCTCGTCACTGAGGTCGAGCATGCGCGGCACGGGTGGCTCCTCGGAATCGGTGCGTGGGGTGTCCGGGTGGTGCCCGGCTCATAAAGGAGACAACGGGTGATCAGTGGCCCAAGTCACGCGCGAGGGGGCACGGAATTGAACTATCGGAAGCGGAGGGTGAGTTGATCATTCTGATCCGTCACCGCGCGCCAACAGCTGTGCCCTGCACGGAAGTTGAGGCGGTGAGGTGAGTCACAGATCGAATCCGGCGCGGGTCGCTAAATGCGGATATGCGGGAATGAAGCGGGTGTCCGGAATTCGCCGATACCCCGGGTAACGGGCGACTGGCCTGGAATGACGGGGAAGCGGTTGATGGCGGGGCGGGAGGGCTCCTAGATTCCACCGCCGTGTGCAGCGAGCACCGCTCGGGTACGTCCGCCGGTCGCGCAGCCAGCCTCGGTACGAGTACGAGGGCGCGGCAGAGCCACCTCACTCCGGCGGGCGGGGCTCGGCGGACCCCGGCGCCGGAAGCGTGCGGGGCCGCGGGGCCGGGGGGAGCCCGGGTCCTTCGAGAGGGAAATCCATGTCCGAACGTCCCAGGAACATGCGCACGACGGCGGTGATCGGCGGAGCGGCCCTTCTGGCCCCGCTGGGACTGCTCGCCGCGACCGGCCAGGCCGCGGCGGACGGCGGAGTGTGGGACCGGATCGCCCGCTGCGAGAGCGGCGGCAACTGGCACGTCAACACGGGCAACGGCTACTACGGCGGACTCCAGTTCTCCGCCGGGACCTGGCGGGCGTACGGCGGCACGGCCTACGCGCCGACCGCCGACCGGGCGTCCAAGGCCCAGCAGATCGCCGTCGCGGCGAAGGTGCAGCGCGCCCAGGGGTGGGGCGCCTGGCCCTCGTGCTCGGCACGGGCGGGTGCCTCCGGCGCCGCCCCCGGGGCCGCGGCGCCCCGGCCCGCCGCGCCCAAGGCGGCGCCCCAGGCCGCGCCGAAGCCCGTCAAGCAGCGGCCCGCCTACCGCGCGGAGCGGGGCACCCCGCGCGGCGCGGCCGCGGCGGGCGGCCACACCGTGTGCCAGGGCGACACGCTCAGCAAGATCGCGGCCGCGTACGGCACCACCTGGCAGCGGCTGTACGCCGTCAACCAGGGCGTCATCGGCGGCGATCCGCATCTGATCGTGCCGGGCCAGCGCCTGGCGGTCTGACCGTGCCGGGTCGGCGTCTGGTGATCTGAGCGCGCCGGGCCCGGCGCCGCACGCGCTGACCGGCCCGTCCGCCCCGCGCGGCCCCGCCTGCTCCGACCGGGTGGGGTCGCGCGCGTGGCGGCGCGGCGCGCCGGGGGCGTGCGCGGGTGCTGCGTAACGTGGCCCGATGCACTCGACGCACCCGATGCCGCGCGGACGTCTTCGGTTCGTGTCCCCGCTCGCCGCGGCGGCCCTGTCCCTGGCCGCGTCCCCGGCCGCCGCGACCGCCGTGCCCCCGCCACCGCAGCCGGGCCCGGCCGTCACCACGTACTTCTACGACTGTTCCCGCACCGCGGGGCCCTGGCACTGTCTCGCCGAGTGCGAGAGCAGCGGCCGGTGGCACATCAACACCGGGAACGACTTCTACGGCGGGCTCCAGTTCAAGCAGTCCACCTGGGAGGAGCACGGCGGCCTCGGGTACGCCCCGCGCGCCGACCTCGCCACCCGCGAGGAGCAGATCAAGGTCGCCCGGAAGGTGCTGCTCAACCAGGGCTGGGGAGCCTGGCCCGTCTGCTCGAAGAAGGTGAAGGAGGCCGGGCTCGACCACCTCGCGCTGCTGCCCGAACGGCGCACGCACGTCGTCAAGCGCGGGGAGACCCTCAGCTCCCTGGCCCGGCGCTACAAGGTGGCGGGTGGCTGGCCCGCCCTGTACAAGGCCAACCGGGGCGTGGTGGGGCCGCGCCCGGACCGGCTCGCGGTCGGGACGGTCCTGGTCATCCCGGCGGCGTCGAAGGCCTGACGCCGCCGCCATCGCCGCCGCCATCGTCGCCGCCGTCGGTGCCGCCGGGCGGTTCCGCGAGCTCCGCCGCCTCGCCGCGGAACACCACCGCGCCGCGGCGCAGCTCGTACGCCACCGCCGCCCGTGCCGCGGGCCCGCGCAGGCCGGGCGGCAGCCGCTGCTCGGCGACGACCACGCACGCGTCCAGGCCGCTCAGGAGCGCGTACGTACGGGCCGCGACCGCCGGGGACATGCCCTGGGCGGGCTCGTCGACGAGGACGGCGCGGGCCCGGGACAGCAGGGGCCGGGAGAGGGCCAGCATGCGCTGTTCGCCGCCGGACAGCGTGCCCGCGCGGCGGCCTAGGAGGGGGCACAGCTCCGGGTAGGCCGCCAGGGCCGGGTCGATGCCGCCCTTGGCGCGGGCCAGTTCCAGGTTCTCGCGGACGGTGAGCGTGCCGAAGACGGCCTGGCGGTCCGGTACGAGGCACAGGCCCCGGCGGGCGCGTTCGTGCGCGCCGAGCCGGGTGACGTCCGTGCCGTCCCAGACGACGGCGCCCGCGGTCAGCGGCACGGTCCCGGCGAGGGCGCGCAGCACGGTGGTGCGGCCCGAGCCGTTACGGCCGAGCAGCACGGTCAGGCCGGGGGCCGGGGCGGCGAGGCTCACGCCGTGCAGGGCCTCCAAGGGGCCGTAGCGGACGCGGGCGTCGCGCAGTTCGAGGGTGCCGGGGCGGGCGGCGCTCACGGGGCCCCGCCGTCGAGGACCTCGTCCGCCGGGCCGGAGGCGACGACGCGGCCCGCCGTCAGCACGTGCACCGTGTCGGCGAGGCCCGCCACCAGGTCCAGGTCGTGCTCGACGACCAGGAGCGCGGTGCCGTCCGCGGCCAGGGCCCGCAGGACCCGGGCGAGCGCGGCCACCTCCGCGGTGTCCAGGCCTGCGGCGGGCTCGTCCAGGAGCAGCACGTGGGGGCCGCCCGCCAGCGCGCGGGCCAGCTCGACGTGGCGCAGCGTGCCGGTCGGCAGGCCGGCGGCCGGGCGGTCGCGGAGCGCCGTCAGACCGAACAGGCGCAG
Organism: Streptomyces sp. NPDC043996; assembly: GCF_056435225.1. Classification (NCBI taxonomy): domain Bacteria; kingdom Bacillati; phylum Actinomycetota; class Actinomycetes; order Kitasatosporales; family Streptomycetaceae; genus Streptomyces; species Streptomyces sp. NPDC043996. Next base: position 29,938 of record NZ_JBWKEY010000025.1, on the reverse strand, counting down.
CGCCCGGTCCAGCGCCGCCGGGTCGCGCACCCGCCCCTGCTCGGCGCCCACGCGCACGTTCTCCGCGACCGTCAGCGTCGGGAAGACGGCGAGCTGCTGGAAGGTGCGGGCCACGCCGACGCGGGCGCGGGCGTGCGCCGGGAGCCGGGTGACGTCACGGCCGCCGAAGGTCACCCGCCCGCTGTCGGGCCGCAGCGCCCCGGCCAGACAGTGGAACAGGCTGCTCTTCCCCGCGCCGTTGGGCCCGACGACGGCGGTGACGCGGCCGGGCTCGACGGTGAGGGAGACGTCGCGCAGGGCGGTGAATCCGCCGTAGGTGAGGGACAGGTGGTGGGCGGACAGGGCCGACAGGGCCGACAGGGCGGCTGGGGTGCCTTTGGGGTGGGGGCTTGTGGGGGTGAGGGCGGCGGTGACAGCGGGTGGGACGGCGGGGATGCGGGCCGGGGCGATGGCAGGGCTCCCGTCGTTCGCACCGCTGCCGCTGCCGCTGCCGCTGCCGCTGCCGCTGCCGCTGCCGCTGCCGCTGCCGCTGCCGCTGCCGCTGCCGCTGCCGCTGCCGCTGCCGCTGCCGCTT
>NZ_JBWKEY010000025.1:0-29267 GCF_056435225.1 Streptomyces sp. NPDC043996 | reverse complement strand
CTGCCGCCGTTCGCGGCGTTGGCATTGGCGCTTGCGCGCTCGCCGCTTTCACCGCTCTCGCGGTCGGGCGCGGCCGGGAGCCCGGCCCGGGGCGGGCCGCCCCGCGAAGCCCCCGGTGCCAGGGGCGCGGGCCCGGGCATGGGCACAGGTGCGGGCGCGGCCGCCGCCGTGGCCAGGTCTCTCGGCAGCAGGGCCGCGCGCAGCCGCAGCCCCAGCGGGGTCAGCGAGGGGCGCCGCCGCAAGCGCCGCGTCCACGCGCGCAGCGCCTCGTAAGGACCGCCGGGGAAGCGGCCGATCAGTATGGCGAGGACCCCGATGACGGCGGCCGCGACCCCGCCGCGCGCCCCCGCGTCGAGCCCCACGAGCAGGGCGGCCGCGACCAGCGCCCCCAGCAGGCTGTCGGCGCCGAGGACGACCACCGCGGCGAACCACAGCAGCCCCCGCACGGGGTCGTACGCGCCCGGGTCGAACGCCCGCAGCCCCATGCCCAGCATGCCCCCGCCCAGGGCGGCCAGGGCCGCGCCGGTGACGAACGCGGTGAGCTTCAGCGAGCGCACCGCGACCCCGGAGGCCGCCGCCCCCGCCTCGTGGTCGCGCATCGCGGCGAGCGCCCGCCCGGTGCGGCCGCGTCTGAGCGCGGCCACCAGGAGCAGGGAGCCGCCGAGCAGGAGCAGTTCGAGGAGGTAGTACGCGCGGTCCCCGTCGAAGCCCGGCGGCCGCTCCAGGGTGAGGCCCGACGTCGCGTACGGCTGCGCGAACACGAAGCGGCTGACGCCGACGCCGACCGCGAAGGTCGCGAGCGCGAGCGCCAGGCCGTGGCGGCTGATGGCGGGCCAGCCCGTGAGCAGGCCGAGCGGCGCGACGAGCAGCACGGCGACGGCGAGCGCGGGCAGCGTCGGCAGCTCTGGCAGACCGGGGAAGCGGCCGTGCGTGAGCAGCGCCGTGAACAGCGCGCCGAGGCCCGCGTAGGCGGCCTGGCCGAGGGAGATCTGGCCGCCCCTGCCGGTGACCACGACCAGCGAGAGCAGGATGACGGCGAGGGCGGGGACCTGGACGGACGTGGTGAGGTCGGAGCCCGCGAGGCCGAGCGGCAGCAGGAAGAGGACGACGGCCACTATCCACGCCCCTGGCGGGGTCGGGATGCGGGCGGTGGCCGTGCGCGGCAGGGCGTCGCCGGTGCCGACGCCGGGCAGGACGAGCGCGGCGACCAGCAGGGCGACCACGAACAGGTTCGCGCCGACCGCCTGGAGCAGCGGCTCGCCCCACCCGGACGGGTGCAGCCGCGTCAGCTGGCTCTGGGCCACGCCGACGCCGAGGGCCACGACGACCGCCACCGGCAGGTTCCGCATCCGGGCGGCCACGGCGACGGCCACGACCTCCATGACGAGCAGCGGCATGCCGTACGGGTCGAGGCGCACGTACGGGGCGAGCAGGACGCCCGTCAGGCCCGCCGTGAACGAGCCGAACGCCCAGCCCGCCGCCGCGACCCGGTCCGCGTCGATCCCGGCGAGCACCGCGAGGCGGCGGTCGTCGACCACCGCGCGCAGCTCCCCGCCGAAGCGCGTGTAGCGCGTGACGGCGCCCACGGCGAGCGCGAGCGCCACGGCGACGGCCAGCTGGCCCCAGGGGTCGGCCGACACGAGCGTCGGCGCGTCGGCCCGCGCGCCCTGCCCCCAGATCAGCGCCGCGCCGCCGACCAGGAGCACGAACACGCCGAGGGAGGCGACCAGCGTCTGCGCCGGGTCGCCGCCGAGCACGGCGAGCGGCCTGAAGACGGCACGCTCCAGGGCGAGGCCGATGGCGGGCGCCACCACCAGGAGCGTGACGGCGGCGGCGAGCCACAGGGGCCAGCCCCACTCGACGGTGCATTGGCGCAGCAGGTAGGCGCACACCATCGCGATCGCGCCGTGCGCGAAGTTGAGCACGCCCGTCGCGCGGTACGTGACGATCAGACCGATGCCGGTGAGGGCCGCCGCGCTGCCGACCGAGAGCCCGGCCAGGGTGAGGTCGTAGCTCAGCGAGGACACCGGCTCAGCCCTCCGGGGGCCCGGGCGTCGCCGTCGGGGGCTCGTGCGGCGCGCAGACCGGGCAGGGCGTCAGGCCCCCGGCCGCCACGGCCCCGGCGTCGGGGGGCACCGCGTCCGGCTTCCCCGCGACGAGGGGGCAGTCCGCGCGGTGCCAGAGCGTGCCGCCGGGCACCGCGCGCGCCTCCCGGCTGGTGGCGCCCCGCGCCGTCACCCCTTCGGCCCCCGCGGCCGCCTGTTCCTGGCCCTCGACGCTCACGAGCAGGGCGTACAGCTCCTCCACGCGGGCCGCGGCGAGGGCGCTCCTGCCGTGGGCGAGCAGGATCGCGCCCGCGATGATCAGGGCGGCGCCGGGGACGGTGCAGGACGCGAGATAGGGCAGCTGCCGTTCGGCGAAGCGCTCGCCGGAGATGCCGTACCAGCCGATGACGGAGAGGACCGCGCCGGTGGCCAGTGCCGCGAAGGCCGCCCACAGCATGGGGTGCACCGCCCGCAGCCGGGCCGTGCGCGAGGCGGCGGGAGATGTCATCGAGGCCCCCCTGGGAGACGGCAGCGGTCTGACAGGTGCTCAACAGGTGCCTGGTGGGTCTGTTCACGGCAGCCAATGGCTTGCACTATGCCTTCTGGAAGCTGACCCTGAAAGCACCGGGCGCTCTTCGCCCGGACCGACACCCGGTGGTGAGCCAGATGGTTCTCTGGACCAGCCCCAGGCGGGGGAGCGATCTTCGGCGGGGGCGGGTGCGGAGCGCGGCCCTGGCGGCCGCCGCGGCCCTGCTGATCGCCCCCGCCGCCGTGGCCTGCGGCGACGACAGCGGAGACGACAGCGGAAGCCCGCCCCCGCAGCCGCCCGTGGAGACGAGCAAGGACGCGGACGCGCCCGCCGATCCGGCGGCCGCCGAGAAGGAGGTCCGCGCGAACTGGCAGCGGTTCTTCGACCCCTCGGTGTCCCTGAAGGACAAGGAAGCCGTCCTGGAGAACGGCGCCGAGCTGCGGAAGGTCCTGCAGGGCTTCAGCGGGGACGAGCGCGGCAAGCAGGTCGGGGCGAAGGTCTCCGACGTCGAGTTCACCTCGGCGAAGGAGGCGGAGGTGACGTACGCGCTGACGCTGAAGGGCGCAACGGCGCTGCCCGACGCGAGCGGCACCGCCGTGAACCAGGACGACACCTGGAAGGTCTCCGTCAAGACCCTGTGCGCGCTGGTGAAGCTGAGCGGCAATGCGTCGCCGGGCCCGGGCTGCTGAGGCCCGGGGCGCCAGGCGCGTTCTCGCGGCCGCGCTGACGGCGGCGGCGCTCCTGGCGGGCGCCGCCTGCGGCAGCAGGCTGCCCCAGAGCGACTTCGAGCGCCGCCCGACCGGGGCGCCCGAGGGCGGCGGCCCGCCGGTGCGGGTCGGCGTCATCACGAGCGCGACCAGCCCCGTGGGCGGCTCGGCCTTCACCGGGCCGCGCGACGGGGCGAAGGCCTACTTCGCGCGCCTGAACGACCGCGGCGGCGTCGGCGGCCGCGAGGTCGAGGTGCACACCTGCGACGACGGCGGCAGTGGCGTCGGCAACAACGACTGCGTCCACAAGCTGCTCGACGAGCGGAAGGTCGTCGCCCTGGTGGCCACCACCGTCCTGGACTACGCGGGCGCCTCCCGGGTGTCGAAGGCGGGCGTGCCCGACATCGGCGGCCAGCCGATCGGCGCGGCCTACGACACCTATCCGCACCTGTACGGCATCTACGGCAGCCTCGCGCCGCGCGCGGGGAAGCCGGGCTGGGGCGGGAAGCTGTACGGCGGCACGGAGGTCTACCGCTACTTCAAGCGCGAGCACGGCGCCCGCACCGCCGCCGTCGTGTCCTACAACCAGGCCGCGTCGGCCGCGTACGCCCGTCTCGTCGAGCGCGGCCTGGAGCGGGAGGGCTACCGCGTCGTCACCGAGCAGGTGGACTTCGCCCTGCCCAACTTCCGCGCCGTCGCCGCCGACCTCAAGGACCAGGGCGCCGACCTCGTCTTCGACGCGATGGACACCCACGGCAACGCGCGGCTGTGCGAGGCGATGGACGACGTGGGCGCCGACGTCACGGCGAAGGTCACCAACGTGCAGAACTGGTCCGCCGCCGTCGCCGACGACTACAAGGACGCGCCGCGCTGCCGCAACGCCCTGTGGGCCACCGGCGCCAGCCGCAACTACGAGGACACGGGGCACCGGGCGGTCAAGGAGTTCCGCGCCGGTGTGAAGGGCTCCGGGACGCTGTCCCAGTGGCAGCTGGAGGGCTGGGCGGCCGCGATGTGGTTCACGGACGCCGCCCGCTCCTGCGCGGCCGCGGGCAAGGACGTCACCCGCCGTTGCGTCGACCGCTTCATGAGCCGGGGCGAGCCGTACGACGCGGACGGGCTGCTGCTGCCCGTCACGTACGAGAAGCGGCAGCGGCCGCCGGACAGCCGCAGGACGTGTGTGTCCGTGGCCCGCTGGCGGGACGGCGAGGGCTGGGTCACACAGGGCGCCATGGACGAGAACTGCTTCGACGTACCGCAGCTCGCTTACCAGCCATGACCGCTGGACCACTCATGGAGTTCCCCATTCCGCCTCACGATCGGGCCTCCCTTGGACAACAAGACGGTCAGATCGCCCAACCCTTGGCCAAGAATCCCCGTCTAACCCTTCGGTAGGCGGACGAGACGGACTGTCCGCGGAGAATCGCGGAACACGGATACATATGCATATCTCTTTCCTGATTCACAACGCATACGGGATCGGAGGGACGATCCGGACCACGTACAACTTGGCGAACACCCTGGCCGAGCAGCACGACGTGGAGATCGTCTCGGTGTTGCGCCACCGCGACGAGCCGGTCTTCACCCCGGACGCGCGGATCAGGCTGAGACACCTCGTCGACCTCAGGGAGGGCCGCCGGGGATACGAGGGCGACAGCGTCGCCCACCGCACCCCCGCCAAGGTCTTCCCGAGCGCCGAGGGGCGCTACCGCCAGTACAGCGCCCTGACCGACGAGCGCATCGCCGCCCACCTGGGGTCCGTCGAGGCGGACGTCGTCGTCGGCACCCGGCCCGGGCTCAATGTGCACGTCGCCCGCCAGACCCGGCGCGGCGCGCTGCGCGTCGGCCAGGAGCACCTCACCTTCGACGCCCACACCAGGGAACTGCGGCGCCAGCTGCGCAGCGTCTACCCGCGCCTGGACGTCCTGACCACGACGACCGAGGCCGACGCCCGCGCCTACCGCGGGGGGATGCGGCTGCCCGGCGTCCACGTCCAGGCCGTGCCGAACCCGGTCCCCGCGCCCGGCATCGAGCCCGCCGACGGCTCCCGCAAATGGGTCGTCGCCGCCGGCCGCCTCGCCCCCGTCAAGCGGTACGACCTGCTGATCCGCGCCTTCGACACGGTGCGCCGCGAGCGCCCGGACTGGCGCCTGCGGATCTACGGCGGCGGCCGCCAGAAGGACAAGCTGCGCCGCCTCATCGACGACCTCGGCCTGTACAACCACGTCTTCCTCATGGGCCCCGCCCACCCCATCGAGCCGGAGTGGGCCAAGGGCTCCATCGCGGCCGTCAGCTCCAGCCTGGAGTCGTTCGGGATGACCATCGTCGAGGCGATGCGCTGCGGGCTTCCCGTCGTGGCCACCGACTGCCCGCACGGGCCCGGCGAGATCATCGACAACGGTGTCGACGGCCGCCTCGTCGAGGTCGGCAACCCCGACGCCATGGCGGGCGGGCTGCTTGAGCTCATCAACGACGACGCGCTGCGCCGGCGCATGGCGGGCGCCGCCCTCGAAGACTCCGAGCGCTTCGACCCGGCCCGGATCGCCGAGCGCTACGAGGCGATGTTCACCGGCATGATCAAGAGCGGCGGCTCGCTCGGCGGCCGGGTGCGCGGCACGCTGCACCGCGCCCGTGGCGCACTGCTCAGCGGCGCGTACGCCGTGCGCGACGCCGGAAGATCCGCACCGACGAAGGAGCGTCTCGCATGACGGCCGTGTTCACCCGGGACACGAGGGACGACCCGACACCGGCCGCAGCGGGGCAGGACCAGGCGGCCGCGCCCCGCGCGGACTGCATCGCCGACTCCGCGGGCGGCCTCACCTTCGACGTCACCGACCCCGGCGGGGCGGGCACCGCCCATCTGCTGCTGCGCCTGCGGGACTCCGACCCCGCCGCCGAGGTGCGCCTGCCGCTCACCCCGGCCGCCGACGGCAGGCTGCGCGCCGCCCTGCCCAGCAGCGTGGAGCTCGCCGAGGGCCGCTGGAACGCGTACGCGCTGGTGGACGGCGGCGAGCCGCGCCGGCTCGTGCCGGGCGTCAACGACCTGCGCTCGCTCGTCGACCGCGCCCCGAGCGGCAGCCGCGGCCATGTCTCCGTGCGCATCCCCTACGCCACCAAGCAGGGCAACCTCTCGGTGCGCGCCTGGGTGCGGGCCCCGCACGCGGAGGCCGGTGAGCTGGGCATCACCGAGACGGGCCTCACGGCGCACGCCCGGGTGTACGGCGTGGAGCCGACCGCCGCGGCGCGGGTGGAGGCGGTGCTGCGCGCCGACCCCGGCCGGGTGGTGCGCGCCGACGTCACCGCGAGCGGCCCGGAGTTCGACGTCGCGCTGCGCTACGCCGACCTCGCCGCCGGGCCCGGCCCCTGGGACCTGTGGCTGCTGCCCCGGGGGGACGAGGGGCCGCGGGTGCGCCTCGCGCGGCTGCTCGACGACATCGCGGACAAGAAGCCGATCTTCAGCTATCCGGTGACGGTCCTCGACGGACCCGAGGGAGCCGTCGAGATCGGGCCGTACTACACCCACGACAACGACCTGGCGGTACGGGTGCGCGCCGCGCAGGAGGGCTGAGGCCGGATCGCGGACCGTAGCTGTCCGCATCAGGCGGCAGAATCAGCGTCATGTTGGAGACCTCCGCACGACTGCTGCGCCTGCTCTCACTGCTGCAGGCCCACCGGGAATGGTCAGGCGCCGATCTCGCCGAGCGGCTCGGCGTCACCTCGCGCACCGTCCGGCGCGACGTGGACCGGCTGCGCGAGCTCGGCTACCCGGTCAACGCGAGCCCCGGCACCGGCGGCGGCTACCAGCTCGGCGCGGGCGCCCAGCTGCCCCCGCTGCTGCTCGACGACGACGAGGCCGTCGCCGTCGCGGTGGGCCTGCGCACCGCGGCCGGACAGGGCATCGAGGGCATCGGCGAGAGCTCGGTGCGCGCCCTCGGCAAGCTCGAACAGGTCCTGCCCGGCAGGCTGCGCCACCGCGTCAGCGCCCTGAACGCCTTCACGGTGCCGATGCTGCACGCGCCCCGGCAGCAGGCCATCGACGCCTCCCTGCTCACCGAACTGGCCGCGGTCTGCCGCGACTCCGAGCGCCTGCGCTTCGACTACCTCGACCACGGCGGCACCCCGAGCCGCCGCGCCGTCGAGCCGCACCGCCTGGTGTGCACCGAGCGCCGCTGGTACCTGGTCGCCTGGGACCTGGACCGCGCGGACTGGCGCACCTTCCGCGTGGACCGGATCACGCCCCGGCCCCCGCACGGCCCGCGCTGCGCGCCCCGCACCCCGCCCGCCGACGACCTCGCCGCGTACGTCTCGCGGGGCGTGTCGACCCACGCCTACGCCGAGCGGTCCACCATCCGCCTGCTGGTGCCCCTTGAGGAGGCGACGCGGCGGGTGAAGCCGCTGTACGGCACCCTGGAGGCCGAGACCGAGGACACCTGCCTGCTGCGCACGGGCGCGGGCAGCCTGGACTTCCTCGTCTTCCACGTGATGTTCCTCGGCTTCGAGTTCGAGGTCGTCGAGCCGGTGGAGCTCAACGAGCGGATCCGGTCGGCCCGGGATCTCCTGAGCCGGGCCCTGGACCGGGGTGATCCGTCTGGTCGTCCGGCGCCCGCAGCGCCGCGTACTGAGGATGGTGCAGGTCGAACGCCGGGGACTCGGAGCGGATCCGGGGCAGCGTGACGAAGTTGTGCCGCGGCGGCGGGCAGGAGGTCGCCCACTCCAGGGAGCGGCCGAACCCCCAGGGGTCGTCGACCTCGACCTTCTCGCCGTACTTGGCCGTCTTCCAGAGGTTGTAGAGGAACGGCAGCGTGGACAGGCCGAGCAGGAAGGCGCCGATGGACGAGACGGTGTTCAGGACCGTGAAGCCATCGGCGTCCAGATAGTCGGCGTACCGGCGCGGCATGCCCTCGGCGCCCAGCCAGTGCTGCACGAGGAACGTGGTGTGGAAGCCCACGAACAGCGTCCAGAAGTGCATCTTGCCCAGGCGTTCGTCGAGCATCTTGCCGGTGAGCTTCGGCCACCAGAAGTAGAAGCCGCCGAAGGTCGCGAAGACCACCGTGCCGAACACCACGTAGTGGAAGTGCGCCACCACGAAGTACGAGTCGGTGACGTGGAAGTCGATCGGGGGAGAGGCGAGCAGGACCCCGGTCAGGCCGCCGAACAGGAACGACACCAGGAAGCCGACCGCCCACAGCATCGGCGTCTCGAAGGACAGCGAGCCCTTGAGCATCGTGCCGGTCCAGTTGAAGAACTTCACCCCGGTGGGCACCGCGATCAGGAACGACATGAACGAGAAGAACGGCAGAAGCACCGCGCCCGTCGCGAACATGTGGTGCGCCCACACGACCACCGACAGGCCCGTGATGGCCATCGTCGCGCCGACCAGCGGCAGATAGCCGAAGATCGGCTTCCTGCTGAACACCGGGATGATCTCCGAGACGATGCCGAAGAACGGCAGCGCGATGATGTAGACCTCCGGATGGCCGAAGAACCAGAAGAGGTGCTGCCACAGCAGCGCGCCTCCGAACTGGGCGTCGAAGACCACGGAGTGGAAGCGCCGGTCCGCCTCCAGGACGAGCAGCGCGGCGGCGAGCACCGGGAACGCGATGAGCACCAGGATCGAGGTGAACAGGACGTTCCAGGTGAAGATCGGCATCCGGAACATCGTCATGCCCGGGGCCCGCATGCCGATGATGGTGGTCAGGAAGTTCACCGAGCCGAGGATCGTGCCGAACCCGGACAGGGCCAGGCCCATGATCCACAGGTCGGCGCCGATGCCGGGGGACCGCTCCAGGCTGTTGAGCGGCGCGTAGGCGAACCAGCCGAAGGCCGCGGGGCCGCCCGGGATGACGAGCGAGCCGAGCACCATCAGACCGCCGAAGAGGAACAGCCAGTACGAGAGCATGTTCAGACGCGGGAACGCCACGTCGGGGGAGCCGATCTGCAGCGGCATGATCTCGTTGGCGAAGCCCGCGAACGTCGGCGTCGCGAACAGCAGCAGCATGATCGTGCCGTGCATCGTGAACATCTGGTTGAACTCTTCGTTGTTCATCAGCTGGAGTCCGGGGCGGGCGAGTTCGGCCCGCATCAGGAGCGCCATGACTCCGGCGATCAGGAAGAAGACGAACGACGTGATCAGATAGAGATGGCCGATCTTCTTGTGGTCGGTGGTGGTCAGCCAGTCGACGATGATCCGGCCCGGCGTCCGCTCCCGCGCCGGGCGCCCCGCCGCCGCCCGCACCGTCTGCGTCCCCATCGCTTGCCCCTTCGCCGTCGCGTCCTGGGCTGCCCGAAGCACAGGCCATGATGCTCGCGCGCCTCCGACTCCAACAGGGGGCGTACGGCTCGGGGGCGCCGGAGCGCGCACCGGCACGGCGGGCGCGCACACCCTGGAATCTTGAATTCCTCCCGCTCCGTCACCTCCCGGGCAGTGTCAGGGAATCCGGTCCGTGGCGGACCCGCGAAGGATTTCCGGAGATATTCGCAGGGGTCTTCCCAGGCGCTTCGGACGCACTCCGCGACGGGTTTTCCGACGTGGGTTCAAGGGGGCGCTAAGGGCCTTGGAGTTCGGCCTGAATTCGCCCGTGGCGAGGGCGGAACCGCTCGTACGTGTGACGGTGTCCGGGAGAAACACGCGTCGTGATCCTGTGACAAAAGCGTGACCAGAGAGGTATCAGTGACGCGTGGTGCGCGGTTCCGGCCTTCCCCGACGCGGACCGGCCGCCTACCGTGGCGGGCATGGCACCCATCCCCACACCGCCCGCGGAACCCCAGGACACCCCGGACTCCTACGTCGGCCTGGAGGCCGCGGCCGCCGAGCGGCGGGCGCGTGCCCGCGGCTGGTCCTCCGTCAGGTCGCTGGCGCCCGGCGCGTTCATCACCATGGAGTACCTCGCCGGGCGGCTGAACTTCGAGGTCGCCGAAGGCCGGGTGACGCGCTGCTGGAAGGGCTGAGCGCGCGCGGGCCGCGCACGAAGGCCCCGGTTCCTGTCGGAGCCGGGGCCTTCGTGGTGCGGGAGTCAGCTGTGCGTACCGTTTCCCGCGGTCGGGGTGCGGCGGGGTCAGCCGCCGGTGACGGGCCGCGCCGAGGTGCCGCGCACGCGCTCGGGGTGCGGGGGGCGGCGGGGGCCCGCCGGGGTCACCGGGGTGCGCTCGCAGCGGGCGGTGTGCGGGCCGGGGGCGAGGTAGGCCGGGGTGCGCGGGCGGGCGGTGGCGACGGGTTCCCGCACGGGCGGCTGGTCCCCGGGGCCCTTGGCCGCGGCCGGACCGGCGGAGGTGCGCTGCGGCACCAGGGCCGGGGCCGGGAGCGGGGCGGGGCCGCGGGCGCGCAGCCGGTCGCGGACGCTGAGGATCACGGCCTCGGCCTTGGCGACGAGCGGCTCGAACCAGGGCAGCGCGAGCAGGATGAGCAGTCCGGCGGCCCAGCCGAGGAAGACGTCGCTCAGCCAGTGCGTACCGAGGTAGACGGTGGTGAGGCCGACGCTCAGGGAGACCACGGCGGACAGCGCCGACAGATAGCGGCGGGTGCGCGGCGTGGAGGCCAGATAGGCCAGGATTCCCCAGGTCACGACGGCGTTGGCGGTGTGGCCCGAAGGGAATATATCGCCGCCCTGCCACATCTCGTTCGAGCCGATCACGGTGGCGTAGTGCGGGCCGAGGCGGCCCATGCCGAGCTTGGCGGCGCCGACCGTGGCGTTGAGCAGCAGCAGCGCCGTACCGAACATCAGGAGCGGGCGGAGGGTGTGCTGCCGCCAGGAGCGCCAGCCCAGCCAGGCCGCGACCATCACGGCGGTGGGGCCGCGCTGGCCGAGCACGACCCAGTAGTCGAGGAAGCCGTGGATCTCGGGCCACTGCTGGTAGGGCCGGAAGAACATGACCTGCCAGTCGAACCGCACCAGCCAGGAGGTGGCAAGGACGGCGACCACGATGGCGAGATAGAAGGCGAGGGTCGCGCTGAAGAGCACGACCCGGTGCCGGCTCATCTTCGGCCCATCCACATGAACCGGTCGTTCCGGCTCACGGTCTAGACGGGCGAAGAGCCGGTCCAGACGGGTCAGGTTTCGTTCGGTACGCACCCAATCGACGTTACAGCGAGTGAGTGCCCGAGCCGGTCGAATCGGTGGGGTTGTGATGACGATGTGATGTGGCATTGCTCTCAGGCCCCGGTTTATTCCCGCCGGAATCCCTAATCAATGAGGGTCCTTTTACCCAATTCGTTGATCATTACCCTTGCGGTTTTAGGACCCTTTTGAATTCGTTCACCGGGATCTGGCGCGGAATTCCCCGGGCGCTCACCGGGTGCTCACCGGGCGCCCCCGGGGGACGGTCCCGGAAAAACGATCTTGGCGTGATCAGGGGGGCCCGGAGCCATGCAGCCAGAACGCCCCGTAGACCGCACTGGCCACCGCCACCCCGGCCACGACCAGCGCCGATCGCGTCGTCCGCAGCCGCGAGAGGGCCACCGCGAGGGGCAGCAGCAGCGGGAAGGCGGGCATCAGGAGGCGCGGTTTGGAGCCGAAGTAGCCCGCTGCGCACAGCGCGAGCACCACGACGACCCCGGTGTAGACGAGCAGCGGCAGCGGCTGCCGCTGGCGGACCCCCGCGACGTACAGGCGGATCAGCAGGGCCACGCCGACGATCAGGCCGATCCCGGCGAGCGCGCCCGGCACGGAGGTGAACTTCTCCCCGACGAAGCGCGCGAAGGCGTACCCGCCGTCGAAGCCGTTGCCCCACCCCTCCTGCACGTCGAGGTAGCCGAGCGGGCCGCCGCCGGTGCGGTGCCCGACCCACAGCACGTACGCCGCCGCGCCGAGCGGGGCGAGCAGCGCGCCGAGCACGACGCGCGCGTCGACCCGCCCGCGGCGGCGCACCTCGACGACGGCCGCCACCCACAGCGCGAGGACCACGGCCCCGCCCACCGGCCGGGTAAGACCGGCCAGCGAGGCGAGCAGCCCCGCCGTCACCCAGCGCCCGGTGAGCACCGCGTACAGCGACCAGGCCGCGAGCGCCGTGAACAGCGATTCGCTGTACGCCATGGACTGCACGATGCCGACGGGGAGCACCGCCCACAGCGCCACCGCGCACACCCCGGCCCGACGGCCGTACAGATGGTCGGCGACGGCGAAGATCCCGCCCGCCGCGCACAGCGAGGCGATCCAGCTCACCGCGAGACCGGCGTCCGCGTGGCTCAGCGGGCTGACCGCCGACACCAGCCGCTCCAGCCAGGGGAGCAGCGGGAAGAACGCGAGGTTGGAGTGGACGCTGCCGTCCGGGAGCGTCACCTCCCAGCCGTAGCCGTGCTCGGCGACGCGCACGTACCAGAGCGAGTCCCAGCGGGCGGAGAGCAGGGTGTGCGGGCTCTTGCCCGCGACGGCGGCCCAGGCCGCCAGGACCGCGAGGCCCAGGGCGCGCACCCCCGCGTACACCAGGAGCGCGGGGGCCGCGCGGCGCCACGCGGCGCCGGTTCCCCCGCCTGTGCCCCTGCCGGTTTCGCTGCGGGGTCCGCTGCCCGGGGGCTGAACTAGATCGGTCACCGGGCGATTATCCCCGGCCCCCCTTTCCGTGCCGCGTCCCGGTCCTCGCTGCTGCTCATGGGGCTGCGCCCCTCTCCCCGCCTTGTTGGCGCTTCGCGCCTCGTCCTCAAACGCCGGACGGGCTTTCCCCTGTGGTGTACGCCACAGGGTCGTGGGGCAACCGTGAGAGGTCCGCCACGCGCGGCGCGCGTGGACTCGCGTACGCTGACGGGCACTCGCCGTTCACAGCCGCCACACCGGGACGTCCCCCTCCCGATGGGCCGCATTCGCGAGGAATCACTGGGAGGTACGCACATGTCCGGGACGACCACGGCCGCCGCTCCATCCGGCCGTCGGAACCCCGGCGCCGGCGCCAACCGCTGGGTCGTACTCATCGTCCTCTGCGCCAGCCTGCTGCTCGTCGCCGTCGACGCCACCGTGCTGCACGTGGCCGTGCCCGCCGTCACCGAGGACCTCAAGCCCGGCGCGATCGAGCTGCTGTGGATCGTGGACATCTATCCCCTGGTCTGCGCCTCGCTGCTCATCCTGTTCGGCACGCTCGGCGACCGCGTCGGGCGCAGACGGGTGCTGCTGCTCGGCTACGGCCTGTTCGGCGTGGCCTCGGCGGTGGCGGCCCTCGCGGACACCCCGAACGTCCTGATCGCGGCCCGCGCGCTGCTCGGCGTGGGCGGGGCCATGATCATGCCCGCGACGCTCTCGATCCTGCGCCAGGTCTTCCCCGACCGGCGCGAGCGGGCGCTCGCCATCGGCATCTGGAGCGCGGTGGCCGCCGTGGGCGCGGCCGTCGGACCGCTGCTCGGCGGCTTCCTGCTCGAACACTTCTGGTGGGGGTCGGTCTTCCTCATCAACATCCCGCTGATGCTCATCAGCCTGCCCGTCGGCCGCTGGCTGCTGCCCGAGTCCACCGGCGAGCGCGACGGCCCCTGGGACGTCGTCGGCGCGCTGATGGCCGCGGGCGGACTCTTCGGCCTGGTCCTCGGCGTCAAGCGCCTCGGCGGCGGGGAAGCGCCGCTCGGCTCGACGACGCTGCTGTCCCTCGCGGCCGGGATCGGGCTGCTCACCGCGTTCGTGCGCAGGCAGCGGCGGCGGACGCATCCGCTCGTGGACCTCGCCATGTTCACGCGGCCCGCGTTCAGCACGTCCGTCGGCTGCATCGTGCTCGCCATGCTCGCCCTCGTGGGCCTGGAGCTCATCGCCGCGCAGTACCTGCAACTGGTGCTCGGCCTGTCCCCGCTGGAGACCGGCCTCAGACTCCTGCCGCTCACCATCGCCGCCATGGCCGCGGGGCTCGCCGGGTCCCGGATGCTCCTGCGCTTCGGGCCGCGCCGCATGGTCGCCTGCGGCTTCGGCCTCACCGCGCTCGCCGTGGTCGCGCTCACCGGCATGGGCGGCGAGGACAACGCGCCGCTGCTGCTCTTCGGCTTCGTGCTGCTCGGCTTCGGCCTGGAGACCACGCTCTTCGGGGCGTACGAGTCGATGCTCAGCGAGGCGCCGCAGACCCAGGCCGGCGGGGCCGCCGCCATCGGCGAGACCTCCTACCAGCTGGGCGCGGGCATCGGCATCGCCCTGCTCGGCAGCGTCATGAACGCGGCGTACGCGCCCGGCCTCACCTCGGTCCCCGGGGTCTCGGCGGCACAGAGCGCGGCCGCCGGACACTCCCTCGGCGAGGCCTACGAGGTCGCCGCGCGGGTCGGCGGGGACGGCGGCGAGGCCCTGCGGGCCGCCGCGCGGGACTCCTTCGTGCACGGGCTGCATGTGACGCTGCTGGTCAGCGCGGGGCTGTTGCTGGTGGGGGCGCTGGCGGCGCTGCGGTTGCCGCGGCGCATGGAGTGCGGGGCCCCGTCCGGGGAGGGTGAGCAGGGGATACCGCTGCCGCGCGACGGGGCGGGCGTCCCGGCGGAGTCGCTGCGCTGAGGGTCCCTCGCGGGTGCGCCCCAGGCCCGCCCCTTCCCGATCCGGGTGCGGCTGCCCCCGTTCCCCCGCTCACCGATATTGGCGCTTCGCGCCTCGTCCTCAAACGCCGGACGGGCTGAAACCATCCGGCTCGGGCCGCGAAGATCCAGCCCGTCCGGCGTTTGAGGACGAGGCCGAAGGCCGATGCTTTTGGGGGTCCAGGGGGCGGGGCCCCTTGGTTTCGGGAAGGGGCGGGGTGGGGGAGGCCCCCGGCAGGGTGTGCGGGCCGCTCTGGACGTCGGGGGCGGGGCGTCGTAGCGTCGGGCGGAGCTGGGTGACTACCAGCGCTAGTTAACGACGCCCCCGCCGGAGGCCCCCGCATGCCGTCCGCCCCCACCCGCAGCCTGCCCCCCTTCGACCCCACCGACCCCCTCGGCCTGGACGACCTGCTGGAGCCGGAGGACCTCGCCGTCCGCGACACCGTCCGCTCCTGGGCCGCCGACCGCGTTCTGCCGCACATCGCCGAGTGGTACGAGAGCGGCGAGCTCCCCGGCATCCGCGAGCTCGCCCGGGAGCTCGGCGGGCTCGGCGCGCTCGGCATGTCCCTCACCGGCTACGGCTGCGCGGGCGCGAGCGCCGTCCAGTACGGGCTCGCCTGCCTGGAGCTGGAGGCGGCCGACTCCGGCATCCGCTCGCTCGTCTCGGTGCAGGGCTCGCTCGCCATGTACGCGATCTGGAAGTTCGGCTCCGAGGAGCAGAAGCGGCGGTGGCTGCCAGGGATGGCCGCGGGCGAGATCATCGGCTGCTTCGGCCTCACCGAGCCCGACCACGGCTCCGACCCGGCGTCGATGCGTACCCACGCGAAGCGGGACGGCACCGACTGGATCCTCACCGGGCGCAAGATGTGGATCACCAATGGCTCGGTCGCGGGCGTCGCCGTGGTGTGGGCGCAGACCGACGACGGCATCCGCGGCTTCGCCGTGCCCACGGACCTGCCCGGCTTCTCCGCGCCGGAGATCAGGCACAAGTGGTCCCTGCGCGCCAGTGTCACCAGCGAGCTGGTCCTGGACGAGGTGCGCCTGCCCGCCGACGCGGTGCTGCCCGGCGCCAACGGCGTCAAGGGCCCGCTGAGCTGCCTGACGCACGCGCGCTACGGCATCGTCTGGGGCGCGATGGGCGCGGCCCGCGCCTGTTTCGAGGCGGCCGTGGAGTACGCGAAGTCCCGGGAGCAGTTCGGCCGCCCCATCGGCGGCTTCCAGCTGACCCAGGCCAAGCTCGCCGACATGGCGGTCGAACTGCACAAGGGGGTCCTGCTCGCCCACCACCTGGGGCGGCGCATGGACGCGGGGCGGCTCAGGCCCGAGCAGGTCAGCTTCGGCAAGCTGAACAACGTCCGGGAGGCGATCGAGATCTGCCGCACCTCGCGCACGATCCTCGGCGCGAACGGGATCTCGCTGGAGTACCCCGTGATGCGGCACGCGACGAACCTCGAGTCGGTCCTCACCTACGAGGGCACGGTCGAGATGCATCAGCTGGTGCTCGGCAAGGCGCTCACCGGGCTCGACGCCTTCCGGTGAGCGCCGCGGCGCGGCCTGGCGAGCGGCCCTGCCTCAGCTCTGGTTGAAGAACCCGTCCGCGCGGCGGCCGGGGCCCTCGCCGTTCACGATCTCCGTGTGGGCGGGCGTCAGCAGGAAGACGCGGTGCGCCACCCGGTCGATGGAGCCGCGCAGTCCGAAGATGAGCCCGGCGGCGAAGTCGACCACGCGCTTGGCGTCGCCGGCCTCCATGGCGGTGAGGTTCACGATCACGGGGACGCCCTCGCGGAACAGCTCCCCGATGCCACGGGCGTCGCGGAAGCTGTCCGGAGTGATGGTGCCGATCCGCTGGCCCTGCTCCTCGGCCGCGTCCGACGCCACCTGCACCCGCGGGTCCGTGACCCAGGCGCCGGACTCGGGGCCATCGGCCCCGTCGTCTTCGTAGCCGTCGTAGTAGCGCTCGTCGTTGTTGTCGTCGACGAGGCCAAGCCAGGCACTCGCCTTGCGCACCGATCCCATGGACGCCTCCTCTCGCTGCGGTCCGCTCGTGTTCCGCACCCCTATCGTCGTCCATGATGCGGATGGTGCGCCAAGGGGATAGGCGCCGCGCGGGGGTTTCGTGACGGTACTGGTGCACAGTCAACGCGCCGAAGCACGTGATTCTTCAAGGGGATTGCCGTGCCCGACTGCTGACTGAGAGTGAAATATGATTTCTCGCGGCGTCCGGGTGACGGTCGGTGCGTCCGGGTGAACGAGGCGCTCGCTACGATGCCGATGAACAGGTCCGGGACGCTCTGCCCACGCGTCGTTGACGGACCGTCAGTACGTCCTTCGACCACTGTCGGACACATCGGGCGCACGGGGGGAACGTCTTGTTCGGAATCGTCAGGCCCTGTAGTCATCGCCTCGGCGAGGGGCTGAAGGCCCAGTGGATGGCGCATTTGTGCGGGTTGTGCCTCGCGCTGCGCGGGGATCACGGACAGTTCGCACGCGTCGTGACCAACTACGACGGTCTTGTCATCTCGGTTCTGACGGAGGCTCAGGCCGAGCGCCCGAGCGGCTGGCGGCGCACCGCGGGACCCTGCCCGCTGCGCGGCATGCGGACCGCCTCCGTGGCCCAGGGCGAGGGCGCGCGGCTCGCTGCCGCGGTCTCGCTGGTCCTGGCGTCGGCGAAGGTCCACGACCACGTCGTCGACGGCGACGGCCTGTTGGCGCGCCGCCCGGTGGCCGCCGCCGCGCGCCGCGTCGCCGGACGCTGGGGCCGCGCGGGCGCGCGCACCGGCGCCGACGTGGGCTTCGACACGGCCGTGCTGCTCGACGCGGTGGAGCGCCAGGAGGGCGTCGAGGCCCTGGCGGGCCCCGGTACGCCCCTGCTCGCCGTCACCGAGCCGACCGAGACCGCGACCGCCGCGGCCTTCGCGCACACCGCCGTCCTCGCGGGCCGCCCCGGCAACGCCGAGCCGCTGGCCGAGGCCGGGCGGCTCTTCGGGCGGCTCGCCCATCTCCTCGACGCCGTCGAGGACCGGCGGGCCGACGCCGAGGCGGGCGCCTGGAACCCGATCACGGCCACCGGCACCTCGGCCGCCGAGGCCCGCCGCCTCGCCGATGACGCGCTGCACGGCATCCGGCTCGCGCTGGGCGAGGTGGAGTTCACCGACGCCAAGCTCGCGCACTTCCTGCTCGTGCACGAACTGCCCCGCTCCGTGGACCGGGCCTTCGGGACCGCCTCCTGCGGACACGCCCCGCACGAGACGCGGGGCGCCTCCGGCCTCGGCGCGACGGCGCACTCCGGACCGTACGGCGGCGGCCAGGGACCTTACGGCGGCTCCGGCGCGCACGGCGGCGGTGCGCCGTACGGGGGCGGCGGGGCCCACCACGGCGACGCGGCCGGGGGCGGCGGCCACGGCGGCGGGGGCTTCGGCGGCTGGTCCGAGGAGCCGAAGAAGCCGCCGCGCGGATTCTGGGCGGGCTGCGCCGTGGCGATCGGCCTGTGCTGCACGTGCCAGCTGTGCTGCGCCAAGGAGTACGAAGGGCCGTGGTCCCGCAAGAAGCGCAAGGGTGCCTGCCGGGACTGCGACTGCCCGTGCGACTGCTGCGAGTGCTGCCCCTGCGACTGCTAAGCGCTCCGCTGGTTATGCGGCGCCCTTGCCGTCAGCCGACTGCGGGTTCGTTGTGGCTGGTCGCGCAGTTCCCCGCGCCCCTTCGGGGCGCGGCTGAACCGCAACGGACTTCACCAAGTCCGCTGAGAACCCTGGCCGCCGTCGGCCCGCCGGGGTGACGGAGTGTCAGTCCTTGATCTCCGGGGGTGAGATCCGGGACTCGCGGATCGCCGACGCCCGCGTCCCCCACTTCTTCAGGACGCGGTCGTACGTCCCGTCCTCGATGAGCCGGTTGACCGCCGCCTGGAACGCGGGCGCCAGCTTGGTGCCCTTCTTGAAGGCGAAGCCCACGTCCAGGCGGTGGAACTCGCCGAGGAACCTCAGGCCCTCCTGCTGCTTCACCGCGTACCGCAGGCCGTTGATGGTCGACATCACCACGTCGGTGCGGCCCTGCTGGAGCGAGCCCCAGAGCGCGCCCTGCTCCGCGTACGTCTTCACGCTGTACGGCTTCTCGCCCGCGTCGGCGCACACGTGCCTGTTGTCCTGGAGGGTCACCTCGAAGGTGGTGCCCGCGCCGGTGGCCACGTTCAGGCCGCACAGCTGGCGGAAGTCCGTGACCTTCTTCAGCTTGCTGTCGTCACGGACGGCGAAGCCCTGGCCGTCGTTGATGTAGGTGACGAAGTCGATGTTCTCGCGGCGCTCGTCGGTGACGCCGAAGTTGCCGGTGCCGAGGTCGTACTTGCCGCTGCCGAGGGACGGCAGGATCGCCTCGAAGCTCGCCGTCTCGCGCTTCAGGCGCAGGCCGAGGACCTTGGCGACGGCGTCGGCGAAGTCGATGTCCTGGCCGACGACGGTGCGGCCGTCCGCCAGGTAGGCGGAGCCCGGCGGGGTGCCGCCGACGCTGGTGGCGATGCGCAGCGTGCCGCGCTCGCGGACGGCCGCGGGCAGCAGGCCCGCCGCCTTCGCGTCCTTCTTGACTGACGACACCACGTCCGTGGTCGGGAGTTCGCCGCTCTTGCCCGCGGGCGCCGCGGTGTCGGAGGAGCCGCCGGAGCCGCACGCGGTGAGCGTGAGCGTGACGGCGGTGATCAGGGTGAAGGCGGACAGGGTTGACCTGCGCATGGCGTGACGTTCTCCGGGGTCTGGGCGTGAAGGCGAGCGACGTGCGGGGTGCAGCGAGGGGAGGGGTGTGGCCGCGTGCGCGTACGGGGGTGAAGGCGGGGCGACGGCGCGTGGGCGCGCGGAAGTACCGGAGAAGGTGAGACGACCGGTCCGCATCGTGGGACAGAAGGGCGCGGATGGGCATCGCGCCCGGCAGCGCGGGTGGGTGGTCGGCTCAGAAGCGCATCAACAAGACGCCGACCACACGCGACCGAAGTCGATGTGGGAGCGCTTGACCAGCCACTGCTGTGGATGCATGGGCCAAGTGGAACAGGCATCCGTTTCCGCGTCAACTGCGTTGAGACGTACGGCTCATATTCTGGACCCATCCCTGGGACGGCGGCCGGGACGGCCTTGACAGCGGGCGCGACGGGCCACGTAGTCTCGACGGGCGGACCCGTGCTGAGGGGCTCGGTCCGTGCGGGCCCGTCGGCCCATCGTGGCCCGCGTGATCCACGCGGCGCAGGTGAAGGCACCACTCGCACCATCGGAGCCTTCGCATGTCATCCGACGCCCTCGCCAAGGTCGCCGCCCACCAGGCCGACCCTCCCAGAGACCCCCTCACCCAACCCCCAGAGCCCGCCGGGCCCGCAGAGCACACCGACGCGGCGGCGCCCGTCATCGTGGAGCGCCGCCACGCCGGGCAGTGGGCCGCCGCCGCCGTCGTCCTGGCGGCGCTCGCGCTCGCCCTGAACTCCGTCGTCCGCAACGAGGCGTTCCAGTGGGACGTCGTCGGCGACTACTTCACCTCCCCGTCCGTGCTGCGCGGACTGTGGCTCACGCTGTGGCTGACCGGCGCCGTGATGGCCCTCGGCTTCGCCCTCGGCACCCTGCTCGCCCTCGGCCGCCTGTCCGCCAACCCCGTTCTCCGCGCGGTCAGTTGGGGCTATGTGTGGCTCTTCAGGTCCATGCCGATCCTGGTGCAGCTCCTCTTCTGGTTCAACATCGGCGTGCTCTACCCGACGCTGTTCGGCGTCAAGACCGTGGACCTCCTCGGGCCCGTCACGATCGCCGTCATCGGGCTCACGCTGCACGAGGCCGCCTACGCCGCCGAAGTCGTGCGCGGCGGCGTCCTGTCCGTGGACCGAGGGCAGATCGAGGCCGCGCAGGCGCTCGGACTCGGCCGCTGGCGCCGCTTTCGGAGAATCGTTCTGCCGCAGGCCATGCGGTCCATCGTGCCCCCGGCGGGGAACATGCTGATCGGCACCCTCAAGGGCACCTCGATCGTCAGCGTCATCGCCGTACAGGACCTGCTGTACTCCACACAGCTCGTCTACCACCGCACGTACCAGATCATCCCGCTGCTCCTCGTCGCCACCCTCTGGTACGTCGTCGTCACCTCGGTGCTCAGCGTCGGCCAGTACTACGTGGAGCGGCACTACGCGCGCGGCTCGGAGCGCACGCGATGAGCGCCGCACCGCCCCCGACGACGGCCGGGACGCCCTCCCTGGTGATCGTGGGCGCGGGCCCGCGCGCCACCGGCCTCATCGAGCGCGTCGCCGCCAACGCGCCCGCGCTGTACGCGGGTTCCCGGCTCGACATCCACCTCGTCGACCCCTACCCGCCGGGACCAGGCCGGATCTGGCGCGAGCGCCAGTCGCCGCTGCTGTGGATGAACTCGCACGCCGAGGACGTCACCCTGTTCACCGACGACACGGTCGAGACGGCCGGACCCGTGCGGCCGGGCCCCGCCCTGCACGAGTGGGCGGGCGTCGACGGACAGCGCTTCGCCGACCGCCCGACGCAGGGCGCCTATCTGCGCTGGGTGTACGAGAAGTCCGTGGCCGCGCTGCCGCCCGGCATCGCCGTCCGCCACCACGCCCGCCGCGCCCTGCGCCTGACCGGGCCCCGCGCGGGCCGCCAGCGCGTCTGGCTCGAAGGCCGCCCGCGCCCCCTGCTCGGCGACCTCGTGATCCTCGCCCAAGGCCACCTGGACGCCGAACCGGACGCCGAACAGCGCCGCCTGGCCCGCCACGCACGGCGCCACGGCCTGGTCCACCTGCCGCCCGACTTCACCGCCGACAGCGACCTGAGCGCCCTGCGAGCCGGACAGAAGGTCCTGGTGCGCGGCTTCGGGCTCGCGTTCGTCGACCTCATGGTGCTCCTCACCGAGGGGCGCGGCGGCCGCTACGAGGGCGACACCTATGTGCCATCGGGCCGCGAGCCCGTCCTGTACGTCGGCTCGCGGCGCGGCGTGCCGTACCACTCCAAGCTCGGCTACGCCTGGGACGGCGGCGAACGGCCCCCGCTGCCCCGCCACCTGGGGCCCGCGCAGATCGACGAGCTCCTCGCCAGGCCCGGCGGCTTCGACTTCGCCCGCGACGTGTGGCCCCTGGTCGAGAAGGAGCTGGGCTTCGCGCACTACCACCGGCTCTTCGACGCGCACCCCGAGCGCACCGCCGTCGCCTGGCGGGACTTCGACGAGAAGTACGCGGCCTGCCCGCCCGGCAGCCCCGAGCTGGACGCCCTCGTCAGTGCCGCCGTGCCCGACCCCGCCGACCGGCTCGACCTCACCGCGCTCGACCACCCCCTCGACGGCGTGCGGCACACCTCGTACGAAGGCCTTCAAGACGGCATTCGCGCCTACATCGAAGCCGACCTCGCCCGCCGCCACGACCCGGCGCACAGCCCCGACCTCGCCGTCTTCCTCGGCCTGCTGTCCGTCTACGGGCAGCTGGTGCGGCTCGGCGACATCGGGCCGTGGTGGCACGGGTACTTCAGCTATCTCGCCTCGGGGCCGCCGGGGCCGCGGCTGCGGCAGCTCCTCGCCCTGTCCCGGGCGGGGATCGTGCGGTTCCTCGGCGCCGACATGAGGGTCGAGGCCCGCGCCGGGGCGTTCCGGGCCACGAGCGCCACCGTGCCCGGCCGCCACGTCGAGGCCCGCGCCCTGGTCGAGGCCCGCCTGCCGCAGCCCACGCTGGCCCGCACCCGCGACCCGCTGCTGCGCGCCCTGCACGAGGAGGGGGTCGCCGAGACGCCGGACGGGCTGCTCGCCGTCGACCCCGCCGACGGCCGCGTCCGGGACCGCGCGGGCGCCCCGCACCCGCGGCGCTTCGCGCTCGGGCCGCATACCGACGCGCGCGGCGCGGGCGCCTTCACCCGGCCGCGCACCAACAGCCCGTCCTTCCGGCAGAACGACGCCACCGCGCGCGCCGTCCTCACCTTCCTGCGAGAGGCCGGGCGGTGACCGCCGCCCGAGAGAGGTGTACTCCGATGTCCGCAAGCCCACCCCCCTGCCGCGGCCCCCTGCACCTGGCCGCCGCCGTCGACCAGCGCGGCGCCCACGACGCCGCGTCCTTCACCGAGCTCGCCCGCCTCGCCGAGGACGGCGCCCTCGACTTCGTGACGCTCGGCGACGGCTTCGCCCGGCACGGGCTCGACGCGCTCGCCGTGCTCTCCCGGGTCGCACCCGCCACCGGCCGCGTCGGCCTGGTGCCCGCGGTGACCACCACGCACACCGAGCCCTTCCACGTGCAGGCGGCCGTGGCCACGCTCGACTGGATCAGCCACGGCCGCGCCGGGTGGGCCGTCGAGGTGTCCACCACCGAGGCCGAGGCGCGGCTCTTCGGGCGCCGCCGCGCCGCGCCCCGCGACGCGCTGTGGCGCGAGGCCGCCGACGTGGCCGACGTCGCCCGGCGGCTGTGGGACAGCTGGGAGGACGACGCCGAGATCCGGGACGTGGCGAGCGGCCGCTTCATCGACCGGGACAAGCTGCACTACGTCGACTTCGCCAGCGCCGCGTTCTCCGTGCGCGGCCCCTCGATCGTGCCCCGGCCACCGCAGGGCCACCCCGTGATCGTCGTCGACGCCACCTTCGAGCCCGCCAGGCAGACGGCCGTCCAGCACGCGGACGTCGCCCTCGTGCGGGCCGCGAGCCCCGAGCAGGCGGGCGCCGCCCGCGCCGAACTGCGCCGCCGCGCGGCCGCGCTCGGCCGGGACCCCGAAGGGCTTCGGGTGCTCGCCGCGCTCGTCGTCGACCTCGGCGGCGGCGAGCACGCGGCGCAGCCGGGACACGGCGGCGGCCCGCTGCCCACGCCCGAGGGCCCGCTCTACCGCGGCGGACCCGTCGACCTGGCCGACCTCGTCGCCGCCTGGCACGGCTCCGGCGCCGTCGACGGCTTCCACCTCACGCCCGTCGAGCCGCGCCGCGACCTGGAGCGCCTCGTCAACGGCACCGTCTCGCTGCTCCAGCACCGCGGCCTGTTCCGCACCTTCTACCCGGGCACCACGCTCCGGGAGCACCTGGGCCTGGCCCGGCCCGCCAACCGCTACGCCGCGAGGGCGGGGGAGGCGTCATGACGGACGGCACCCACGCGACCGGCCCTCGCGACCCTCGCGGGCGCAGGCCGATGCACCTCGCCGCGCACTTCCCCGGCGTCAACAGCACCACGGTGTGGACCGATCCCCGCTCGCGCTCGCAGATCGAGTTCTCCTCCTTCGCACACCTGGCCCGCACCGCCGAGCGCGGGCTCTTCGACTTCTTCTTCCTCGCCGAGGGCCTCAGGCTGCGCGAGCACAAGGGCCGCATCCACGACCTGGACGTCGTCGGCCGCCCCGAGTCCCTCACCGTCCTGAGCGCCCTCGCCGCCGTCACCGACCGGCTCGGCCTGGCCGCGACCGTGAACGCGACCTTCAACGAGCCCTATGAACTCGCCCGCAGGCTCGCCTCCCTTGACCACCTCAGCGGCGGCCGCGCCGCCTGGAACGTCGTCACCTCATCGGACGCCTTCACCGGCGAGAACTTCCGGCGCGGCGGCTATCTGGACCGCGCCGAGCGCTACACCCGCGCCGCCGAGTTCGTCGCCACGGCCCGCGAGCTGTGGGACTCCTGGACGCCCGGCGGACCGGACGGAGCCGCCGGGCAGCCGCGGCCCTTCGCGCACCGGGGGCGGCACTTCGACATCGCGGGGGAGTTCGGCGTGCCCCGCTCGCCGCAGGGCCACCCCGTCGTCATCCAGGCCGGGGACTCCCCCGAAGGCCGGGACTTCGCCGCGTCGGCCGCCGACGTGATCTTCACCAGGCACGGCACCCTCGAGGCGGGCCGCGCCTTCTACGCCGACGTCAAGGGCCGCCTCGCGCGGTACGGGCGGCGGCCGGACGACCTCAAGATCATGCCCGGGGTCACCTTCGTCCTCGGCGACACCGCCGCCGAGGCCCAGGAGCGCGCCACCGAGATCCGCCGCCAGCAGGTCTCGCCCCAGACCGCGCTGCTCACCCTGGAGCAGGTGTGGGGCGTCGACCTGTCGGCGTACGACCCGGACGGGCCGCTGCCCGACATCGACCCGGACCCGGAGTCGACGCTCGCGCAGGGCCGCGTGCGGGTGGGCGACCCCCTCGCCGTGGCCGAGAAGTGGCGCGCCCTCTCCCGCGAGAAGGGCCTGTCCCTCCACGAGACCGTCATCGAGACGACCGCGCGGCAGTCCTTCGTCGGCACGCCCGCCGCCGTCGCCGACCAGCTCGACGCGTTCGTCCGGGCGGACGCGGCCGACGGCTTCATCCTCGTCCCCCATCTGACCCCGGGCGGGCTCGACGAGTTCGTCGACCGGGTGGTGCCGCTGCTCCAGGAGCGCGGCGCGTTCCGCACGGAATACCGGGGCGCGACCCTGCGCTCCCACCTCGGGCTGCCCGAGCCCGTATGGAAGGGTTGATCACATGAGCACCACCGATGACACGACGCGGGACTGGAAGCTGTGGCACGAGCAGCGCGTGGAGTCCGTCTCCGCGCCCTACGGCCCGCTCTCCCTCACCGGCACGCACTGGCTCGCCGACCACCCGGAGGGCGCCCTTCCAGGACTGCCGGGCCACTGGGCCGACGACGGCGAGGCGGTCGTCCTGACCGCCGCCGACGGCGAAGGACTGACCCTCGACGGGCAGCCCCTGTCCGGCCGGGCCCGGCTGACCGCCGACCCCGGCCCCGCCACCGCGTCCCGGCTCGCGCTCGGCGAGCGCAGGCTCGTCGTGCTGCGCCGCGAGGGTCTGTGGGCGGTCCGCGACTTCGACCCGGACGCCCCCGCGCGCCGCGCCTTCCAGGGCATCGAGGCCACCGCGTACGACCCGGGCTTCGCGGTGGAGGGCCGCTTCACGCCGTACGAGCGAGACCGCACCGTACAGGTCTCCAACGCGGACGGCGTGGAGCGCGGGCTCGGGCTCGGCGGTGAACTCGCCTTCCGCGTCGCAGGACTTGAGCAGACGCTCCAGGTGAGCGTCGAGGACGACGGCTCGCTGTGGGCGGTCTTCGCGGACACCACCAGCGGCACGTCCAGCTACCGCTTCCGCTTCCTGCGGCCCGCCGCGCCCGACGCCGAGGGCCGCGTCGCCGTCGACTTCAACCGCGCCCTGCTGCCGCCGTGCGCGTTCGCCGACCACTTCATCTGCCCGTTCCCGCCGCCCGGGAACACGCTCACGGCCGCGATCGCCGCGGGGGAGCGGAACACGCTGCGCGGCTGAGCGGGCGGTCCGGGGAGCACCGGCCCCCCGGACCGCTTCCGCCGCAGTGGCTGAAAACGGGCCCTTGTGTCGTACGCCACCTGCCCGAATACTCCCGTGCAGCGCTTGTCAGGGGCACGGCGTATCCGGAATCGTCGCGTCCGTTGGCTGCGCCTCACGGGCCCCACCCCACTCGGGGCCCCCTGACTTCCCTCGGGAGGAACCAGCAGTGAGGATCAAGCGCACCACCCCCCGCAGCGGCATATCGAGACACTCCCGCACGGTCGCCGTCGCGACCGGCCTGGTGGCGGCCGCCGCCCTCGCCGTGCCCGCCGCGAACGCGGACGAGGCACGGACCTACAGCGCCTCCGACCTGACGGCCGCCAGCGACGCCGTCCTCGCGGCGGACGTGGCAGGCACCGCCTGGGGCGTCGACGCGAAGACCAAGCAGGTCGTCGTCACCGCCGACAGCACCGTCTCGCGGGCCGAGATCGCCGAGCTGAAGGCGGCGGCGGGCGACCGGGCCGGAGCCCTGAGGATCGAGCGCACGCCGGGCACGTTCAAGAAGTACATCTCCGGCGGCGACGCGACCTACGCCGACAGCTGGCGCTGCTCGCTCGGCTTCAACGTCCGCAACGGCAGCACCTACTACTTCCTCACCGCCGGTCACTGCACCGACGGCGCGGGCACGTGGTGGGCCAACTCGGCGAAGACGACCGTGCTCGGCACCACGCACGGCTCCAGCTTCCCGGGCAACGACTACGGCATCGTCCGGTACACGAACAACTCGATCACCAAGTCCGGCACGGTCGGCAGCCAGGACATCACCCGCGCCGCCGACCCGACCGTCAACCAGAGCGTGACCCGGCGCGGCTCGACCACGGGCACGCACAGCGGCCGCGTGACCGCCCTCAACCAGACCGTCAACTACGGCAGCGGCGACGTGGTGAGCGGTCTGATCAGGACCACGGTCTGCGCCGAGCCCGGCGACAGCGGCGGCCCGCTGTACTCCGGCTCCACGGCCCTCGGCCTGACCTCCGGCGGCAGCGGCAACTGCTCCTCCGGCGGCACGACGTTCTTCCAGCCGGTCACCGAGGCGCTGCGCGCGTACAACGTCAGCGTGTACTGACGGCGCGGATACGGACGGCGCGACCGTCCGGCCCGGCACGTCACGGCCCCGCCGAGCCCAGGCTCGGCGGGGCCGGTCGCCGTGACGGCCGCCGCGGGCGGGGGGTCAGCCCCGCTGGGTCGGGCCGAACCAGGTGGCGAGGGCGTTGCGCAGCGAGGCGGTGTCGATCGGTCCCTCGGCGGGGGCCGCCCAGGCGACGTGGCCGTCGGGGCGGATGAGCAGCGCCGCGGGAGCGGGGACCTCGCCGATGGCCGGGACCGGCCAGTGGTCGTCCTCGCTGCGCGCCTCGACGAGGTCGACGCGGTCGGCCCAGCCCTTGGCGACCGCCGCCACCTCGGCGCTGCCGCGCAGGTCGAGCAGGACGGGCCGGGCGGCGTGCAGCAACTCGTAGACGCTCAGGGCGCCTTCGGGCGTCTTCAGGTCGGCGTCGGGGACCCGGCGGCCCGTCAGGAGGTGGTCACCGGCGATGGGGTAGCGCAGGTCGAGCGCGGTGAGCATGCCCCGCAGATGCCGGTTGACGTCGTCGAACACGATGAGCGAGCCGAAGACCTCGCGCAGCGCGTCCACATCGACGCCGGGGCGGTTCAGGGCCGCCTGCGCCCGGGTGTTGTGCAGCACGCGCTCCCCGACGGGGTGGCGCTCGTCGTGGTAGCTGTCGAGGAGGCTCTCCGGCGCCTGGCCGCGGATCACCGAGGCGAGCTTCCAGCCGAGGTTGACCGCGTCCTGCACGCCCATGTTCAGCCCCTGCCCGCCGGCCGGGAAGTGGATGTGCGCCGCGTCGCCCGCGAGCAGCACCCGGCCGTCCCGGTACTGGGCGGCCTGCCGCGCGGCGTCGCCGAACCGGGATATCCACTTGGGGTTGCGCATGCCGTAGTCGGTGCCCGCGAGCCTGACCAGGGCGTTGCGGAGGTGCTCGAACGTCGCGGGCTCGTCGCGGTCCGCGACGTGGTCGTACTCGGAGGTGATCACCCGGTACCAGCCCGGCTCGAAGGCGATCACCGAGAAGTCGCCGTCCGGGACGCGCCGCACCCAGATGTAGTCCTCGGTCAGGTCGGGCAGTTCGACGTCGCCGATCAGCGCGGTCATCGTCGCCGGGGTGCCGGGGAAGTCGATGCCCGCCAGCTTGCGCACCGTGCTGCGCCCGCCGTCGCAGCCCACGAGGTAGCGGGCGCGCAGCGTCGCCGCCTCGGCTCGCTCCGCGCCTTCCGTGTCCAGCTCGACCGTCACGCCGTCGGCGTCCTGGCGGACCCCGCTCACCCCGGCCGCCCTGCGCACCCGCACCCCGAGCTCGACGGCCCACTCCTCGAGGAGGCGCTCGACGACGTTCTGCAGGATCATCAGCGGGTACGGGTGCCGGGACTCGGACTCGTCGAAGTCCAGGTAGAGCCCGGAGAAGTGGCCCACCGGCTGCGGCTGGCCGAGCGCCAGGAAGCGGTCGAGGACGCCGCGCTGGTCGAGGACCTCCAGGGTGCGGGAGTGCATCCCGCCGGCCCGTGACTCGTTCGTCGGTTCCGCGAGCCGCTCGACGACGAGCACGTCGACGCCCGCGAGTCCCAGCTCACAGGCGAGCATCAGGCCCGTCGGCCCGGCGCCCGCGATCACTACGTCCGCGTCCATGCCGGTGTGTCCCACGTCGTCGCTCCCTCGTTCATGCCGCTGTGTGTCCGTGTCGTCAGATCACCCCCACGTTCACGGAACAGGAATCGGCGGGTCAAGACAACACAGGTGCGAGGTGGGAAGAACAGCCGTGAACCTTGCCCTTGTCCCGCCAGCGAGACACTCCCGCGGCGAGACAGCGCCCCGGCGAGACAGCGCCCCGGCGGGACGGAGCCGCGCCCGGGTGGCCGGAACGCCGCCGCGGCGGCAACTCCGGGTCAGGGGCTCGCCCTTGGCCGACGCGCGCGTTACCTTCGTACTGCATGCCCTAAACGTCCCATGGGACCTCGGGGGGCCATGGTGGTCGAGGAACTGGTGGCGGCCGGTGCGGCCGTCGCGTCCGCAGGAGCGCTGTACTTCCTCTCCGCGGCGCGCGTCGTCAAACAGTACGAACGGGGCGTGGTGCTGCGTCTCGGGCGGCTGCAGCGGGGTGTGCGCGGGCCGGGGTTCACCATGATCGTTCCGCTGGTGGACCGGATGCGTAAGGTCAACATGCAGATCGTGACGCTGCCGGTGCCCGCGCAGGAGGGCATCACCCGGGACAACGTCACCGTGCGGGTCGA
>NZ_JBWKEY010000024.1:0-84094 GCF_056435225.1 Streptomyces sp. NPDC043996 | reverse complement strand
CCACCAGGTACGACAAGACCGCCCAGTCCTACACAGCAGCCGTCACCCTCGCATCACTCCTGATGTGGGCGTGACACTTTGACGACAACTCCTAGTGCAGGTGATCGGTCTCGTGCGGGGGTTCGGGGAAGGTCCTCGGTCACTGGCGGGATGTGGCTGTGGTCCGCCGCATGCCGACGGAATTTCTGACTGATGAGTGGGGTGAGGTGTACGGGAAGTTCGCGGAGGAGCCGACGTGGCCCGAGCTGGAGCGGTTCTTCTTCCTCGATGACGAAGACCCGAGGCTGATCGCGAAGCGGTGTGGGGGCCGCAACCGTCTGGGGTTCGCTCTCGAGATGTGCGCGGTGCGGTACATCGGGCTGTTTCTGGCGGACCCGGTAGCTGTGCCGTGGCCGGTAGTGGAGCATCTGGCCGAGCAGTGGGGGATCGAGGACGTCTCCTGTATCAAGGAGTACAGGGAGCGGCTGAAGACGGTGTATGAGCACGCGGGGGATTCGAGGCGGACGCCGGCCTGGTGCTCGGCCGTTCCGGGCGTTGCTGTACGGGCGGGTGTGGATGGTGGGCCGGGGCGGGCGGGGTCTTACGTGATGTACTTCAGTGTCCATCGCTGGTTGGGCAGTCCTTGGTAGTCCCAGATCTCGACCCGGGCGCTTTCCTGGCTGCCCCCGGAGTCGCGCTGGGGTTCCAGGGCGCGGCCGAAGAGGTTCGCGATGCGTGCCGGGCCGGACTGGTGCGCGGGGTCTACGTACCAGAGCTGGTCGGGGTTGGTGAAGCTGGTGTCACAGGGCGACAGCCATGTTGACCAGCCGTTGGGGCCCTGGGCCCAGCCCGCGAGGCAGTGGCCGTTCCTGCGGCTGACCACGTGGTAGCGGCCGTTGCCGTCAGCGATCAGGTCCCAGAGGAGGAACGCCTCGTTGTAGCAGTCCCAGAGCCGGACGCGGTCATCGCCGTAGGGGAAGCCCATACAGCGGCCCGTGCCGTAGTTCCTGATCTGGAACGGGCCGACCGCGCGCGGGGCTGATGCCGCCGGTGCCGACTGCGCGCGCGTGCGCGGCTCGGCTGCCCCTGCACCCGGAGCCGCCGCCGCGAAGGTGGCGGCCAGCACCGCCGCGAGTACGGCGAATCGCTTACGTGATGTCACGAGTCTCCCTCTGTTCCGACGCCCCGGGGCCGTAGCCTCAGGGTCCCGCAAGGCACCTGGCTCGACAGGGATGTCGCCGTGAAACTCCCCCAAGGGGTGAAAGGGCTCCGCCCTCTTGCGCCGCGCTCTTGTGGGCCACTCTTGTGGGTCACCTCGCTTCGTGGGTCGTTGTTGTTGATCTTCGGAGAGCTGTTGTGGCGGTCGGGTTCCTGAGGGATGAGCAGGCGGCCCCGTACGGGTCGTTCCGCTGGCGGAGCAGGGGCCCGTTCTGCGGGTGATGCGCCGCAGGCCGCACCCGGTGCGGGCGACGCAGGGGAGGAGGACCGGAAGTGGTCTGCGGTACGGCGCCTTCGCCGGGCACGGGCGAAGGCGGGCGGGCTCGGCAGGTCAAGAGGCGGACTGAGTAGCAAGGTCCACGCTGCGGTCGATGCGGCGGGACTGCCGCTGGTGCTCGTGCTGGCGCCGGGCCAGGCGGCGGACTGCCTGCAGTTGCGGGCGGTACTCGGCCGGGTCCGGGTCGCAGGTCCCAGGGGCCGCCCGCGCACCCGGCCAGGGGCGGTGGCCGCCGACAAGGCCTACTCGTCCAAGGCCAATCGCGCCTACCTGCGCAGACGCGGGATCACCGCTGTCATCCCGGAAAAGAACGACCAGGGCGCCAACCGCCGCGGGAAGGGCTCGGCCGGCGGCCGGCCCGTCGGCTTCGATGCGCACCGCTACAGGCAGCGCAACATCGTGGAGCGCTGCTTCCAGAAGATCAAGACCTGGCGCGGACTCGCCACCCGCTACGACAAGTCCCCCGAGAGCTACGAGGCAGGACTGCACCTCAGAGCATCGCTCATGTGGTTGAAGCACATCACCTCAACCACATGATCCAAACCCCGAACAGCCCCTAGTCGGCGGTCAGCGCGCCAAGCCGCTGGGTGATCCGCTCCAGGAGGTCCAGGAACAGCCCTCGCTCGTTGGCGCTCAATCCGTTGACCAGTGCCTCAAGCCGTGCGAAGTGATCCGCGGCCATGCCGTGCAGCCGCTGGGCGCCGCGCGAGGTGAGGACCACCACCGCGTTGAGCAACGTGTCCGGGGGAGGGACGGCGGTGAGTGTCCGGTGAGCCGTGCCGGTGTGTGGTGGGCGAACCACTCGGTGACCTCCTTCAAGAGCCGTTCGGCCCGATCTTGCAGGACCTGGTCCCCTTCAAGATTCGTCGCTGTCTGAGGAAGTGTCAGGACTGCAGGACAGTCGCAGCGTTGAGTACGGCTGCCACAGGTGTTGCCACACGGAAGGACAGGACGGCCCATGAGCGAGCAGGTGTCCATCTCCCGCAGAAGCAAGGTCCATCGGCCCCGCGGTCTCACCTCAGGGCGGCGAATACCGCTGAAGCGAGCGGTCCTCGTCAGCACGGCGGCCCTGGGCGTGACGATTGCGGCTGTCGGGACGCCTGCCTTCGCCGACCAGGGAGAGGTCGGCCAGATACGTGCCGCGGGCAGTTCCGCCCTGCAGCGCACCGCCATGCCAGCCCCGGTCTCCGCGACAGCCAGCGCGGTGTGCACCAAGAACCAGATCTCGATCAACCGGTACAGCGAATGCCAGTGGCTCACCGTCCACTTCGACATCTACAAGCAGGTCGCCGGGAAGCCCTCATTGCGCGGCACTGTCGAGTTTGACGTCAAGCACAAGATGACCCTCAAAGCGAAGTCCACGACCTGGTCCGAGACGCTCGAGCTGACCAAGGCCAAGACCACAGGTGTCGGCAAGGGCTCCCGGATCAACATCGCCGCCACATCGAAGAGCGGTACCAAGGCGCAGGTCACCTTCGCCCAGGGGCGCACCCTTGATGCTGCCGCGCGCGGCAGCGTCAGCTACACGACCGGCGCGATCGCCAAGAAGAAGGTCAATGCCAAGGCCAAGACCACGTACACCTTCACGGCCTCCAAGCCCGGCTATCAGCCCGGTGTCGTCTCCTACGGCTCGGCCACCTACCGGTGCGACAACTTCTACGGCACCAGCGGATGCGCCTTCCCCGATGCCCCGACCGGCGTCTCCATGATCAATCAGCCGCGCATCGCCGAAGGCATACGCAAGCTTCGCGAACGCGGCGGCCACTACGGTGACCCCCACGGCGGCAAGCCCCTGCGCTGGATGACCAACAGCAAGCAGAAGGCCGCCAACCGCAAGGCCGTATGCTCCAAGACCCCGCCGACAGCCGACAAGAAGGCCGGCCGGACATCCTGCGACGAGTACCCCTTCGCCAGCACCTACGAAGGAGGCACCAAACTCCCTGCGAAGCAGCGCACGATCACCTGGGTCAACAAGGCCGAGAACGACAGCCAGGGCGCCACGATCACCAACTGGCGCCGCGCCTACCACGTCATGGACAAAGACCCCTTCTACGTGATCGTCTGAAGCATCACGCGACCCTGCCCCCATCAGTGTGCCTCCCTGCCCGCTGGGGAGGCACACCCCGGTTGCGGAAGATCAGGAGCCCACATGCTGGTCCATGAAGCCCAGTTCACCCTCGACCTCGGCGAGAGTGGATACCTCATCGGCTTCACCGAGCACGACGACTACCCCGACGACATGCCCTACGGCTGGCGCTGCGGTCCGGCCGGAACTGACAGTGCCGTCGTCCTGCCCACCACC
Source organism: Streptomyces sp. NPDC043996 (assembly GCF_056435225.1). Classification (NCBI taxonomy): domain Bacteria; kingdom Bacillati; phylum Actinomycetota; class Actinomycetes; order Kitasatosporales; family Streptomycetaceae; genus Streptomyces; species Streptomyces sp. NPDC043996. The sequence continues at coordinate 80,318 of NZ_JBWKEY010000024.1, read as the reverse complement.
GAAGACGGGCCCCTGCTCCTCACCCTGCAGATCCATGACAGCCAGCCCGCCCCCGAACCGGACACCGGCTGGGAGGCAGCGGAGGAACTCAGCCTGTTGGCCGACCGCTCACCCCTGTACCTCGCCACCCTGGACCCCGGAGAGACCACTGATGCCTGGCCCGATGACCTCCCCGGTCTGGAGCTGCCCCCGCCGTTCTCGCACGACGGCTGGGTCCGCATGCGTCTGTACTGTCAGACCGACGATCCCGAACCTGGCGTCGGCGACCACGCAGAACGCCACCTGATCCAGTTCTGGCGGGCACCGGCCGCGGACCCAGTGCACCCTGCCCTGAGCGAGGACGACCACCAAGCCCGCGCCGCTTACCACACCGCCCGGACCGGGCCAATGCAGGAATACACCCTCGACTTCCCTCTCTAGATCCCAGCCCGGGGACTGGCGAGACGCGAGAGTGCCAGATGCCGGTGAGGCTCTTGAGGCTCCAGCGCCTGGCGGGGCGAGACAACCGGATCGGACCCGCGTATGGCGTGAGTGCTGGCCGTCGTGGAACAGGGCCGGGGGCAGTTCGTCGCGATCGCCTGCCTGGCCGTCGATGCCCAGCAGGGCCACCGGCGGAATTGACTGGCCTGCAGGAACGTGGCTTGTGCCGGGTGTTGATCCCGTGCGGCTGTGTCCGCGATCTCGGGTGATGACCGCTGACGGGTGCCAGCTGTGGTGCGAGTGCGGGCAGAGCCGTGATGTCCGGCCGGCCGTTGACCGCGTTTTGTCACCTGGGCAGGCCCATGTGCGTCGGTGGTACCCCTCTCCCATGTGGGCAATGAGGTGGCTACGGCACCTCACTGCGCGCGGGAATCGGATCGCTATGACCGGAGTTGGTGAGGGAAGTTTGCCGTTTAGGGAAGTTAGCCGTTTCAGGAGGGGTTATGCGAGCGATTCAGGTTTCCGAGGTGGGCGGTGCTGAGGTGCTGCGGCTGGTCGACATTGATCGACCGGTGCCGGGCCCGGGTCAGGCGGTCGTGGAGGTGGCCGCGTCCGGCGTCAACTTCCTCGACGTATACCACCGCCAGGGCCGGTATACCCTCCCGCTGCCCTTCACCCCGGGCACTGAGGGCGCGGGCACGGTCCTCGAGGTGGGACCCGGCGTCACCCATGTCGCTGTGGGAGACCGGGTCGGCTGGGTGGAGATTCCCGGCACCTATGCCGAGCGGGCTGTCGTGGACGCCTCCCGGCTGGTGCCGCTGCCCGACGGCGTCGGCTTCGAGGCCGCCGCTGCCGTGCTGCTGCAGGGCATGACGGCGCATTACCTGGTCAAGGACGCCTACCCGGTCCAGCCAGGTGACACGGTGCTCGTGCACGCTGCTGCCGGCGGCATGGGGCTTGTGCTGACCCAGCTCATCACGCATCTCGGCGGCAGAGTGATCGGCACGACCTCGACACCGGAGAAGGCCGAGCTGGCGCGGCGCGCCGGGGCCGCCGAGGTGATCCTCTACTCTGCGGTGGACGATCTCGCGGCCGAGGTGAAGCGGCTCCATGGCGGCCAGGGCCTGCCTGTCGTCTTCGACGGCGTCGGCAGGGACACCTTCGATGCGAGCCTGGCCAGCCTGCGAACCCGCGGCCACCTGGTGCTCTTCGGCGCCGCGAGTGGTGCAGTGCCGCCCTTCGACCCCATCCGGCTCGCCCAGGGCGGTTCGCTGACCCTGATCCGGCCAAGCCTGGGGCACTTCATCGCCGATCGGTCCGAGCTGCTCCGGCGCGCCGCCGACGTGCTTGAATGGGTGCGCACCAAGGCGCTGGAGACCACCGTGACGGCCCGCTACCCGCTCGCCGAGGTCGCCCAGGCTCACCGCGATCTGGAGGCTCGGCGTACCACCGGCAAGCTACTCGTCATCCCCTAGGGCCACCGGCGGAATTGACTGGCCTGCAGGAACGTGGCTTGTGCCAGGTGTTGAGCCCGTGCGGCTGTGTCCGCGATCCCGGGTGATGACCGCTGACGGGTGCCAGCTGTGGTGCGAGTGCAGGCAGAGCCGTGATGTCCGGCCGGCCGCCGACCGCGTTTTGTCACCTGGGCAGGCTCATGTGCGTCGGTGGCACCCACTAGCTGGGAGGTGCTACCGAGGGCTTCGCGCCCCGCTCCGGCTGGTGGGCAGGGGTTACGGAGCCGGGATGGTGCGCCCCTGCTCGGCTGCGGCTTCGATGGCCTGGCTCTGCACCGTGTGGGGTGCGCGCTCGCCTCTCAACACCGCCTCGGTGAAGACGATGGCCGCGGGCGGCATGGTGGAGGAGGAGAGGAGGGGGCCATCTGTGGGCATGTCCAGCGTGGTGGCCTCTGGCGGGATAGCGTCGTGCACGCGGTCCTGGACCGGCAGTGGGTGCAGCCCGGCGCTTGAGCGGGGGCGGGCAGCTCTTGCGAGGGGGCAGGCGTGCTTGTCCGGTGCTCGCCACACTGTGTCGTGGCTGTTCGTGCGCCTGGCACGAGATGTGCCGGGCGTCTTCGTCCTCTGGCTCCGTGGGTTCGCGCTGAGGGGGCCTCGGGTTTTGGACGTTGCCGTCTACCCTGGCGGCAGCTGTATGAGGGCAAGGCCAGGCACTCCGGCCGGAATACCGCCCCATCGGTGCCGGTGCCGGGTGTCGGCGGCGTGTTCCGGGCGGCGCCAGATGGCCCGCTCCCGGCGGGCCGTCAGACCGCGTGACCGGACGCTTCCCTCGGCTAGGAGTGTGAGGTTGTGGTGAGGGTTGCGCCTGTCTGTTGCGCTGGATGTTGCGCCCAGGGGTTGCGCTAGATGGTGCGCGGCCTGCCGGAGCGTCCTTGTGCCGGTGCAGGTCACCACCCGGTTGTGCCGTGGTCGGGGTGCTGACATCCCCGTTGCGGCTGCTTTCGCCCATGTCCTTTGGCGTGGGGAAGGAGTAAGGGGCGGGCGGGATAGGGCGGCGCGGCCGTGGCCGGGGACCGGGCACGCGCGGCCGTTTCCGCGTCGGCCGGGGCCTTCGCGCCGCGCCGCTGTCAGCCCGGCCGCGGCAGGCCAGGACGAAAGCCGCCGGACGAAATGGAAGCGCAGCCTTTTTGACGCCCCCGGGCTGTTTCCGTTCGTTGTGGCCGAAGCGCAAGCCCTCCCAGGGCGCCGTCGGCGCGGTGAGCTTTGGCTCACCCGTCTGAGGGGAGACGGCACGGACGTACCCGGGGCGACTGGACGCGGCAAGGCGGTCACCAGCACCAGAAAATGATGCGCGGCGCCCGTGTGTTCCGTCGGCACGGACATACCTCAGCCAGGCGGCTCAGGGGAGCGTCTTACAGTTCCAGCAGGGCCCAGCGCCGGTTCCCCGCCTCGCCGCGTTCGGTGTCGGCGCCGCAGGACAGCACCCCGAGCGCGGCAACCTCCTCCAGGAACGTCTCGTCGCCCTGGCCTGGTCCGCCGCCTTGGTGGGAGAGGGCCATGATCAGGGCTGCGCCGTCCTGGTCGGCCACGTGGACGGTGATGCGCTGCCCGCCGTCACCCAGCGCGGCCCCAGCCAGCAGGCGGGTGACCGCGGTGTACTGCTCCCGCTGTGCGGCGCTGGCGAGGTATCCCCAGGAGCGCAGCTGTTCGACGACCTTGGCCGCGGCCCTGGCCGTCGACCAGGGAGCGCATTCCAGGGCCCAGTTGGCGGCGCGCCGGTTGGCGATCAGCGCGGCTGGACGGCGGCGGGCGGGTGGCGTGCCGGTCCGCTTCTGTAGCGGCGTCAGCGGGTCGGGAGGCGGCGGCGAGGGAGGCTTCTTCGGCGGGGGCGGGGTCTTGGGCGGATAGTCGGGCCGAGGCTTCACAGGGGTGTCCTGCCGTGCGTCGTCCATGAAGCGAAGGTACTCCCGAACAGCAGGCAGAGACCCGGTACTTCACGATGTGCCCCACCGCGCCCGCAGGCGAGGCAGGAGCCCGCCTCCCACCCCTCTCAATGAGGCTGGCGAGGAAGATCCCTGACGGCGCGGTCAGCCGAGACCCCGATAACGCTGCCGGCCATCCCTGCACGGCACTCCCTGGCCGTGCCGTAGCCGTAGGTGGTCTGAGGCGGCCAGCCCCCGACCACCATCTGCGGCTGCCGCGGCCGCACACCGGCGCGCTTATCCACCGTTGAGCCGCTGTTGATCACCAGAGGCCAGCTTTCTCCGTGACGCCCCGGCGTCGTCGCATCCATGCGGCACGTAAAACACGTACGACACATGCGACGCGTACGACATGAGAGTCCGCGAGAGACAAGGAACCACCAGGTGTCACAGCAGCAGCCCGGCCGCCGCACCGCGCTCAAGGCCGCAGGAGCCGGCGCCCTAGCCGTCGCCGCCGGTGCCGTAACCGCCACCCCGGCGTCCGCCCACGACAGCACGAGCGCGCTCCGAGGCGAGCACGCGCTGGCCGCACAGCTGCGCCGCGCGCTGCCCGACGACCGGGTACTGGTCCGCGGGGACGCGGCCTACGACGTGGAGCGCGCCGCCTACCACCGGGTCATCGACCACCACCCGGCGGCGATCGTCCTACCAGGCCACGCCGATGACATCGCCACCGCCGTGCGCATCGCCTCCCACCATCGTCTGCCGATCGCCGTGCAGGCCACCGGCCACGGCATCTCCCGCTCCGCACACGGCGGGCTGCTCATCAACACCCGCCACCTCAAACGCATCCGCATCGACGCCGCCAAGCGCACCGCCGTGGTGAGCCCCGGCGTCGTCTTCTCCGAACTCATCGACACAGCGGCCGCCCACGGCCTGGTACCTGCCACCGGCTCGGCGGTGGACGTCAGCGTCACCGGATACACCAGCGGCGGCGGCCTCCCGGTGATCGGACGCACGGTCGGTTTCGCGGCCGACCACGTCACCCGCATCGACCTGGTCGACGCCAAGGGACGGCGGCGCAGACTCACCCCGCACCGCGACGCCGACCTGTTCTGGGCGGTGCGCGGCGGCAAGTCCAACTTCGGCGTGATCACCGAAATCGAGACGGCACTCTTCCCCCTCACCCGCCTGTACGGCGGGAACATGCTGTTCACCGGCGCCATACCCGAACTGCTCAGGGCCTACCAGAAGTTCACCCGCAACCTCACCGAACGCATGACGACCTCACTGGTGATCGTGAACGTCCCCGCCAACAGCCCGGCCTTCCCCGAACCGCTGCGCGGCAAGACCCTGGCCAAGCTGTGCGTCGCGTTCACCGGGGAGGCGGCCGAGGGCGAGAAACTGCTGCGCCCGCTGCGCGCCCTGGGTCCCGCCCAGGACAGTGTGGCCGAGATGCCGTACACCGACATCGCGAAGATCTACGCCGACCCGGCGGGCCCGATCCGTACCCGCGAGCGCGCCGGTGCGCTGCGGGCGCTGGACGACGCGACGCTGCGGCGCCTGCTGCGGGCCGCGGGCCCCGATGCCGACCGGCCCCCGATGATTGTCGAGATCCGTCACCTCGGCGGTGCGCTCGCCCGGGCCCCCCAGCACCCGAACGCGGTCGGACCGCGTGATGCCGCGTTCAACCTGTTCGTCGCGGACGTGGCACCGGACCCGGGCAGGGACGCCGCTCTCGAAGCCGGGCAGGAGCAGCTCTTCGACATCCTCGGCCCCTCGCTGACCGGGCACACACAGCCCAACTTCCTCACCGACCACGACAAGACCGCCACACGGGTACGCCGCGCCTACCGGCCGCGGGACTACGAACGCCTCACGACCCTCAAGCGCCGCTACGACCGGCACAACCTCTTCCGCGTCAACCACAACATCCCGCCCGCGGCCTGAGGGGCCAGCAACGAGCAGGCATCCGGCCCGGCCGATCCGGCCCGGGCCGACACCGCGCCCACAGGCCGGGGCACCGCACCGCACGTGCCGAGCAGGGTAGCCAGGCCCCCGGGCGTGTGAGTGGTCCCGGCCACGCCGCCCTGCGTGTCCTACGGTGCCGGGGAGCTCGCGCAGGCCGGGCACCTGCGGGCGTGGAGGTAGCCGTGGACCGGTCCGTTCAGGCCCTGCCAGAGGTGCGGGCGGATCAACTCGCCGGGGGCGGTGGCGGTGCGGCAGCCCACGCACGACAGCTGCGGCTGCCCGGCATGCTCGCGCGCGGCCTGGTGCTGGACGGCCAGGGTCTGGCCGCGTTCGCAGGGGCCGAGGGGGCAGCGCGGGCATTCGATGCCGTGGTCGTACCAGTCGAGGCAGGCCGCCAGGACCCGGGTCTGGACGGTGTGGCAGGGCGCGCAGGCGCGCAGGCGTCCGCCCGGGGCTGAGGCCGACGCCTTCGCCGGGCGGCAGCGCCCGTGGACACCACACGCACACGGCCCCTGAACGCTGTTGGAGACAGAGGGTGCTGAGGGCGGGCACGACGGCCAGGAACAGACCCTGGGGCACGTCAGGCACGAGGTCGCTCCCCAGGAGAAGCGCGGGGTGGTCCCGGCGGCCCCGCGGCCGGGCCAGTCCTCCTCCAGGCGGCCGGCGGCGAGACGGGCGCCCTCGACACGCTCGGAGAGCAGGCCAGCATGGATGAGGGGGCAGGTATCGAGGTGGGCGCGGTAGGCCCCGTACGGGTGTCCGGGGACTCTCCGGGAACTCGTGGTCGTCCACGCAGCCGTCCGGGTCGGGCGCGGTCTTCCTCCGCGCACCCGTCCTGAGGGAGCCGGTCGTTGCAGATCCGTGAGGGGGGAAGGCGGCTGGGTCTGTTTGCCGGCCTTCGGCGAGCACCGTGCGGTACAGGTTCGTGCGCGAGTGTTCCAGGCTGCAGGAGCGCCGCCCGGTCCGGGCGAGGTCCACCGGATTGCCTGCCGCCTTGCGGCCTGTCAGGAGGCAGCAGCTCAGTACAGTCAGCCGACTGCCAGTGGCCCCGTCCCAGCGGCCTCGTGGTGGGTGCTGACCGGTGGCACACCCGCCGGGGTCAGGCCGCGCGGGTGTAGCGGTCGGCCTGGCGGGCGGTGGCTTCGGTGCGGCCCGCGGCCAGGCGGGCTGCGGCTGCTTCCCGGCCAAGCAGCGTCCAGCGCGTCTTCGCGGTCGTGCGTGCTTCGCGTACGAGGCGGTGGTGGGCGGCCTGGGCGGCGAGCTCGGTGGTGCGGAACTGGTGGAGTTCGTAGTCAAGCATTTCCGTGTCCCCCCTGGGTTTTGGTGTCTCGCTCTGTGCGATGACTCCACTTTCGTTTCCCAGGGGGGTCGGCCGCATCGGGAAGGTTCCGCATCTTCCGGTGGGGCGGGGGCCTTAGGCGTGCGGGGGAGCCTTACGACTCGGTATACGACGCGGTACGCGACAGCCAGGGATCCCCGCGGGAGGCGGTGAGCTCTGGCGGTCCTGCGAGACTGCCGGCATGACGGGCATGATCACGGTCAGCGACTACGACCCCCGATGGCCGGAGCGGTTCGAGGAGCTGCGGCGGCGCCTGGCAGCTCACGTCGCGGATCTGGCTGTGTCCATCGAGCATGTCGGCAGTACGGCCGTGCCCGGGTGTGCGGCCAAGCCGGTCATCGACCTCGACGTTGTGGTGTCCGCGGAGACCGTCATGCCCGAGTTGGTCTCCCGGCTCGCCGGGCAGGGCTACCGGCACGAAGGCGATCTCGGGATTCGGGGGCGGCAGGCATTCCAGGCCCCTCCCGGGGCTGTGGAACATCATCTGTACGCCGTGGTCACGGGCTCAAAGCCCCACCTTGATCACGTCCTGCTCCGTGACTATCTGCGTCAGCATCCCGATGAGGTCCAGCGCTACAGCGCCTTGAAGGTGGCCCTGGCACGGCGGCTTCCTGCCGGCAGCGAGGGCAGGGCGGCCTACTCGGCGGCGAAGAGCGCTCTGGTGGAGGAACTGGTCGCGAAGTCCTACACCGCTCGGGCCGCCGGGGCATCATGACGCGAGGCGGACCGCACGGGTTGCGGCGGGAACATCAGCGACAGGACGCCCCCGCGCTTGTCCCCGGGCCGGATCCGGGACGGCCCCCGGCTGGGCTGACGCTGCGCGCCCGCAGCCCGCGTGAGTCGGCTTCTCAGTAGGCCGTGCTTCCGTGACCGTGGCAGCCCCTGGAACTCAGTACCTGCCGTCTTCGCTGACCAAAGGCTCGACTTCGTCCGGATGCTGCTGGGCGGCGGGTCAGGATGCGCAGTCGTCGTCGGCGTCTGGCTGTGCCGTTTGGAGGCCCGGCTGCGGGCCTGTCTTGAGCTGGTGATGCGGCCGCGTTGGGAACGGTCTGCCGCCGGTGTACCGGGCCTCTGCCTCCGTGACCGCCCTCATGACGGCATCGGCCACGAATGCGGACAGACTGATCGGCGGCAACGCCACCTCCGGATGTCGCTGCAGGCCGACCACGGTGTTGCGCAGCCGCTCCAGATCCTTCGTCTCGATGTACGCCGGGATCTTCTGCTTGCCCACCCAGAACTCCCCTTCCACGACGGCCTCGTTGACAGCCCCCGTCGCCTCGCGGCCCACTACCAGCACGACGTAACCGGCAAGGCCAAGCCAGGGACAGGAGGCAGGGAAAAGAACCTCGGCAGGCACCGCACGGGGGCTCGCTTGCCAGGTTACAACTCCAGCAGAGCCCAGCGCCGGTTCCCCGGATCATCACGTTCGGTGTCGGCGCCGCAAGACAGCACCCCGAGCGCGGCAACCTCCTCCAGGAACGTCTCGTCGCCCTGGCCTGGTCCGCTGCCCTGGTGGGAGAGGGCCATGATCAGGGCTGCGCCGTCCTGGTCGGCCACGTGGACGGTGATGCACTGCCCACCGTCACCCAGCGCGGCCCCAGCCAGCAAGCGGGTCACTGCGCCGCACTTCTCCCGCTGTGCGGCGCTGGTGAGGTACCCCCAGGAGCGCAGCTGTTCGACGACCTTGGCCGCGGCCCTGGCCTTCGACCTGGTGGCGGATTCCAGGGCCCAGTTGGCGGCGCGCCGGTTGGCGATCAGCGCGGCTGGACGGCGGCGGGCGGGTGGCGTGCCGGTCCGCTTCTGTAGCGGCGTCAGCGGGTCGGGAGGCGGTGGCGAGGGAGGCTTCTTCTTCGGCGGGGGCGGGGTCTTGGGCGGATAGTCGGGCCGAGGCTTCACGGGGGTGTCCTGCCGTGCGTCGTCCATGAAGCGACGGTACTCCCGAACAGCAGGCAAAGACCTGATACTTCATGGTTTGCCCCCGCCCGCAGACGAGGGGGCAGAAGCTTGCCTCACGCATCACCGGGTGTCGGCGCGTTGGCGGCCGCTTCCTCAGCCGCGTTGGCGCCCCTGACGCCGGGCAGGGGCTGCCGGGCGGGGGCGAGCACCCAGCAGGTCCTGGCGGGAGCAGATGCCGATCGTGGCGAGGGCTGGGCGGAAGGAGATGAGGGCCCCGCGACCGGTTGGGGACCGGTCCATGTCCGGCCGGAGCGCCGGTTCCACCAGATCCGCTCGCCGCCCGTGACACCTTTCCAGGTCATGCAGAGGAAACCGGCGTTCACGGCGAGATCGGGACCGACACTGCTGCGCGCACCCCGCGCCACTGCCGGCACTTCCCAGGACTCCAGGATGACGTCCCTGCGGGCCCACCAGTGCGTTCCTGGCCTCCGATCCCATCCCTCTCTCCACGCCGAGTACAGCCCGCCCTCGGGCGGACAGGCCCGTGCCACCCCGGCACTGGTCACGGCGAACCGCACACCCAAAGGGTCGCTCCAGACGCCGCTATACTCACGCGGCCGTCCCTGGAGTTCCGCCACGCCATACGGCATGCCGCGCTCAACGGTCAGCGCGGGCCCGAAGTTGGTATGGGCGTTGGGGACAACCTGCGCACCCGACCACTCCTCGTTCCAACTGCTCCGCCAGACCTGTTCCCCCGCCGCTGTGCCCCCCCGAAGCCCCAACCGGTACGCCACAGGCCCGTGCTTGTGCTCGGAGAGCCGCACTGCCGAGTTAGTGGCGATCAGACGGCCCTGCTGGTCGTAGCGCACCGTTGCGAGCAGGCGTGGTGTCGCGGTCATGGACAGCCGGTGCCGTGCGGGACGAGGCGCTGCTCGTTGATACGCCCCCACACCTCGGAGGTCTCGGCGTGGTGGGACTCATCCGCCACCAGCAGGTCCCCTTCCGGCAGCAGCTACGCCCCGCCCCGCTCCACACGCAGCCGGTGCCCAGCGACCGGCGAGCCCTCCACGCTCGCGTACGTCGCCAGCACCGTGAACCGACCGTCCTCCTGGGAGGCGAAGGCGTTCACATGCCACGCCATCGCCCGCGGTTCCGTTGACACCACCCCCCGGCACGCCCCGCAACGCCGACGTCGGCGTTGAGATGGCCGAGACGGTCAGCGCCGCTGGATCACTTTTCGTACAGTGTCCGCAGGGAGGTTCGGCATGATCAGGAGCGAGGGGGTGCTGTCGGCATGACAGCCATGGCTGAGGGCCGTGTCGGTGACAGCGTTTTCGCGCGTGAGTTCTGCCGTGTCACTCTGCCCAAGCTGCTGACCGGAGCGGGGTTGAACACTGACGATGCCCAGACGGTCGCCGCCGATGTGGCCCGCCGCGCGCAGATGCTTGCTGCGCTTCCTGCTGCCTACTTCGATGTCCTGGTGACGCCGTTCCTCGAAGAGGCCTCCCAGCACCGGCCGCGGTCGACACCGGCCTGGCTGAGGGCTGCCGTGGTCGTGGCCGTGCGCAACAGCCGCCTGGAAGACTTCCATGCGCTGGGCGGCCCGCTCGGCAACACCCGGATCGCGGCCATCACCGAGGCTTCCGCTGGCCCGCTTGCCGAACTGCTCCAAGAGCCCGGCGCACCGGTCAAGGGCAACGTGCTGACCGGATTCAACTTGATGTACCCACGTGCGTGGGCGTGCCTGACCGCCTTGTCCGACCTGATGGCATCGGATACCGACACCCAACGCACCTACACCATGCCCGAAGGACCACGGCCTCAGCTCCCCGGTCTGGAGGAGACCGTCCACGCCAGGGAAGCCACGGGCCTCACACCGATGGCCGACGGCCAGGCCGTGGTCGCTTCGGGCATTGACCCGCGTTTTGACCAGGCGCTCCTGATGATGATGCGGCAGGTCAACGAGGGCGTCGCCGAACTGGTCCCGCTGTCCGCGCTCAGCCGCTTGTCCCGCAACAGCGCCAAGCAGCTGCGCGTGCTGGAGTTCCTCCTGTCGCGCCGGGCGACCGTGCTCACCACCAACTACCTTCTGGCCCCGGGCCTGGTGGGGGCCCGCACTCGGCCGCTGGTCAAGCCCGACTCCTACGATCTTCGGGGCAGTATGAAGCAACTGCGAGGTCTTGGTCCGACGCATACCCACTGGGTCAAGGAGCTGCGCAAGCAGTTGTAGCGCCTGCGCGGAACGTGGCGCTCCCTGCGGTGGCACGGTGCCGGGGTGGCTGGGTCATGATGTGAGTGGCCGACGGTAACACGAGTACAGGGGTGGGGCGTTGATGGATCAGGACAGCGAGCTGTGCCGGAACTGCGGGGAGCAGGTGTTCCGGCTTGACGGCGGGCGCTGGTCGCACGGGTTCGGCCAGTGGGGGAGCGTGGGATGCCGTGCTTACAGCTTCACGCGGACAGGTGCCTGGGACGAGCGTCTGACGCGCGCGGACAAGGCCGGTCCGCGTACGCGTGCACAGCGTGAGGGGCGAGAGGAGTTCCCGGCGTGGCCGGCGCTGCGCGAGCGGCGGCTTGAGGCCGAGCGGGAGGAAAGAGAGGCAGAGGCACTGGCCGCGACTCGTTTCTCGCCGAAGCTGGCCAGAGCGGTCAAAGCAGCCGAAGAGGTGGTGGCCGATCCGGGCGACTGTACCTTCCGCACCCTGGAGCGGCGCCGCCAGGCAGTGATCCTGGCGATGGAAGAGCAGGCCCGCCGTACCGCAGCCGGACAAGGACACGCCGCGTTGGGCAGTGTCACCGCACAGAGCGAACTCGGCCGGCTCCTGCAGCTGACCAGGGAACTTCTGCGCGCTCTACGGGCTGCAGAGGAGCATCTGCCGCCGACCGAGGCGCTCAAGGCGGCGGCGGGCCGCTACTGTGCCCGCGTCGACCAGATCGCCAGTGACCGTTACGCGTCGTTGCCGCGGCAGGGCGACGGCGCTGCTGCGGAACGGTACGCGTTGAGTGAGGCGCGGGAGCAGGCGCAGCGGAGCTGACACCGCAGCGTCAGCCCGGAGGACACGAGAGGTGGCGTGTCACGTGTCCGCCCAGGGCAGCTGGAGTCCGGTGAACAGGGCCTTCAGCTCGGGCGGGTAGCTGCCGAGGCTGTCCCGTACCGGGTCGAGGCCTTTACAGACTGGACTTCCCGTCCGGCGATGTGGGGCCAGTAGGAGTCTGCGACGATGATCCACCCTGCCTCATCGGTGAGAGGCCCGATTTCCTCGAGGTGCTGGCGGTTGGCGAGCACGAATTCCATGGCCCGCGTCATGCGTCCGCACCGCGCCCGGAGTACCCGTTGTGTGGACACGCGTCCCCGATAGCGGGCCCGTCCGTAGGTCCTTGAGCGCCTGGCGTTGCGCTTGTGGACGAGTCTTTCCATCGCACGTGCCGGGTACGCAGCCATGTTCCGAGGCCGCTACAGCGGCCAGCCTGGCTACGGCGTCTTCAACTGGAGCCGCTGATGCGGACATCGGTGGCTCCGCCCGGTGTTCGAGGCGGTCCGAAGCGGCCCCGCCAAGGCTTCTTGACCGCGCTGGTCATCCTGTGGGGCCACTTGCAGCCGCTCATGCGGGCCCGCCGTAGCGAACTGCACGCGCTCAGCGCAGCCTTCCAGCGGCCCGGCCCGTCAGAGAGCAACCCGGCGGACGGCATGGCTGCTGCAGAGAACGGCATCCGGGCGTCGACAAGACCCGGCCTGGGCTGACGTTTCCGCAAGGGTTCCCGCAGTCGCTGCATCGCGTGGCTGCACCTGAGCTGGTTCGCCTGGAACCCGATCCTGCAACCACGAAGCACGGCATCCTAGGCCCGGCGGTAGCACAGTCGCCACGGCCGCTCATGCGGATTCGCTGGGACGGTGACGGTCCCACGGACCTCGGCTGAGCCCGGCTGAGGGGTGGTCAGCCCTGTTCGACAGCGATACGTGCCAGGAGTTTCAGCAGGGGCAGGTCGGCTGCCACGGCATCGACTGCGTTGCCGAAGTCGTTGAGGATGAGATCCTTCTTGCCGTGTGCCAGGCCGTTTCGGATGGCGTAGAGGTGCTTGGCGGTATCGATGCCAGCTGTTGTGAGAGCCTCCACACGGCCAAGTGCCCGTTCTTTGAGCACGGAGAACACCTCGACGGGCTCCTCGGCGTGTTCCGGGAGAAATGCTGGAATGGTCAGCAGCTTCCCGAAGTCGTACTCCTCGAGGGAATCGAGGTGGTCGATGATGAAGTCCATGCCGTTGCTGCTCCGCGGCGCTTCCAGCACGCGGTACAGCCCCATGTACTCGGCGAGCAGGTCAACGTGCCTGATGGCCATGGCGTAAAGGGCAAGCGGTTCGAAGCGAGCCGTGAAGCGGCGGCTGAACAGGGCCAGCGGATCCTTGTACGTGCCGTACCGCAGCTGCAGCATGCCGGTGTACCGGATCTCATGGGCCTGCTGGGCGACGGAGTCCAGGGTGTCACGGTAGGTGCGATTGGCGGGAAGCCACGGGCGGTCGTGCCCGATTGGTTCGTAGGGTGCAGTGGCTGGCTCCTGAAGTGGGGTGACAACCGTGGGGGAGTCGTGGTCGAACGCGATGCAGTCCGCGACGAGGAGCACGTCCTCAAGCGACGGCGCCGTGAGGGAAGCGTCGTAGAACCCCTCCGCGTTGAGGGGAAGAGGTACGAGCAGACCCAGCTCGGAGAGCTCTTGCATGCCCCACTTACCATCGGCCTCGAACTCCTCGATGCCGATGCCCGGCATGCGGACGCCGTAGGCAAGACTCAGCCAGTCGATTCCTCCTTGTACCATGCAGGAAGGATAGGCAGCCCGCGTGGGCAGTCTTCCCTTCAGTACGGTTGTGCGGCACCAGGCGGATCGTCCTTCAACGCGCCACAACGGGTCGCCAGGGTGACCGCGTTCGACGCATATCGCCTTGGCGGTATGGGTGCTGTGGTGACCAGCGGACGAGCAGTCCACGGGATGGTGGCTTCCGCGCCCACGCGCCACTTCGGTGACCTCATCTGTCGGAGTGCGGGCCGGATGTCATAGCCCTCGTGCAAGATGGGGAACTGCCTCCATGCCATGGTGCGGAGGCAGTTGGGGTCTGCTGCATTCAGGGGGCGTTCGTGTTCCAGCGTCATCTTCACCGTCATGACGACGTCGATCTGGTGATGTCCGCGCTGGGGGACGATCCCCAGTGCCTGCCGGTTCTCATCACATGGGGTGCGGGCCTGCGCCGTGACGTGGCTTCGTCTCTGCGGGAGGTCATCGCGACCGGGGCGTGGCAGAGCGACTTCCGTGTCCGCAGCGCCGCGGCCCACTGGCGTGAGGAACCCCGCTTCCAGGTCTTCCTTGACCACGGGCTCGAAAAGCGCCGTAACCGAGGCCCCAAATATGAGCACCTGGACGCCGCTCTGCTGACGTTCCCCGAGACCCGTGCCGCTCTCTACCGGGTGAGTGCGGCCGAATGCCCGCAGCACTGCCGCACGGAGACCGGCACTTTTGCCGAGGACCGTCATGTGGATGACTACCGCGAGGCGCTGTTCGGCTGGTACGCCGCCATCCAGCACGCACACGCCTGCGTCGTGAGGGCGGCGCGCTGGTTTGCGAACGCACAACCGCCCGACCCCCGCCTGCCTGGGACCTTCACCGACTGGATGAGCGGAACCCGGCGACACCACAGCAGCGACACCGCGCCGGAGACGGATCCGGCCACCCAACGCGCTGTGCAGGAAATCATCCTGATGATGCACGCCTGGAGTCCGCACACCTTCGAAGCCATCGACGTGGCCTTCCAGAAAGTGGAGGGAGAAGACGCATCCCACGCCTGGGGCGGCAGCTTCGAGCCCGCCGGCCGGCCCGAAGCCCAGGCGGCCGCGGAAGCACTCGCGAGCGTCCTTTCCGCACAGGAACGCCAGCAGGTCCGGGACGTCATCGACGGTATCGAGGCCGACGACGAGGACCGCGACATGGACCTCGCGAAGGACACCACGCTGGCCTGCACCAGCGACCGCCACCGCACCCTCGGCGCCGAATCCGGCGAACGCGAGGACTGCGCCAGGGCCCGGGGCCGTGTGTACGAAGAGGCCTCTCAGCCCTGGAATGAGGATGTCGACCACGCGGCCGAAGCCGCCCGGCTCGCCCGGTTCCTGCTCGGACCCCGTACCGACCGGATCCGCACCGCCCTTGCCGTGGCCCGGGCAGCCGTGGCCCGGGACACCGCCGAGACCGCGCCGCAGGTCTGGCACGACAACGCCGAAACCCTCCGGGAAGCACGCGAAGCCGCAGGACTCGACCTCCACGACGCCGCCGGCCACTTGGGCATCAAGCCCGCCACACTCCAGCGCTTCGAACAGGCAACGGGCAAGCTCCCCGGACGACCGGTCTCCCTCGGCTACCTCCAACTCCTCACTCTGACCTGCACGCAGGCGGGCCGCACCGCTCCCGCCTGCGTCCCGCAGGCCATCTCCCAGCCGGTGGCTTCACTGCCGACCACCCTGTAAGACGCCACCACACCTACACCCCTCGCCGTGCGCCCCGCAGTAGACCGGCTGAAACACAGCCCCTGTAGACCCGGGGCGAACCCGTCGACGCCGCCCGCACCCGGCTTGCCGCCATCACCCCCGACCCCGCGGCAGGCCGGGCCCCACGCGACCACATGGTCGAAGCTTTCGACGGGATCGACCGCTGGGTTCCGCGCCCGGTCCGCATCACCCTCACCGACCTGGTCGACCGCAAAGCCGCCACCATCCGCCAACTCCAGGTCCCCGACACCGAACCCGCCCACCCCGCTGCCCTCGAGGCACTCACCCGCTGGACCGACTGAGTATGTCGATGACGGGCGGCTCTGGCTCAACTTGTGTGGGGCGGTCGCTCTCCGTGATGGCAAAGGCTCGTGAATTCGAACGTGACGTTGCCTGAAAAGAGAGGGACTTGCTGCTCGTCGGGGTGAACGTACGGGGCCGTGAACGATGTCTTGCCCTGTTTCCCGGAGATGCTGTTCGCGTCGCTTCCCAACGTGGTGGTGACGTCTGTCGGCGCGAGCGGCGAAGTGATACGCATCGAGGCACGCAGTGCGACCGACGGGGCTTCATGCCCCGGGTGCGGTTCCTGGTCGCGCCACGTGCACGGCTCCTACCTGCGCTTTCCCGGCGACTTGCCGGTGGTCGGCAGACCCGTGGTGCTGGCCCTCCGGGTGCGGCGGTTCACTTGCCCGACCACCGAGTGCCCGCGGCAGACGTTCGTAGAGCAGCTCGTGGGGCTGACGCGTCGACACGGCCGCTGGAGCGAACGGCTGCGATCGTTCCTCGGCTCCCTGGGCCTGGCCCTCGCGGGACGAGCGGGTGGGCGCCTGGCAGCGTTGACCGGGATCCGGGTCAGTCGGAGCACCGTGCTACGGATGGTGCACGCTCTGCCCGAGCCGTCTCCTCCGCCTCCGACGGCGGTCGGCGTCGACGAGTACGCGATGCGCAAGGGCCGCGTCTGCGGCACGGTGCTGGTCGACGTCGAAAGTCGGCGCCCGCTTGACCTCCTGCCCGACCGGGAACCGGAGACACTCGCCGCCTGGCTCATCCAGCATCCCCAGATCAAGGTCGTCTGCCGGGACCGGGCCCCGTTCTACGCCGAAGGCGCCACGCGCGGCGCCCCGCAGGCTCGCCAGGTGGCGGATCGCTGGCACCTGTGGCACAACCTGGGCCAGGCCGCTGAACGGTGCGTCTCCCAGCACCGACACTGCCTCCGCAGCTCCTCGCCGACAACAAAACCGCAGGCCGAGCCGGGGCCCGCAGCCGAGGAGACCACCACCTCGCCCTGGCCGACCGGCCGCCGCTTCGCCGACCGCACCCGCACCAAGCACGCTCAGGTCCACGCACTCCTAGAGGCCGGCCACAGCAGGCGGTCGATCGCCCGCCAGTTGGGCATGGGCCACCACACCGTGCAGCGGTTCGCCCTTGCCAGGACCCCCGAAGAACTCTTCCGCGGCCAGTGGCAAAACCGCCCGACCAGGCTCGATGCGTTCAAGCCCTACCTCCACCAACGATGGACGGACGGCTGCACCAACGCCTGGAAGCTATGGGAAGAGATCACCGAACACGGGTACCGCGGCAAATACGCCTCCGTCCGCGACTACCTGCGCCCCTTGCGCACCACGCCGCGCGCCCCAGACGTCAAGCCGCCCTCGGTACGAACCGTCACCGGCTGGCTCCTCACGCACCCCGACCTGCTGCCCGAGGATAACCAGCTTCGGCTGAAGACCGCCCTCGCGCATTGCCCTGAACTGGAGGCACTCACCCGGCACATCCGATCCTTCGCCCGGATTCTCACCCAACGCGAAGGTGAGTGGACTGCAGAATGGATCGCCTTGGTGCGTGCCGATGACCTGCCCGGCCTGCACTCCTTCGCCAACGGTCTTGAACGCGACCTCGACGCGGTCGTCGCCGGGCTCTCTACCCCGTGGAACTCCGGCGTCGTCGAAGGCCATGTCAACCGCATCAAGATGCTCAAGCGCCAGATGTTCGGCCGCGCCGGATTCGAACTCCTCCGAAAGCGGGTCCTGTTGGCCTGACGGATAGTGACCGCCCCACACAAGTTGAGCCAGATCCGGAACTCGTCTACATACTCAGAGGTCAGATTCGGGGCGCCGTCGATCCTGCTGCGCCCGGCGGGCTCGCTGCGCAGATACGCGAGGACGGACCGCTGCACCCTTCCCATGCCCCGTGACATGGCCCCAGGATTCCGCCGCGGGCGCGCCTTGGGCAACGAGCGCATACTCTCCGGCGGGAGCGCACCGGCGTACGGGCCCATCAACCGCGTCATCGTCGGTACGGTCATCATCACGGCACCGACGACGGCACACACCACCGGATCCAGGGGGGGCCAATGGGCGTGGAGAACGGATCGCAGAGCATCCCGTGGGGCGGCGAGTGGCGACGGCACCTTCGCTCCGATGCCGAGATGGATCTCGTGCGCTCGTGGATGCGGCGTCTCGAATGCCCGACCTGCCAGGCGGTCGCAGGGCGGGCCTGCCACACTGCGGGCGGCCGCCCGACCAACGAACACCGTGCGCGCCGTGACGCCGTCGGCCCCATCCCGTACGAGGAGTGGCGAAAGGAGGGCCTCATCCCGGAGCAGCGGACGTACACGATCCCGGCAGTACTCAAAGAAACGGAGAAGGCCCGCACCGACTTCAACGTGGACACCGCCCTGGCCGACGGGGTGGCGATCGTCCGCATGTTCCTCGCCGACCGGCTCGGGCTGTTCCTCCAGGGCGAAGAAGCCATGGACCGCATCGACGACGCCGTGCGCAAACTGATTGAGGTCCGCGGGCCGGTGGGGACAGCCGACCTGGTCACCGTCCTCGCCAGCCAAGTCGCCTCGCTGCTGGCTGCAAACGCCGGGCCTGACGGCGACCCGGAGGCCCTGTTTGACGCGATGATCCGCGCGCAGATCGACATAGCCCGCCGGATGAATGCGATCGAGAAGGAACGAGCCGACGGCTGACCGGCCTGGCCGACGCCCATCGTGACCGCGATCTGGGCAACGAACATTTAGCTACGGCGATCGGGAACACGGATGGCCAGCGGGCCATGGGGATGTACAACTCAGCAACGAGCACTTAGGACGTCACGCCGATCGCCGTGGCTACATTCCGCAGTAGCTCTCGGCTCGCATGGCCAAGGCCGCCGCGAGTTCGTCCACGTCGACGTCATCGAGACTGTTGACCTTCTCGAGGTACTCGGTGAGCTCGCTGCGCAGGACCGCCTGCTAGGAGAAGCGTCATCGTCCACGCGGGCAGTCTGCCAGCCCCGCCAGCAGGCAGAACGGCCGTCTGTTGCAGGGGAGTTCGGCCCCATGCGCTCTGCTCATGGGGAACAAGGGGAAGAAGCAGCGTGGCCGCCGACACCGATCTCCGCAACAGCGGCCTGCCCGCCAGCCTGGCGTCCCGACGCCGCGTGCGGCATCGCGGCCGATGGGGACGTTGCCCCTGAAGGGCAATCTCAGCATGCAGGCCACCTTGCTGGAGCAGGCCCCGCCGCACCAACTGGTTGAACTGCTCCTGCCGCACCCGTGGGCGTCGATCGCCGAAGAGGTAGGAGCGCCGTCGAACATCTGCGTCGACGCGGCGCTGGCCCTGCGGCACGCGTTCGGGCAGTACGGCATCCGCACAGAACTCCAGCCTGTCGACCTGAACATCCGAAACCAGAAAGGCGGCGAGGAAGTCTTCCGCACGTCCGAGCAGTCCTGGAGCGCGGACGGCACGGTCTTCCACGGCCACTGTCTGCTCGTCCTGCCCGACTCCCAGCGCATGGTGGACGCGACCGTGGAACAGTTCGCGCAGATCGCAGCCCTCGAGCAAGGGCCGCTGATCGGCAGGACCGCCGCCAGCAAGGAGATCGGCCCCGGCGAACTGATGCCCCCGCACTCCCAGCTCCTGGTGCAGCGCGGCGATCTGCTGCTGCGCTACACCGTGCTCGACGAGCCGCTCGCCTCGCTCCTGCGCGACGACCAGCCCTACATCTCCCGCCACGTGGCACAGCACCGGCGAGCCGGGGTCAATCTCGCCTCGCTCATGCTCCTCGCGCTTCGTGACCCCGAGGTCATCGGCCGGGCCCGCCAGGCACCGTACCCGCGCCTGCGGGCGCTGCTCCGCGTCGTCGCAGACGCCGACCACCAGGTCGATGCCGCGCGCAACTTCCGCTTCCGGCTGCCGGACGCCACAGGGCAGGAGCAGTGGCTTCGGCTCGACGAGATCCCCCTCCCACCCACCACACCGGCGGCCTATCCACGCTAGTGATCGCCATTTTCCTGGAAGGGGAGTCCGTACGTGAGCACGCACGCAGTTGAGTACGTCCGCAGCCTGAAGATCGCGGACGACATCGCGCGGCGGGTGTTCCTGCTGCTGGCCAAGCGCACCCACGCGCCGGGCGACGCGCGCCGGCCCGAGGATGTCCCCGAGGTCATGGGGCTTCAGCTGCGGCCCGGCGACATCCCGGTCCTCGCCCTGCACGCCCAGCTCTCCCCGGACGAACTCCGCCAGCAACTGCGCGGCCTGAAGCAGCACGTACGCATGGACGTCCTCGAGCACCCCGACGGCGTCTGGGAGATCGTGTACGGGCCGTCGTACGCCCGGCCGCCCCGCTCGCCCGATTCCGGCCTGCTGACCCCGGACGCCTGGCTCGTACTAGGCCTGCCCTGGCCTGATCAGACCCGGGAGGGCTGGGGCGAGTGCGCCCTCGCAATCGCCCCGCAGATGATCCCCCGCAGCCTCGTCAGCGAGAGCGCCGGCTTCGCCCTCGACTTCGCCCGCAGCCTCGCCCGCGATCCGGACGACGGGCCGGGCAAGACGGTCTTCTTCTCCGACATCACCCTGTGGCTCGACAGCCAAGGCAAGACCTGGGCGGACCTCGGAGCCGACTACGACGCCGTCGTCGACGAACTGATCGGCGCCCCGGTCCCGCAGCTCTACCTCACCCTCATGCAGAAGGCGCACGCCATCGTCCGCGACGCGAGCCGCGAGGGCATGCGCCTGTACTACCCGAACGGCGACATCGAGCACGTCACCCCGCAGCTGCGCCAGGAAGTCCACCGGGTAATCACCCAGAGCCTGGAGCGCGACTGGCCGCCCTACGTTCAGGGCCTCATCGACCGCGGGGCACTCACCAGAGAGACTGGTCTCCCACCTTCAACGGCACCTGGAGACTTGGCCCCAGCTACGCCCCAGTCAGCCGGTCACCGGTGCTGCCTTGATCGTCAACCATCAGCACCGGATGGATCCCGCCCAGCGCCCCACCGAGGTGTACCAGCGCAAAGAGTTCGTCGATGCGCTCACCTCCCCAGTGATCGCCAGTGGCCAGCTCTTCGACTGGTGGCGCGCTCAAGATTGGTCGGCCGTGCGAACCGCTGTGCTCGGGCGGCCTCACTCCGGCCGGACAAGCAAGCCAACTACGTCACAGAACATCGCGAGTGCCCCACGGCGGAGCAGGTTCTGGTTCCGCTCAGACGGTGCCAACTCTGCATAGCGGAGGATCTGTCGGCGATCCCAACGCTGGCCATTGGGGCAAGGCCGAGGTGATCCGTGAACTGCTGGGGCGTGGCGTGCGCCGGACGGCATCCTGCGCGACGCGCTGACGGCTCGCGATAAGAGGGGCAGCGCGAGGGCTAGGTCGACCGCTACGCCGCTGCCCACTCCACCCCGAGTTCCGCCAGCGCCTGGAGCTTGTCAGCGGTCAGTTTCCCGCGCCTGCTCTTGCTGTTGGACAGGAACACGCCGAGCCTAACCTCAGTCCCATCCGGCAAGACCTCAACGTGCGAGCGACTGACAGGCCCCACAGAACCCGTACGGGCCTTGTACTGCGCCAAGGCCGCGACACCCCGCTCGAAGGCTGCAGAGCCACTCTTTCCCTTCGTGAGTGCTGGCATATTGAACTGCACCAATTCCCTGTCGGAGATGGGAACAGCCCGCATGGCGTGCTCGCGCCAGATTTTGCATGCTTCGGTCCGGTTCGCTGCCCCAAGCTTTTCGAGGATGTTCTGCATGTGCTTGCTACCGGTGCAGAGCCTCACGCCCAGGACACTGGAGATCTGTTGGTCAGTGAGCCCATCGTTCGCCAGATTGAGGACCTGTACCTCGCGGTCGGTGAGAGACTCGGGAGCTGCCCTACGAAGGCGTTGCGCTTTCCTGTCTAGGGCCAGTAGCTCGGGGTGCAGCTGCTCGATGAACTCGCGCTCTTGGGGAGTGAAGGAAAGGCCTTGGCGACCTAAAGCGAAGGATCTCATCGTTCCTGGCGGAGAGTCCATGGGGATGGCGATGTGATCATAGAATCCGAGCACATCGTGAATGTCCTGGCTGGCTTCAGTCTTTTTCCAATCCGTAAGTGACATGCCGTCAGTCACGGTCATGGGTTTGCGCACAGAGGTCGTTGCATAGTGCTGGATTAGCGGATGGCGGCGCATATTTCGCCGGGTGAGTGCCTTGATTTCAGAAGAGTCGACCTTGGATTCGGGCCACCCCAGACCCAGGGCGCCACCCTTAGATAGATCCACTTCGGAGAATACGCATGCAGGGCAGTCCATGGTGTCCTGCAGGAGTTGCGCTATCAGCTCATAGTGAGTCGGGGGTTGACGGATAAAATTCCGAAATAGATCGATCACTGCTTTTTGATTACGGGAAATGCTCATCGATGGTGTTTTCCTACAGTTCGTAGTTCTGAGAATGGTGATGCACCCTGCGTGTGGTCTTCAGTGTGATCGTGCCCGCGTTCCGGTGGCCTGAACGTGGCGAAGTTGCCCAAGACCCGAGGGGAGACTTGCATGTCCGACGGGCACCCGAAGTCCCTACCCAAGCGCACCCATAGGAAGCGGAAGAAGATCCGCGTCCAGATCGGCGATGACCTGGACTTTACGGTCGGCTTGTACGTGTCCCCCAGAGCGTTGGCCATGCTTAGCACAGCCGTTGCAGCATGCGGGGGATACTGCGGATACCTCATCCAGCGATAGCGCGGTACCGCTGCTGCTCAGTGGAGCCCGAAGTCGGCGAGCGCGGAGCGTTTGTCGGGGGTGAGCTTGGCGAACGGGCCTTGGTGTTGGTCAGCCACGCGCCGCGCTTGACTTCGGGACTGGGCCCGCCCAGTTGATGCCCAGTGCGGTGAGGGCGGCCAGCTGCTCCTGGGTGAGTTTGTCGCGCCTCGCTTTAGTGTTGGAGAGCCACACCCCCAGCTTGACGACGACCGGCTCCGCCGTGCCGTCGATCGTGATTT
This sequence comes from Streptomyces sp. NPDC043996, assembly GCF_056435225.1. Taxonomy (NCBI): domain Bacteria; kingdom Bacillati; phylum Actinomycetota; class Actinomycetes; order Kitasatosporales; family Streptomycetaceae; genus Streptomyces; species Streptomyces sp. NPDC043996. Next base: position 57,560 of record NZ_JBWKEY010000024.1, on the reverse strand, counting down.
CCTCGGCGTGGCTGCGTGGGACGGGCCGGTCTGTGCCTTCGCGCTGTACCCACTGCGCAAGGGCCTCCAGGCCACGCTGGAACGCCTGCTGCGCTTTGCTCGGGCCCTTCGTGCGGGGCGCCGCCGGGGCTACAGGGGCGTTGATGCCGAGCGTGGTCAGCTGTGACGGTGGCTTTGGTTTTTGGGCAGTTGGGTTGTTGTGGCCTGGGGTTTTGTTTCTTGGTTGGGATTCTGGGCTGGGGTGAGGTGTGTTCTGCGGTGGGGGACGGGCCTGGCGGTGGTTGTTCGGTTTGGGTGTTCGGGGTGTTGTGCAGGGGTTTCGTGGGTGTGTGGGATTGATCTTGGGTGTGTTGTTGATCGGGATGGTGCGTCGGGGGGAGAGTGGTGTGGCTGTGGACTGGGCCTGGTCGGGCGCTGGTCACAGGCGTGATCGGAGGTAGGTGTGGAGCGGTGTGAGTTTTTGCCGGGGTTGAGGGGTGTGTTGAGTGGTGGGTGCCTTGTGTCTGGGCTGTCTGCTTCACAGTGAGATTGATCTTGGTTGTGGGTATCGGCTTGCTGACCTGTATGTCTGACCTGGTGCATGCCATTGGCCATGGATTTTCGTGGGGCAGATCTGCGGTCTCTTTGGGTATGTGAGATTCCCTGGAGTCTTTGAGAACTCCTATGGCGTCGTGCGGAGATGGATATGGATGTGGAGCTCCTGGTGGGGGTGGGTGCGGGGGCTGTGCAGTGTCCCGGGGGCTGCTGCTGGGCGCAGATCGGGGCTGGTTTTGCAGATGCGCGGGAGTTGGGGATTTTGGTGCTGGCGTGGGACGGGTCGTCGGGCCGGGGTCGGTGACGGCGGTGTGGCCGTGTACCCCGCTGGCTGGCGGAGGGCTGCTGACCCGGCGGGATTCCAGCCGGGGCTGCCTGTCCGCTGTGGTGTGAGGGGTTATCCGCCGATGTCGGTGTTGTCGAGGAGGGTGTGGGTGATGTCTTCGGTGCCTTCTTCGATGGCGGTGATGGCTGCCTGGCAGATGAGGTGGGAGAGGAGTTTGAGGTAGCCGCCGGTGCGGGCGTGGAGGTACTGGGCGTGTGTGACCAGGGCGTTGGGGCTGAGGTGGTGCAGGCTGAGGTTTTCCTCGAATCCGCGCAGGAGGCGGGGCCAGGTCTCCTGGTCCCCGTCGTACAGGGGGATGGGGTCGAGCCAGGTTGCGGGCAGGCGGCTGGGGTCGGCAGCGGGCAGCACGGTGCGTTTTGTGCCGTCTTGGCCGGTGGTGAGTGGTGCCCGCAGGCTCAGGCCCTGGTGCGCTGTGGCGAGGTTGTCGGTCTTGACGCGGGCGGCGCGCAGGATCTCGAGGGCGCCGGTGCCGCAGAAAATGGTGGTGATGCCGAGCTGTTCGCGCAGATAGTCGAAGTAGTGTAGTACGGGGGTGAGTTGGTCTGGATGGACGCGCTGCAGGCCGTCGATCAGGAGCAGCTGCGTCCAGCCGCGCTCTAGGACAAGCCGTACGGGATGCGAGAGATCGGGTGTGCGCCGGGTCTGGAGCAGGTCGTCTTCGGTCGTGGGCTTGGGGGCCAGCCCGAGGAACTCGGCGATCTCCCGTACCCAGTTCACCACGTTGTCCGCGTCCTGCGGTGCCGTGATGTGCACGACGGGGATCCGGTCGTCGTGGTGGTGCTCGATGGACTGCTGGAAGGCGCGGCCGATGGCCCGCAGCAGGAAGGTCTTGCCGGTGCCGGGCGGTCCGTCGATCACCCGGTCCATGAGGCCTTCGCGCCGGTTGCGGTTGGCGAGCAGCAGCCGGTGGGCTTTGAGTAGGGCCGTATCGAAGGCGGGGTGGGAGACGAGGCGCAGGTGGCCGTGGTAGCGCAGGCGGGGATCGTCGGATGGGACGGGCGCGCCGGGCGGGGCGCAGTCGTCAAGATCGGGGCGCTGGACCATGTCGTGGACGTAGGCGTTCCAGCCCTGCAGGGTGAAGATCCAGCGGGGCGCCATCGGAGCGGCTTGCGCCTGGTGAAGGATCTGCCGTTCTTGGTGGGCGCGTGCGGTGCTGCGTGCGGCGGCGGTCGCCATGTCTGCTCCTTGGGGCGGTGAGGGGTGGTGGGGGAGTGGTGGCCTGGCGGGCGGGTCATGTCCGGGCCCGCGGATCGCCTGCATACGGTCCGCCCCTTCTGGTTCAGCCGCCGTCTGTGTCGTGGGCCGCCGGTGCCCGGCTGCCGGCGATGGGCAGGGAGGGGTAGGCGGTGACGGTTTCGATGTCGATGGACACCCCTGCGTACGGATCCGCCGCTGCCGCGGGTTCCGCGGTCACCTCCAGTCCCCGATACGGAATGCGCGGCGCGGCCTTCTGTGCCTGGCCGGGGCCTTTGCGGGTGGTGCGGCGGAAGGCCCGCACGGCCTTGACGACCGCCAGCTGGTCGTCGCCTCGGCCGCCGTCCTCCACGACGGCTGCGGTGGCCCGCTCCCACAGGTCCTGGGTCCAGGGGTCGGTGAGGAGGTGCCGGTGGATGAACTCGGCCTCGATCCACCCGTGTGAGTACAGGTGGTCGAAGAGGTAGGTGGTTTCGGGGTGGTAGGGGTTGTAGCGGGCCTCGAAGCGATCACCGTGCTCGGCGATCCCGGAGCGCTGTCCTGCAAGGAGCCGCATCCGCCGGTCAGGGCTCTGGTAGGTGCGGTTTTCGATGGTGATGCCCTTGTCGGTGATCTTCACCCAGGCCGGGATGAGCAGCTTGCGCGCCTGTTCGGCGGTGAGGGGCCGCGGCCGGTAGCCTGACATCGCCACCTGATGCGCGTACATCTCGTTCGGTGACAGGATCAGCCCCGGCGTGAACGGGCTGCGCAGTGCCTTGTGCGGTCGTTGCTGGTAGTCGAGCGCGACCCCACTGCTCGGCCAGTTCCTGCAGCGTGTTGAGGGGATACAGCGGCCCCTTGTCGATTCCCAGGCCCCGGCGGGCGAAGCCGGTCCCCGTCCAGCCCGCCACGTGCTGGCTGAACCGGGAGCCGAGTGTGCGGAAGAAGCGTTCCTTGAGCGGTTTGTCGGTGGGGGTGTTCTTGCGCGCGTACTCGATGGTGATGCCCAGCAGCTCGCAGACGTTGCGGAAGTGGTCGCTCAGGTACGGGCTGCCCTGGTCGATGATGACGGTCTGCGGGTGGATGACGGGGCGCGCTGCGGCGGCGCGGGCGAAGCGTTCATCGGCCGCGCGCAGGTGTTCAAGGGACAGCGCGGAGCCTTCGGCCAGGGCCAGCGGGTCCCAGCCCGGGCGCCAGGCCAGCGGGGCGAAGCACTGTGCCAGCAGCAGGACTAGGTCGTATGCCCGGGTGGCGCGTCCGCCGATCCGCTTGCCCGGCGGGCCCTGTCCGGTCACCACTGGAACGATCATGACCGCGCAGTTGGACCGCGACGCGACATCGATCGCTGAGGTCAGCTCTGCGGAGATGGCTTCGCCGTCGTCACCGAGGGCCTTCACCTTCAGCGGCGAGGTGTCGATCTGCACGACTTGGCCAGGCCGCAGCGCGTGGCTGGGCCGGTAGGGAGGCAGCGGTTTGCTCGCCTGCTGCGCCCGCCGGCGGGTCGGGGCGGCCAGCAGGCCAGCGAGCCCGGTGTCGGCCATCCGCCGGTAGAACGTGGCCCGCTTGACCAGCAGCCGCTGCTGTTCCTGCGGGTCGGTCAGCTGCGCCCGGTAGCGGTCACGGATCACGCCCAGCACGTCGTCGTAGACGGTCTGGATGTCGACCCCCGATTCCCGGCTGCGGGCTGTGACCACTTCACGCATGATCTCGATGACCCGCGCATCCGTGCGGTGGCCCGCGGTGCGCTGGGCCCGCTGGACCAGGACCAGCGGGTTCTCGCCTGCGTGTTTCCACTTCAGCCGCATCGCCTCCAGCGTCTTGGCACTGATGGAGTGTCCCGCGGCGGCCAGTTCCTGCGCCTTGGCCGCGTAACGCTGGGCCAAGGTCGTGACAGCGGGGTTGTAGCCGGGCCTGGGCACACGCTGGCCTGGCAGCAGCCCGGTGTCGAGCTCCTTCATGTGCCGGTGCCACCGCTGGGCCTGAGCGCGCTGCTTCTTGGACAGGCCGGTGGCCAGGTCGGGCAGGGGGGACGGCGCTGTAGGGTGTCCGTCCGCGTCGAGGACGGTGAAGCCCGGTACGGTCACCAGCGCCGTGTACAGCACTTCCACCGGGGCACAGGCGCCTGGGGCCAGGAGCAGGACGGCCGGATGGTGAAATGCCACGACCTGGTACAGGGTGCCCTGCCACAGCACCTGATCACCCAGGCGCACGTGGCCGGGTGTGAACGCTCCCGTCTCGTTCATGACGTTTCGCCGGTGGCCGCCCACGCCGACGCCGAGGGCATCAGGGGCCTCTCCCAGTGAATGTACAGACGGCGCTGCCAGATCAGCCGGTACACCAGGTCGAGCACTGCGAGGTAGGGCACTCCACTGGCCAGCGCCCCCTCACTGATCGGGCGTTCACGGGTGAATGCGTCCTCGATTGCCTCCTGCTCGGCAGCCGCAACCGCAGTCGGCTGCCGATAGTCCGCCACCCACTCCAGATTGGCCAGAGGCATCCCCTCGGGCACCCGCAGGACCGACACCCTCCAGCCGGCCACCCGGGCAGTCTCCTGCAGGATCTCCATCTGCTCCTGCCACTGCGCACCGCCCTTCTCCGGCTCCACGACCACCACGAGCCGCGCCCCGCTGGCCGTCCGCGCGATGAAGTCCGGGCGCCAGCGCCGTCTGCCCCGCGCCCCCTGCCGGTGCAGCTCCACCGGCTCGCCGGAAAACCAGGTGATGTCCGGGGCGAAGTCCAGCTCGAGCGCGACCCGTCTGCGGCGCAGCGAGCCGCACACCACATGGCCGCCCGTGGTCACGCACCACCAGTCGGACAGTTTCCCCGGGCGCCCGCGAAAGGCCACCGGCTCCGCCGGCGGGCGGCGTTCCTCCAACACCACTCCGACAAGATCAGCTGGTCGCACGGACACCAGCTGCCCGCGCTCGTCCAGATGGCACGCCCGGATCCCGCGCACCTGGCCTCCCCTCGTCGCTGGCAGCCAGCATGGTCAGCCAGGCAGCGGCGAGGCAGGACAGCAGGCGGGCTTCGCCCGAACGAGGGGCATGCCCTTGACAGGCCCCCCGGAACGGCCGGGCCTACATTTCTGCCGCCGTCATGCCCAGCTGCCAGGGCAGGCAGGAACGCTCGTTGAGAGCCCCGTTCGCTTCGGCGACCCGGCCATGGCCTGCGGCCAGTGCCAGGCCCCGCCGACCCGCCGCTCGGTACGAGGCCGATGCAGCGCTACCGGCATGGCGCTCCAGCCACATCAGCAGCGGCGCCCGCCCCTCGGCAGAGCCCACCTGCCACCGCTCCATCAGCCGTTCCACGCCGTCGAGCCACCGGGTACGGCCTGCCGCATCGCGCTGTCCGGCGCGTTCGAAGTCGCGCATCGCGTACGCGAGCCGGATCGCTTCCGGGTAGATCACCAGCGGCGCCGCCCGTAGTTCCCGCACCCCCAGGCCGGCGATGCGGGCCCGCTGCACCCAGCACACGGTTTCCGGCATCCGCGTCCACCAGCGGACACAGACCTGGAAGGCGTCGGCGAACAGTTCCTCGCCCGCAGGCCCCAGGCGCGTAGCCAGCCGCACCCGCCCGCGGTGCGCCCGCACCACATCCTCAAGTACCGCCAGCCGTACGAACTGCGGCCCGCTCCCGCGGGAGTCGTCCGACCAGTAGCCATGGCGTACACAGACATTCCAGGCATCCGGCGACAGCAGCCGCACCGGCTCGCTGATGCCACGGGCACCAGCACACAGGGGACATGCGCGTACCAGGTATCCGCTGTCTGCTTCCCACGGCCACCGCCAGACCGCGTCGCCGGCGTGGGGGAGCAGGTGCCGGTCGGCCAGGCTCGGCAGCGCCCGCGCAAGGACATCGGTGCTGCGCCCGGACAGCACCGACAGGTACTCCCGCCCCGCGGCGTTGACGTACATCTCGGTGTACCGCGGGTACTCCTCCACCCGCGCCTCGTCCGCGGGCGCCTCGCCCTGCCCGACGCGGTCGAGGAAAGCGGCCAGGGACAGCCCGTTGGCGTGCGCGAGCCGGGCCACGAACGACCCCGTCGACTCGCCGGGTACGGGCCGAACCGTCAGCGGCAGAGGCCGTGACGGCCCGTACAGGTCCAGAACATCCAGCACACCGCCTCCCTTGCCCACGCCGCAATCACCGTTGCCAGCAGGGAAGCCGGCCGTCAAGAGCACGAAACCCCTTCAGGTGAACCTCGGCGATCGCTCGGCTGGCACGCCCCGGGTCTGTTCACCCTTGGTGCCGTATGCGCGTGTCCGCCGTCATCACCGGGGGAGAGGGCATTGCCTCCTACGACCGCCAAGCGAAGGACGCCCGGGCCGCTACCTCGGCCTGTGCTCACCACAGGACCCTGCGGACCCTGATCTGGCCGGCATCCTCACCATGGTGCACACTCCGGACGCGCTCGCCGATCACGCGGCCGCCCATACCGGCGCGCTCAACGTGTTCTGCACCTACCACTCCCTGGCCAAAGCGGCCGCAGCCCACCGGGACTTTCATCTGCCGCGCTGGGATGTCGTGGTGGCCGACGAAGCCCACCGCACCACCGGCGACTGCGCGAACCTGTGGACCCTCATCCACGACGACGGCGCGCTGCCCGCCCGCCACCGCCTCTATATGACCGCGACCCCCCGCGTCTTCGACGCCACCACCGCCCACTTCGACGGTACGTGGGGCGACAGCGTGATCGCCTCCATGGACGACCTGAGCATCTACGGGCCCGTCGTCTACCGCATCTCCCTGAAAGAAGCCATCGACGAAGGCCTCCTCGCCGACTACCGCATCGCAGGCATCGTCATCACCGACGAGGACCTGCGCCACGCCCTGAACCGGCTGTCCGCACGGACCTGGAGTGGCGAAGCGCTGCGCACGGCAGCCGCTCAACTTGCCCTGCTCACCGCGCAGCACCGCTACGACCTGCGCCGCACCCTGACCTTCCACCCGTGCATCGACGCCGCCGAAGTATTCGCCGAAACCCTGCCGCAGACCGCCGCTCTCCTGCCGCCCGCCCTCCAGGGTCCCCTGTGGATCGGCACGGTCAGCTCCCGCCAGAGCCCCGCCCAGCGCCACCACCACCTCACCAGCTTCGCCGACGTCCCCCTCGACACCGGCCGCTCCACCGCGCCGCCCCGGCGTGCGGTGCTGACCAACTGCCGCTGCCTGTCCGAAGGCGTCGACATCCCGGCTATCGACTCCGTGCTGTTCGCCCACCCCAAGACCAGCACCATCGACATCGTCCAGTCCATCGGCCGGACCCTGCGCCAGATTCCGGGCAGCGGGAAGATCTCCACGATCATCGTCCCCATCTACATGGCCCCCGGCGAAACCCTCGAAGAGGCCACCAAGAAGAGCCCGTTCCACCTGATCTACCGGGTCCTCATCGGCCTCGACGTCTACGACGAACACACCTTCCACCGCGTCGACCACCTCCGATGGACCGGCGACCCCGCCGCTCCGCAACTCGCCGCACGTCCCGAGCGCGCCGACGAGATCGCGCCCCACCTCGGCCTGAGCGACGTCATGGCACCCAACCGCGTCTGGGAAGCCGCCTTCGAGAGGGCCCGCGCCTTCCACGCCGCCCACGGCCATCTGAATGTCCCCAGCCGCCACCAAGCGGGCCGCTTCTACCTGGGCTGGTGGATCGGGCACCAGCGCTCGATGCGCAAGAACAATCTCCTGCTGCCCGAGCGCATCCACCAGCTCGACACCCTCGGCATGCTCTGGGAGCACCCGCCGCACAGCATCGAGCACGCCCTTTCCATGGCCCGCGACTACACCCGCCTCAACGGCCATCTCGCCCCACGCCTGAGCGAGGCCCACCACGGTTTCCCGCTCGGCCGGTGGATTGCCGAGCGGCGCCGGGAAGCACATGCAGGCGGCCTGCCGTACTGCTATCTGCGCGCCCTGAACGAGATTTACCCCTTCTGGAACGCCAGCTGGGACCCCCGGGGCACGTGGCGCCGCACCTGCGCGGAAGCCCTTGCCGCAGCCCGGCGCGGCCAGCTCGCCTTCCCCCACCCGCCTCCCGGCCCCGATGCCCCGCCGCTCACCCGCTGGCTCGACGCCCAGATCAGCGGCTTTTTCGCCCTGACCGAACAGCAGCACCTCCTGCTAGGAGCGCTCGGCCTGGACCATCCCCTCGCCCAGCTCCTCCACCGCCCCCACAGCACTTCCGGCTGGGCGTTCCTGCGCGGCCTGCACGCCGCCCACACCTTCTGGCGCACCCACCGCCATCTCGACGTCCCCGCCCGTCACTTCGACCCCCACAGCCCCTGCCGCTGCCTGGGCCGCTGGATCGCCGACTGCCGTCGCGGCCCGCACCGGCTCACCGAACAGCAACGCACCGCTCTGGAGACTCTCGGCATGCGCTGGACGAAGCGGATGCCCCGGTCCTGGGCGGCGTCCCGCTGATCCGCGCCGCACGGCAGCCACCGCTGCCGGAAGACCGCCGCGGTTTCCCGGAGCCTGGGCGCAGGGCCGTGCCGTGTACCCAACGTCCCCCTCCGATGGGCTGCTGTCTTCACCTCGCTCCCCCTGCTGCCCGGGCAGCGCCCCACCAGCCGCCCGGTCACCGGGCGGCTGGTGGGGCACAGACCTCCCGCGTGCTGGTGTCAGGGCCGGCCTGACGAGCGCTTGTGCAGGACCGCCAGCGTGTGCGGTGCGTGCCCACTCAATCCGGTGAGCCCTCCACAGGGCTCGGTTCCTTGGCCCGGCCAATGCGTTGTCGTGTCGGCAGCCAGGCGCGAGGGGAAATGACGATGGCACGTGATCTGTTCGTCAAGCGGGTACGCCTCGACTCCACCGGCGGGGTCCGTGAGCTGGACTTCGACCATCCGGTGGTGTTGATCCACGGGCCGATCGACACCGGCAAGACGACACTGGTCGACTGCATCAGGTATGTGCTGGGACTGCCGGTGGACTGGCGCCAGGTCCCGGCGGAACGCCTGACAGCCGTGACGGTCCACTGGCGGATCGAAGGCATGGAGATCGCGCTGCGACGCTCCACTGTCGCAGACCTCGCAACGGTGGAGCTGTTGAACCCCTTCGACGGCCAGGTGGACGAACTCCTGGACACCGTGCCGCAAGAGGGCAGCTCGCGACGGCTGGTCGGCGACGTCCTCCTGGAGTTCCTGGGGCTGTCGGAGCTGTTCGCCCCGCCCACCGCGGTGGCCCTGCTGGGCCGCGGCGCCCGCCTGACGTTCGCGCAGCTGTATACCCTGTGCTACCTCTCGCAGGACACTGTCGACGGGACGGAGAGCGTGCGGGGCAGGGCCAACAGCGCGCAGTCCTACAAGACCGTCGTCGAGCTGGTCCTTGGGCTCATCGACGCGCAGATGCGCGTACTCGAGGCCCGCCGCGATGACCTGACCCAGACCGCGGGCGAGCTCAAGCAGCGCACCGAGACGATCGCTGAGTTCCTCACCGGCAGCGCGGCGGAACTGCAAGAAGAGCTCACCCGCGCACGGCACGAGGAGAAGGAAGCACTCACCGCGCTGGAGGAGGTCAAGGGCCGCAAACGGGCCGCCACGTCCCACCTCGACCCGCTGCGTTGCCGCGTCGCCGCCCTGGAGAGCAGCCTGTCCAAGGCCCGTGAAGCGGACGGGGCCGCAGCCCACGGGCTCACAGCAGCCCGACAGAACCTGGCCCGCGCCCAACAGCCCCCGACCGCAAAGCCCGGTGAGCGCTGCCCGGCCTGCTCCCACTCCCTGACCGGTCGGCTCACTGCTGAAGGATGCTGCTGGCTGTGCCAGGGCGTACTCGACCCGGCAGCCCGCACCGAAGCGCTGCGGGCCGCCGAAGCAGCACTCATTACCGCCGAACTGCGCGCGGTCGAAGCCGCCAAGGCCGTGGGGGAAGCCCAGGACGCGCTGGCCCGGGCCCGCTCCACGCTCGAGGAGCAGACCCACCAGGAAATCAGCCCCCTGGCCGGGCAGATCGAGCAGCTCTCCGCCGCCCACGCCGGCGCCCGCACCCGCTCCAGCATGCTGGAGCACCAGCTGGACCCGCACCGGCGCCTGGCGGAACTGCACCAGGCGCTGCGCACGGCACAAGAGGAGCTGCGGGGGGTGCGGGAGGACATCAAGGCACGCAAAAGGCTGCTGGCCGGACGGCAGGTGACACTGGGCGAGATCGAGGAGCAGTTCCGGGCGATCACCGACGGGCTGAACCTGCCCAATGAGCCCGGAGCCCGCATCGACGCCAACTCGCTGCTGCCCAAGGTGAGGTCAGGCAAGCTGACCAAGGTCGGTCACGGAGTGCGCACCACCATCAACGTCGCCTACCGGATGACGTTCCTCAGCTATGCCCTGCTCACCGGAGCCACAGAGCTCCCCACGCTGCTGATCATCGACTCACCCCGCAAGAACGTCGGATACGGGGACCAGGACCAGCAGCTCATCGGTCGGCTGTACACGCACTTCCTCGATCACATCTCCACCTCCCGAGCCCACCAGGTGATCATCGTGGACAACGATCTGCCCTCCCTGCCCGCACAGCTGCGACGGCGTATGCACACCATTGAACTCACCCGAGAGAACCCGCTGGTCCCCTGAACCGCCCGCCCCCTGCAGCCAGCTACCCGCGAGCACGGCCAGGCGCACCAGCTCCTGTGCTGCTCCGTGTCGGCGCCGTTGTCCTAATCCTTTCCAGCCGTACCGACAAGTCTTGCCGGACGGACCTCCTCTGCCAGGCACCGCCGCACGCCCGACCGCGTCCACGGTCTGGGTTTCCTGTTTCCCGGTGGGCTGTCAGTTCCTGCTTCTAGGCTCTGCGCCATGGCATTAGCGAGGCCCAGACGGCCGGTCACTGAGCTGCCGGGCGACCCTGCCCGCCTTCACCTCCACTACGGTCACGGACATCCCGCGGTGCCCTATGACTCTGAGGACACGCTGGAGTCCTGGTACGTCGCGGTCACTTACGGGCTGGCGGGCGACGAGGAGTGGGACGACCCAGAGGACGAGGAGGGCCGTGCTCCGGCTGCGGGTACTAAAGTCGGGCACCTCATCTTGTGGCGGCTGCGCGAGGACACCGGCGACAACCGGTGGGAGGCGGCGGACGCCGAGTCCGGCGATCTCGAGGTCATCGCATCCGCGGTCCTTGGCCGGTCCGGAGGCGACGGCTACAGTGCCGCGTTCGAGAAGGCGATCACCCACCCGGTCGGCGATCTGCTGCTCCTCGACCGCGTCAGCCTCGACAAGACGTGGAGAGGCTTCGGGCTGGGACCGGCTCTGGCGGCCGAAGCGATCCGCCGCCTGTCCGGCGGCTGCTGCGCGGTCGCGGTCTATCCGGCCATGGGCGAGTACCCCGAAGACCGTGGGCAGGTCACCGAGGCATACCGCCGCCAGGCGAAGAAGAAGATTGCTGCCCTGTGGCAGAGCATCGGCTTCCAGCCGTTCCGCCGCGGGGTGTGGCTCCTGGACACCGCCCTGCGGCAGCCAGAAGAGCTCATGCGGGCCCGCCGTAGCGAACTGCACGCGCTCAGCGCAGCCTTCCAGCGGTGCGGCCCGCCCGAGAGCAGCCCGGCGGACGGCGTGACATCGGCAGAAAGCAGCACCCAGGCACCGAACCAGATTCCAGGCTGACTTCCCGCACGCGCTGCGGCGCGCGGCTGTACAGGAAAACCGAAGACTCGTATCGAGAGGCGCGCACAACCATGGGGGAGAGGCAGGCGGTGGGCGAGGACATCCAGGACCGGCTTGACTGGGCACGGCAGAGCCTTCAAGAGATGGGCGTCTTCGAGACGCACCGCCTTCGGCGTGGCGACCCTCTTCGGCTTCTACCGCGCTCTCACTGCGATCGGCTACCGCAAACTCGCCGAGCAGACCGCAGACCCGGCACCCAGCGCACCCGTGCCCGCCCAGCCTCAGCCCGGTCCCGCATCACCCTGAGCCGCCCGCTTGGGCGCCTGAACCAAGTTAGGGCGTGGTCGAAGAAGCGACGGTCTCCGCCCCATAGAGGTGATGTTCATCTCCGACTGCCCCCACATCGCCCGTTTCCCTGCGGAAGTATGGCGGATGCCATGCCAGCCGTGAGTTGAGGTTGCACGTGATGTCTACCAGCCCTGAGTCTGTGTCCGCTGCGGCCACAGCCCCTGCCCCTCGTCGGCTGCTGCGCCCAGATCAGCAGCAGGCGGTGGACAGCGCGGTGCGGCATCTGAACAAGCCGGGCTCACGCGGGCACATGGTCTCGGCGTGCGGAACGGGCAAGACCCTGATCGCGCTGCGTACCGCCGAAGCCCTTCAGGCCCGGCATCTGCTGGTGGCAGTACCGTCCCTGGACCTGATCGCCCAGTGGGCCCAGGCCGCACGCACGGACGGCCGTACCGAGCCGCTTATGGCCGTCTCTTCCCTCCAGGCCGACAAGCATCCGCTGCTCGCGGGCGCGGGGGCGGTGAGTACGGGTTCGGGGGAGTACCTGGCCTACTGGCTCACCCGGCACAAGAAGGCGACCGTGTTCGTCACGCTCGACTCGCTGCCCCGCATCGAGGAGTCCGGGCACTCGGTGTTCACCGCCCCCGTCTTCGACCTCATGATCGTGGACGAGGCACACCGCACGGCCGGGAGCTGGGACAAGCAATGGACGATGCTCCACGACAACCAGCACGTCCGGGCCGACCGCCGCCTCTACCTCACCGCAACCCCTTACGAGTGGGAGGCCCCGCGTCTGGCCGAAGTCCCGGACAGGCGTCCACTCCCCAAGCGGACCGCCGCGACCGCGCCCGCGTGGGAGGCACCGTCCCTGGTCGCGTCGATGGACGATGCGAAGGTCTTTGGCCCGCGCCTGCACACGTACTCCCACGCGGATGCGATCGAGGACGATGTCCTGGCCGACTACCAGCTCCTGATCCCCACCATCACCGACACCGACCTGCGCACCGTCCTGACCAATCAGGACGACGCACACGCTGGTTTCGCCCCCACCGCCCGGCGGACGACCGCGCTGCACCTGGCCGTCCTCAAAGCCATGACCGCCCACGACCTCCACCATGTGATCGTCTACTTTCAGCAGGTCGCGGACGCCTCCGACTTCGCCCGCCAGTTCCCTCACACCCTGCGCACCCTCCCCGAAACGCAGCGCCCCGACTGGGCTGACGATCTGGCCGTGCAGTCGATCAACGGCACCCACACCCCCGACCAGCGCACCAAGATCCTGGCCCGCTTCGAACAAGCCGACCGCGCCGTGATCACCAACGCCCAGGTCCTGTCCGAGGGCGTCGACCTGCCGGCTGTGGACGGCATCGCCTTCGCCGACCGCACCGCGAGTGTCCGCCGGATCGTCCAGGCCCTGGGCCGCGCCCTCCGCAAGCCCCCTGCTGTCGACCGCAAGACGGCGAGCCTGATCGTTCCCGGCTACCTCCCACCCACAGCAGACCCCACCGACCTCCTGGGCACCCCCTACGAAGCCCTCTGGCTCATCACCGCAGCGCTACGCCACCACGACCAGTCCATCGCCGCCCGCGCCCCCAGAAAGAACACCAAGCACCGCCTCGACCGCGACGCCCACCGGCTGATCGCGCGCCGCTTCCGCTTCGACTTCACCCTCGACCCCGGCCACATCGCCCGCGCGATGGACCTCATCGCCTGGCCGGCCACCGGCACGGCCCTCTCCGAACCCCGCCGCGCCGGCCTGGCGGCCGCCATCCGCTACCACGAAGAACACCATCACCTGCGCGTGCCCACCGACTTCGAGGACGCCTACGGCTACCGCTTGGGCGCGTTCATCACCGGCCAGCGCACCGCCTACCACCAAAACTCCCTCGATCCTGACTGGATCACCGAGCTTGAAGACCTCGGCATGGTCTGGGACGACCACGAGGCCGCCTGGCAGGCCAACCTGGCCACCCTCGAAGCCTTCCACACCGAACACGGCCACCTCGCCATCCCCACCACCGCCCCCGGCGGCCAATTCCTCGTCGTCCAACGCGGCCTCGCCCGCAAGAACGCCCTGCCCGCCGACCGCACCACCCAGCTCACCGCGCTCGACCCCACGTGGACGCTGCCGTACGGCCCAGACTGGCACCGCAAATACCACCTGCTGCGCCACCACATCGAGGCCGGCAACGACCCCGCCGCGCTCCGCCGGGACACGGTGATCGATGGTGTGAAGGCCGGCGCGTGGCTGCACCGTCAGTTCACCACCTGGCCCCACCTTGACCCCGGCCAACGCGACCTCCTCACCCACTGATGGTCTGCGGGAGCGTGTCAGTTGGGCATTGTTGCCTGAGTGTCAGTGACGCAGCCTCAGTGACCTGCTGGTTGGAACTGACGGGTAGTGCCGACCTGTTGCTGACATGCGTGACGATAGCCCAAGTCATTCTCATGCCGACTGCTATAGACAGGTGCGAGTTGGTTCTGGTCAGAGGCTCCCTGCAGGTGTGAAGCTGTGCTCCGGCAGTGGGCATTGTCGGGCGGTGGTGTCCCTACGACGGCTCTGCTTGGAGCGGCCAGTTCAGAGTGGCAAGCCCCGTTGGACCGCCGATGTGCACGTACTGCGTGCGGCCGGGGGTGTGGACGATGTTGGTGACCGGTGCCGCGGTGAGCAGGGAATGCACGAGACGCCCGGTGAGGGGCTCCCGCAGCCGCATGCCGGTGCCGTTGCCTGCTGCCAGCAGACAGGTTCCCCGGACGTGGGGGAGCGGGGTCATGGCGGCGGTGTACGGGGTGTCCATCCGGCTGATCGGACTCCGGTCTCGAGGGTCCCAGATCACGATCTCGTGGGGCGTGGCGACGGCCACCGCGACACAGCCATCGGGCAGAGGGATGAGAGACAGCGAAGTGACTGCGGGGCGGTGGGGCAGCGTGCCGTCCTCGACGAGTTCGCCACTGGCCACGTCCCACACCAGCAGCCGGGAGCGCGCTGCCCCCATCACCAGGCAGCGGCAGGTGGGGGAGGGCAGCGCCAGCAGCGCGGTGATGCCCCGCCCGCCGTCGGGTAGTCCTGCCACCTCGCCGGTGGTGGCATCGACGACGACCGCTCCTGTGTTGCCAGCCACCACGACAGCGATCCGGTCGTCCGGAAGCTGCACGGCGCAGCAGCGGTTCTCCTGGAACGAGCCGCTTGCGATCGGCTTGGCGGCATCACGCCCGACGTGCCACAGATGGATGGTCTTTTCGTCGCCCACCACCACGGCGGTCTCGTCGTCCGGGCCGGGTACTGCCTCCAGGAACGTCACGGGCTTGGGGTGCTCGTATGCCAGGACATGAAGCCAGGTGCCCGCCAGATCGGCCTGCCAGCCGGCCCGCACCCCTTCCGGGACGGCCAGGCCCGACGCGAGGCTCCGCTCCAGCACGACGGGACGATGGACACCTCGGCTATCCCGATGCACCTGACACGCGCTCACTGCTGCGGCTGGGGCTAGGGATGGACAAAGACAAGTTTTGTGGTTTCCAGGCCCTTTGAGCCCGGTAGCGGTCATGCTGGTCCAGGGACGCACGTGATGCGAGGTGGAGGGGGACTTGCCGGATCAGCCTGACTTGTTCTCCGTGCAGCAGGAGGACGACGCGGAGGGTCTAGAGCACATACCGCCATTCGTGGCACCGGTCGCTGCTGCACCGAGCGCAGTGACACGCGATCCGGTGGCACTGCGCATCGCCGAGGCCATCCGGGACGTGTTCGGCGACTTCGGCTCCGAACACGGCCTGAGCCGCGCGGAGATAGCCCAGGCGTGTGCTGCGGTTGCCTCCGCCTGCGAGTTTGATGCGAGATTCCGGGTCTTCATCAAGCTTCGTCTGCTGGAGTCGCTGCGCGGCAAGGCCCACGACCAGCGGTATGTGTTCAACCCGACCAGCGGCGCGGCGCTGTTGGTCTATGAGCGGCTCGGGGAGGCCGGCGGTGTCCAAGAGATCACCATGCTGCTGGACCGGACCCGCGAAGGCCTCCTGAACGGCTCCCTGACCGAGGAGCAACTGGCCGCCAAGATTGCGCAGGCCCGGCGCAGCTTGGCGAACTACACCAACCACCTGCTGCGGCTCGTGCGTACCAGGCCCGTCGAAGAACTGCTTGGCCAGCGCCACCACCATGCCTACACCACCTCGCTCGAGGAGGCAAAACACCTGGTCCACGCCGTCGCCGAGCAGTACCCCGCGCTGCGTCCTGCCGGTACCCGCCTGATCCAGGAAGCCCTGCGCTACACGGCAGCCGTCAACGAGTTCCACGACCGGCTCATGCAACAAGCCACCACCCGCCGCAACTTCAGCATGCTCCTTCCCGAGCAGTACGTGACCGCGGCCCGGCGGTCCTCCGCCGACGCGCTTGCCCAGGTGTTCGCCACGACCGTCTTCGATCCGCCGCACGTCCAGATCACCACGGGTCAGATCCTTACCGCCGCAGCCGACCACCAGCCCCCACCACCACGGCAGCGCCTGCCCCGCCCCCCGTCGCGGCCGCCCGGACCGGACCCGGTCGAGGCCGCACGCGCCAAGGCCGCGCTCGCCCGCCAGCGACGGGAGGCCACCGTGACCCTGCTCATGGCCGGCAAGGACGAAGCCGACGTCACCGCCGCCCTACGGGCCCTGCCCTGGCAGGCAGCGGTCAAGCATCTGATCGAGCTGCTGCGCGCCGCAGCGGACCCGGCCATCCCGTTCATGCTCGACATCTCCCGCGAGGTCATCGTGGATGGTGCAGGCCCGGTCACCTACGCCTCACCGGTGACCGCGTACCGCATCCCCGACAGCCCCCAAGGCATGGACGACGACACCGAAGCCGCACCGCAGAGCCCCCATGAGTGACCCCTACCTGCTGGCACGCGCCCGGGCCCTGCGCACGGTTCCCGTCCCCGCGGACCGCGCCGAACTCAGCCAGCTGCGCCGCGTCGTCGACGATGTGGAGCGCCGTCTGGTGGATACCGTCACACCCGACGGTATCCAGGAGCTGATGGCCGGCTGGGCCCTCGACGTGGAACCGGCCAGCGGCGCCCTGGGCGACAGCGACGCCCACCGCACCGCCTCGGCCGTCCGCCTGGTCACACTGGCCTGCTGCATCCGCCACTGCTGGCCCGACCCCAGCCAGCCGCTGTACCCGGGACAGCCCGCCGCGCAGGAGGACGTCATCGCCTCCCTGGCTCCCCTCCAGGACGCCCTCACTCCCCGGGAAGGCGTGGCCGCACTGGGCCAGAGCGCACACTTCCTGACGGCCCTGCGGTTCCTGCGTGCCTGCGGCCACCTCTCGGCGGACGCCGGCGACGGCATGATCCGCCTCGGACCCATGGTCGCGCTGTGGTCCGAGCGCGATGTGGCCGAACTCCGCAGCGGCTACGACGTCCTGCCCGCCCCGAGGAAGAGGTGAACCGGTGGACGTACCGGCACTGCAAGCCCTGTCCCACAACCGGCGAGCGGACGTTCGAGCGGCGGTCTGCGCAGTGGAGACCGCTATGCTCCCTGTGCGGCCGGCCCACTATCGCGCCCTCGCAGAGACCCCGCTGCGGGTCGTGGTGGAACAGGTCCTGGCCGCATCCGGACGCACGCTGCTCGCGGTCGGCGGCGGCTACCTCACCGGCTACACCGACGAGATCAGACAACGTCTGGCGCACGAAGGAATCGGGATTCTGCCGCGCGACGACCGCGCCGTCCTCACTCTGATCCTGCTGTTCAGCGTCGCCATTCCACGAGCGTCCGGCATCACCCTGCCCGAGCAGTTGTGGACCCAGGGCACCCCCGTGCCCAGGGATCAGCTCAAGGACTGCCAGGTGTCCGACGTGGCCCTCACCGGCGCGTTGCAGCGCTTGACCGACGCCGATCTGGTCCGCCGGACCAAACCCGGCTACGTCCTGGGCAACCAGTTCCTGCGCCTGACGCCGGCCGTGGGCGCCGAGCTGTTCGAACAGCTGATCCTGCTCGCCGACCCCGACGGTCCCCTCGCCGAATCGATCCGTCGCCGCCGCGCCCTCCGCGTCGTGCCTCCGGCTGCCGCTCCCGACCACGAGGTGCCCGACACACCATGACTACTCCGCCCGCGTCCGATCCGTCCCGGGGCATTGTCGGCGACCGTCAACTCGTCGGTGTCCAGACCTTCGACATCGCCCGCCTTACGGCACACGCCGTTCCGATCCTCCCGGAGACCTTCATCGCTGTCTCCGGCCTCGGTCCCAAGGACGACTCGAACGGCTCCGGCAAGACCAGCTTCCTCATCGCCGTCTCCCTGCTGCTGGCCGACCCGCAGTGGCGCCTGGAGGCCAACGGGGGCCGGCACGCCAGCGGCATCCTGTTCCGTCCCGACGCAGCCGGCGTCGACCAAGCTCACCATGCCTCTCCGGTCACCCACGGCTACATCGTCGGCGTCTTCGCCGACCCTGCCGACCCCGTCACCAGCTCGTTGACCGTATGGGTCCGCATCGCCACCACCGCCCCCTACCTGCAAGCCAATTGGATCGAGGGCCTGCACCTCGCCGACGCCCCCACCGATCACGAGCGCAGCATCCAGGCCGACGCCCTGTGGCGCGAGCTGGGCACACGCCAGATCCTTTCCGCCCGGGCCATGGCCGAGAAACTCTACGGCACCGCCCCGCGCTGCCTTACCTACCTCGACACCGCCCTGCGCCCACCCGTTCCCTCGCTGCTCAGCCAGCAGCTGACCGAGATGGAGCCCCACGACATCGGCCGGTCCCTAATCGCCCTGTCGGGCATGACACACCTGCTGGAAGAGGAAGAGGACCTGCGTGGCCAGGCCCTGGAACACCAGATCAACCTCGACAAGGCCCAGACGGAGCACGCCCAGGCGCTGCTCGCAGAAGACGACGTGATGAGCGGCGTGCACGCCCGCGAGGCTGCCCGCCTCGCCCTCCAGCTCGGTCACGAGGCATGGCGCCGCTACCTCGCGGCCTCCTTCCGCGACGCCCACGACAGCGACCAGCGCATCGCCGCGGCCATGGAGGAGGAGAGGCAAGCGGCCGCGGCAGTCGCAGACTTGGTGCAGGACGCCGAGGGCCATGTGACCTCGTTCGGTTCCGCTGCGGACCTCGCCACCCAGGAGAGCGAAGCCCGCCAGACGTGGTCCGGCGCCCAAGAACATGCACGCGAACTGTCCAGCAAGATGACGGAGTTGACCACCCAGCAGGCGCTGTTGCACAGTCAGCGGACCACGCTCCTGCCCCAGGCACAAAGCTGGGACGGCAGCGACTGCGCCACCGCGGCCGCCCGCCTGGAACGACGCCAACGCGATCACGCCAAGGCTGAGCTGCAACGCCTGGACGCCGAAGACATCGCCACCCGAGCCCGCACCCACCTGCACAACGTCGAACGGGGCCGCAGTGGGAAGGCTGGCCACGCCATCGATCTGCTGAGTGAACACCGCATCCCCGCGCACGGCCTGCTCGACCAGCTCAACGTGGACGAGGCCGCCCGCCCCGCGTGGGAACCGCGTCTAGCGCCCTGGCAGGACGCGATCGTCGTCGAACCCGAGCATGAAGAAAAGGCCCGCCGCCTTCTGCATGCCGCTCTGCCCGGCGCGCAGATCATCTCGTCCGACGAAGGGCAAGAACGCCTGCCCGAGGGCATGCACAGCACCCTGAACGTGGCGCGCTTCCTCGGCACCCTTCAAGAACGTCTGATCCCCTCAGCCGACGGCGCTGCCGTCCATGACCAGGCGCTGGCCCTGACCGTGATGGGTGGCTTCACGACCCCGCTGGCCGGGCGCGAAGCCCGGCTCCGACAAGCCCGCGACGATCTCACAACCGCCGAGCAGGGCACCGCTGAGGCCGCCGAGGCCGTGACCGTTGCCGCCGCTGCCCTCACCCTGGCCACGACCCAGCACGCGGCCGCCGAGGCCGCCGAAGAACTCGCACGCCTCCGCACCCGAGAGAACGACCTTCAGACCCAGATCGACGAACTGACCGGCCGCGTCAACAAGGCCGCGCACGACGAACAGAAACTCCAGCAGACCTGGAAGGAAGCCGTGGCCCGGCACGCCTCCCACGAGCAGCTTCTCGCCAATGCAAAGCTCAAACTGGAAGCGGTCAGCAAGGCGCTCAAGGAACGGCACCGCACCCTGGCGGCTCTTGAACGCCAGCGCAGCCAAGTCGCAGCAGCCCAGTGGCAGCTGCAGTGGGACGGCACCCTCGAAGACGCCGCCCGCCTCTTGGACCCGGCATCGGACCAGGCTCGTTCACCCCGGCCGGCGACCCTGCACCGACAGGCGCAGGACGAACTACGCAAGGCCTACGAGTACTACGGGCTGGACGGCACCCCAGGCGCAGACGTCGGCGAAGAGCTCCGCGCCGGAGAGGAGACGATGCGGGCCTTCTCCGACACCGACCCTACGGCCCTGCCCACCCTCACCTTCACCGACGTGGCGGCACCGCTGGACAATCGCCTCGCCGGCCACCGCGACCAGGACGAAGTGGCTGCAACGCGCATTACCCGCGACCAGCACGCCCGGGAACAGGCGATCGCAGAACTCACCACCGGGGTCGCCACCTGCGTCCGCAACCTGGAAACCCTCCAGGACATGATCGAAAAGCACCTCGACGGCCTCTTCGCCCAGATCAGTGCCGCCTTCAACGACCTCGACCTGCGTGGCGACGGCCACGGAGCCAAGCTCGAGCACATCAGCGTCCGCCCCCAGGGCGCCGGTGACTGGCAGTGGCAAGTCATTCCGCGGTGGAAACGCTCCCGCAGCGGCGGATATGTCTCCTACCGAGAAAACGCCAACAGCGCCCAGGTCAAAGTGCATGCCATCCTGCTGGTCCTCGCGGCACTCCTGGCCGACTCCCAGACCCAGGGCAGAGTCCTGATCCTGGACGAACTCGGCAACAGCCTCGGGGAGGTCAACCGCAAGGACATGCTCGCCGCCCTGCGTGACGTCGCCCGTGACCAACACCTGACCATCCTCGGCACCTGCCAGGACAGCGTCCTCGCCGACGCCGCCGATGTCTGCGGGGAACTGCTGTGGTTCGTCCACGCATCAGCGGCCGACATCATCAACCAGCCCACCAACATCTGGGCCTTCGACAGCAACGGTGACCGTACCCAACTCACCGAAGACTGGATCACCGCAGGACGCGCCCATGTCTGATCCCACCCCCAGGCCTCCACTCCTCATCGGCGAGGCACACGGCCGCGAGACCGTCCCCTTGCGTAACTTGCCGCCGGGCATCACCGCTGTCACCCTGCCGCGCATCACCAAGGACGCCGACGACACCATCCACGTGAGCGTCCCCAGGGACCAGCGACGGCGGGTCAGTCCCCGGCAGGTCGACCTCGTCGCCGACCACCCCGTCAGCCCCTATGAGCCGCCGCCCGCCCTGACCACCCGACAACTGATGAAGGTCCTGCGGACCAAGACCACCAAGCGCTGGCCCACCATCCAAGCCGACCTCGGCGACGCCTGGCAGACCGTGGTCGACCTCATCCGCTGCGGCGCCGTCATCCTGCGCTGCGACGTCGTCAACGGCACCGCCTACAGCCCGCGGTCATGGACCCTGACCCAGTCGTGGGCCGAACTCGCCGAGGACAAACTCGCCGAACTCCAAGGCCGCCAGCACCCCGAAGACCTGCACCGCGAGCTCCTCGACATCATGTCCGGCGTCCCTCAACTCGCCCATGAACAGGCGCTGCTGGCCAAGACACCACCCGGGCGCGTCCTGAAGATCCCCGAAGGCACCGCCACACGAGCCGAGGACTGGCGCGTGTACGAGGTCGCCATCCGGGCGGCTGGCATCTGGTGGCCCGCCCAGGACACCCCCCGCAAGATCACTGCCAAGGAACTCGCCGGACGCAGCCTGCGCAACACCAAGAGCGCCTGGACCCCAGCCAGGCAGCAGGCCTTCTCCAACCTGATCGGCATCCCCTTCGACCAGGCCGTTGACAAGGCCGACACCGAACTACGCATCCGCGGCCCCCTACAGTGGCGCGTCGGAACCGTCATCGCCGATGCGGCAGCCTGCAACCCCTGGCTCGCTCTGCCTGCCCGCGGGGTCCGCTCCCTCGGCATGATCTCCTGCGATGCCCGGGGCATCTTCCTGGTCGAGAACCAGGACACCTTTGAACAGGTCTGCAAGATCCCGGAGATCGCCGACACCTGGTTGTGCATCTGGGGCAAGGGGTACGCGACCAGCGGACTGGCCGAATTCCTCCGCGGTCTCGACGGTCTGCCCGTCGCGGCGTGGGGCGACCTCGACGCCCACGGCATTCGCATCATCGGTAACCTCGCCGACCGTATCGGGCGGCCCATCACACCCGTCGCGATGACCGTCGACCTCTACCGTGCTGGCATTAAGTACCACCAGGAGCCCGCGAAGCTGGAAGAGAACCGCGAACTCGCGGTCCGGCTCGCGCGTCAGGGAATCGCAGCCCTGCGTGATCTGGCCGATGAAATCGCTCGAACCGGTGGGCACGGCTGCGAACAGGAGACCCTTTACAACGACGTTCTCCCCACACTCCCGGGTCTGCTGAAATCCGTACCGCTTCCCGCTTCTTCCTGACCCCGTGTCAGGCCAGAGCGGCGCGCGGTCCAGGCCGTCTTCCACCGCTCCTGTGCGGTTCAGGGCGGGGTGCGGAGAGCCCGCAGAGGTGCTTCGCAAGGGCTCACCGGCGGCCCGCGTTCGGGAGCGGTCCCGGGGTGAACAGTTCTTCGGCGGGGAGGCGGGCGGCGAGGCGGTGATGGGCGCGTGCTGCGGTGAGCAGGGGGCGCGCCCAGGCGGGCACCGTGTGCAGGCGGCAGTGGCGGTGGCCGGGGCTGTGGGTGCGCAGCACGGTGATGCTGCCGTCGAGGTCGATGTCGCGGATGCACCGCAGGGCGATCTGCGTGGTGGAGGTGAACGCGAGCGCGCTCAGGGCGCCTGCGGTGAGCGGGTGGGCGAGAGCGGCCAGGTGCGCGGCGTCCTGGGGGTGGACTGGCAGGGTGGGGGAGGGGGAGAGGAACTGGGCTGCCGCGGCAGCCCCGGCACAGGCCTCGCGCGGCCGTGGCGGCGGGGCCGGCAGTGCGGGGGGCCGTGGCAGGGGCGCGTGCGGCTCTTGGAGGGCCGGGGCAGAGGCGGCGGGTGGGGTGGGCAGCGGCGGGAAGAACGGGCGGGCGGGCGCCGGCCCCGGCTCGGCGAGCACCGCCTGGAGCGGGCGGAGGCCCTCAAGTCGGCGCCCGGCGCAGGCCAGCACCGGCGGCATGCGCCGGGGGGAGGCCTGCCACAGCACCGTCAGCTGGATCCCGGTTGCCGCTCGCCAGGCGAGGAGCTGCTCCAGCCGTGCGGTGCTCAGCAGGTGTGTGCGGGTGACCACCAGGTGCCGCAGCCCGCTCGCAGCGCTCCACGCGGCCGCGGCCAGCCAGGCGGGGCCCACCGAGTCCAGCCGCCCATCAGGGGTGCCCGGGCCCGGTGCCAGGCGCTTGCCCAGGGCGTAGAGGACATCGTGGGCAAGGGCAGCGGGGCGGCTGCTGGCCGGAGTCGGCTGCACGGTGATGCGGCCCTGCCCGGGCTGGTGCGCGTGCAGGGCGGCCTGGGTGTACGCGAAGTCGTCGTGGTCATCGATGACGACCGTCACCTGGTGCGCGGCGCGCCTCACTGTTCCTTGTCCTTCCGCGTGGCACCGCTCTCAGGGGCGGTGCCGTGCGTGCCCCGGGACGAGCCGGCCGGGGGCGCGCCTGGTGAGCGCCCCCCCGGCTGGCCTTGCGGTTACATGCCGCTGAGCTTGCTGTAGACCCAGCGGACCAGGTCGTCGTTGATCTCGGTCAGCTGCATCTTGTCCATGCCGTTGATCAGATGCTTGGTGACGGTGGCCCAGTTGCGGAAGTTGCCGTGTGCCGCGGCGCGGTCGATGCCGCGGATCGTGTGCGGGTCCGCTCCCGACCACGCGGAGTGGAAGGCGGGCAGTGTGGCCACGACTTCGTTCTCCGACATGCGGGTGAACTTTTGCCAGATGAAGATCCGAGAGGTGAGCATCGGCTCGCGTTTGAGGACCTTGTAGCAGCCGTCACCGCCAGCGAAGATCACGGAGATCTGGGTGTTGCGGTCGTCCCACAAGTGCCGCCAGTACTCGAACGAGCTGCGCCCCATCCACTGCGCTTCGTCACACACCAGGACACGGAAGGTTTCCGACAGTGTCTCTTTGAGCAGGGTGTCGAATTCGATCGGACGGGTGGGCGGCTCCCCGGGCAGCCCCAGGGCCTGGAACAGGCCGTGCCGGATGTCGCGCGGGGTGGGGCCGGAGCGCAGCTCCAGGCGGTAGGTGATGTCCGGGGCGAGTTTGCGCAGCGCGCAGTTCACAGACATCGTCTTGCCGAAGCCGGCCGATCCGAAGGCGCACATCATGCCCTGCGCCTCGATGGTGTCCTGGATGTTGTCCACCGTCGTCAACAGGGCTTCCGTGCCGACCACCTGAGCGTCCAGACGGTGGAAATGGTCGGCGCTCTCCGCAGGGAGCCGGCCGAAGTTCATGTCACTGTTCACGCGCGATCCTGAGGGGCGTCCGGGGCGGTGTCCGGCGGCAGAGGGCGGGCCCAGTCGTCGGAGGGTGGCAGGTGCGGGATGAAGCCGGGGTTGGCCAGCCGGGACAGGTCCAGTGCGGCCGCGCCGGACAGTTCGGTCTCGGCCTCGTGCTCGGTCAGCGCCTGCAGCCGCTGTGGCGGAGCTGCGGTGGTGACGGCTTCGAAGCGTTCGCGGCGCAGTTTGGCGGCCGCCTTCGCGTCCGCGCGAAGCCGCCGGGCCTTGGATGCGCGGGCGTCTCGGACCTGGCGGATCTGCTCAGGGGTGGCGGCGCTGGCCAAGAACGCTGGGCCTAGGTGCGCACCTTGCACGTCGAAGACCTCGATGCTGGTCTCGTGGTGCGGTAGGTAGCGCAGGATCACCCGGGTGCCGACCAGGCCCACCATCCACTCGGCGATGTAGTGCCGGTTGTGCCAGCGCACGCCGTGCGTGCTGATGGTGCGGGTACGGCCGTCGTCCTGAAGGCCGAAGAGGGCCAGTTGCTCGGCCGGAACGTCGTACACGGGGGTCGGGTCCGCCCGCCACGCCTCCAGCGGGGTGCGGTCGGCCAGGCGCTTGGGCTTGTGTTCGGTGTTCCACCACCTCACCCAGTCCAGGAGCAGTTTGACGAAAGTTTCGAAGGTGAGCGCCGGCGCGTCCGGATCGACGGTGCGCTTGCCGGTGAGCTTGGGCTGGCGGGTGTAGCGGGGCAGGGAGACGAACAGCATTTCTTCTGCAGCGCCGTTGAGGGCTTCGATGGTCCCTTTCAGATGAGGGGTGTAGGGCGGCAGGTCCACGACGGGCACGGCGAATGCGCCCAGCGCGCAGGTAACGGCGGCGGACAGGTACTCCTTGCCGCGGTCCACGCGGACCAGGCCGGGCAGCCCTCCGGCCGGCCCGAACGTCCCGGTGCGATCCAAGGCCGTGCGCAGCGCGGCCAGTACGGCGTCGGTGCTCGGCGCGTGGGGGGTGATGGCCACTCCGGTGATGACGCGGGTCGCGCAGTCGATGAACCAAGTCACCCAGGGCTGCACGAGTTCGCCCTCGACCCATACCTGCACGGGTACGCACTTGTGGTCGCCTTCCCACGCGGCGTTGCGTTCTGTGGGCGGGCGCTTACCGAAGACGTCATGGGCGCGTCGTGCTGTCTCCCCGTGGGCGAGGCCGGCCCGGTCCCCGGGCGTCAGATCCAGGCGCAGCGCCCGGTGCAGGGTGGCCAGTGACGGCACCGCCTGCCGGGGGTCGTCTGCGGCACGCTGGCGCAGTTCACGGTGTACGGCGGAGGCGTTGCCGCACCACAGCACCAGCAGCCGCCGGATCTCCGGCGTGATGGTGAACCGGGTCCTGGCGAGCGGGGTGTGACGGCCGGTGCTGCGTGCCTCGGCCAGCCACCGCCATACCGTCCGCTCCGAGCGGCCCAGGGCCTGCGCGGCCAACTTCACGTGCGCGGTGAGCAGTTGATTGCGCTGGTCGAGCGCGACGAGCCGCGCGATGGCGGCCGCGCGTCCCAGCCGGGCGGGGAGGGCGGGTGGGGTGGGGTGTGGGCTGGGTGGACACGAGCCGCTCATGCGGTCCGTCTCCTTTCGCGATCAAGGGTGCAGGTGGAGGGAATCGGGTCTCACGTCATGGCTGCGGGTGTGCCAACGCCGGGGCGGCCGCGCACGCGGCAGGGCCCCATGCGAAAAGGCGGCTCGAGCAGGTCCCGTTTCGGTCCGGCTGTACTCAGGGCGTGTGACAAGCGGCTCAGAGGTGTTCCACCAGCTGTCGGACTCCGTCGCGGACGAAGTCGAGTTGCTGCTCCTCGGTGAGCCAGGCGCTGTGGGAACCCTGGTCGGTCTTGGTGACCAGCAAGACCTCGTCGACCGCCTCGGCCACCGGATACAAGTGGCTGATGACGGCGATGAGTTGGTCCCTGTCGGCGCTGTTGCGCAGGACGGCCAGGGTCTCGTCCAGGCGCTCGGAGTCCAGCGACGCGAAGCCCTCGTCCAGGAACAGGCTCTCCACCCGCTGGTGCCCTTGGCTGTGCAGCTCAACGAGAGCGAGGGCCAGAGCGAGGGAGGCCTGGAAGGTCTCCCCGCCGGAGAGGGTCTCTGGGGCGCGGACGAGGTTCGTGGGCCGATCCAGGATCTGGAAGTTCTCGGCGAACGCGTAATCCCCGCCAGAGAGTTCTTGCAGGATGCGGCTGCCGAGGATCAACAGGGCGCGGGTGCGCCGGTTGGTGAGATAGGTCAGAAACTTGCCGTCGGTGAGCAGGCCGCTGACCCTCTTCCAGGCAGCGACCTGCTGTTCGGCCGCCTCCTTGGCCTGGTCCAGCGCTTCGGCGTAGGGGATTTGAGACCGGACGGTGCGCAGTTCGGCCACGGCTGTGTCGTGGGCGGTCTCTGCGGCACTGGTCTTGCCGCTGAGCGGATCCAGGGCGGCAGGTGCGAGCAGATCGCCGTCAGGGGGCAGCGGAAAGCCGGGGTCTGGGTCGGCGTCGGTGGCGTCGGCGCCGGCTTGGGCAAGGAGTTCTTCCTTGAACGCCTGGGATACCGCTGCGGTCTGCTGTCTGGCCTGCTTTAGGTCCCCGGTCAGCTGGCAGCTCAGTGTCGTCAGCGCAGCCGTGTAGGCGTCGGCGGCGGCCAGGTCGCTTCCGTCCGGCACGGGGGGCAGCTCGCCGGGGAGGTCCTTGCCGAGGATGTCGGCGGTGTCCGTGGTCGCGTCCGCCCACCGCTCCAGCTGATGGGCGAGTTTGCGGACCGGAGTGTGGACCGAGCGCTGGCGGCGGTCTTCCAGCACCCGCTGCTCTGCGACGTTGGCCGCCAGCGCCTCGCGCGCCTGCTCGTGGCCGTCGGAGATCTTCTGAAGCTGGGCAAGGCGCTGGGTGACCTTCTGCTGGGAGCGGGCGATATCCAAAGTACCGGGCAGTTCGGGGGGAGAGGGCTGGACAGGCTGCACCAAGGCCGGAAGACCAGCGATCTGCTCCACCAGGGTCTGTAGGTCGCTCTCGTGTTGTGCCACGGCACTGTCCAGACGCTTGCGGTCACGCTGCAGTCGGCTGCGGCGCCGCTTGAGTTCGGCGCGGGTCGCTTCATTTTCCGCCCGCAGGGCTGCCGCCTTTTCCTTCGCCTGGGTGAAGACTGCGATGGCGTCGGCTTCCACCACCGTACGCAGCGGCGTCACCAGCTCCCGGATGATGCTGGTGAGTTGGGCGCTGCTGACGGGCTCCTGCTCGCTGACCACACGAGTCCGCGCGAGGGTCTCCTGGCCCATCGCCGCCAAGGCGGCGGACGGGGCCGTAGCACAGTGGGAGCGCAGCGCCTCGATAAGGTCGTGGACGCGGCGCAGGGATGCATCCAAGCGCTCGCCGACGGCCAGACGCTCAGGCCGGTGGCGCTCAAGCGCCTTCTCGGCGGTGCTCAACGCAGAGGTGACTTCGGCCAGGGCGCTCACCCCCTTGTTGAGGGCGGCCGCACGCGTACCGACCGTGCGCTTGGCCCGTTCCAGGGCCTTGGCATCCAAGGGCGGCGGGGGAGCGAAGTCCTTCGGGAGCGGCTGGCTGCACACCGAGCAGGCATCACCGGACGTGAGATGGGACCCGGCGCAATGGGCGGCATCCTCATGCTGCAGTGTCGCGAACTGGCCGGCCGCCGCGTCGTGGGCGCTGCGCAGCTGTTTGAGCTTTGCGTCCAAGGCGGCTTTGTGCGCGCGCAGATCCATAACCGTCTGCAGTAGCGCCGGTTCCGCGTGCCGGTGCCCCGCCACGGCCCCGGCATCCTGCAGTGCTTGGCGCACCGCGTCCTGGACGTGTTCGCTGTGCCTGCGCACCTCGGCGCCAGCCCGCTCCGCTTCGCCAGCGGCCTCATCGAGGGCCGCGTGCTGCTGTTCGTGATCGTGCAGCTCCTGACGGGCCTGCGCATCCTCCTGGTCCTGCTCGCGGTGCGCGTGCTGTTCCTGTTCCAGCCGTTCACCCCGGGAGCTCAGATCGCTGATCTGGGTGGGCAGGAGGGAAAGTACCGTCAAAGCACCGGACAGGGACACGACCGTGTCGCCGGCCTCGGCAGCCTCATCCAGCGCGGCCTGCGCCGACTCCAGGCGGGCCGCCAACACCTGGGCGCCCTCCTGCAACAGCGCGGATTCGGCGTCGAGCTCCTTCTGCCGGGCAATGGTCGCTGCGATCGTCTCGGCCGCATCGTCCACGGCACGCTGCCGCAGTGCCCGTGTCGCCCTGTCCACGTCCTTGATGCGGGGCTGCTGCGCCACCCGGTCCTGGGCCTCGCGTAGGAGGTCAAGGCGTTCACGCCGCTGGCGGGCCATGCTGAGGGTGCGCTCCACCTCCCGCTCCAGCTGGGCGGCACTGTCGAGCGGATTCTCCTTGA
This sequence comes from Streptomyces sp. NPDC043996, assembly GCF_056435225.1. Lineage (NCBI taxonomy): Bacteria > Bacillati > Actinomycetota > Actinomycetes > Kitasatosporales > Streptomycetaceae > Streptomyces > Streptomyces sp. NPDC043996. The sequence goes on along the minus strand of NZ_JBWKEY010000024.1, from coordinate 28,759 downwards.
GCCGTGCCCGTTGCTGGATGGTCTGGGCAACGCCGGTATTGAGGCGCTCGATGCGCGTGTGCGCGTAGGTGCGTACCCGTTCCAGTTCATCGATGCTGAAGACACTGCGCAGGATGCCGGCGCGCACACTCGAGGGGGCCTTCAGCAGGGCATCGAATTCTCCCTGGCGCAGCAGCACCGTGCGGATGAAGCCTTGGAACTTCAGTCCGACGATCTTGACGATCGCGTTGTTGACCGCGCCCATGTTGTCGACCCGCTTGTCCGGGTCCCTGCCGGGCAGCGGCTCGAGTACAGCTTTGGGGGGTTTGCCGGAGGCCAGGGCGCGGGCGACGCGCCAGCGCTGCCCGTTCACGGAGAACTCCAACTCCACGCTCATGCTCGCGCAGCCGTGACTGATCAATGAGTAGCCGTCCGGCGCCCAGGAGGACCTCCCGTACAGGGCGAACAGGAGTCCCTCCAGCACGGTGGTCTTCCCGGCGCCGGTGTCCCCGAGGATCCCGATCAGGCTCTTGCTGGTGAAGTCGACCGTGTGGGTACCGCGGTAGCTGCGCAGGTCGGTGAATGTGAGACGTACGGGCCTCATGACGCCTCCGTCCAGGTATCGGCCAGTGCGGCACGCAGCAGTTCCTCCGCGGGGGCCGGCGGCGGGTCCTCCTCGTCGAGTTCGGTGAGCAGGCGGGCGAAGGCGGCGACGGTGTCCTGCGCGCTGCTGTTGGGCACGTCTTGTTCGGCCAGGTAGGCGCGGAAAGCATCGGGCAGGTCCGGCTCGTCGTCGAGATCCGTGTCCAGCACCGTGTCGGGGGACGCCTCCCGGGCAGGCGCCGCGCTGAGGACGGTCGCGTCGGACACCATCTCGGCGACCTTGCGGCGCAGGTGAGCGTCGGTCTCCTCGCCGGTGATCACCACTTTGAGGAGGGTTCCCGCGAACTCACTGGCCCGGGCCGACAGTTCTTCGAAGGTGCCGGTGAAGCTGGCCAAGGGGCGCGCGCTGGTCAGCGGGCGCGGCAGGACCCGGACAGGACGCCCAGGGTTGGCGTCGACGATGGAGACGCTCTTGGCCTCGCCGGCTTCGCCGAAGTCGAGTTGGAGCGGGCTGCCCGCGTAGCGGGCAGCGGCAGTCGGAGCACCGATCACCGCCTGTGGGGCGTGGATGTGCCCGAGAGCGGCGTAGGCGACCGGCGGGAGATCTGCTGCGGGAATCGCCTGGTGCTCCTGGCAGTCCGCCATGCGCTCACTGTGGGAGCGCCGGGCGCCGACGATGAACACATGGGCCGCGAACACCAGCACATCCCGGTCGGGATCGTGCCCCTCGAACAGACCGGCCGCCAGCCGCGCCTGCAGCCCGCGCATCGCCGCGGCGTAGTCGGCATAGGTCGTACCGAACACCATGGAGCGCTCCCAGAACCGGTTGGGATGCACGTACGGCAGGACGGCCAACCGGATGCGCTGCTTGCCGCCGCACGCATCGAAGGTGAGGACACCGCCGTCGTGCGGCTCGCGGAGCCGGTCGATGAAGAAGAGCCCCCGGCCGCGTGCGGGACCGGTGAGGTACCGGAGCAACTCGAAGTGTCCGCAGGAGTCGTGGTTGCCGGCCAGGACGACGGTGGGGGCCACTTCGGCGAGTTGGTCCAGCACACGCACGGCGCGCATCACCACCTGCGGCGAGGGGCGGGAGGAGTCGAACAGATCGCCGCTGTGCACGATCAGATCCGGCCTGCTCTCGTGGGCGACCGCCACGATCTCAGCCAGCACGGCGTCGAAGTCCTCCTCCCGGGAATGTCGGAACAACGTGTGGCCCAGATGCCAGTCGGAGGTATGGATCAGCCTGCTCATACGGCGCCTTTCTCGTGCACAGCATGGAGGGGGAGGGGGCAGAGGACTGCCCTCGAGGCCGGGACAGTACAGCAATAAAACTGCGTAAAGTTGTGCGAACATGCGCAACTCTGAGTCGCTGCTACCATGCGCGCATGCATGAGCACCTGGACGCTCTCGAAGCGCGCATGCAACAGCTGCAACAGGACATGCGGCAGGCGCACATGCGGCAGGACAGTGCTCAAGTCCGCCTGCTAGGCGAGGAGCTCAAGCGCACCCAAACCGCGTACAACACGCTGTTCGGCTCCGCTGACGCGGCGCCCGAACCGATCCAGCCGCAGCCGCAGCCGCAGTCCATGGCCGAGCTGGGCGGGACGGTGCTGCCCGCCCGCGAGCAGGTCCACCAGGTGCTGACGCTCCTGACCGTTCCCGCCACACCCAAGCTGGTCAGCCAGGTCCACGAGGCGTTCTTCTCCGGCCCGTTGAACACCGGGCGGTTGGCCGCCGTGCGCCGGGAAGAGGAACGCTCCTTTCGCTCCTCGCCCTACGCGCGCGCCTACTACGTCTGCTCAGCGCTGACCGCCGACCTGCTCGCCCCCGTCCGCGCTCTCCTCGCCCTCAGCACCTGGCCGCTGGAGCAACGCGTGGTGGGCCCGCTCACCCACCGCGTCCACTTCCTCACCTCGGCTATGCGATTGGCGGAAGCCGCCCAGGCCCGCACCGATGGCACCTTGCGGCAGGAGCCCGTACACCGACTCCTGCTGCACTACAACCGCAACATTCCCGGCTGCCCCGCCCAGGGGCCGCTCGACCTGGACGCGCTCCGCGGCGCCGCCGCAGCCGAACTGGCCATCCACGCCGACGACGACGCCGACGCCCGCACCGAGGCCGCCCGCCGCGCACAGCAACTCGCCGACATAGAAAGGCTCTTCGGCAACACCCTGCGCAACGTCACCCGCCTGCGCCGCACGTCCTGACCGCGCGTCGTGCCGCACCACCGCACCGTGATCCAAGGAAAGAACCGTGAACTCGCTCGCCGCACGGCTAGATGCCCTGAGAGGATCCGGCCCTGCCGTTCCGCACACCGCCCAAACCCTGGCCGCGCTGACCGCCAACCCCGAATGTGACCGGCGCGCCCTGCTCGATGCGGCCGGCGTCAACAAGGATGCCCTCGCCGCGCACCTGAACCTGCCGCGGCCGCTGCGCACCTCCGCGATCGCTCTGGGCCACGGCGCCGCCTTCGAGCGCCAGGTCACCGCCCAAGCCGGCGCCGAACTCATGCGATTGCTCCGTGAGACCCTCGGCCTCTCCCTGTCCGAGGCGTCCTACGCAGACGTCAACTCCGTGGCAGGCCGTGAGCCGTCAACGCTGGCGCTGCGCTATGCCCACACCCGCAGCCTCGTCCTCGGTGCGGCCCGCGACCCAGCACGCGCCCGCACATTGCTCGATCACCCCGTGCTCCGTCTGAGCGTCGCCGGCCACCCCGCCTACCTGGAACCCGACATCGTCGCCGTCCAGCACCACGAGACCTTCCACGTCGTGGAGATCAGATCCTTCCCCGTCATCGACGGCCAAGCCGACCCCGCCAAAGTCACCGCCGCGCTAATGCGGGCCGCGGCGTACGTTCTGGCCCTGCGTGAACTGCTTGCCGAGGACGGCCACCCGCCCGAGCGCGTCTCCCACCGGGTGGTCCTGGTCAACCCCCGTGACTTCTCCCGCCGCCCCGCCGCGGCCCTCGCCGACGCGACCCAGCAGATCAAGACGCTGAGTCGGCATCTCGGCCGGCTGCGCCGCCTGCCCGACCTGCTCGACCAACTGCCCCCCAACACCACCTTCGACCTGGCCCCGGACCGTGAGGCGCATCCGACACGGCCCCGCGAAGAACTCGCCGCAGCACTGTCAGCCCCCCGCGCGCATTACAGCCCCTCCTGCCTGCACCACTGCGAACTCGCCGCCTACTGCCGCAGCGAGGCACGCCACCAAGGACGGACCGAAGTCCTGGGCACCACGGTCCGCGACGACATCGCCGGCATTGACACCATCACCCTGGCGCTGGCCCTCACCGACAATCAACTGCACCCCTCACGCGAGCGGGCCGACCTCACCCAGGCACTGCGCCACGCGGAAAGTGTCCACGCCGACTTCCTGGCAGATACGACATGAGCCTGCTCGCCACCCTGCTGCGGATGCGCGCCGCCGCAACCGGTAACGCCATACCCACCAGCCGGCTTCGTCATCTGCACTTAAGCGACCAGCCCCTGATGCTGCTGCCCCTGAAGCAATCGGGCACCGCGGCCCGCCCCCTGGCCGTCATGCTCGGCACCGACCCCACCCGCCCCGAACTCCTCCTCGCGCCGCCGACGGGCAGCACCACACCCATGCTCACAGCCCTCGCCTCGAGGGTGACCACCTACATCCGAGAACACCAGCAGAGCCGCGAACACCTGCCCGCCACCCGCACCAAGCCCGCGCGGCAGCGTTTCCTCTCCGCCCCGCAGCTCCTGGTGGCCAACCCCCAGGCCGTGGCCTACCTGAACACTCTCGGACGTGACCTGCGACTGCGTCCCGTTGACGGAAAATCCGCCGACTCCTGCCCGGTGCGGTGCCTGGGCCAGTGGCTGACCTACTTCGCCACCCGCGCCGAACTCGTCGGCACAGCCGCACTCATCCCCTTGACCAGCTTCCTCGCCATGCATTGGGTCACCGGCCAAAGCCCCCTGGAAGACGAGGACTTGGCCACCTTGCTGGCCTGGATCGACCCACCCCAGCACACTGCCAGCGGCCACCAGGCCGCCCTCGCCGCCGAAGACCCCGCCACCCACCGCTCAGCCGGCCCGGCCACCGACCCGGCCTTCGACACCGACCACCTAGCCCCCCTCTTTCACACCTACCGCGCCGATCCGCACCAACAGGCCCGCTGCATGAACGACGTCCACATCCTGCTGACCCACGCCCTGCAGCCCATGTGGGAACACATGTGGCAGGCCTACACCCTCCTGCAGGCCCTGCCCGAAGCCGACGGCACCCCGCGCCGCTGGAATCGAGAACGCACCCAGTTCACCGACATGACCGCCTACCTTGCCCAGGACGGACGCCCCCAGCCTGCCCACGACAGCCCAGTCGCCGCCGCCATCGGCCTGGCCCGCAGGGAACACACCGCTGCGGTCTTCCATGCCGAACGCGCCCTCGACGACCCCTTCACCCGAGCAGAACTGCGCACCTCCGGCGAAGCTTTCGCCGGCACCGTCACCGCTGTCGACGCCGACCACCTCGAATACGGAAGCAGCAAACGAGCGCTGTGGCGTCCCCGCTTCACCGTCTCCACCACCGACCCGCTGCGCCTGGAACCCGGCCAGATCCTGGCCTGTCCCACCCACCGTGGCGCCCGCTACACGATCCGGGCAATCACCCCTCGTGACGGTGACACCCTCGTCGACCTCGAAGTCACCGCCGGTATGGGCACCCTGGCCCGCCCCCGCCACACCGTCCTGCCCGACACCGGCGCCTCCCTGGTCTGCACGCTCGCCCCTGACCAATGCCACCAACTGCCGCAGTTCCCGCCGCCCGACCAGATCCCTTGGACCCACGCAGGCCCCCCAGCCCCGCGAGCGAAGCGGCAACAAGCAAAAGCGGCACGCCGCCTGCGCCCGCCTGCGCCACACCACCGGGTAGACCACGCACAATGCGCCATCGTGGAACAGCTGCCCACGCTCACCCATCCCGGATCGGTGGTCGACGCACCACCCGGCGCCGGAAAAACCACCCTGGTCATCCACTCCGCGCAGACTCTCGCCCAGTACGGCGCCCCCTGCCTCGTCATCACCCAGACCAACAGCCAAGCTGACGACCTCGTACGGCACCTGGCCCGCTCCCACGTGCCCACCGCCCGGCTCATCGCAGCCGAGCGCACCGTTCCTCCGGACGTGCTGGCGCTATCAGGCGTGCGCGTCGGCCACCGCATCCAGGACCTGAAGACGGCCCACGTCCTCGTGGGCACGGCCATGAAATGGGCCACCATCCGCGATGGCCACTGGCCCTGGGCCATCATCGACGAGGCCTACCAGATGCGCTCCGACATTCTCCTGCGCATCGGCCACCTCTTCGACCAAGCCCTCTTCGTGGGCGACCCAGGTCAACTCGACCCGTTCTCCACGATCAAAACCCACCGCTGGGCCGGCCTGCCCCACGACCCCATGAACAGTGCGGTCGCCGTCCTTCTCGCCCAAAACCGCGACCTGCCCGTCCACACCCTGACCACCTCCTGGCGCCTGCCGCCCACCGCCGTACCCCTGATCCGCGACGCCTTCTATCCCTTCACTCCCTTCGAAGCCGCGACCTATCAGACGGAGCGGACCCTCACCTTCGACGTCCGCGGCATGCGCACGCCCGTCAACCAGGCCCTCGAGACGGCCGCCCGTGCCGGATGGGCCCTGCTGGAACTGCCCGCCCGCATCACCCATCGCATCGACACGGAAGCCTTCCACACCGCCCTGCAAACAGCCGCCGCACTGCTTGACCGGCAGACCACGGCAGCCTGCGACAACCACTCCCACGGACGCGTCCTGAAGCCCTGCGACCTGGCCATCGGCGTCGCCCACCGCAGCCAGGCCCACCACATCAACGCACTGCTGCAGCGCCACTATCCGCGCCTGCACGGTGTCACCGTCGACACCGCCAACCGACTCCAAGGCCGCGAATTCAGCGTCACCATCGTGCTGCACCCGCTCTCCGGCCGTTGGGACGCCTCCGCTTTCCACCTGGAAGCCGGCCGCCTGTGTGTCCTCGCATCCCGCCACCGTCACGCCTGCATCGTCATCGCCCGTGCCGGCATCGCCCCCCTCCTCGACAGCCACCCCTCCAATGACCCGGTCCACCTCGGAGTGACTTCGAAGATGCCCGACGGCTGGGAAGCACATCATGCAGTCCTCGCCCACCTCGCCCCCCATACCATCCGTACCTAGCCCCCCAATAGGCTCGCCCTACGCGCCCGAGCCGCCCCTCAAGGGCCCGGTGGTGCTGCGGGCGCGCCTCCTCCCGTAGGCCCGGCCAACCTCCATCGCGAGACCGGGCCCTCTCCGGGACACCCATGCGCACGCTGAGCCATGGGCAGCCCGCGGCCAAGCCCTCCGCGCATCCCACGAACGCTCTCCTCCAGGCCAGCCACGGTGCCTTCCGGCGCGCAGCGACGCCTTGTGCTGCGTGCAGCTGGTGCAGGGAGCGGGGAGCCTGCCCGCCCCCGCCGCTTCAACGGTCCCACCTCGCCCCCCAGATCTGCGGGCCGCCAGCGGACCATAGTTCATTCTTGACTTATAGCCCTGGCGGTGGTGTGCTGGCGGATGTGAGTACCGCCGCGCTCCGCATGACCCGCCCGACAGTTGACGTGCTGCGCCTACTGCTCTCGGCGCCAAAGGACGATCCGCTCTGGGGAGCGAGGATCAGCGAGCTCGCCGATCTGGGAAAGAGCACGATCTCGCAGATCCTGACCCGGCTTACTGCTCTGGGCTGGCTCACACTTCGCGAAGAGAACGGGCCACACCCAGGCCGCCCGCCGCGGGTGTTCCACACGATGTCGCGCAAGGGGCGTCGCCAAGCCACCATCGCCCTCGCTGCGCGGGATGCACGCGGACACAGCAGGGCTGCCGGCCCGGTCGTGCCCCAGACGTCAACGCCCCCTGTGCGACAGCCGATCAGGCACGCCCAGCACACCACCCCTGGCCCCGGCACACCCCTGGCCCAGCCCGCGCCCAAGATGGCGGGCTACTGGCCCATCCGCTCCCCGAAATCCGAAACGCTGCAGCACACCACGCCCGAAGACCAGGCCACGGCGCGTACCGGAGCCGATGGGCCTTTCCGCGAGGGAGACGACGTCCCCGAACACCTGACTGAGCTCACCGAGGTACTCACCACACTGAACGGCGTCAACCAGAGCCTCACCAGGAACGTGTTCGCGCGGGCCGCTGGAGGCCCAACCCACGCGGAGCAGTACGAGACACTCGTACGGTCCATCATCAAGCAGAGCAGCGAGCTGCGTCGCAGAACGCAGCGAGCCCCCCATGCACGCCCGCGCAGCCAAGGCGGCAGCTGAGTCTCGCCTTCTGGGCGGAGTTCCGTCCAGACCCATCCTTTTCCTTCGCTCATCCTTCACCCTGGGGCCGGCAACGGCGGCGGAGCGATCCGGAGGCGGGAAATGCGGGAGCTGCAGTATCTGTCCGTGGCCAAGCTTGACGACTTTTACGAGCAGCCGCGGCGAAGAAGGTTCACGGACCGGTCCGTTGAGGCCGAAGCCAGCGTGCTGGGCTCGGGCGGTCGCGTCGCCGTGGGGGACAGCGCGGCCGCAGAGCGCACCCTCGCCGAACGCCTGGAGTGTGTCCTGGAGCATCTGAAAAAGCAGTGCTGGGCGCGCTCGTGAGAGCCCGCGGCGTGCGGGCACCTCGGCATGGATGCCTGGCTGGAGTTCCGCGGCCCGTTCCGCTACGGCGCCGCAGCCAGCGACGTCGGATTCCACGACCGGGGCGTCTTCGCCTACGCCTCTTCAGAAGAGGGCTGCTGCACGCACCGCGATGGTGAGTTCTGCCCCAACATCGAGCTGCTGCTGTGCGGCTCAAGGCAGCACGTACGGGACCACCGTGACCACCCGCCGACCAGGATGGGGTCCGGCTCGGACTGGCTGCACGCCATGGCGGTCGACCTGGTCCAGCGCGAGGACCGTGGCGACACAACAGCCCCCGAGACGCTGGCCTCCACCAGGCTGGATGACCAGGAATTCGCGGCCAGGTCTGCCTTCTCTATGATCTCGCGCTACTACCGGACCCCTGGGTATCTGCGCGGGCATGCCCGTGTGTTGTGCAACTTCCCTCCGGAGCGGCTGCGGCACCGGCTGATCGTGGCAACCCCGTTGTACGTGGAGGCTGGGGTACAGCCGCCTCCGCTGACCACGCCGCTTTCTGAAACCGGGCAGACTGCGCGCCACCGGAGCTGGTGGCGATCACAACGGTGAGCCGGCGTTCGGGGAGCTACAAGCGGTGGTGAAGACCAGGGGGATGGTGCTTCACAGCGCCTCGACCCATTCGCAGGCCTCGTCCGCCGGCTCGGGCGAGACCGGCGTGGTGGAGGGCTGGGCGGGTGTGCGCAGCGGGGGCTCGGGGACGGTCGCGGCGTGGGGGATGGCGCCCGCGCAGCCGCGGCAGACATCTGCCAGATGCCAGGTGCGTCCGTTGTTACTGCAGATCAGCAGCAGCCGCAGCGGGCCGGAGCAGGGTGTGGGATGGCGGTGCCAGACGCAGGCATGCTCGCGGCACTGGCAGATCCGCAGGTGCAAGGGCACGGGCGCTGCGGCGAGATGGCCAGCGAGATGACGCCGGGTCTGATCCACCAACGGGATGCCCGGCTGCATGGTGAAAGAGCGGCAGGTGCTGCAGGTGAGGGTCGGGGCCCCGGCGCGGATGCTGATCGTCACGCTCCAGGCGCGTGAGGGCAGAGCGGTCATGGGGTCCCTTCGGGCAGGTGCGGGCGGAGTCGGAGCCGCAGCGGGGATGTCCGGCGAGCGGACACCGTAGTGCAGACCTGTTCACCGCAGGCTTTCACCCGGATCGCAACAAATAGGGCAGGGGTCTGCACCGTCGGATGGGCAGGTGCCGATCTTCCTGTCGCCGGAACCGGACCCGACGGCACTGCGCGAGTCCCTCGCCTGACTGCGCGCGCAGCGCGGCGGCAGCTACGACGAACTCACCGCGCGCAGCGGCCTGTCCCGGCGCACCCTCATCGAGATCGAGCAGGGCCGCACCAGTGGAACCCAGGCCACCTGGCACGCCCTCGCCCACGCCTTCGGCATCCCGATGGGAACCCTCCTCGACCCCCTGTGCACGGGGCACGAACCTCCGTCCGGCGAACGCTGAATTCTCCGCCGTCCCTCACCTGATCGGGACACCAGACTCGACCAGGAACGCGAATCAAGGCCACATGTTCGCTTCCTGTCATTCTCCCGAGGGGACCCGGCGCGACACGCCCCGGCCGCGGACGCCTCGGCTGGCACCTTTCACTCCGGTACCTGCACCGCCCCGTGCGGGGCCTTCCCACACGCCCGCACTTCGGTGCGGGCTGTCACGGCTTCCCGGAGATCCCCTTTCATGTCCTTCACTCCCACTGAGGAACAGGCTGCCGCCCTCAAGGCGTTCGGCGACGGCGAGCATCTCGTCATCCAGGCCGGCGCAGGCACCGGCAAGACCTTCACCCTTGCCTTCCTCGCCGAACAAGCCACCCGGCGCCGTGGCCGCTACCTGGCCTTCAACCGGGCCATCGCCCAGGACGCGGCCACCCGCTTCCCCACATCGGTGCAGTGCAAGACCGCCCACTCACTGGCCTACGCAGTGCTCGGCCACCGCTACCGCGAACGCCTCAACAGCCCCCGCAGGCCCGGCTGGAAAGTAGGCCAGGACCTCGGCCTGAACACTCCCGCCCGCATCAACGGCCGCGACCTGCTGCCCGCCACCTTGTCCAACACGGTCCTGCGCACGGTGGCCTGCTACTGCCAGTCCGCCGACTTTGAACTCGCCCACCACCACGTGCCGCAACTGCGCGGCCTCGACACCGGCGAGGCGCACGCCGAACTCGCCGATCTCCTGCTGCCGTACGCCGTGAAGGCCTGGGACGACCTGCAGAACCCCCACGCAGGCATGGTGCGTTTCGAACACGACCACTATCTGAAAATGTGGGCCCTGACCGACCCTGTCCTCAACACCGACTACCTGCTCTTGGACGAGGCCCAGGACACCAACCCCGTCCTCGAGCAGATTGTCCTCGCCCAACGGGAGCGCACTCAGATCGTCATGGTCGGCGACTCTGCCCAGGCCATCTACGGCTGGCGAGGCGCCCGCGACGTCATGACCGGCTTCACCGGACACCACCTCACCCTCACCCGATCCTTCCGCTTCGGCCCAAGGCTTGCCACCGAAGCAAACCGCTGGCTCAACCTCGCCGGTGCTCCCATCCGGCTGACCGCAAGCACCGACATCCCCACCACCGTTGGCCCCCACACCAAGCAGCCCGGCGCCGTACTGTGCCGCACCAACATCGGCGCCGTCACCGAAATCCTCACCCTCCTCGACGCAGGCACCTCCACCGCACTCGCCGGCGGAGGAGACGCCTTGCGCGTCCTCGCCCAGGCCGCCCGCGACCTCATCCAAGGCCGGCGCACCCACCACCCCGAACTGGTGCTGTTCACCACCTGGAACGAATTGCGCGACTACGCCGAACTCGACCCCGCCGGCGCCGACCTCCAACCCTTCACCAACCTCGTCGACGACCACGGGCCCGACGCCATCCTGAAGGCCGTCGACCGCCTCGTCCCCGAACCCCAGGCCCAGGTCACCGTCTCCACAGCCCACAAAGCCAAGGGCCGTGAGTGGCCCCACGTGCGCATCGCCCCCGACTTCACCCCGCCCCCCGACACCGACGAACTCGACAGCGCCGGCAACCCCGTCCCCGGCCCCATCGACCCGGACGAAGCACGCCTCGCCTACGTCGCCGTCACCCGCGCACGCCTCCATCTCGACCCCTCGGGCCTGGCGTGGCTTGACCACCATCCCGACGCCCCTGCAAGCAGCCCACTGACCTGACCTCAGCGGGCTCGGAGATCGGCCGTAGGCTCTGAGGGCCCTACCGGAGTCAGAGGGTCTGTTCAGCGCTGACGATCTTGCGTTGGTCGGTTCGAGGAGGGAGATCGCGTCCGGCGTCCGTGCTGCGAGCGAGCGCCGGAACTCGGGGTTGCCCTCTCGTGGATCGAGGACAAGAAGGTGGAGGGGCTCGTCGTCCAAGAGGCCGCGCTCACGCAGACCTGGAAGCACGGCGGCCGCGCTTTCATGGCCGACCAGGGCGAGATCCTGCCCGACGACCCCGAGGACCCGATGCGGACCACCATGCGGCAGATGATGGGCATCTTCGCCCAGTTGGACCGCGGCATGACCGTTGCCAAGCTCCGCCGCGGCCGCCGCATCAAGGGAGAGAAGGGCCAGTACGCGTACGGTGCCCCGCCGTACTCGCGAACGCATCGGACAAGCCGCCGACCCTTCGCCAGCGATCGTCCTCACGCCGGCCTTGAAGACAGGCGTAGAACGGGTGTGAGTAGTTGCGGTACAGAAAGTGGGAACGGGCGCGGGGCTGTTCGCACCTGGCGCACCCGACGCTGAGGCTGATGTTGGTCTCGGCCTGTCCTGGTCGTGCTGTCGAGGACCTGACGACAGCGTCGAGCCCCCGAACATCCGCGGATGGCCGGGGGCTCGACGAGACGGCCGGTACGGGGCTCTACGCGGCTCGGTCCAGGTGCCCGGGAGGGAGGTTGCCGTCGGAAACGAGGTTCGGCACGGAGGCACCGGGCTGTCCCGGATCCCGGCGCCTATGGGACGCCCGTTCTGCGGCACGGAGCCAGTCGCTGTACCGGAACCAGGGCACGTCGCACGCCATCAGAAAGGCGCCCAGCTGGGTATCGTCGACGGGCAGGGTCCTGCCGGTGATGATGCGTCGGCAGGTGGTGCTGGGCAGCAGTCCCGGGTTGAGGCTCCGCTCCATCTCGCCCGGTGAGGGGTAGCCGGCCCAGACGTGCTGATCGCGTAGGGCACGACTCAGGTCCGCACGGGTGGAGATCAGGTTCGGGTCAGGGGCTTTGTGGACGTAGTAGGGCGCCCGGGTCGCCCGGCGCGCGCGGATCCATAGTTGCCGAGCGTGCGACAGAGTCCCTTCGGGGTTGGTCAGGTCTTCCTCCGGGGTGGCGGTCTTGCCGACGAAGTGCACGACCGTGTCCCAAGCGGGCACCGTCGTGCCCGACGCAGCCCGCTCCAGGGTCGCCTTCGACGGCAAGCCGTTCATCAAGCCGGACAGCGCTTGGTAGGTCAGGCCGGCCTCGTCCTTGCGGGTCCGCAGGAACTCGGCGAGCTTCGCGCGCGCCGGGATCGTGATGTCCACCGGCTTCTCCGGACGTCCCATGGCCTTCACCTCAAACCCGCGAGGTGAAGTAGGCTCGCATGAAGCGGCTGATGCGGCCGCCGGCGCCCCGGCCGCCGGTCATCACCAGGACGACGATGACCGCGCCGATCAAGCCGGAACCCGCGACCAGGAGCAGAACCTCCTGCAGGGTCATCCCAGCGGGGGCGAGAACCGCCGCGACGGCTATGCACGCGATGGTCACGAGTGCGTGCGGTACGCCGAACGGGGCGTGCGCGGAACAGTTCAGTGACGCAGACCCCGCGGGCTCTGCCGCGGCCGAAGGCGTGCTGCTCATAGAGAACTCCCTCACCGCCCGGCGACCTGAAGATCGCCGGACGGTGCTACTTGGCTCCAACCTTGTCCATCCGTGCCCCTATCGGGAGTTGGCGCTCCTGGCGCACGTAAGGACCTGCTGCCGCAAGGGTCTCAGCCGCTACGTCACGAATGACAGTCCGGCCAAACTTTTGTTCACCAGCGCACCAACAGATTCTTTTGGGGACACAGCGCACTGCCGACGTCGGTCATATCCAGGGAAGCAGGGACTTGTTGGAGCGTGTCCGCAGCGGGGGGTGCAGGTCAGCGCGCTGCGTCGCGGCCTAGCACGAGAGACTGACAGTCCGTTAGCGCCCTATTTGCGGTACGTGATTGAGGTAGAGCCGCAGGTCAGAGCTCTGCATCGTCACGTCTATGTACCGAACAGGCCCTCTTCTCCGCCCCGCGCTTCGTCTTCCCTTGCACGATTGGGGGAGTGCGTTGAGCTGCTTTGATTCAATTTCGCGCCGCTGATCTCAGGTCGATCTCGTACGGGATGCCTCATCCTCGTAACCACGGAGCATCGCCAGAAAGCCTGTGGCGGCTCCTGCCCTGTTGCTACTGGCTCCAACCGGCACGCAGAGGGGCAAGAGGCTTGGTGTTGGCGCACCAGGCCACGTGAAGCCGATCGCCCGCGCCCTTCGTGGCCAGGCGTCGGCTTCACTTGTTTTCTGGCTGTTTCCTACCGGCCCAGGGCCCGGGCCTCCCCGGGACTGCGTGGGCGCCGGCGGCTCGTACCGGGCGGCGCTCTGCGCGTAGGTGGGGGACTTCGTGGCCTTGGCCTGCTCCTGCTGGACCAGCTTTTCGCGGCCGTCTCGCGCTGGTGCTGCTTCGGGAGCTCCTCGGCGAGCGCGGCCGCGGAGGGCCAGCTCACGGAGTGAGGCTCAGGTGCGCGCGGCGAACGGTGACCAGCAAGCGCCACCGCTCGCGCGTCACGGGTTCGTCGTCGAGCCAGCGGGCTGGGGGAGTGGTGGTCGGCGGGCATCGCCAGGGAGCAACGCACGGCACTGCTTGCGGCGGCGGACGGGCTTCCTCGGCATCCGGGCCACCCCACCAGCGTGATCCCCGGCCACGGCCGGCGGGAAGGGCGCCCAGGAGCGCAGAGGGTGCCAACTGCTGGCGAACGCCGTTCCCGAACACCTGAAGTGCGGCACCGGTCGGCAAGCAGTCGGTCTTCGGGAACCGATCGCTGAACACCGCTGCCACGGCTGTGACCAGCGTGCAGCGACGAGCCCCCGACATACGGCGGTTGCGGCCAGCCAACCCAACCGCCCAGCTGAAACTGGTACACACCGCGCTCGGCGATGTCGTCGCTTCGCTCCGCATGGCCGGATTCTCTGCCGATTTCGCCGGCCGCCTCAGTGCCCCGAAGCTCTTGCGGCAGGCCGTGTGTGGAGTGTGCGCTGGCGAGGCGGCGTTCAGGGTGAGGGTGTGTGCTTGCGTCGTCGCCGTAGCTCACGTTGTGCTTGGGCGCGGGCGCATTCGCGGGAGCAGTACTTGACGCCCTGGGTGCGGTGCTGGCCGTACTCGGCGCGGCCGCGCTGTCGCACGAAGTGCCGGCGACAGGTCTCGTTGGCGCACTCGCGGACGGTCGCGTTTTCAGCGAGGTGGTTGTACAGCTGCAGGAACGCCACTGAGTGGATGGTGGGATTGCGGTCGGCGAGGTCGCCAATCCCGATGCTGAACCTCCCCAGGGCGGCCTGCAGAGCACTCTCCAGGTGGTCGATCCGGATGGAGATGAGGATGTCCTGCAGATGCTCCAGAGAGTGGGGCCAGGCAGGGTCGTGATCTGGGTTCTGGGCCTGGGAATGGACCAGGTGCTCCTCGGTCACCTCGGAGGCGACGAGTTCTTCCAGCCCTCCCTCACGCTGACAGGCCAGCCAGGTGGTGATTGCCTCCTGGGCTGCCGTGAGATGCAGTCTGACTTGGTCGCGGTGGACACCGCCGGGAAAGGCCCTGCCAGGAGGGTCAAGGCGTGTGAGCGCATCGAGCTCTTCCAGCTCCTCGTCGGCGCGGTCCAACCGGTCGAGGTCACGGTTGTTGAGCTCGAACAGCAACCCATACGACCGGAATAGATCGGCCGCTGCTTCCAGGTCGGCAAGGGGAACATCGAGGAGCTCACGTAGGTAGAAGTCGCCGGGAAGCTGCACTGACGGTTGGCCGCCTGAGGGAGCGGGCGGCCAGACGATCCAGTCGCCGTCGACCTCAACGCCCCCGAATGGCCGCAGAGGTGGGGTGGGAACAACTGTGCCGGGCCAGAGCGTGGGACGAAAACGTGGGTCAACGTATGCCGACATAAAGGCAGGGTAGCGGGTAGCTTCGTAGTACGGAACCATTTGACTTGGTACCACTCTCAGGGGAGGGGCTGCATGACAGGTTGGAGCGAGCGCAAAGCGATCGGGGACCGGCACGAGCAACGAGTCACGCGTGAACTCCAACACCGCGGCTGGGTAGTTCACCCAGCCGGGCAAGGCACCTACCCCGTCGAGATGCAGCGGGCACTGAGCCGGACCGACTCGCCGCTGCGCTACTTCCCGGACCTGTTGGCTGTCCGAGGCGCGGACATGGTCACCATCGATGCCAAGACATCGATGCAGAGCACCACTTCCGGGCGTTTTGCTATCTCCTGCAAATGCGCCATGGCAGGACTGCAGTTCATGGGCATCAACGCCCCCATCCCGCTGCTGTACGTCTTCGGCGACCTCACCGTCCTGACACCAGCCGAGGTCGTGCACTACAACTGCCATGCCCGCCGGGCGTCCGCCGGCTCCTACTACCTGGTGAACACCAGCGAAGCACACCGCTTCGACGAGGTCTTCGGCCCGGCCACCACAACAGTCGATGACCGCCGTCCAGCGTCGCCCTCACAGCAGAACTCTGGCCAAGCGCCGCCGCAGCGGCTCCGCCAAGACCCACACCACCCCAAGGCGGCCTGATCCGCGGAGCGCCTGCAACAGGGCGAGGAGAGGGTCCCAGGCAGGACCGTACAGATCCGCCCGGCTACCCGACTCGAGATGCACGACAGGCACCACGATCGTGGCGATCTTCTCCGCCACCCCGCCGCAGCCGAGCCCGAGCGCGCACCGCGCTCGGCCTGCTGCGCCTGGACACGCTGCTCGGCAGGGGTACGCAGTGCACGGCCTACGCACTGGACCAGGTCGATGGCCCCACCACGTGGGTCGATGAAGGCGACCGAGTCAACGACTGGGACATCCAGCCCTTCCCCCAGCTATGTCGTCTCGCTGTGTTTGCGGCAGTTAGCTGATCTTCAAGGCTCTGACCTGCGCACCTTCGTGAACTGAGAAGTTGATTATGGAGGGTTCGGCTGCTGGAATGTCGTTGGTTGGCCGTACGTCGGGGCTGCGACCTGCTCGTATGCAAGTTCTGAGCCGTGGCGTCACTTTCATTGAGACGGCCTTGCGTGCGGCAGAGTTTGTGGCGGGATGTTGCGGCGGTGGACACCTCCGCGGGTAGCCGCCAGCCGGGCGCGGAGTGTCGTTCCCCGGCTCCAGGCGAACGTGGACTCGGCCGCAGGTCGAGCAGGGCGTAGCGGCGGTCGCGTCGCCCGTGAAGCGCTTGCCGTCGGTGTGTCGCTTCCTGAGTTCGCGTCGGCGTCGTGGTATGCATGATTTTCACGGAGTGGGCGGTGCGGCGGGTTGGTGCTGGACTTTTCGATGGGTGCTCGATCACCTGGGCTCGCAACTGCTGTAGCGCCACTCCGTCTGCTGGCAAGAGGCGCGGAGACGGGATCGGTCGGTGAGGTGAAACGGCGAACGTGTGGATCGGCCTGCCGGGGGGCGCCGGATGAGCGAATTGCAGCTGTGGGATGACAATCCGACGACGGTGGACCTTCTGGGATTCGCTTCGATTGTCGACACCGTTGTGGCTGCCTTGCGGTCTCCGTCTCTGGACCCTGTGACGATCGGGATCAACGCCCCCTGGGGCGGAGGGAAATCCACCGTCCTCGGCCTCTTGCATCAGGCATTGGACCAGGAACCCGGATATCGCGTCATCCGTCTCGATCCGTGGGAGTTCGACGACCAGTTCGATGTGCGCGGCGCTGTCGTCGGTGAAGTCCTGCAGGACCTGCTGACGGCCTACCCGGACGCGGGTCTCGAGGATGCTGCCAAAGGTCTCCTGGAACGGATCAGTTGGTCACGTGTTGCGGCCAGCATGGCTCGCGGTCAGCTGGTGGCGCAGACCGAAGACCTCGTCAAAGCCTTCACGCCGCAGCCGAGGCAGGAAGCCAAGAGCCTGGCGGGATTCCGCAGCGAGTTCGCCAAGCTGCTTCAGGACGTGGAACCTCTCCAGCGCCTCATTGTCTTGGTGGACGATCTCGACCGGTGCCTGCCGGACGCCGTGATGGCCACCTTGGAGGCCATCAAGCTGTTCTTGTCCGTCAAGAAGGTGGCGTTCGTCCTGGCGGCCGATCAGGAGATGGTGCGTGAGTCCATTGCCGTCAGCCTTGACGCCACGGGCCGCGGAGAGCAGTTCGCACTCCGCTATGTGGAGAAGATTGTTCAACTGCCGCTGTCGTTGCCACGTATCAGTACGGACGAGGCAGGCGCCTTCATCGCCCTCCTGCTTTCACAGCGCCGGTGCGAACAGGAAGGTGATTACGAACGGCTGGTCACGCATGCCCAGCAGCGTCGCGCGCAGGGGCGCTCACCCGTTCTGGCCGATATGCAGAACCTGCCGTGGGCGCCTGACGCTGACACTCTGGCATTGGCCAGCCGCTTTGCCGCAGGTCTGGCCGCGCACCGTACGGGAAGCCCTCGCAGTATCAAGCGGTTTTTGAACGCATTCGCGCTGCGTACTCGCATCGCGGAGCGGCACGGCATCAACATCGACGCCTCGGTGATCGCCAAGCTCATGCTGCTGGAGGACAGCCACGGCAAGGACTTCGAGACACTCGTGCGTCTCCAGGAAGCCCAGCGGGCCGAGCTGTTGGAACGCTGGCAGGCTTGGGGCCGGGACGAAGAGAATGACAAGCCTACCGAGGTTACTGAGGACAGCAGAGAATGGGCCGCATCCGATCCCGATCTCACCACCGCGCCGATCGGCCCGTACCTGAGTCTGGCCGCATCGCTGGTCAGCCTCACAGCTGCCGCGTCCCTGACACAGTAGCAGCTCACCTGGGTCGGTGACTTGGCCAGCGCCTCTGAACCGCACCGGCGTGACGCCCAGGCCGAGATCGTTGCCGCGCTGGTCACCGACCGGCAGGCCGTCGTCGACGCACTGGTTCAGCGCGCGCGCCGCGAATCGGACACCGATCCGCTGGCTGAATCGCTGGTGCATATCGCACGCCACACCCCCGAACTGCGGTCAGCCGTCGCGCAGGGGCTGTGGGAGATCCGCAAATACCTCATGCCCGGAGCCGTCGTCGACATGGACAGCAGCGGTGTCGAGGAACTGCAGGCGCTGATTCCGCAGCTGGCTACGGCTACCGATATCGACCCGGCGACGCAGGAAATCGCACGGATCACGACCGCAGGGAGCGACTGATGGGCACCTCCGGTTCCTACGGAGGGAGCGGCAACGCGGACTGGAAGCACGCCCACGAGGCGTTCGACGCACTGCCCACCTCGGCGCCCTCCGGCATCGGCCCCCAAACCCCGCCCGACCTCCCGGATGGTCAGGAGCAGCTCCTCGACAGGATGCTCAGCGCGCTGTCCACCGCCCTGCAGAAAGACGACCTGGACCGCGGGAGACCACCGGCCAACCCGTACCCGCTCTCCGCGCTGCTGTCTTCCCCTCGAGGTGGCGGCAACGGAGGAGGCGGAGCGGGAGGCACACGCGATCTCGCCGGAAGAGCCGGCGCTGGATCACGACGCCAGGTCATCAAGGGCTCCTCCCGCGGTGCCGCTGCTCTGGCCGGGGCCTACGCATTGCGCAACGGGGACACGGCCCGACTGCGAGAACTCGGCCTGGACCTCGCCGAACTCCGCAGCCTGCGCCCGCTTGCGCAGGTCTCGCGCATCCTACAGACGGTGCTCGGTGACGCGGGCCACCCCGATGAGGCGGCCCTGCGCAAGGCCGCCACTAGATACGTCAAGGCCGTACTCGTCGATCCTGACCCACCCGCACAACAAGACGGTCTGCGCGGACTCGTCACTGAATGGATCTACGAACTCTCGCTGGTCGAACTCGGATCACAAAAAGCACAAGGAGACCTGACGGCGCAGGAAGCGATCAGCAAACAACGCCTGGTCCGCTCCTGGCTGGAGCGCCGCCTCAAGAACATCGGCGTCCCCGACACGCGCCGCATGACCGTACAGGAGTTCACTGCAACAGCAGCCAAGGTGACCGGGGAGGCACTGCGCATGCTCCGCGCACGACGCTCATGACGATTGCTCTCGAAGTGCTGCCCCACGATGCCCAGCAGCACGAACACTCCGCCACGGCTCTGCGCTGGGCCCGAACCCCTGCCCACAGCCCCACGCCGGAAGTGGCCGGCACCCTCGGATGGGACCTCGACCTGATCGGCGCTGTCCCCGTGGCGGCCGCTGACCTGGTCCGCGTCGCTGCCGCGGCCTACCTTGCCGATCGGAGAACTCCCCGCCCCACCACGTTCGTCAGGACATTCGAACTCGCCGTCCACACCGTCAATCCCGAACTCTGGAACAGTGCACCCGGTGAGCTGGCCGAAGAGCTCCTGCACTGGTTGACCGGTGACGTATGGAACCTGCGCGCCGTGCCCGCCACCGTGACTGCCCGTACGCATGTCCCCCTCGCGCGCGCCGCCGACGTCATGCTCCTCAGCGGCGGTCTTGATTCGCTGTGCGGAGCTGTCGATCACCTGCAGGACGGCATTGAGCGGATCTACCTCAGCCATTACGACGGCAGTACCGCGGTACGGAGCGCACAGAACATGGCCAGCTCCTGGCTGCAAGAGCGCGTCTCCTGCCACCTGCGCCACCACAGCATCAAGATCCGCCCCCACGGCACTCCCGCCGAGTCCACCTCACGGAGCCGCAGCCTGTTGTTTGCCGCACTCGCAGCTGCCACGGCGGCCACCGCGTCGAGCCCACAGGTGACCGTGCCCGAGAACGGATTCACCAGCATCAACCCGCCACTGACCACCGCACGCGGCGGCGCCCTGACCACCCGGTCCACCCACCCCGGCACCTTCAGTCGCCTCAACGCCCTCTTGGCCGCCGCCGACATCCCCGTCGCCATCGGCAACCCCTATCTCCACTGCACCAAGGGGGAGCTCCTGGAACGGGCCCACGACCGAGCAGGGGACGCGCTCCTCACCGCTGCCGCCGCGACTGTCTCGTGCGGAAAACTCGACGGAGGCCGCTACAAGGGCGGCAACGCCAACCTCAACTGCGGACTGTGCGTGGCCTGCTTCGTGCGTCGCGGGTCCTTCACCGCCGGCCCCCGCCACGACCCCACCGTCTACCTCGTCGACCATCTTGCGGGCTCCTCAAGGGAGTTGCTGCTCAGGCACCGCCGCAGAGATGTCCTGGATGTCCAGCAGGCCTACCTCAACGGCATCGACGAAATCGATATTCTCGCCGTAGGCGATCTGCCTCCCGAAGCCGACTTCGACGCCATCGCGGACCTGTGCCAGCGAGGTCTTGAGGAACTGAGCCGTGTCCCTCTTCCCTAACGAACTGCCCGCGCTGGACTGTCACGCCCACATCGCCCCCGACGTATCCGACTCCCAGATCAGCGCTTTGAACGGAGCCGTTGTCTTTGCGGTGTCGCGCACCCCGGCCGAGACCGACTACGCCCTGCGACGCCGGGACATCACCCTGGTCTGGGGCACTGGTGTGCACCCGGCGGTGCCGGCTGCCCTCGAAGCCTTCAGTCCGCACCAGTTCCGCGCCACACTGCAGCGGACCTGCTTTATCGGAGAAGTCGGGCTCGATCGCCGCGGCAGCCTCGAACTGCAGCGGTCCGTCCTCGCTCAGATCCTTGCCGCCGCGCGCGACGAACCGGTCCTCCTCTCGCTGCACAGCAGCGGACGTACCGCTCCTCTGATGGACCTGCTCACCAGCCACCCGCATCCGGGGATCATCCTGCACTGGTTCCTCGGCACTCCGGCAGAGCGGCAGCAGGCCATCAGCCTGGGCGCTTACTTCTCTGTCAACGCCGCCATGCCGGACGAGACACTCGCCGCTTTCCCCCTGCAACGCCTCTTGCCCGAGACCGACTTTCCCGCCAGCAGACGTGCCACCGGCGCGTCCCGTCCAGGCGTCGTCGCCCCGCTCGAACGGCGCCTGGCCGTGCTCCACGGCACGACACCGGAGATGATCAGACGACGTTTCTGGCAGAACCTGCGCGAATTGACGACTCGCACCCAAGTGCTGGACCGCCTGCAGGAGCCCATTGCGGACTGGGCACTGGAAGCCTGACCACTTCCCTGAGGCGCACTCCCCACCACGACCACAGCACCCGCGCAGCGGCCCAAGAACCCGTCAGCCACTCGGAGACAGGCGCGCTGCGACTGCGCTGTCCGCGGCGACCGCATCTGGCAGCACGCAGTCGATCAAGCTGCCGGCCTGAAGCACCTGAGCAGCCGTCAGACCCAACGCCGAGGACAGGTCAACACGAGTGAGGTCGGCGCCTCTCAGATCGGCGTCGGTGAGATCGGCGTTCGTGAGATCGGCCCCTTCGAGGCTGGCATCCCTGAGCCGCGCACTGCGCAGGTTCGCTTCGCTGAGGGTGGCGCCCTCCAACCGGGCCCCGTTCAGATGCGCGCCTGCCAGGTGCACCTTCCGCAGATGCAGGCCGGACAGATCCACCGGCACACCACTGCCACCATGCCGCGGGCGCGTTACCGTGAGTGCGCGCAGCGCTTCCTGGACCTGCGCATCCGGCTTCTTCGCCAACTGCGCTGTCGCCAGTTTCGTCGTCGCGGCAGGCTGAGCTTCCTCGCGCACGAACGCGTTTAGCACCCGTGCCGCAGCGTCGCCCTGATCCGGGGCATCCTGCACGATCTGCTCCATCGCCAAGACACCCCCAAGACGCACATATGGCTCGCCGGAACTCAGCCGTTCCAAGGCTTTCGTGAAGCGGTCGGTGACCTGGCCCCGCCGAGACAGCCGGAACGTACGAGCCGTATAGGTCAGGGCAATTCCAGCGCCGGCCGCGGCGACCACCTGGACGATGGCGAGACGGAACTGCCCCACCGCCGCCGCCCGGCCGGCACCATCGAGCAAAGACCAGTCGTCGCTCGTCACCCATCGCGCCAGACGCGCCGTCAGCGGGGTGAAAACAAGAGCCACCACTCCACCGAGCACCATCACACCGGACACTGTCAGGACGGCCGACCGCGTCCGCTTCCACCACATGCACTGTTTCTATCGGACACGGCGACCAGCGCGCACAACGTCCAGGTCAGTTGATTCGGCCTCTGGCGGTGCTGGTCTGCAGGGGAGTGTCAGTTGGACGTCGTCATTTAGG
This sequence comes from Streptomyces sp. NPDC043996, assembly GCF_056435225.1. Taxonomy (NCBI): domain Bacteria; kingdom Bacillati; phylum Actinomycetota; class Actinomycetes; order Kitasatosporales; family Streptomycetaceae; genus Streptomyces; species Streptomyces sp. NPDC043996. Next base: position 6,244 of record NZ_JBWKEY010000024.1, on the reverse strand, counting down.
TGTCAGTGGCGCAAGCTCGGTGGCCTGGCGGGTTGGCGCTGACGCGTGGTGCTCATCTGCTACTGACATGACTGACGATGGGGCATGTCGTTCTCGTGCAGAGCTACGCGGGCGAAGCCGGATACTGGGAAGGTGAGCGGGCTGGAGGAGACCAATGTCCGCCTCGGGCCCTGCGCCGTGGCGGCACTGGCGACGATCGCGGCCCGGCGGTCGGCCTCGCGGGACGAGACGCTGCGCCAGCTGCTGGCTGAGCACGTTCGAGCGCAGGAGGCCAGGGCGTTTGAGGAGCGGCTGACGCACATTTCCACCGTGCTGCGTTACCCGCCGCCCCCACGCTGGCGCAGCGAGCCGCGGACAGACCGGCCCGTGCGGCTGCGGGCGCCCGCCGACTTGCTGCAGCGGGCGCGGGCTACCGCGCTGCGTCTGCCGGGCCAGCACCCCCGCAGCTACCGCGACTACCAGAGCCGGATACTCACCGACGCGGTGATGACCGCCATCGCGGTGGCCGAGCCCTTCAGCGACGACTTCCTTCAAGACCTCGTGCCGCTGCTGCGCCACCGCGCGGCGCTGAGCCTGTGGCGGCTGGCAGCGGCCGTGACCAGCACCGGCCCCGAGCGGGAACTCCTGAAGGCAGCGGAAACCCTGCGTGAGCAGCAAGAATGCCCCAAACGCGGCCCCGACGAGCGGGAGCATCGCCTGCTGCGCACAGCCGAGATGCTGGAGACGGACGTGGCCTGGCACGCCCCGGCACGCTTCCAGGCCGCCATCAACCTCGCCCGCGAGCTCCTGACCGGCTCCGACGCCCAGGATGCTGAGGAATCTCTCTTCCAGCGGGACGAGTCGTGGCACGAGCTGTACCTGGACGCCCTGTATGTCCACGACCAACGGCGCGCCGACCTGCTGCGAGGGGCCACCAGCTATGACTGGGCCGGGCGCGGCGGTGCGGCCCTGTGGCGTGCCGAGCGCCGCATCGGCCTGCAGGACTTCGAGGACTGGCTGACCAGCGGCCAGGACGGCAGGGACGAGTACACGGTGTCGCCGCCCGGCTGGCGGCTGCACCCGCCTGAGGCCTGGCACGCCCTGCTGCTACCCGCCGGGCAACTGGCGGCGCCGTTTGCGGCGTGGGCCGAGCAGGGTTTGGTCCTGGCTTTCCCCTGCCGCGGCGGGCAGGGGCTATGGCCTCTGCTCGGTGGGCAGCCCGGGCCCGGCTGGAGCCCGGTGCCGGGCGTGGAAACTCTGATCGCCGCGGCACACAGACTGGCCCCGCACGAGGTCACCGGCTTCATCGAGGCCGTACTCATCGACTGGTGCCACGATCCCGACGACGAGGACGACGACGCGTTCGTCTTGGAGCTACCCGTCGACAAGGCACACGACTTCGGCTTCATCACTATCGAGGACCGTCAGCGAGCCATGGCCAGGGCCCGCGAGATGACGCTGGCGAGCATGGACACCGTCATCGACGCTCTGGAGGGCGACGGGCACAGCGCGCACGCGCTGGACGAGCTACGACAGGCCCGGGGCAACACCCGCAGGTTCCGCACCCTCGCCAACCGGATCGACAAGCGCATCACCTCACGCTTCCACATCACCCGGCCCACCTGGCCCTGGCCCGGGCAGGCAGTCGCCGGTGAATTCCTCGACAGCCCGCGGCCCGACTGGGTGCAGTGGCTCGCCGGCTGGGCACACCGCCGCAGCGCCCTGCTGCTGGAGCAGGCCATGCAGGATGCCTGGCAGCGTGCCTTCGACCGGTACCACCGCCCCACCATGTGACACCCACCGATAAATACGGGCACACCCCTGTGCGCTCCACTGGAACCAGACCTGCACACGCCCGTTGCCCATCTAGCAGCGCGCTCACCCCTCAAGGAGCCTGACATGCAGCCCTTACGACCATCGGCGATCTCCACTCTCCTCTTCGGTCTCCTCGCACTGGCCGGAGCTGTACTCGGTGCGCCGTGGTGGCTGACCACAGTGTGCTTCGCCTGCTTCGTTCTGGTACTGGCCCTCGCCGTGCTCCAGTCGGTCTTCCCCCAAGACTCCGCACACCGCCTGGCCTGGTGGCGCACCCGTTGGCACCACCAGCAGCAGCGCCGTCGCATCGCACACGACCCGCGCTGCGGCGGTCACGGCGGAGCTGACCACATGCAGGCGGCCGGGCCCCGCCCCGGAACGCGGCCGTAGGGCCGGTGACCCGGTGCACCTCGTCAGCAGCACGGACAACACGGGCAGACTCTTCCGCGACCCGGGGGAGGCCGCTGGCATCAACGACAGCATCTACACGGCCGGGCCTGTCTCCTGCCCGCCGCTAGCCTGGTCCTTGCCGCCGTCTGACGCTTGCGCCCAGGGGAGTCCGAGGCCGGTGAACAGGGCTTGCTGCTCGGGTGGGTAGGTGTGGTAGCGGGCCCGCACCGCGTTCAGCCGCCTGCGCAGCTGCACGGGGACGCCGCCCACGCGGGGCCGGTAGGTGTCGTGGACACGATGCCGGCCATCCGGCCCGACGAGGGGGCCTACCTCCTGCAGGTGCTGTCGTGCGGCGGTGACGATCTCCATGAGGCGCTCCGTGCGGCTGCGGGGCACCTGCACCACGCCCGCAGTCTTGACCCGCTTGTCTCCGGCTGCGGGGCCCATGCGCAGCTTCAGCAGTACCCGACGCTGCTCCTCCGCGAGGTGGGGCCATCTGCGGTGCTGGTCACGCAGCCACTTACCCAGATCGTCCCCGCGGAAGACCCGGCTCCCGGTCAGGAGTTCCCCGCGGCGTCCGCCCTGGGCGTGGAAGGCCTCGAGGAGGACGAGTTTGCGTTCCCAGCCCGCGTTCCACGGCGCCCTGGCCCGTACCCGCCACACCGCGAGCTCGTCGAGCGTGCGGGCGACGTCCTGCTCCTCGGGCTTGGCGCCCCAGGAGGGCCTGCGGCATTCGCTCAGCAGCTTCCCGATGCGTACCTGTTGCCCGTCGACATCGATGCTCTCCTCCACCCCGGGCAGCAGATGCCCGTATCGCTGCGCGTACTCCCGCGCGGCCTCGACCAGGACCTGCCTCGCGGAGGCCCGGGGCTCCCACACGAACCTGTACTCGCCCAGCAGGGCGGCCAGGTCCGCAGGGACGCGTCGCGGCCGCGCGCGCCAGGCCTCCAGCCCTTCTTCCTGCCCGAGCTCGGCGATGAGGGTGCGGAGGTCATCGCGGTCGCGGCGCCACTGCCTGCGGACCCGCTCCAGCTCCCACCCCAGCCGAACCACCACAACCCCCGGCTCCACTACGGACTCCTGCCCCCGCTCCCGACCCTCCGCCTGCCCCTCCGCGAGCTCCTGCTCCTGGCCCTGGCCTTGCCCGGGCACCTTCACCGGCTTGTGCCCTCGCTTCTTGAGGAGAGGGATGCGGGCGTAGTCGACCGGGAGGGTTTCGTGCCAGTCGACGGGTACGCGCAGGTGCCCGGTGCGCTGGTGGTAGGAGCTCACGGCTCGCATGACGCGTTCGGTGTCGGCGGTGACAGGGTCGGCGAGCACGGTGATCTTCAGCCAGTCCGCGACCACGGCCGCTGACCGCTGCCGGGTGAAGGTCAGCATCTGCTGGAGCTCGCGCGCGCGTTCCTCGCGCCGCTGGCGCGCCTCCTTGGGCGGCTGTACGCGGTGCGGTCCGCGGCTGGTGCTGCGCCCCGCGCGTTCCACCCGCCGCGCGGCTTCCTCCGGCTCCTCCTCGTCCTCTGCGCCGCGGTCGGTGTGGTCGGGTTCGTAGGACTCCAGCGCGCGCAGCATGTTGATCACTGGCACCCAGTCCGGTCCGACGAGCGTGTCATCCGCAGGCCGCGCGAGGTGGAGGACGGGCACGATGATCGACGCGACCTTGTCGGGGTTCTCCCGGTCGTAGCGGACGGCGCGGCCCGCGATCTGGAGGAGGTCGCCCTGCGCCGCGCGCGGGTCGACTAGGGCGACGGCGTCGACGGCGGGGACGTCGACGCCCTCGCTCAGAAGGCGTACCGAGCAGACGACCGCCAGGTCCACCGGCCGCCCCTGCAGGTCCGTCCCCGCCGCCAGGGCGGCCAGGGCTCGTTGCCGCTCCCTGGCCGGGGTGCCTTCGTGCAGGGCCACAGCCCAGACCCGCCGCGGCGCAGACGTCCCCTGCCCGTGCAGGACCCGTGCGAGCTGCGGCAGTGAGGCGGCGGCCGCTCGGGCTCCGGCGACGGTGGAGTGGTAGGCCAGCAGCCGGCGGCACCCCACCCGCCCCGCCGCCCGCAGCACCGCCCCCAGCGCCGCCGTGAGCAATTCTGCCCGTACACCGGCATCGGCTCGCCCGCGTGCCGCGGCGAGGTCGCGGAGCCGGGCTTCGTCGATCTCGGCGGCTACGACGGGGCTGTGGGCGAGCTTGCCTCGCCGCTGCGCCTCTCGAAGCCCCAGCCGGTAGGCGACGGGCCCGTGCTTGCGCTCGGAGAGCCGCACCACCGGATCAGCGGCGATCAGACGGCCCTGCTCATCCCAGTGCACGGCCCCGAGCAGGCGTGGTGTCGCGGTCATGGACAGCCGGTGCCGGGCCGGTACGAGGTGCTGCTCGTTGATCCGCCCCCACACCTGCGAGGTTTCGGTGTGGTGGGACTCATCCGCCACCAACAGGTCCCACTCTGGCAGTGGCCGCGTTCCGTCCCGCTCGACACTCAGCCGGTGTCCGGCGATCAGCGAGCCCTCCACGCTCGCGTACGTCGCGAGTACCGTGACCCGGCCGTCCCCCTGGGCGGCGAAGGCATTCACATGCCAGGCCACCGCCCGCGGCTCCGTCGACACCAGCACCCCCGGCACGCCCCGCAGAGCGGCATCCCGCGGCGCGTACACAGCAATCACCGGGCCGCTGCGCCCGGCCGCGCGCAGGACCCGGTAGGTCTGCTCCAGCAGGGCCCGTGTGGGCACGACCATCAGCAGCGATCCGTGGGCCGCGACCAGGCCCGCGACCCGCGCGGCCACCCACGTCTTCCCCAGCCCGGGCGCCATGTGCAGCTGCGCGCGAAACCGCGGCCGCCGTGCCCTGGGGGAGGGGGTGTAGACGCGCATGACGGCGTCGACCGCCTCGTCCTGGTGGTCGTAGAACGCCGCGAGATCCACCTCCGGCCGAGCCGCCGCGCCCACGTCCATGACCACCCTCCGGAGCATCGTGCAGGGGTGGCAGCCGATCAGCCGAACACCCAACCAACTACCTTCTGTGACAACCTAGACCGCCGCACCCGGCACCGTCCTGTGAAGCGGCACATCCCTCCCCGCACGCGCGAGAGCCCGAACGCACGCCCCTGGAATTCCAGCAATAAGAGCACGCGAGAATTCCGCCAACTCACTGCAGAACAGCGCCAATTACGGTAGTGTGTAACCAAGCAATTATGGTGACGGAAGGAGGAGGAAATGCCGGAGAGGAACAACGAGTTCGGCAAGTACGGCGCCCGCGGCATCAAAGGCCACGAGGCCGTTGCACGCCAGCTCGACCAGCTTGCTGGATTCATCGCCACACCCATTACCGCGCGCCGTGGCCTGATGGCCCGTCTGCACTACCTCACCCGCACCAGCCACGCCCGCGAAGCAGCCCGCGCAGCCGGCCTGACCGTCACCGACCGCACCCTGAAGGCCTGGCTGGCCAGTCAGCGCAGCCCCTCCAGGCAGAACCTGCACCACATCGAGACGGCCTACCATACGGTGCGCCGTCACAACGTGGCCCGGTATCTGACCAGCCGCCTCAACCGGGAGGGGCGCGGGACCCGGGTGGAGTTCCACCCTCTCAACCAGTCCCAGGTCAGCTGGCCCCATCAGCGAGTCGTGAGTTTCCGTGCCCTCAACGTCCGCCGCTGGGACCCGGTGGTCGCGGCCTGGGCCGCAGACGACGAGCAGGCCTTGGACGACGCCTGGTTCGGCGACGTGACCATCGAACTCGGCAGTGAATACGGCAGTTACGAGTACGTGTCGAATATCGGATTCGCAGCCTAGCCTCAAATTCGATATCCTAGAATCAAGATATCGAATCCAAAACGTGAAAGAGCGTCAGGGGGATCCCCGGAACAGGGATGAGCCGAAAATCCGGCAGACCCTACCAACCTCGTAGCCAGCCCCAGGAATTCGCGGAGCGAATTCCGTCCCGGATCGCGGAGCGATCCGGGCGCCGGGCAACGGAGTTGACCGGCCGTCAGCCCCGGAGGGGCTGACCGAGCAGCGCGGAGCGCTGCTCCCTCCCGCCGCGTAGCGGCGGCGCGGCGTGTCTGCGGAGCAGACCGCGCGC
>NZ_JBWKEY010000023.1:0-84735 GCF_056435225.1 Streptomyces sp. NPDC043996 | reverse complement strand
GGCACTACCCGTCAGTTCCAACCAGCAGGTCACTGAGGCTGCGTCACTGACACTCAGGCAACAATGCCCAACTGACACGCTCCCGCAGACCATCAACAGGATTGACGGTCCGTCATTTTTGCTTTCCGTATCTGTCTGACGTAGCGTCAGAACAAATTCTGACGCTACGTCAGACCTCTTATTTCTGCTTGACGGATCATGGATTCCCCACAAATCCTGAAGGAATTAGGCAGCAAACCCAATATTCGAAACATACTCGAACTGCCCCCACTGCGAGCCGAGATCCACAACGGCATCATCAACCCAAGCCTCATCAAGGGCAACACTATCTCCCCTGACCCAGGCATCGATAATACGGTCCCAGTGGCGGACGTTCAGGGCACGGAATTCCACCACCCGCTGACGCGGCCTCTCCACCTGAGACTGGTTCACCGGATGGAACTTCACACGGGTCCCACGAGCATCCCGGTTCAGACGGGCCAGAAGGTAACGGGCCACGTTACGGCGACGAACAGCCCGGTAGGCAGCCTCGATCCTCTCCAAGTTCCGCTTCGACGGGCTCTGTTTGCCCTCCAGCCACGCCTTCAACGTACGGTCAGTGACCGTCAGACCCGCCTCACGCGCAGCTCGACGGGAACGCTCAGTACGGGTCAGGTAATGCAGACGCGCCACCAGACCACGCCGCACAGTAATCGGAGTAGCAATGAAACCAGCAAGCCGATCGAGCTGACGAGCAACAGCCTCATGGCCCTTAATGCCACGAGCGCCATACTTTCCGAACTCATCATTCCTCTCCGGCATACCGCTTCATTCCCCTTTCTTGACAGCCGTACACCACGGCTTCCAGGATACCTCAAATACCTTCACTCTACTGTGAATTAGTGCCTATTCCGGGTCCAACGCGCTCCCTCTCTCAACCATCAAGAGCCGAGAACATCCATCAGGTGGTCATCGAGATCGGCCACCCAATGCTCCCGCCTCCATGGCCGCAGTTCGCGGCGAGCCTGTCGCAGGCGAAGCGCGGAAACCCGGCCCCCGTGGCCGACGCGGCAGCAACGCATCGGTGCAGCAGCTGCACGGCGTCTTACGGCTCGCTGAGCCTGATGCGGGCGAGCGCCTGGTCCGTAGTGACGATGGCCCGCGGCACCTGCTCCCGCAGAGCCGACAGGGTCTCCACGGACCAGGCGAACCGGTCGTGCGCCTCGGTTGGATCTCCGACGCACAACTCACACACGCCCTCGAAATGATCGTTATCTAGGGTTGTCAAGTAAAGCCGCAGGTAGTATGCCTCTAGCACGTTAGGCAAGTGGACTGAGAGAGCGCGCCCGACCTGACGTCAGGACTTGCTCGGCGGCCACGCACACCGACTCCCAGATCTTGGCAATCGACACCTGGTTAATCGAGACGGTCTCGCTGTAGCCGACGTAGCCGAATCCGTTGTCTAGCACAGGCTCGAACCCCTGGGTGCGCCATGATCGAACAATCGCCTCCTCGACGGCTCGGGCGTCAGCGCCGACCTCGAACGGCATGGCTTCCACCTGGTTCCAGCCGTTACGGCGGTGCTCAGCGAGGCGCCCGTTCGTGGGGCTGTCCTCGCAGATCCCGATCTTCGCCGCAATGAGATCGGGCTTGACGACCAGGTAGAGGAGGGCGGGTCGATCCGGCTTGAAGCCATGATCAGCGCATGTTTCGCAGGTGCCGCTTCGCTTGTAACTGTTGAGGACGGGGGCGCAACGGTGCCCTTTGGCCCGACAGCGCCCGGGCCACTTCGTTGCATCGTTCGCATACGGGATATCTGCGTCGGGTATGTATCCCCAGTCGTAGGCACGCTGCCGGGCCGCCCCATCCGAGAGGCGCCTCTTGCCGCCGCAGTGTTCGCAGCCGCCCTGCTTGCCGTTCCTGATGTTGTCCAGCCTCGGGCCGGGCTCACACACCCTCAGGCAGCGAAGGCACAAGGACCGGGTGGAAGTCTTCACATCGACGACTTCCTCCAGAGGCAGCATGCGCCCGAGCTTGATCATGTCTGCGCGTCTTCTGAGTGCCCGCTTGCGGTTCCGGCAATACTTGCAAGCCACTTCGCCGTTACGCGCCAGCGTCCTGACTTGACTGAGGTATGTCGGGATTGGCTCCGCGTGTCCCTTGCAACTCGGTGTGAGACAGCGGACTTTGAAACGTAAGGATACCCGGCCGGGGTAAGGATCCACGGGCGCGACGCCTGAGGCACGTAGTTCGCGCGTTACGGCAGCGTGATCAACCTTGGGGTGCTTCATAGTTGGCACGGTCTCACGTGCCACTGACGGCCGTTCGGAGACAGCAAGCGCTCTTGCCGCGGACAGTGCGGGCGAGGGGTACCTCGTCAACGCGACGCACGGCCCATAGCGCTCCGGTACCCACCAGTGCGGTGCGCCCATGTCGCCCACGGTGCCGGTGCGAGCGCCGCGCGTCGGGCAGGCACTCTGCTCCGGATCGGGTTCGGCCCGCACCCGGATCGGGTGCGGGCCGAACCCGATCAATGTCTAGGGGTGCCGAGCTGAATCAACAGGCTGAAATCGGCGGGGGGTCGCGATCCAGTCACGATCGAATACTTCTCCGTGGGCCTCGTTGAGGACCAGATCCCAGTCCGTGGTGCGGGTGTATCCTTTGCGCGCAAAGTGAGCGCTCCACCACACCATTGCCGAGTAGGTTCGAATGCGCTCGATCGTGATGTTGTAGGGCATGCTCCCGACACCTGCCATCCAGCGGGTGTCGAGGTTGTGCCAGCAAGCATGGTGGTGAACTTTCCAGCGCGCGGGCCACGGTGTGTCTGGCTGGCGAATTGCCCCGAGGTGCAGGTGGTCTTGCACAGTCGCAGCGTCACCAAGCGCCTCCAGCTCACGGCGCCGATCAATTCGGTCTCGCTCACACTGCTCGTACGCTTCTCGTGCAGCTCGGTGCTCGAGCCAACTGACCCAGATCATGCCGGTCTTGGGATCTACCGTGTTGCCGCAAGCTCCGCACAGGGCCACGAAGTCGGGGACGTCCGACTCGGCTGAGCGCAGTCGGCGGCGAGCTTGGGTATAGGGCTCGTCGGTCTCGGCCATCCGCTTTCGGATAGCTTGCTTCTGCTGTTTGTTTTTGGTCATTCCGTGTCCTCGCCTGCAGAACCCCACGCGTCCCGCTACGGATTTGGAAGACCGGCGCAGACGGTTCTCGACGGGCGAGTCCCGTCGTGCGAGTCATGGACCCTTGTCCTCGGCGCCGTTCGCAGCGTGGGCGCTCACCGGCTCGGAAGCGGGCGGGCACATCCGCCACTGGCGAGGGAGCTTATCGCTCACCCGAAGCGCGGCTCAAGACCAGTAGGACCCACTTCCAGCGTGTCGCCCAGTACGTCGAGCCCCGTTCATGGAGGTCGGCCACCCTTGTGCGCCTAGGCACGCAGGTCGAGAGTCACGTGATCCGCCGTGGTCAGTCGGTAAGGCCGGTTCGCTTGGCCATGGCCAGCAGGGCGGGCTTGCTCCGCTGGTGCATGACGAACAGGACGCGGATGACCTCGCGGCTCATGGGGTGGATCTGCGTCATCTGCGGAGCGACTGCGAACGCGCGGTCCAGCCAGCGCTCGGCCTCGTCCAGGTGGTGAGTCGCCAGCGCTGCCCGGGCCCCGTCGATGCACAGGCGTCCGATCCGAGAAGCGGCGAGTCCCCGGGGAGGGTTGTCCTTGAGCGGGTCGGACATTTCCACGGCCCGGTCGGGCCGGTCGAGCTCGATGTGGGCGGCGAGCTCGTACAGGGCGGTGTTGCCCGCGCCGAAGGTGAGGTTGTGCCGCAGGAGGTCGCCGTGGTCGCCGAGCTGGGTGGCGAGGCGTTTGGCGTGGCGCAGGTGGTCGTCGGTGGCGTGCTCGTCCCGGTTGCGTGAGGCCAGGACGACTCCGCGCAGGTGGAGGGAGCCGAGTGTGACGATGTGGTCGGTGCCGCTGCCTCTGGCCTGTTCGTACTGGGAGATGGCCTGCTCGACGATGGCGAGTCCCTCGTCGTACTGGCCGGCCGACTGAAAGGTGCCCGCGAGGTTCCATGCGGTGGCGGCCTCGGCGTCGGGGTTCCAGGTTCGCTGTGCGGCCCATGACTGCCGGGAGACGATCATGTCCGCCAGGTCGTACTCGCCCATCCGGTGGGCGACGGCGTACGCGCACCCGTACAGGTCCGCGACCTGGCCCCACGCGGTGGCGTCTCCGCCCGCGTCGAGGGCGGTCGCGGTCGCCTGCCCGAGGAGCCTGGGCAGTATCCGCAGCAGCTCCAGGTACTTGGTGTCCGCCCTGAGCTGGGCTGCGGTCTGAAGGCCCACGGCCAGCTCGCCCTGGGGCGGGGTGTCCTCGCTGGGAAGGGTGTGGCGGCGCACGGCCAGACGCAGCGCGTGGAGGTGGTCGGCCTGCTCCAGGGGGCTGCGGAAGGGCTGTCCGTAGATCCTCCCGGTCGTCACGTGCAGGGCCTTCGACGCTGCGGCCGCGACCGGCGGCGTAACCGGCCGCTGGGCTCCCTCGATCTTCTTCAGGTAGGAAACCGAGATCCCCATCATCCGGGCGCACTTGGTCTGGCCCAGTCCCCGCGCCTTGCGCAGGACCGCGATGTTCTCCCCGGCCGCTGGTGCCTTTTCCATGCTCTCAACTGTCGCACGGGGGCGTCTGTCCGGAAACCAACTCCCTTATGGCCCTGAGGCGTTGTGTCCCTCTTGTGTCCACTGATCTTCCTCGCCGGGAGTTCTCTGATGTGACCGGACGGCATACGCAGGGACGGAGAACGACCATGAGTGGAAGACCGGCCCCCCATCAGCCCTTGCAAGGAACCCTGCTGGGCACGGCATGCCCTTTCCTGCCCCGCACGGGTGACCTGGCCGCTGACCCGGGCAGGGGCGGACGGATCGGTATCATCACGGCCCTGCCCAGCGATGAGTGCGCCGACTACCGCCTGCGGTCGCCCGCGGGCGACGAGGAGTGGACCGCGCCCGCCGACGGCACCGCGCTCACGCCGGTCCCGGCCAGGCCCACCCACGCCACGCTCGCCAAGGAGCCGGAGCCGGTCTACGACCGGCGGGCCAGCCAGGCGTCCATGCCCCTCCTGGTCCACTTCGAGGACGGCACCACCTGCGAGGCCACGGCGATCCTCACCCCCGCCGAGATGGAGCGCCTGTACGCGCAGGCAGGCCGCCTGCTCGCCGACCACGACGCCCGCTGGGGCAAGCCGTGAAAGGCCAGCACCGGCCCCCGGCGCACGATCGCGACCTGCTCACCCCCGCCTTGGCCGTCATCGGCACGCTGTGCTCCGCGGTGAGCGTTGCCCTGTTCGGGGCGGCCCTCGACACCGAGCTGCGTAGTCAGGCACCGGAGCAGCCCGTCTCCCGTGCGGACATCCCGCCGCACGACTGATCTCCCGCCCGCCCGAGCCCAGACCCCGCGATCGGGCGGGCGGGACCCTCACCGCGGCCCGCCGCCTGCGGACGCTCGGTCTGGCCAGACTGGGGCGGCGCGTGCGCTGCAGGTCACGTGCCACCGTCGAACTGCCAGGGAGCTGCTTGTGTACATGGTGCGTCCGGCCGCCGCCGGGGACCAGGAGCCCATCGCCGTCATGGTGCGTGCGCGGTGCGCGTGGATGCGCGAGCGCGGTATCCCCGACTGGCCCCGCACCGAAGAGGACGTGCGGATCGTCGCCTCGCAGGCCGCCAACCCCCACTTCCCCGTGTGGGTACTGACCGAGGGCGAACAGATCATCGGCTGCACCAGCGTGTTCACCACGACACCCGAGTGGGGCTGGACGCCTGAGGAACTGCAGGAGAGCGCGCTGTTCCTGGCGTCGTCCTTCACCCACCCCGACCACCGGCAGCACCAGCCGGGCCGCCTCATGGCCTGGTGGGCGCTGGGCCGGGCCGCCCGCGACGGCATCACCTGGGTGCGTCGCGGCACGTTCGTCGAACGGCTGATGGCCTACTACCGCGACGTGCAGGGCTGGCAGCTCGTCCACACCCCGCAGCGCAAGGGCCGCACCGCCTACCTGATGGCCCGCCGCGCGGAACTTCTCCCCGCGCTGGCGGAACTGGTCAAAGACTCCGGCACTCCGTTGGGGTGACCGGGCCGCACCACCACGCGTACCGCCAACGAGAGAGGTGACCGGCATGCACGACCCCACACCGTTCGAGGGCCTGTTCGCGGACAAGGAGGTCCGCACGGTTCCGGGCCTGGACCTGCTTTACACGAAGAAGGAAGGAAACTCCGACACCCAGACCGAGACTGACGACATCTGACCGCAACCGGGCGGGGCGGCCTCGGGCCGCCCCGCCTGGCTCCACATCCGAAAGGGGAGGAAACGACATGTTCAAGTTGCGGTTAGAGGGCGCCCCGGACGCGGAGGGCTGGCGGTTTGACGGGCGCCGCTGGTGGTGCGGGGCCTCGTGGGTCGAGCCGTTCGCGCACCCGGCCGTCGAGCACGTCGTCTTCGTGGCCCGCCAGCCCCGGCGGGCCGCCCTGATCGTCCGTGAAGTGGCCACCGGGCAGCCTCAGATGACGACGTACCGCCAGAGCGTCAGCAGCAGCGGGTACCAGCGCATGCTCGACCAGGCCGAGCAGTGGCCACTGCACGTCATGCGAGTGGAGGTCACCGACGGGCAGCCGGTCCGGATCACGTGCGGGCCGCGCGGCGTCGCACCCCTCTACCTGCGTGCCGCCCACGGCAGGCTGGATGCCTCCTGGGACGTCCTCGATCTGGCCCCCGACCCCGGCGACCTGGACGAGCGGGAGGTCACGGCGTATCTCGCCTACCGCCCCCGGTACAGCACCGCCACCGTGTTCCGCGGTGTCCACCGGCTCACCGAACGCGCCACCGCCTCCTGGAGCCCTTCCTGTGGGCTCGTCCTCGCCTACCCGGAACCGGCCCCGCACTCTCTCCCGCGTGTCCTGCGCGAGGACGCCGACCCCGTGGCCGCGTTCACCGGCCTGCTGCGGCAGGAGATCACCGCCCGTCCGCTCACCGCCGAGCAGTGCGCGGTGGAGCTGTCCGGTGGCATGGACAGCACCATGACCGCTCTGGCCGCCGCCGAGGCCGTCGGCTCCGCCCGCACGGCCGCCCTCCTCCTCGGCGGCCGCGCAGGCGCCCAGCAGGCCCGCCGACGGCACCAGATCAGCGAACGCGCGGGGCTCGGCCCCGACGTGACCGTGCCCGTCGAAGACTGCGCCCCCTTCCGGCCCGGCGGCCGCCGCACCGCCGGACGCCGCTGGAGCCCGCTGGACGGCACCTACGCCGAAGCCATGAGCGAGCTGTACACCTGCCTGCGGGATGCTGGAGTGCGGTGGGTCCTGACCGGCATCGGTGGCGACGAGCTGTGCTTCCAGCGACCCGAGGAGCGAGCCCGCAGCGGCGACCCGTGGAACCTGCGGCCCGTCCCCGGCCACCTCGGCCCCCAGGCACGCCGCCACCTCCCGCACCTGACGGAGGACCTTGCCCCGGCCTCCGTCTTGCACGCCTCCACCGTCGCCTCCGTCGGCGTTCACAGCGCCACCGCCATGCGTCACGGCCTGTGGCCCATCAGCCCGCTGGCTACCCCGCTCATCCTGCGGTTCGCCGAGTCCCTTCCGCACGCCTGGCGCCGTAACAAGCACCTCATGCGCCGCCTGCTGGAACGGGCCGGGTACTCCGCCGAGGTCGCCCACCCGCCGATCCCGGAAAACTTCACCACCACCTGCGAGAGCGCCATGCGCCATCACGGCCGCCCGCTTCTGGAGAGCTGGCTGCCTGATCTCCGCCTCGCCAAGATCGGCCTCATCGACGCGCAACAGCTCGCCGCGCAGTGCGCGAGCGTGGCCGCCACCGGCCAGCACGCCAGTGAGCTGTACCGGCCACTGGCACTAGAAGCCTCACTGCGAGTCCTGACCGAGGCTCATCCCTGAACCGCGTGACGTCCAGAACCATGGCGTGATCGGGTTGCCCGCCCTGCGGCTCACTGTCGTCAGCCAGTCCCCCGCGCGGGTGCCTTTGCCGAGGGCCAGTGACACGGCGGGCGCCCCAGATACGGCCGCTGCTGGCGGCCAGCAGATCGTCCAAGCCTGGGTGCAGCCCGCAGGGAGCGGCGCAGCTCTGCCCAGCAGCGGCCTGTCATGGCCACCGGGTATTCGCGCGCTCAGGGTCACATTCGCTGAGCAGCTACTGCCCCTGTGTATGTCTCCTTTGTGAGGTCGCCAGCAGTGATGCCGAGTTCGGTGAGCACGGCCCGGATGTCTGCCAGAGCGTCGGCCAGCTCGGCTTCCTCTACCAGTGTTTCGACTTCGAGGAACACGCCGTCGAGTTCGGGGACGCGTACGAGCGTTGCCAGCATCTGTCGCCCCCTGGCCTCGAACTCGTAGTTGCGGCAGTGCTTTTCGAACGCGATGACCACCGCGTGGCCAAGGCCGCGAAGGATCGCGTGCGCTGCTTCCACGCCTTCGACGAAGACCTCGTGCTCAGGCTTGGATCCGGACGCGTCATCAACCGACGTGTCCTTGAATGTCAGCACCGTGCGTGTGCTCTGTGGCCCGTGCACCGTGCGCACTCGCAGCTCCTGGTCCGCTGCCGCCAGCGAGGCGTCGTGTCGGTCATAGTAGGTGTCCTGGTACACCTCGATGCGGGCGGGCGCCCGCTTGTCCAGCTCGTCCATGACTGTTTCCGGCGCGCGCACTTGCGCCTTCAGCTCGGCCTCGATCACCGGTTCCCCTTCCGTCAGACGGTGCGCTGCGCGCCGCCGATGACCGCCTCGAACATCTTGCAGAACCCTCTCCTGGACGACTACGAGTACCCGGACCCGTGCCGGGCCTACCGCGACCACCTCGATGCCTGCCCTCCTCATCCACACCGGCCTCCTCACCAGCTGCGTCGAAGGCTCCCGCCTGTGCGCTGCATGGCTAGAGGAGGACTGGCCCGGCTACGGAGCAGCTGGAACAACACGGTGGGCGGGAGCGAGCCGGCATGAGTGACGTGAGCGAGCCGCTGCGGCTGTTCGTCGTGCCCCCCGTTGAGCTCGCTCGCCCCGGAGCAGCGGGCCGGTGTTGTGTGCGTGTGGTGCCCGCGGGCGCTGCCGCCCGGCGAGGGCATCGGTCTCAGCGCCATCGGCACGGCGCGGGTACGTGCCTGCTTGGCCTGTCATGTGGTGCAGAGCCGCGCTCTGGCCACGTATCAACGGGTCCGTGTTCAGCTACCTGCACGCCCGCTGATGCCCGGCCTCCGCGAGCCGTCCGGCGCCGCTGTAGGCCGTGGAGGCGGCGTGGTCGGGACGACTCACGCACCCTGATCAGCGGGTGCCCGAGGGCCTGGCCGCTCTCTGCTTGGTGAGTGCGGTGCCGTGCCGTGCCCTGGCCGGTGGGTGCGGTGTCCGGCCCGGCCGGGGCGGCCGGGCCGGATGCCTGCTCGTTCCTGGCCGGTCAGGCCGCGGGCGGGATGTTGTGGTTGACGCGGAAGAGGTTGTGGCGGTCGTAGCGGCGCTTGAGTGTGGTGAGGCGTTCGTAGTCCCGTGGGCGGTAGGCGCGGCGTACCCGTGTGGCGGTCTTGTCGTGGTCAGTGAGGAAGTTGGGCTGTGTGTGCCCGGTCAGGGAGGGGCCGAGGATGTCGAAGAGCTGCTGCTGCCCGGCTTCGAGGGCGGCGTCCTTGCCCGGATCGGGTGCCACGTCCGCGACGAACAGGTTGAATGCGGCATCGCGCGGTCCGACCGCGCTGGGGTGCTTGGGGGCGCGTGCGAGGGCGCCGCCGAGGTGGCGGAGCTCGACGATCATCGGGGGCCGGTTGGCATCGGGGCCCGCGGCCCGCAGCAGGCGCCGCAGTGTCGTGTCGTCCAGTGCCCGCAGCGCACCGGCGCGCTCGCGGGTGCGGATCGGGCCCGCCGGATCGGCGTAGATCTTCGCGATGTCGGTGTACGGCATCTCGGCCACGCTGTCCTGGACGGGACCCAGGGCGCGCAGCGGGCGCAGCAGTTTCTCGCCTTCGGTCGTGTCGCCGGTGAAGGCGACGCGGAGCTTGGCGAGGGTTTTGCCGCGCAGTGGTTCGGGGAAGGCGGGGCTGTTGGTGGGGACGTTCACGATCGCCAGTGAGGTCGTCATGCGTTCGGTGAGGTTGTGGGTGAACTTCTGGTAGGCCCTGAGCAGTTCGGGTATGCCGCCGGTGAACAGCATGTTTCCGCCGTACAGGCGGGTGAGGGGGAAGAGGGCTGTCTCGATTTCGGTGATCACGCCGAAGTTGGACTTGCCGCCGCGTGCCGCCCAGAACAGGTCGGCGTCGCGGTGCGGGGTGAGTCTGCGCCGTCGTCCCTTGGCGTCGACCAGGTCGATGCGGGTGACGTGGTCGGCCGCGAAGCCGACGGTGCGTCCGATCACTGGGAGGCCGCCGCCGCTGGTGTATCCGGTGACGCTGACGTCGACCGCTGAGCCGGTGGCGGGCGCCAGGCCGTGCGCGGCTGCTGCGTCGATGAGCTCGGAGAAGACCACGCCGGGGCTCACTACGGCGGTGCGCCGGGAGGGGTCGATGCGGATGCGTTTGAGCTGGCGGGTGTTGATGAGCAGCCCGCCGTGCGCGGAGCGGGAGATGCCGTGGCCGGTGGCCTGCACGGCGATCGGCACGCGGTGGTGGGAGGCGATGCGCACGGCGGTGGCGATGTCATCGGCATGGCACGGCAGGACGATCGCCGCCGGGTGGTGGTCGATGACCCGGTGGTAGGCGGCGCGCTCCGCGTCGTAGGCCGCGTCTCCGGGGACCAGTACCCGGTCGTCGGGCAGCGCGCGGCGCAGCTGTGCGGCCAGCGTGTGCTCCCCTGGGGTCGTGGTCGTGGTGTCGTGGGCGGATGCCGGGGTGGCGGCCACGGCACCGGCGGCGACGGCGAGGGCACCGGCCCCCGCGGCCTTGAGCGCGGTACGGCGGCCAGGCTGCTGCTGTGACACTTGATGGGTCCTTGTCTCTCGTGAACGCTCGTGTCGTACGGGTACGACGACGCCGGGGCTTCGCGGAGAAAGCTGGCATCTGGTGATCAACAGCGGCTCAACGGTGGATAAGCGTCCCGGCGTACGGCTCCGGCGGCCGCGCAGGGTGGTGGTCTGAGGCTGGTCGCCTCAGACCACCAACGGCTACGGCACGGCCAGGACTGCCGTGCAGGGACGGTCGGCAGCGTTATCGGGGTCTCCGCTGACCGCGCCGTCAGGGACCTTCATCGCCATTCACTCGGTGACGTGTGAGACAAGCTCCTGCCCCGCCCGCGGGCGAGGTGGGGCAAATCATGAAGTACCGGGTCTCTGGCTGCTGTTCGGGAGTACCTTCGCTTCATGGACGACGCCTGGCAGAACACCCCCGTGAAGCCTCGGCCCGACTATCCGCCCAAGACCCCGCCCCCGCCGAAGAAACCTCCCTCGCCGCCGCCTCCCGACCCCCCGACTCCGCTACAGAAGCAGACCGGCACGCCACCCGCCCGCCGCCGCCCGGCAGCGCTGATCGCCAACCGGCGCGCCGCCAACTGGGCCCTGGAATGCGCTCCCTGGTCGCAGGCCAAGGCCGCGGCCAAGGTCGTCGAACAGCTGCGCTCCTGGGGACACCTCACCAGCGCCGCACAGCGGGAGAAGTGCGGCGCAGTGACCCGCCTGCTGGCCGGGGCCGCGCTGGGTGACGGCGGGCAGCGCATCACCATCCACGTGGCCGACCAGGACGGCGCAGCCCTGATCATGGCCCTCTCCCACCAGGACGGCGGGCCCGGCCAGAGCGACGAGGCGTTCCTGGAGGAGGTCGCCGCGCTCGGGGTGCTGTCCTGCGGCGCCGACACCGAACCAGGCGAGGCGGGGAACCGGCGCTGGGCCCTGCTGGAACTGTAAGACGGCCCCCCTGAGCCGCCTGGCTGAGGTATGTCCGTGCCGACGGAACACACGGGCGCCGCGCATCATTTTCTGGTGCTGGTGACCGCCTTGTCGCATCCAGTCGCCCCGGGTACGTCCGTGCCGTCTCCCCTCAGACGGGTGGGCCAAGGCTCACCGCGCCGACGGCGTCCTGGGAGGTCTTGCGCTTCGGCCACGGCGAACGGAAACGGCCCGAGGGCGTCAACAAGCTGCTCCTCCATTTCATCCGGCGGCTTTCGTCCTGGCCTGCCGCGGCCGGACTGACCGCGGCGCGAAGGCCCCGGCCGACGCGGAAACGACTGCGAGTGCCCGGTCCCCGGCCGCCGCCGCGCCGCTACCCCCCGACGCACCATCCCGATCAACAACACACCCAAGATCAATCCCACACACCCACGAAACCCCTGCACAACACCCCGAACACCCAAACCGAACAACCACCGCCAGACCCGTCCCCCACCACAGAACACACCTCACCCCAGCCCAAAATCCCAACCAACAAACAAAACCCCAGGCCACAACAACCCAACCACCCAAAAACCAAAACCACCGCCACAACCGCGAGGAAGACAGCGAATCCGAGTAGAAATGCCAGCCACACCACGCCCGGCCGCCGCCGCGGGACCGCTTCAGCACCACGACCGTCGACAGCAGGAGAAGTCCGTCCACCGACAGCGGCCACAGCGTCGCACTGGCCCGGTCCGCCCCACCCTGCAGCACGAACTCCAGCTGATGGACGTACGAGGCGTACGCCGCAACCCCGGCGACCACCACCGCCCCCACACGCCGAACCCACACCTCCGCATCGGCACCCATCCGCACAACCGGCCGCTTCACCGCCCTGTCCTCCCCCGCGCCATTTTCGGATGGCTACACGCGTGGACGTTGTGCATCACAGGGGGAATGATTCACCGCTTCAAGCGGCGGCATGACAGGTATGGCGCCAGAGTAGCGGCGACGGCCGGACTGCGAAGGTAACTGGCCGCGCGGTGGAAGTCGAAGAGGCGGATGCTGTCTTGGAGATCTAGGTCTATGCCGGGGAAGTACCGCTTCAGGGGACGCAGGATTGCTACGGGGTCACCGTGGTCTGCCACGTTCACCCAGCAGCCGACGCCGGGCGGGCGAGCGCCCCGGCCCTCGACGGGGGCGGGCAGCAGGCGGTGGAAGACACCATGAGGCAGAGCGAGGGGTGAGCCCAGGGTGATGAGCAGTTCGACGGCCAGCTCGGGGTGAGCGTGCAGGGCCTCATAAGCGACCACTGTGCCAAGGGAATGGGCGATGACCACCCGCGGCCGGTGGGCTGCGATCACCGAGGCAACCTCCTCACACGCCGCGTGGCGGACGGGACTGTCCGGGGCGCGCATGTATGCGGCGACTTCCCGGAAGCAGAGGGCGATGAAGGCCCGGGTGAGTCGGCCGTCCAAGTTGAAGTGCTTGGCCACCATGGTGACGGCGTGCCGCAACGGAACAGCCAGACGGCCTTGCGCGGTGGCCTGAGGCAGATTCAGGGCTTCCAACCAGTGGGCGACCAGCGCGCTCTCATCCGGGGAGAGATGAGCCAGGACGTCGTCGGGCTGACCATGGGCAACCGGCAGTCCGCGGCTCAGATGGTGGGCATAGTATGCAAATGCCACATCGTTGGCTGTGAAGGGGATGTCAAGGCCAGCGGAGAGGCTGGCAGCCCAGAGAGCGGCGCGTTGGGTGGCAACTTCCTCTGGCGCATAGCCGGACACGTAGTTTCCGATGCCGTGCACACCGACGATGAGAGACATAGCAGTTGGGCTCTCTCAAGGGTTGGATCGGTCAGAGAAGGTGGCCGGGTTGAGTGGCTGAAACGGTGGAAGGTCAGGACCCGGTTCCAGGGCGATGACGGTATTGGCCATGGCGATTACTACGGTGCCATCGGTAGCGACCGCGACATGTCTGGGCCTCTCCGGCAGCCACTGCACACTGTGCTCGGTGCCGGTTTCCAGATCCCAGACGCGTACCGTGCGATCCGCTCCGCCGGTCACCGCATGCGGGCGCCCTCCCACAGTCGCCACCGCCACGCAATCCACACTCTTTTGATGACCCGCCAGCACCTGCGTCTGGACACGGGCTTCCAAGTCCCAGACGCGTACCGTGCCATCCGCTCCCCCGGTCACCGCATGCGGATGACCTCCCACAGTCGCCACCGCCACGGACCAAAGGCCAGCGCCGTGAGAGACCAATGGTTCGCCCAGCTGTCGATTCTTGCGCAGATCCCATAGCAGCAACAGCCCGTCACCTTCACGGAATGTGCCACCCGCGTAGTCTTTGATGTCTACGGCGCTGCACAGGACGGCTGTCGGGCGGTCGCGTACCAGGGTGCAAGCAACGCTCAGGAAGCGTTGACCGTCGATTTCTGCACTTTCGTTGATAAGCCGGAGGCCTGGCAACTCCCACGTGCTGACGTCCGACCGGCCGACATCGTTGAATCCGAGGACATATTTGTCCCACCGCGCCGAAACCCCAATTGTGCGCCCGTCCAGGACGATGAAGGCCATGTCTGATACGCCGCGGAAGGCTGAGTCCGCCGCACCGGACCATGACTCTTCTGTAGATCCGGCCAATGTGCGGTTACGAAGGTCCCACACGCGCGTATGTCCATCTTCTGCCGCAGCCACCAGCTGGGGCTGGCCGTTCAGGTTGACCGGCAGCAGAGCAGTGATGTCAGAGGGATGGAACAGACCTCGCCAGATTGCCTCGTCTGGGACCCAGGGCCCGCCACCGTTCCAGGGTATCTCCGCGATCCGATGCGCATGCCAGACAGCCCCTGCGGCGAGGGTCGCGGCCAGGTCGTGCTCGCCGCGCATGAGCGCAGCTATGGACAGGATCTGGCGACGCTGTTCCGGGAGCCGGTTGTGGTGCTGGTCCAGGTACTCTGCATAGAGGTCAGCAGGTAAGGGAAGATGGCGCGCGTGCCGGTGCTGCTTCGACCCCAAAACTTCCTGCAGCGCTGTGGCATCGGCATGCACCAGGAACTCCACATCGCTCAGCAGCTCGTCCAGCCGCCCGGCCTCATCGGCGTGCTGAACGAGGTGGCGCAGAAGGTACGGATCTGCCGTGTCCCAGCCGCGAGGGGTGCTGAGGGTGGACAGGAGCCGTACGAACACGGCCTCGGCGTGCCACGGTTCAGACCGAAGCTCGTCGGCCAGGGCCTGCTGGAAGAGGCGATACACCGTCCTGCCTTCCTCGTCCACATCGCGGCGCAGATAGAAGCGGGCTGCGTCCAGCGCCTTCCGAACTTGCTCGGAATCCGGCCTGCCCGTGCCGAAGACCACGGCCACCTCCTGCACCACCTCCTCCGGCATTCCGGCACCCCGGGCGAACGCCAGGGCCGAGAGAACCTCACACAGCCACAGTGTTTCCCTGCGAACCGTCAGGTCCAGTTCCAAGAGGCGCCGCAGGTCACGCGGCACCGCGCCGCTAAGCTGGCGTATCTCGGCAAGACCTTCCGGAACCGGCAGGGCGAGGACGTGGCGCACGTACAGCGCGGCCACCAGGAACTCACCGCAGTGCCGCATCCGGTGACGCACCAGCGTGCGGGCAATACCGTCGGCAAGCTGACCGGCAATCAGCTCACGGTCCGCCGTCGCGTAGCGGGGTGAGGTGACCAGCACGTCGCGCAGGTAATCTCGCAATTCACCGCGCAAGCGACGCCTCGGCACCCGGTCCAGATCGAGACGGCCATGACCTGCACGCTTGAACAATGGTGCGAAGCGACGCTCCGAGCGAACCCCCACCAGCATCCGGCAGGCGGGAGCCAGCGCCAGCAACTCGTCCATCAACTCCCTCGGATGTTCGCTCTCGTCCAGCGCATCCAGGACAAGCACCGGCGGACGCTCGCGACCATCAAGAGCGGCCTTGATCTCGGAGGCAGTCCGCGCCGGCCCCACCCCCCACTGGCGTGCCAGCCCGGCCATTACATCGGACACCGAACGCTGCCGTGCATGGACTACCGCCAAGCCGTCAACGGCTGGAGGAGGGTCGGCAAGGGCCTGCCACAACCAGTGGGTGTCACGACGCAGAGCCGGGTGGGCAGCGCAGACCAAAGCACCCAGCAGCGCCGACTTACCTACCCCCGGCTTGCCAGTGACCACCCGCAGGTCCTCACCCTCGCCGCGCAACCAGGCCGACAAGGACCGCACTTCAGCATCCCGGCCCCGGTAGAGACCAGGGCTGTCCTCCTCGAACACCGCCTCCGTGCCGGAAGCGCGGCTGGAAAAGTGCCACACGTCCGCGGTCTCGTCGAGCAGCGCACTGGCTATACGATCCACCCGCGACCGAGTACCGGAACCCATCGGATCCCAGCCATACGCGGGATTGGGGAAGAACGCCAAGCCGGTAAGATCAGCGTCGAGCGGGGCCACAGGACTCAGCACCCGCTGCTCCGGCCCCTCCGCCGCGTAGTCCTCGACTTGCTTCTTGACGTGACGGCAGAAGAGTGACAGAGGAATGTGCGGCACTGACGGGTCCACTCGTATGCGCTCTTCGGCGAATCCGGTCAGTACTTCGGCAACAGCCCGGGACAAGCGGCCGTCATAGGCTGGTTCATCGATCTCGCTCGCGGCGATCACCCAGGTCCGGCGACGCTCAGCGCGCATGATGTGCTGCCAGTCCACTCGGGCTGCCCTACCGGAGTAACATAAGTCCAGCAAGAACAACACATACGGCGCCTGCCGCTCCGGTTCGGCATCCTCAACGAGTTTGAGCCAGCCCTCTATGTCGATGTCAGTGCGTTCTCCATCGCCTCCCACCACATACAACCCTCCGCTGTTTTGGCCCCGGACGCCATGTGCCAGGAGGTGCACTACGACGAACCCGGGGCCCGCCCTCAACACCGATTCGACAGCCTTCTTCAATGCGATAGCCGAACCAGCGGGATCCGGGCTCGCGAGATGTGCGTGATAACGGAACGCACCGAGGGCGGTACGCACCTGGTCAGCACAGCTAGGAGCATAGGACAGCACCGGCCATACAGGGCGGGACTCCTCCTGCAGATCCGAGCGAGGCCCCTCGACGCCAACCACCAACGCCCGGTACTCCCACGCTTGCACATCGCCCATGCTCGCATTCCCCCAACGCATACCGTGGACATGCCACTGTAGGTGGTCGCCCGGAGAGCACAAAAGGCTCGCCATCCCCGCCAGGCTCGAGGCCGACTCGACTGTCCGTTCGCCTGGCCGTGTCCGCGTTCCCACATATAGCTGCGGATCCCCGGTCAGCGAAACCGGAGACCCTTCGGACCATCGTCCTTCCACCACCGCTCGTTCCGTCCGCGGAAGGACCCCCTTGTGCCCCCCAATTGGCTTGCCCGTCATACGTTCCTGCCGACATTCTAGGAACCGCGGGCCTGTAAATAGAACGGTGTAACTCCGATCATGGAGGATCGCACCTGTGACCAGCGAGAACATAGCCGATGCAGAGACCGGCGCCGTGGCCGTTCAGCCGGCCCCGTCAGCAGGCATGGACGAGAAGTTCATCGAGGAGCTCGTCTCCCGGGCCCAGGCCGACGGGCTGCAGCTGACCGGCGAGGGCGGGCTGCTGCAGCAGCTGACGAAGCGGCTGCTGGAGTCCGCGCTCGACGGCGAGATCACCGACCACCTCGGCTATGACAAGCACGATGCGGCGGGCAAGAACGGCGGCAACTCGCGCAACGGCAAGCGGTCGAAGACCGTGCTGACGGACGTCCGCCCGGTCGAGATCGAGGTTCCCAGGGACCGCGAGGGCAGCTTCGAGCCGCAGATCGTCAAGAAGCGGCAGCGTCGGCTGACCGGCGTGGACGAGATGGTCCTGTCGCTGTCCGCGAAGGGGCTCACGCACGGGGAGATCTCGGCTCATCTCGCCAAGGTGTACGGCGCCGAGGTCTCCAAGACCACCATCTCCACGATCACCGACGCGGTGATGGAGGGCATGTCCGACTGGCAGAACCGGCCTCTGGACCGCGTCTACCCGGTCGTGTTCATCGACTGCATCAACGTGAAGATCAGGGAGGGGCAGGTCGCCAACCGGCCCATCTACATGGCCTTGGCGGTCACCGCCAAGGGGCACCGCGACATCCTCGGCCTGTGGGCCGGCGCCGAGGGCGGCGAGGGCGCCAAGCACTGGCTGCGGGTCCTGACGGAGCTGAAGAACCGCGGCGTCGAGGACGTGCTCATGCTGGTCTGCGACGGTCTGAAGGGCCTGCCCGACGCGGTCGGTGAGGTCTGGCCGCGAACTGTCGTGCAAACGTGCGTGGTTCACCTCCTGCGGGCGTCGTTCCGGTATGCGGCCCGGCAGGACTGGGACAAGATCTCCAAGGCCCTCAAGCCGGTCTACACCACGCCGACCGAGGACGCGGCCACCACCCGCTTCCTCGAGTTCACCGAGACCTGGGGCGGGAAGTACCCGGCGATCGTGCGGCTCTGGGAGAACGCCTGGGCCGAGTTGCCGTTCCTGCAGTTCGACGCAGAGATCCGCCGGATCGTGTGCACCACCAACGCGATCGAGTCCGTGAACGCCCGCATCCGCCGGGCAGTGCGGGCCCGCGGGCACTGCCCCTCGGAGGCCGCTGCCATGAAGTGCGTCTACCTCGCCGTCATGTCCCTGGACCCGACGGGGAAGGGCCGCAAGCGGTGGACCAGCCGCTGGAAGCGGGCCTTGCAGGCATTCGACATCGTCTTCGACGGGCGCCTCTCAGCAGCCAACATCTGACTCAACAACCCCACGAGTTACACCGAAAGCTTTACAGGCCCTAACGAAGCACTACTAGGGGCTGGAGGACGAGTGACAGGCTGGGGGTAACACTTCGGCCGCTGAGTCCCCCGGCAAGGCGGCCTTGTCTTCGCTGGCCAGTGACGGAGTTCCATCTCGATAAGGGCCATGAGCTCACAACGAGTTACTGTCCTGTGTCAGGACGTCGACGTGCCGGGCGGACCCCGTCGCAGGTGGTAGAGCGGAGGCTCAGTGACGTTGTGGGTGGGGTAAACGGGTCGGATAGGCACTCTGTCAGGCGGAGCAGCCGCTCGTGCAGGCTATCGACGATGTCGATCCCGTTGTCCTGGATGAGCTTGCCGATCACCACTTCCAGGGCGGCCATCGTGGCTGACCAGCCAGACTCGGCCAGTTCCAGCAGGATGCCGGTCGCGCTGTCTGGCTCGTGTGACAGGGCAGCCGCGAGCAGTTCGCTCAGTAGCCTGCAGTGGTCGATCGGGTCAACTACCGCCTCGGCAGCCTGGCGTGCGCGAGTCAGGGTTCCCGCCAGGTCCAGGAAGGGCTTGAGCTCAGGCTGCTGCAGGATCGCCAGCAAGCCATCCGCCTCCATCGCCGGCGTCGGAGGGCTCTCCACATGGTCAAGTGCCCGCCGGGTCAGATATGCAGCGCGGGAGTCCTCCTCATCGGCAGCCACGGCAGCCGCGACGGCGGTGATCAGGGCGGCATGGTCAGGCCGCACGCCCTCGGGCAAGACGTCGACCGCCTCGGCAGCCGCCCGGGCGTCCGGTGCGGCCAGCACAGCGGCCATAGCCCGGTAGGCGGGCAAAGGGATCGCGTCGGCCGGCACTTGCTGTCCGACGCACGCCAGCGCCTGGGCGGCGTGCATCAGGGTGACTGAGGCGATCAGCGGGTCCATGTCCTTCATCCGCACGAGGAGGCGTCCGGTGAACTTCTTGCTGCCGCGGCGGCCGAGCTGTCGACGTAGGCGCGGGCTTGAGGCCATTTCGTACAGGCCCTGGCACAGGGTGGCAGCGTGGAGGATGGAGTTCAGGTACGAGGAGCCTGTCCCGAGTACGAGGATTTCGGCCATGGCGGGGTCTTGCGGGTAGATCCGGGTGGCGCACTCGAAGAAGGCCAGGCCGACGGGCAACAGGAGATGGTGCAGGCCTCCGTCCTCCATTGGGTAGGCGCTCAGGACCTTGGTGTAACGGGGAATCTCCGGGACGTGGTCCAGCATTGCCCGCTCCAACCGGGCGGCCTCGGGGCTACCGCCAGCTTTGGCCAGGGACACCAGCGTTGCCGTGCCGATGGCCAAGTGCACGGGATCCTCAATACCGTCCAGGAGCCTTTCGGCGGCGCTCAGATCGGTCGCGGCTACCTCTTCGGCAGCGATCCGGACCACCTGCGCCCAGCTGTGTGAACTCCCGCCGACGAGCGGCGGAGGAATGACGGCGCGTGCAATGTCGCACGGATCCCAGTAGAACTCCCGTTCCTGCACCCGAAACACGTAGGGAAAGTGGTTGTGTGCATAGACGAGGGCGGACATCTCTGCGGGCTGCGTGGGGCTGTCCGAGCCCTCTGGCCTGATGAACGCGCTGGTCCAGCGCCTCCGGATCCGTTCGGTGGCTTCCGCCGGACTGGTTGGGTCCTCGTCGTACGGGCCGGTCGCCGGACTCAGGATCTCATCCAGCACTTCTACGGCCTGCCGAGGCGAGGACTCCAGTAGCCGCATCGCGAATCGGGCCAGCACGGAATCGCGGTCGGGGGCCATGTCCGGTGTCGAGCCTGGCATCGGGCCAGTTCGGGGCAGCCTCGTCCGCGCTATCTCGATCGCCTCGTCGACGCGCCCGACGTCAAAGAGCGATTCCGCGATGCTCTCCAGCGGGAGAGGGAGGCTCTGGCCGTCCTCTTCCCCTGCTGCCGCGTCTGTTAGCGGGGGCAACATGCCGAGTGCTTCGGCAAACAGTTGATCGCTGTAGGCAGGATCTGCCGGTCGCACCTTCACGGCCAAGCGGGCGATGTCACCGGCGGGCCCAGCCCAGCCGAGGCCTCTGTAGTACTCCAGTGCCCGCTCCGCTGCCTGGCGGCTACGTTCGGGTTCACCCCGGCGGGCCCATATGCCAGCCGCCGTCACCAAGGCGTGGCTGGTGCCCGAATCGGCGGGAACCTGGCAGGTGCGTGTGAGGATATCCTCGGCCGTGCGCGGCGCCACCGTTCCCAGCAGATCAGCTACTTGTACCCAGCCTCCGATCCAGCGGCCCGCCGGTGCGAGAGAGCCAAGTTCCGGGAGGCGGGCGCAAAGGGACGCAATCCGTGCGGCGGCCCGTTTCGGTGCGTGAGGGTGGAGCAGGACGGCGAGGCGGGCCTCCTCGACCGGTAGGGACTCCTGTCCGTCCTCGTTGGCCACTGTCCCGGCATCCACGATGCAGTCCAGCTCGGCTTCCGCCGCCCGCAGGGCCTTCGCGTTCGAGCCTGCCGTCTGCTTCACTAGGTCGAGAAGAGCTGCGGCCCGGCTCCCCTCAGCCATCCGGCCTATCAGCCCGAGTGCTTGGTCCGGATCGTTGGCGCCGACCGCAGCCGCGCGCAGGGCACCGTCGCGGAACCTGCTGCTTCCTTGATCATCCCCGCCGTTGAGGTAGTTGGCTAGGTCTGCCACGGACAGGGCCAGGTCCAGGTCTTCGAGTGCGATGTCCTCGGCGGCTTCCGCCAGGGCCTGGATCCGTGTCATACCCGCAGAGAATCCACGGTGGGGCATGCTCAAGGCGCAGCCCACCACGGCGTGCACGCCGAGGTGATCGTCCAGCCGTTCCCGTTCCTCCACGGTGGCGAACCGGCGGATCTGCACCAGGCACTGGAGTCGTACGGGCGACGGGCCGATCAGTGACAGCCGTTGCAGGGCCTCGTCCGTGCGGCCCAGGTGGACAAGCAGGCCGAGGGCGAGTGGCGGCACCTGGGACCCCATCTCGTGCATACCGCTTCGCAGCAGCCCCAGGAACACGGCGTCGGGCACTGTGTCACGGTCGTAGGTCCGGGTGAGGAGTTGGTGCGTGGCCAGGCCGACTATCGAGGAGAACCTGGCGTCGCCGCCGAATGCCCGCAGTGAAGCCCGGCGGAGTCCCGGGGTCAGTAGTTCCACGAGGCGGAGACGGACCGCGGTGTCGCTGGGGCTGGGGGCGTCGTCCAGGGCGAGCAGGTGCTCGGGAAGATAGGCCAGGCCGTACCGGTCCACCGTGTCCCAGTCCAGGCCGTGGAGCGTGTCCGTACCGGCCGCGTCGAGGTAGCTCTGCACGATGCGGGTATGCCACTCGGCCGGATCCACGGCGAGTTCCGGATAGCAGTGGCGGGTGGACGGCGCGAGAAGGAATTCGGCGAGCGAACTGTGAAACAGGCGCATGGCACCGTCGTCGTCGATGTCCAAAAACTGGATGAACCGTTCGAGGACAGCCGTGCAGTCACTGGCCCATACTCGGATCCCGCCAAGTCGCAGGAGTTGGTCGGCGTCGACCGGGCCGCGTGCCACCGCCAGCACGCACAGGAGTGGCCGCCCCACTCCATCCCAGGCTGGGACCGCGCGGTCCTGGCGACTTAGTGGGGTTCGTACACGCAGGACGCCCATTCGGTCGATAGCCCGTCGAACCAGGTCGAGGAAAAACGCGTAGAGCGCGTCCAGGCCGTGGGGCAGTTCCTGGTGCGCCAAAAGCCGTCCGACGGCGTCCGGATCCTGGCGCTCGATCGCGGCACGCAGCGCCCGGGCGAAGGAGACGACAAATGAGAAGTTGCCATTGGCCCGGTCTGTCAGGGTAACTACCAGTGACTCGCCGATGGCCGCTGTGCCGTCTTCTGCGGGGCTCTGTCTGTCTTCCGTGTGCCATGGGGCGCCTGCGAGCGCCTCGGCCGAGTCCTCGGCAAGCCGCGTCACGTAGGCGCGAATGTCGGCGCGGACGCGCGGGGAGGCCGGGGCGATGACCACGCGCCGCAGCCGCGTGCCCGCGCCGGTTTCCGGTCCGGCTTGCGCGCTGTCGAGGGCGCGCAGCTCCCGACCTGGTCGCGAGGTGAAGACGAAGGACACGTTGGGCGGAAGCCGTGGGCGGCGGCTCAACCAGTCCAGCAACCCTTCCTCGTCGGAGTATCCGAATAGTTCGTCCAGGGCGTCAACCAGGACCACGATCTGTTCCCGCGGCGCACGGTCCGCCAGTACGGCCGCCGGGTCGCCCAGCGCGAGCATGGCGAGGTTGTCCGGTCGCAGCAGCCGCGGTTCGACGGTGGCTTGCCCGATCACGATCCCGGTCTGGTGCCCCTGCATCCGGCGGATGTTCTGCTCGACGCGCAGCGCGGTGCGGTAGAAGGGGGAGACGGTGAGGTCGTCGATCCGGATGCCGGTCAGGGTGGCTTCCGGGCCAACCGTGTCTATCCGTTGGCTGACCACGACTTCCAGCAGGCTCGGATCGAACAGCTCGGGTCGATTCGCAGCGAGTTGGTGGCCGATGGTGAGCAGGAAGGTCTGCACGTCGCCGCCGGACAGCCGGGTACGGCTGTCCTTCCGGATAAAGTAGCGCAGCCACCGAGGATTGCGGTGGGCCAGTGCCGCCGCCAGACCCGTCTTGCCTGCGCCAGGCTCGGCAACCACCAGGACGTCGCCGCCCTTGGCCACCGCGCTTTCCACGGCCTCCAACAGCCACGTGCGCTCCACCCTGTCCGCCGAGTCGACGTGGGCGGCGACGACGTCGGCGAAGGTGGTGATCCTCACCGGTCAGGACTCCCGCCGGCCTTCTCCCATCCGCTTGACATGAACCCCTTCGAGACGGCTCTCGCCGTCCATGGTGTCAACGGTGGTGCTGGAATCGACTGTTGCTGGACCGGTGATCTCGTCGAAGTGCGCGGCGGTGGCATACGCACGGCCAGTAAGGCGCTTGATTTGGATGTGGCTGCGGACTACGGGAGTTCCCGTGGCCGGGGCCAGTTCGCTGGTGAGCGTCAGCCGCACACCATAGGTCTGTTCCAGCAGCTCTCGCGCGGTGCAGAAATCTGACAGCAATTGCTGGTCGGACAGGTCAGGGGCAAGCGTCCCGTCGGCGACGTTTGCCAGTCGCCCGCGTACCCTAGCGAGAGGCTCAGCGATCTGGTCGACCAGCGTCGGATCCACGTCCGCTCGGAATGTTCCACCACCCAGTGCGGCCGGTGCCGTCACAGTGACGGCCTCTCTCTCCGCCGACTGGTGGGCGGTCCTGCGCTCCCGCCAGCCGGTGAGGAGCTCGCCAGCCTGGTCGTAACAGAACCTAATGCCCTCAGCCAGCACGACGACTCCAACCGCGGCCAGAGTGACTGGATCCGTCATGCTCTCCCCCCGTGTTGTCCATGACTGGGTAAAGCGACTATGGCCGAAACTACCTCGCCAGCCTTGGCGCCGGCCCATGCAGGGAGCAGGTGAGCGCGCCAATTACGCAGGGCATCTCGCACAGGCATGAGTTGGTGAAGGCACGACTCTTACGCCTTGACAGCCAGCAGGGCAGGGGCCGCTCGCCCAGCAGCGTCAGTCGCATCCTCTTCGGGTACCGCCGCACGGCGCCTTCGGCCACCTTGCGTGGTCATCCGCTCATGCAACCCGTCCCCGGTCAGGGAGCAGGCCACCGACGCCGTCCGCCAAACCCTTGCCTCTGCAGGATGCTGGCTGGGCGCGAGATTCACGTCCGCCGACCGCGTACCGGCAGCGGCCGGAGCCAACTCCACGAAGAAGCCGCACTCGGGTTCACAAGAGCTCGCGCGATCGAGCAGTGCGTCCAGGTGTTCAAGGGCCGTGTGCAGCGAGGCGGTGAACGCGGCCAGCTCGGCGGCGCGGGCATCTGCCTAGGCCAGTTGAGCGGCGATTCGCAGCCACAGGTCAGCCTTCACGTCCCGGCAGGCGCCCGCCTCCCACCCTCCAAGCAGTCCGCCGAGCTCTTCCCAGCGGCAGGCCGAGGTGTTTGCCCGCGACGATGAACGCGAGTCGTTCAACCGTTCGACTCCTTCACGCCGGGTAGCCAGCCGACGTCCGGTCAGCGGGCAGGAGTCCGGCGCCCACGTAGAGGCGAGGTGGTCGTCGGCACGCGAACGTTCGGCGAGCGGGGAGGTCCGCATCGTGCTTACATCTCGACGGTAGACCTTCGCCCCAGGTCGATGGTCAAGCCGGAACCTGCGCGCTCGTCGGCGCCAGGGCGTATCCCGATCCAGTTAGTGCCTCACCACATCTGAGAATCCACGAACCTGCGCGCTTCGGAGTGGGACAGCCCCGCAAGCGGCCGGACCAACCTTCGGGTTCTATTAGGCATACGGCTCCCGGAAAAACCGACTACCGCGCGCGGCATGCGGTCGAGTGCGTAATCAATCGCCTCACGCACCACAGTGCAGTCGCCGCGCGATACGAAGAGCTCGCCGTCCGCTACGAGGCAACCGTGCTGGTCGCAGACCTCAACGACTGGCTGTGACCGGCACCTTCAGCCTGCTCAAGCATGCGGAGCGCGTCAGCTGCCGCTGGTGACAGCATGGTGTCGTCCTGCAAGTCGGCCAGCGGAATCCACGCCACGGCGTCGGTGGAGCCGTCGATCTCGGTCACCGTCGGCGCCCCGCCCTTGAGGGCGACGAGGTAGAACAGTGCCGTGAGGCTCCAGCTCACTCCATTCCGCCGGACCGCGTAAGTCCGCGCGTCCAGCAGTCGGGCATCAGCGAGTTCAAGCCCTGTCTCCTCCCGGAGCTCACGGGACAAGGCCTCCACAGGCTGTTCGCCCGGGTCGATTCCGCCGCCTGGCATGTGCCACACACCTGGCGTGAAGACGGGCGAGGCGTCCGACAGCCGGATCAGCAGCAACCGACCGCCGTCCACCGCGATGGCGTACGCCGAAACACGAGTCTGTACGTGAGCGTCCACGGTCCCCGCCCCTCCCCACACGAAAGCCGACAGGTCGGAACCCTAGCGTCACCAAGATCGCCTTTCGCAAGAGGACCTAGCCTTTTGGACAGCGGCGGGGCATTGAGGGCCGGGGGAAAGTTCTCCCTGCTCCATGGCGCGTCAAGGCTCGGGGCTGCGCATCGGCTTGCGGCCTTACGCGACGCGCCCTCCGTTGTCCTGTCCGTTCTGCAGGTAGGCCAGTTCGCTGAACCGCTGGCCGTTGGCGATGAGTTCGTCATAGGTGCCGGTTTCGGCGACAGCTCCGTCGTGGAGGAGCACGATGCGGTCTGCGATGCGGGTGTTGGCCAAGCGGTGCGTGATGAACAGCGCTGTGCGGCCTGCGGCGAGGTCGCGGAGTTGGGTGAAGATGCGGTGCTCGGCGCGGGCGTCGAGGGCGGCGGTGGGTTCGTCGAGGATGATGAGCGGGGCGTCGCGGTGGAAGGCGCGGGCGAGGGCGATGCGCTGCCATTGTCCTCCGGAGAGGTCGTGGCCGCCCCACCAGGAGCGGGCCAGTGAGGTGTCGAGCCCTTCGGGCAGCTCCTGGAGGATGGCGTCGGCACCGGCTTGTTCGGCGGCGGCGAGGACCGCCTGATCGCCTTGGCGTCGGCGTTGGCCGAGGGTGATGTTCTGGCGAGCGGTCAGGGGCCAGCGGGTGTAGTCCTGGGGCACCATCGCGGTCGTGTGCCAGAGGGTTGCCGGGTCGAGGTCGGCCAGGTGATGGTCGTCCCAGGTGATGGAGCCGGTGGTGGGCAGGTACAGACCGATGAGGAGTTTGGCCAGGGTGGTCTTGCCGGATCCGTTCTCGCCGACGAGCGCGATGACCTCCCCGCGGCGAATGGTGAGGTCTACTTCCCGCACGGCGGGGGTGGATTTGCCGGGGTAGGTGAAGGTCAGGCCGCGGGCCTGGATGAGGTGTGGGCCGGTGGCGGGGGCAGGCTGGATGCCGCGGTGCATGGACCAGGCGGGGGCGGTGGCGAGGAAGGCTGTCCAGTCGGTGACGTAGAGGCTCGTGGCGAACAGCCGGGCGGCGGCACGCACGCTGGAGGCAAGCGCGGCGTTGGCGGTGCGCACGGCCAGGACGGTCGCGGCGGCGATGGCGACCGGCATGCGGCCGGTGAGGGTGAGGGCCAGGATGCCCGCCCACACCGCAGCTAGGGCGGCGGTAGCGAGGAGGTCGCCGAGGCCCTGAGTGAGGGCGGCGCGGCGGGCGGCGGTGAGCTGCTCGTCCTCCAGGCGGCGGGAGATAGCGCGGTACTGCTCGGTCAGGAAGCCGCCCATGGTGGCGGAGCGCAGTTCGTCGGCGGTGTCGCGGTCGGTGGAGTACTGGGCCAGGACCCGGCGCAGGCGGGTGTCAGCGACGGTGCGGTGCGCGGCCTCGTGGTCCAGACGGGCGGCCCGTACGGCCCCCCATGCGCGCGGGACGATGGCCAGGAGGAGCACGGGGAGCAGCACAGCGTGGAAGGCAGTGATGACGATCGCCGCGGCCAGCAGCTGGGCGCAGGACGCGGCCAGGGTCTGAGCGCCGGTGATCAGGTCCGGCATCTTCTCGGCGCCTTTGGTCGCCGCGAAGCGGCCGTCTTCGTAGGCAGGGTCGTCGTAGGCGGCGAGTTCGGCGTTCACGCAGGTGGTGATGACGGCGAGGTCCGCCTCTCGGGTGACCTTGGGGGCCAGGCTCTGGGCAGCCAGGCGGGCTCCGGCGTCGGCGAGGTAACTGGCGCAGGCGGTGGTGCTGACCAGCAGCAGGGCGGGCAGGGCTTGGTCCAGGCGCTCGGCAGCGCTGGCGGTGCCGAGCAGGGCGGTGAGCAGGGCCGCGGTGGCGTGCAGGGCGATGGCGGTGAGGACTGCGTTGGTCAGGGTGCAGACAGCGAGAGTGAGGACGGCGTGCCGGTCGGCGCTCCAGCTGAGTTGTCCGGCACGGTAGAGGGCGGCGGGTAGGCGGGCGGCGATGGCGCGGGTGCTGATGCGGGCCGTGGGGGCGTGGGGGTCGTCCTGCAGGCGCATCTCGGGCGGCGCCCCGGCTGCCGTGGTGCTGGCCGGGGCAGAGGGGGGCGTGTTGCCGGGCGTGGCCCGGCGCTCAGTGCGAGATGAGGTCACCCGCCTCATTGGGGGGCGCGGGCCCGGTCTGGCTCAACGCGAAATTCTCCAATCGTTGAGACTCGCGCAGTTCACACCTCCAGGACGTCAACTCGACGATGGCACGTTCATTCGTGTGGGTGAATTGGGGCGGGCGGGAGACGAGGCCGGGGGCGCCCGCCCTGGCTGCGTCAGGAACTGGTGTAGACGGGCGTCCACGGGTGATCGCCGCCGCCGGCTTCCTGAGTGCCGACCGTGGTGCCATCGGCGGTGGTGACCCAGGCGTGAAAGGCGGTGGGCAAGCCGCGGGCACCCAGGACGAGTCGGCAGTGGCGGCCGGTCAGGGCGCTGGCCAGGACGCGTTCCTTGCAGTCGATCTGTCCGCGCCACCAGCGGGGCTGGCAGGCGACCACGGCCTCGTACAGGTCGACCACGTCGCGGGCGTCGGCGGCGGGAAGGAAGGCCGTGGCTCGGACGAGGGCGATACGGGCCCGCATGCGGCGCCGTTCGGGCATGAGCCGGACGGTGAGGGCGGCGGCCAGGCCGAGTTGCGCGGGCAGGCGCCGCCGCCAGGCCGGACGCGCGGGCGCGTGGATCATGTCAGTCATCGACGCCACCACCGGGCGCGAGAACGGGAGGTGCTTGCGGCGGTGCTGAGCAGTCCCATGTCCAGCAGCGAGGTGAGGTACGCCGCGATGGCGTCGCCCGTAGCCTCCAGGTCATAGCCCGCGGAGACGGCGATCTCCTCGGCCAGTCCGTCCACGGCGCCGCGCACGGCGACGGCGTTCCAGACGCGGGCGCTATCGCCGGTGAGCGCATGCCACTGACCAGTCTTCAGGTCCAGTACCGCGGTGCCGCCCTCGATGCGGGCCCAGCTCTCGCCCACCCTGCCGGGCCACACCCACGACCTGACCGCCGCCCGCACCCACCGGATCATCCAGATCTGCGAGCGCCAGGGCGTTCCCATCCTGGCCGATCCCGCCTACCAAGGCGCCGGCCCGTGGCTCACCACCGGCATCAAACGCAAACCACTCCAGGAACTCACCCCCACCGAAAAGACCCTCAACCGCGCACTGGCCGCAGCCCGAGCACCCGTCGAACGCGGGGTCGCAAGGCTGAAGTCCTGGCGGATCTTCCGCAGGTCCCGATGCAGCCCCAACCGCATGACGTCAATCGCCAAGGCCATCCTCACCCTGGAGCGGCAACGCTGAAGAAGGTCACTGAACCCCTTTCATCCTGAATAGCTGCAGGTGAGGAGGGTGTGGAGAGCGGCGACGATCCGGCAAATGCGGTTGGTCGAGCACCGGATCCGGCGAAGGATGCGCCAGGACTTCAGCTGGGCGAAGGCGCGTTCTCCCGGGGGCTCGGAGGCGGGCGTGGACACGGTTGAACCGCTGGTAGTGCGGCGGCTGTTCACGGTGGTGGTAGTACGGGGTGCGGACGGTGGCGCCGGCGCCCTGGCAGGCGCGATCCGCCAGGACAAGGATTTGTCTCGTCAGACAGGCCTGGACTATTCCGTGAGCGCGGGCCGCGGTCAGGTCATGGGTCCGGCCCGGCATCGCGCGGGAGAACCAGAGCGGGGTGCCGTCCGGTCGGGCAATGACCTGCACGTTCATGCCGTGCTTCCTGTGTTTCTGCGAGTAGTACGGCTCATCCGCGCCGATCCGGTCGATCGGGATCAGCGTCCCGTCGACGATGACGAAGTCGCCCTCGCCCAGGCCCACCAGGGCTTCGCGCAGTCCCGGAGCCCACGCCGCCAGGACCTCAACCGTCTCGTCCACGTACCGCCACGCGGTCGCCTCCGATACCCCGAATCCTGCCGCGAGCTGCGCGAACGTCTCGTTCTTCCGGAGATGTTCCAGCGTGAGCAGGGCCTGCTTGTAGCACCCCAACTTCCGCCAGGGAGAGCCGATTTCACACCTTCGGGCATAGATGAGCCACGAGACATGCTCAACCAGCTCGTACGGGACATCAAGCGTGGAAGGATACGGAACCAACAGGGCCCCTCGGTCACCGGTGTGATGAGTGAGATCACCACGCCAACGACGAGGGGCCCTGCCGTGTCACCACCCTCGCTCACCAGCCCATTTCACCCCTGCGCCACAAGATGAAAGAGGTTCACTGACCAGTACTTTCACCCTCCAAGAGCCGGGATGAAAGAAGTTCAGCGACCAGCAGATACGTGGCGGCCTGGTAACCGTGCCGACCACATGCCTACCACCAACGGCGGATGGAGGTGACAGCGAACGCAGCGGTGTTGTGGTCGACGACAAGTCGACCCCTCGAAACGCCCAGTTCAGACCGCCCGCTCATCCAGGCCCACCCGCCATGGCGGAGGCGGGAGCATGGTCAGCGCGCGTCATGCTGCCTCGTTGCGTTCGGTAGCCGTCCCGGCTGGTTCCCGTTGCGACCGCTCGCGCGGAGCAGGGCCACCAGGTGCCGCGACCTGCTTGCTCCAACTCTCAACTCCTTACGGAGAGTCTCGGCCGACACAGGCCTCTGATACGACTCCCAGTGTTGAGCATCCACTTGCCGAGCTCGCGTCATCAATGGATCGTCCGCATCCTGGCCGCCACCGTCGAGGGCTCCCCGTTCCCTTCGCTCTTCGGCTTTGCCGCAGGCCAGGTCACTGTTGCGTCGGGGCGCCAGAAGCTCAACCGCAAGAAGCAGCGCCACGGGCGGCCATCCGGCTACGAGCACTGGCTTCCATGCCAAAGCGGGCGCAACTGCGATGTTCGACGCGAGGGACACGGCGATGCCCAGCAAGAAGGCCAGCCAGACGACCCAGCGGGCACGGCGCTCCCCCATGTGAGGCCGTTTCAGCAAGCCCGCTGTCGCCAGGAGCAGCAGGCCATCGACCGACAGCGGCCACAGGGCAGCACTCAACGGGTCTGCGCCCCCCTGCCGGGCGAACTCTCGTTGGTGCACGTACGAGGCATACGCTGCGACAGCGGCCACGGCCAGGCCCCCAGTCCGACGCACCCACACATCCGGTTCAGCTGCACGGCGCGGGACCGGCAGCCTCATGCCTCGGCCCTCCCCCGCTCCACCAGGGAGCAGCCTCCTACGCCCCGGTACGCGGCACTTCAGGAACATGGCCGGCTTCCCTTGGGGTGCCCCTTGTGTTGCGGATACTTGTGGTGCGTTCTATCCCCGTGCGTATCGCGTGCGCATGGGTCATGTGGCAACGGCTCCTGATAGAAGGGGACGAAGCAACGGACGGGCACGCTGCGGGGAGTGAGGCTCCAGGCCTTGCCTCGCCCTTCTCCCTCCCCTGGTTCGCGGGAAAGTTCTTGGTCCGCTGGCCGCCGTCCTCGTCCCGCCAGCGCGCTTGCCACCGGCTCGCGCAACCGTGTTCAGCACTCGGCACCAGACCGGGGTGCTCGGGGCACTCTGGCTCAGCTGGTCGCGGTCGCGATTTGTGCCAGCGGTCGTACGGCTCCTCCCTTGACATGGCGGTACCTCCTCATAGCCAGTTGGGGTGTTTCGGAACGAGGCGTCTCCCAGGTCTCGTGCTGCCGTGCCGTGATGCAGCAGTCGACGTCCGACTCCCAGTAGCGCAGCGCCCGGCCGCCCAAGCGGAGCGGCTCGGGTCCGCGCTGCTCCACCTCCCAAGTGCTCGCCCAGTTGTAGAGCGTCTTACGCGAGACCCGGAGGCGGTCGGCCGCTTCCTGCGCCGGCAGCCAGCGATCGGGCGGAGATGGCTTCGGCATCAGAGCTCCCGGCGCCCCACCGGGGGCAGCGGGCGGACGAAGAGCAGGAGAGTGGCCTGTGCTCCAACCGGTGCAGCGCGCAGCAGGACCTCGTCCAGGTGCACCAGATCAGCGCGGCGAGCAGCCGGGGCCACGTAGTGGTGGCATGTCGCCACGTAGCTGCTGACACCATCACCGTAGGTGACGAAGGCCAGGAGCCCGGCAGGCCGCAGGAGAGCGCTCCAGGCGGCCTGTTCGACCCAAGCGGGCGACCGTGCGTCCACACAGGCGATCACAACGTCGAATGACTCGGGAGAGGTCCCTTCGGACTCCGTCCCACCCCAAGGAGTCCAAGATGACACCCCTTGTGAGCCAATCGTAGAGGACCCCGGTCCGGGTTCGGACTCGGCGGGAGTCTCCTCTCTCGTGCCCGGCAGCCCGGGTTGGTCCACCGGAAGCAGCACACGGACAGCGATCGTCCGGACCAGTCGCGAGGCGGACTCTGCCGCCGCTGCTCGGACCCAGCGTGCGTCACGGTGGGACGCGTCAACGCACGCTGTGAGCACAAGCACGCTCTCGTGAGGTTGGCAGTAGTGCGTGATGACGTCGAGGACGGCGTCCTGCAGCCAGCCGGTGTCCTCTTCGTCTCGCACGGGATGGGGATGTGGCATCTCCGGTGCCTCTCGTCCTCTGGGGGGGGTGAGGTGCTCTGTCGCTCCAAGAGGCCGGAAAACGACCAGATTTTCGACGCGGATTGGCAAGACCGCACCGTCGGACACTAATGCGTCACCACGCCCACGGTGGTCGCACCCGCTCTTAGCGCACTACTAAAGAGCTGGTCAGGCGGCCTTACGCCATTACTAAGCCGCACCTAAGGCCCGAGGCCACGCGCATTGGTCACACGAGGCCGATGTGGCGACCACGTCCTCAAGTGCCGCTACAGAACGTCGACGTAGATCTTTAGGCGTGTGCTGGTCGTTTCTTGGCGCCGGTCGTGCCTCCTGGGATGTCGTCACGAGTCCCAGCCCTCGAAGGAGGCGCCGCCATGCCTCACATCAGACGCCGCGACAGCCATGCCGATACAACCGCAGGCAAGGGACCGATGCCGTTGGACATCGCCCGGCGCAGCTTCGAGCTGCTGGTGGCCGGGCCTGAACCACTGTCCCTCGACTGCCGAGAGCTCGACGGCCTGCCTCAACGCCGCGTTCCCCTGGACGAACTCCTCGACCACCTGCTTCACGGTCGGTGCTCACCGCGTACGAGAGACGTCGTCTGGGCCAGGCTGGTGGAGCGCGCACGCACCGTTGGAGCCACCTGGACCTTGGCCTGCGCCGGGATGGCCCTGCCCGCCCTCGCTGGCGTTGCCAAGCAGTTGACGACGAGGTACACGGGAGATCCGTACGACGTGCACGCTGAAGTGCTGGCGGGGTTCCTGGACGCCCTGGGAACGATCGATCTGGACCGGCCGCGCATCGTCGTCAGGCTTAGATGGGCCGCGTACCGGTGCGGATTCGCCGCGCTGGCAGAGTCGCTCGACGCGCCAACTCCGGTGGGTCCGGACGGGTTCGAGTCCACCGTGCCGAAGGCACCTTGGGGCCACCCGGATCTAGTGCTGGCGAATGCGGTCCGTGCAGGAGTCCTGAACCGGACCGAGGCAGACCTGATCGGCAGTACGCGGCTGGACGAGGAGTCCGTCTGCGACTGGGCCATCAGGCACGACCTGACTCTCGCAGCCGTCTACAAGACCCGGCGTCGAGCGGAACAGCGACTGGTCGCGTTTCTGCGGGACGAGATCCGGACCGCCGACCCGGAAGGTCCCGCAGTGAGAAGGGCGACGGCGAATCTCCCTGGATCGGCGGTTGAGTCTCGGAAGAGCCGTCAGATGCCGCGATCTTCACACCCGGCGGCTCCACCGGCCGGTTGTCCAAAGGCGCAGCCTCAGCCGGTCTCTTCGGGTGCAGGGGCTCCCCCATAGACCTCCATGCTTGCCCCGTGCGTCTGGAGATGCCTCAGATGTACAAGAAGCCTCACAGCACACTGCGGAAGCGGCGCCGCATATCCCGCTGGGTGCTGCTCCTCACGTTGTCCGCCGTGGTGTCCGTGCTCGGCGCCTCCTCGGTGTACGCAGCCGATGGTGGGGCCGTCCTGGCTCTGGCCAAGTCCGTAAACGAGGTGCTCGACAACATCCGCAACTGGATCATGGGCGTGCTCGCGGGCCTGGCCACCGTCTTCCTGACCATCGGAGGCGTCCTGTACCTGATGGCCGGTGGCGATCCGGGCGAAGTGCAGAGGGCGAAGACCGCGTTCAAGAGCGCGGGATGGGGTTACGGCATCGCCGCGCTCGCACCCCTTGTCGTGGAGATCCTCAAAGGGATCGTCGAGGCGTGAGGCCGATGATTGCCCGCGTTGCAACCGATCGTCCGCCCCGTCGCTGGCGACGGGGTGCTGCGGTCGGATGCGTCCTGCTCGTGGTACTGCTGGCTGCGCTCGCGCAGGGGGACGATTCTTCATCCGCGCGTACCAGTGCCGTCAGCTCTGCGGCGCCCGTGGTGGGGCCGGTCGCCGAGCCATCGCCGTGCGCGCCCGACGGCTCCATCCCGCATCCCAACGCCGCCCCGCTCATGTCCACTTCCGCTCCGGAGGAGGTTACGGCGGCGGTGGCGGATCAAGCGCCCACGGGCGTCGTCGACTGGGTCGCCAAAGGCGTCACCGCGGCGATCAACGCCTTCTTCAAGGGAATCGTGAGCGCCGCCCTCAGCCCTTTGCTGAAGCTCCTTGGCGACACGCTGCTCACCACCCCCACGCCCGACTCAGTTCCCCGGATCGGTGAGCTGTGGGCGGACTCCTGGAAGATCACGATCGCCTCGTACGGGCTGCTGGTCATGGTGTCCGGGGTCGTGTTGATGGCGCACCAGACAATTCAGACTCATTACTCAGTACGCGAGTTGGGGCCTCGGATTCCACTGGGATTCTTTGCCGCCGGGCTGTCACTCCCCCTGGCCGCCAAGGCCGTGGAGTTGGCCAACGCCCTGTCCATGGGCGTACTGGGCCCCGGTCTTGATGAGGACGATGCGGGCGTGGCACTGCGTGACTTCGTCCTCAGCAGTTTCACGTCCGACAGCAGCATCTTCATCATCCTGCTGCTGGGCGTGGTCGCCGTCGTTCTGGTGGCCCTGCTGGTGTCGTACCTCGTGCGGGTCGCACTGACGGTTCTGTTGATCGCTGGTGCCCCGCTGGCGTTGATGTGCCACGCGTTGCCGCAGATCGAAGGCGTCGCTCGCTGGTGGTGGCGGACCTTCGCTGGGCTCCTTGGGATTCAGGTTGCCCAGTCGATGGCACTGGTGGTGGGGATACGGGTGTTCCTGACACCGGGGAACTTCAGTCCGTTCGGCCGCGAGCAGAATGACCTGACCAGCGTGCTCGTGTCGCTGGCGTTGATGTACATCCTGTTCAAGATTCCGTTCTGGATCCTGGCCGCGGCGCGGGTCGGCCATGGCAGGTCGTTCACGGGCCGGATGGTCCGCGCCGTGGTGGCATACAAGACGTTCGGGCTGCTGCGCGGCCGGCCTGTCCGTGCCACCGCCGGTCATGCGGGGCGAGGTGGCCGGGGAGGGCCTGGCGCCGCTGCTCCGCAACGAGGGGCGGCCGCAGCGGCAGGTCCCGTACGTGTGGCACGTCCACGGCAGGGCGGGGCGGGGGTACCCCGGCGAGGCGGGCCTGGGGCTGCGGGGCCGCTGCGGCCGCCGGGACCACCGTTGTTCCTTGCACCCAACCAGCCTGCCCAGCTCGGAGGTTTGCCCGGCCAGGCCATACCTGCGCCTGCCGTCGGACGTGCGCCTGGTCCTCCGCCCATGCCGGTCTTCCTGGCGCCGGGCGGGCAGCCTGTCCCGTCGACCCAGCCCTCGCCTGCGCCCGGGTCTCCCGCACCCACCCTTCCAACTTTCCGGTCCCCGGCTCCCCCGTCGGCAGCTGCGACACGACCGCTGCCTCGCTCTGCGCAGGCTCCGACTGTGCCTCTGTTCCAAGGCCCGCGGCCTCAGCCACCGGCCACCCGCCCCCTCCGTGCTACTCGTCCTCCCGTACCCACTACGTTCCTTCCTCCCTCGCCCAGCGGCCCAGCCCGCCCACGAGGTGACCACCGATGACGCAACCGGTGCGCATCCCCGCCGATGTCGAACGCGAGGACACCGTCCTTGCGAACCTCAACGCGCACCAGCTCCTCATCCTTGTCGCCACCGGCACCGTGCTCTACGGCTTCTGGTCCCTCACCAGGGATCTACTGCCACTGCTGGTCTTCTTCCTGCTGGCCCTGCCCCCATGCGGCACGGCGCTGCTGCTCACCTTCGGTACCCGGGACGGTCTGTCCCTGGACCGGCTTGCGCTGGCGGCCGTGCGTCAAGGGCTGGGGCCCCGTCGGCTGCTCTCTGCTCCTGAAGGCGTCCATGCACTGCCAGCTTGGCTCGCCGAACACGCCACCGACGAGACGGGCAAACGCATGGGGCGTGGTGCGGATGCTCCGCCCGCAGCGCTTCATCTCCCGGCCCGAGGCATCTCCGAGGCAGGCGTGGTCGACCTCGGCTCGGACGGCGTCGCGGCCGTGGCCGTGTGCAGCACCATCAACTTCGCGCTGCGTACTCCTGGCGAGCAGGAAGCCCTCGTCGGCGCCTTCGGCCGCTACCTGCACTCCCTCACCGCGCCCGTGCAGATCCTCATCCGGGCCGAACGCCTCGACCTGACCGCGCAGATCCGTGAGCTGCGTGCGTACGCCGCCAGCCTCCCCCACCCCGCTCTGGAGGCAGCCTCGCGCGAACATGCTGACTATGTAGAGCAGTTGGGGCGAGATACCGATCTCTTGCGCCGTCAGGTGCTGCTAGTCCTCAGAGAACCACATCGTTCTGTGGCTCGTTCCCAAAGGCAGGGCGGGCCCGCACCGTTCGGGGCGATCGCTTTACGGAGGTCCAACCGGGGCTCTTCCGCAGTGGGCCCCGGAGCTCGCCGTGCGGTGGAGGACCGTCTGCTGCGTCGTCTCAGCGAGGCCGCCGAACT
The DNA here is from genome assembly GCF_056435225.1 of Streptomyces sp. NPDC043996. Taxonomy (NCBI): domain Bacteria; kingdom Bacillati; phylum Actinomycetota; class Actinomycetes; order Kitasatosporales; family Streptomycetaceae; genus Streptomyces; species Streptomyces sp. NPDC043996. The sequence goes on along the minus strand of NZ_JBWKEY010000023.1, from coordinate 48,437 downwards.
GCTCGGTCCCATCGGCATCATCGTGACCGCACTGGACCCTGGGCAGACCACCGCCGTACTCGCCGCGGCCTGCAACCCGGACTGTCTCGTGCCACCGTCGTCCGCCCGGGCCGGGGCCGACGATGTCATCGCCAGCGCCACCCGTATGGACGGCCCCTGGGGTGGAGACGACACCGCCGCCCCGCTCTCCCGTAGGCAGGGAGTCGAGCGGTATGAAGCGCCGTGACCGCCGTCCTGCCGCGCCCGCCGACTCCGAGTGCCGCCTCGGCGTCGCGCGGTCGAACGGCAGCGCCTTCGCGCCCGGCGCGCTGATGGTGGCTCCTCGGCACCTCGAAGTCGACGCCGAATGGGTCGCTTCCTTCGCCGTGACCGGCTACCCCCGCGAGGTCCACCCCGGCTGGCTCCAGCCCCTGCTCGCCTACCCGGGGCGGTTGGACGTCTCCCTGCACATCGAGCCGATCGACCCGGTGACCGCGGCCAACCGGCTCAAGCGGCAACTGGCCCGCTTGGAGTCCGGCCGTCGCTACTCCCAGGACAAGGGGCGACTGCTCGACCCCCAGGTCGAAGCGGCTACCGAGGACGCATACGACCTGTCTGCCCGCGTTGCCCGCGGGGAGGGCAAGCTCTACCGGCTCGGCCTCTACCTCACCGTCCACGCCTGCGGGCAAGAGGACCTGGCGGACGAGGTGGCCGCCGTCCGCTCACTGGCGGCCAGCCTCCTGCTGGACGCCAAGCCCGCCAGCTACCGCAGCCTCCAGGGCTGGGTCACCTGCCTGCCGATGGGGCTGGATCTGCTGAAGCTGCGCCGCACGTTCGACACGAGCGCGCTGGCAGCCGCCTTCCCGTTCACCAGCCCCGACCTGCCCTCGTCCGACCCCGTCTCCGCGGCCGCACCGTCGGGGGTGTTGTACGGGTACAACGTCGGGTCGCAGGGGCTCGTGCACTGGGACCGCTTCGCCCTGGACAACCACAACGCGGTCATCCTCGGCCGCTCCGGCGCGGGCAAGTCCTACCTGGTCAAGCTGGAGCTGCTGCGATCGCTGTACCGCGGCGTCGAAGTCCACGTCATCGACCCCGAGGACGAATACGCCCGCCTCGCCGGGGCCGTCGGCGGGACCTACGTCCACCTCGGCTCTGAGAACGAGCGTCTCAACCCCTTCGACTTGCCCGTCCACACGCGCGCCGACGGCCGCCGCACCGCGCCCAAGGACGCGCTCGTCCGGCGCTCACTGTTCCTGCACACGGTCCTGGGCGTGCTACTCAGTGGACAGCTCGGGCCCACGGAACGGGCGGTCCTGGACCGCGCGATCATGGCCACGTACCAGCACGCCGGGATCACGGCGGACCCACGGACGTGGATACGTCCGGCACCCTTGCTGCGCGACTTGGTCAGCATTCTCGAACGCGCCACGGACGCGGGCGCGGCCCAACTAGCAGTGCGGCTGCACCCCTTCGTTCACGGTGCCTTCTCCGGCCTGTTCGCCGGGCCGACGACCAGCCGCCCCGAAGGCCACCTCGTGGTCTTCTCCCTCCGGGACCTGGCCGACGAACTCAAACCCATCGGCACCCTGCTCACCCTGGACGCGGTATGGCGGCACGTCTCCAACCCGGCACTGCGCAGACCGCGGCTGGTGGCGGTGGACGAGGCGTGGCTGCTGATGCGTGAGCGGTCCGGTGCCGAGTTCCTGTTCCGGATGGCCAAGGCCAGCCGGAAGCACTGGGCCGGACTGACCGTGGCCACCCAGGACACCGCCGATGTCCTCGCCACGGACCTGGGCAAGGCCGTGGTGGCCAACGCCGCGACCCAGATCCTGCTGCGCCAGGCCCCCCAGGCCATCGACGAGATCACCCACGCCTTCGACCTCTCCGACGGCGAGCGGCAGTTCCTCCTGACCGCCGACCAAGGCCAGGGACTGCTGTGCGCGGGCCCGCAACGAGTCGCGTTCCAGAGCGTCGCCTCGCCCACGGAGCACTACCTGGTGACCTCGGACCCAGCCGAACTCGCCGCGTACTCCGTGGCTGAGGCCGCGGACGCCCCTGAGTCCTCGTACCTCGACTTCGACCCGGCGACCGACACGGCGGCGGCCCCGCCCGACCTTGAAGTGACCGCCGATGGCCAGGTCACCCTCGACTCGTAGAGGTAGAGCCATGGATCCAGCCTTTGCCGTGCCGCTATCCACCGTGGAGAGCGCCCCGTTGCAGGAGTACCTGCGTGATCCCGGCAAAGCCCTGCATGCCCTCCACACTCACCTGTCGGCGACGTTCGATGTGTGGGGCCCGATCGCTGTCCCATCGGCCGTCGCCATGCTGATCGCGCTGGTCGCGGCCCGCTGGTGGTGGCGCCGCTGGCAGCGACGAAGGCTGGCCGACGGGGCGCGCGTGATCGAGCTCCTGCCGCCGCCGTCAGCCGATCCGGCGGGCGCGGCCGCCTTGTGGTCCCACCTCGTCGGGCTCCTCCGACCGACTTGGCGCAGGCTGATCGCCGGGCAGCCACACCTGTGCTGGGAGTACGTCCTGCACCAGCAGACGGTGTGCCTGCACCTGTGGGTGCCAGGGGTGATCCCTCCCGAGATGGTGGAGCGTGCGGTCGAGGCCGCGTGGCCCGGGGCTCTCACGCGTACCCGTCCAGCCGACGCTGTCCGGCTCCACCCGCAGGGCGAGGCGGCTTGGGGCGAACTGCGGCTCGCCCGCCACGAGGCGCTGCCCGTGCGCTGCGACTTTCCAGCCGATCCCTTGCGCGCCTTGCTCGGCTCGCCGATCGGCCTGGGCCACGACGAGCAGGCCGTGGTGCAGATCCTGGTCCGCCCTGTCACCGGACGCCGGGTGCAGAAGGCACGCCGGGCAGCACGGCGCCTGGGGACAGGAAGACCGGCTTGTTCCGTCATCCGCCTGCTCAACGCGGTGCTGCCCGACCTGCGAGCCCGCGGCCAGGCCACACCCATGGACCGGCAGACAGCACTCGCAGCGTCTGCCGAGAACCGGGCGATCGTGGCCAAGCAGCGCGGCGCCTCGTACGAATGCCGTGTGCGCTACGCCGTCGTCGCCCCCGTGCCCGACTCCGCCAGCGCCGAGGACCACCGCCGCGTCCGCGACCGGCTGCGCGGCCACGCCCATGCCGTCGCGAGCGCCTACGCCACGTACACCGAGCACAACTATTTCCACCGGACCCGACCCCGTAACGCTCTGCCCCACCTCGCCGAACGGCGCCTCGACAGGGGCTATCTCCTGTCTGTGCCGGAGCTGGCCGCGCTCGCCCATCTCCCCTGGGACGACACCGTCCCGGGACTCCAGCGCGCCGGTGCCCGCGCGGTGCCACCACCGCCCGGAGTCGCCACCACCGGGCCATCTGCCAAGCCCATCGGCCTCACCACGGCCGGAGGCATACGCCCCGTCGGTCTACGGGTCGTCGACGCCCGTCAGCACCTGCACGTTCTCGGGGCCACGGGCTCGGGCAAGTCCGAGCTGCTGGCCCGCATGGTGCTCGCCGACGCCGAGGCCGGGCGCGGACAGGTGGTCATCGACCCGAAAGGTGACTTGGTCACGGACGTGCTGATGCGGCTGCCGGAGCACCTGAGCGAGAAGGTCGTGCTCTTCGACGCCAACAGCAGGCACCGCCCGCCGGTCCTCAACCCGCTGGAGGGCGAGGACGCCACGCGGACCGTGGACAACCTGGTCTCGATCTTCTCCCGGGTCTACGCCTCCTCCTGGGGGCCACGTACCGATGACATCCTCCGCGCCGGGCTCCTCACCTTACGCACCCTGTCCGGCACGCCCACCCTGACCGATCTGCCCACGCTGCTGTCCACACCGGCCTTCCGGCAGCGAGCGGTGCGCCAGATCACCGACCCCGTCCTACGCGGCTTCTGGTCCTGGTACGACGACCTGTCCGTGGCCGCCCGCGCCCACGTGACGGCGCCGCTGATGAACAAGCTCCGCGGCCTCCTGCTGCGTCCCTTCGTGCGCGAGGCGCTGGCAGGCGGGGCGTCGAGCGTCGACATGGACCAGGTCCTGGACGACGGCGGCATCTGCCTGGTGCGCATCGCCCGGGACCACCTGGGCGCCGAGACCGCCCACCTGGTCGGCTCGGTGGTCGTCGCCCGCACCTGGCAGGCCACTACCCACCGGTCTCGTATCCCTCAGGGCCGTCGCTGCGACGCCTCGCTCTACGTGGACGAGGCGCACCACTTCCTCAACCTCCCCTATCCCTTGGAGGACATGCTCGCCGAGGCCCGCGGCTACCGGCTGTCGATGACGCTGGCCCACCAGTACCTGCGCCAACTCCCCAAGGAGCTCGAAGAGGGCATCAGCACCAACGCCCGCACCAAGATCTACTTCAATGCATCTCCCGAGGACGCTCATCGCCTCGCACGCCACACCGAGCCCCGCCTGAGCGAGCACGATCTGTCCAGCCTCGGGGCCTTCCACGCCGCCATCCGCCCGGTCCTGCATGGCGCCGAAGCCCCCGCCTTCACCGTCGTCACCGAAAAGCTTCCGCCCCCGGTACCCGGCCGTGCCCGCCAGATCCGTGCCGCCGCGCGCCGTAACGCGCGCCCTGCGACCGCGAGGGCCTCCCTCCACAAACCAGACCGGCCCGACGCAGACCCACGCCGGATCACATGACCCCTGCCCACGTACACGACCTCAACGGGAGGTACGCACCGTGATCACCAACCCGACCCCACAGCGCGCCCTGCGCGGCCACCGCCCCAAGCGCCTGAGCGGCCGCACCGTCACCACAGGCGACTACCTCGCCCGCCTCGCCCACCACCTCACCCCACGCGACCGCTGGATCGCCCGGATGCTGTACGAGCACAGGGTCCTCACCACGAGCCAGATCGCCGAACTCGCCTGGCCGTCGACGCGCGCGGCGAACCTGCGCCTGCTGCAACTCTTCAAATGGCGCGTACTGGACCGCTTCCAGCCCTTCATCACGTACGGTTCCGCCCCCATGCACTACGTCCTCGACGTCGCCGGGGCCATCGTCGTCGCACGCGAACACGGCCTGGAAATACGCGACCTGGACTACCGGCATGAGCGGGCGATGGGCATCGCCTACTCCCTGCAACTGGCCCACACCGTCGGCACCAACGGCTTCTTCACCGCGCTCGCCGCCCACTCACGCCAAACCGGTACCCAAGGTCGGCTCACGGCCTGGTGGTCCGAGACACGGTGCCAGCGGCACTTCGGCGACCTCGTGCGCCCCGACGCGTACGGCCGCTGGCGCGAGCCGGGTGCAGAGTTCGAATGGTTCCTGGAGTACGACTGCGCCACCGAACGCTCACCGGACCGCGTCGCCCGCAAGCTGGACGACTACGCCAAGCTGGCGGCTACTACGGAGATCACAACACCCGTCCTCGTGTGGACCCCCAACGCCCACCGGGAGGCCCGGGTGCGCGGAGCCCTCGCCCAGGCACGTGCCGCGCTCAGCGATCCTCTGTGCGTACCCGTCGCCACGACCTCCGCGAACTTCACGACGGACGCGGAACGGCGATACGACCCCTCACAGGCACGCTGGCTCCCTCTCAACACGCCCCGTCATTTCGAACGTCGACTCCAACTAGTCGAGTTGACCATGGCGTGGCCGCACCTCCCTCCACTCACGGAGCCCGCAGCGAGCGCCACCTCCGTCGCCCAGGCAACGACCCAACGGCCCACCGCTCCGTCACCCCAGGCACCGCACTCCCGTCGCACCCCACGAGGAGGATGACTCCGCCATGCTCAAGGCCGCCTGCGCGGCCGCCGCGGCTCTGCTCCTCCTGCTCGCGGCGGCCGCCACCGGAGCCAGCAGCCTGCTCTCCACCCTCACCACAGGCACGAGCCGCCCCAGCACCGCCGCGCTCTCCGACATACCGACCAACTACCTCGCCCTCTACCGCCGAGCCGCGACAACATGCCCAGGCCTCGACTGGTCCGTACTCGCCGCCATCGGCAAGATCGAGACCGACCACGGCCGCAGTACGCTGCCCGGCGTCCACAGCGCCGCCAACTACGCCGGGGCCCGAGGACCGATGCAGTTCCTCACCCCCACCTTCAACCACGTCATCGCCCGACACCCACCGCCCCCTGGCGGCGCAGAGCCGCCTTCTCCGTACAACCCGCACGATGCGATCCACTCGGCCGCCGCCTACCTCTGCGACTCCGGCGCCCGGGACGGACGCGACCTGCGCAAGGCGGTGTTCGCGTACAACCACGCGAACTGGTACGTGTCGAAGGTCCTCGCCCAGGCACGGACCTATCGCAGCACCAAGCCACCCGGTACTGCGGCCTCAGAGGCCATCAACTACGCCCGGGGACAGCTCGACCTCCCCTACACCTGGGGCGGAGACGGCCCCACCGCCGGAGACCCCGGCTTCGACTGCTCAGGACTCACGAAGGCCGCGTACGCAGCCGCAGGCATCACCTTGCCACGCACCGCCGCACGCCAATTCGCGGCAAGCCCTCGCGTACCCAAGGAACAACCGCTCGTGCCCGGAGACCTGGTCTTCTACGGCAGCCCGGACAACGTCAAGCACGTCGGCCTGTACATCGGCGACGGCCGGATGATCCACGCTCCCCGCAGGGGCGCGCCCATCCAGATCTCGCCCCACCGCTACGAGGGCGACAACTACCTCGGAGCCACAAGGCCCGACTAAATGACTACTAAAACCCCTGGCTGGACGGTGGCCCGTCCAGCCCGTGAGTCAGGGCGCGCAGCAGGATCCGGCCCGGGTACGCCTCGTACGGCTGCACCGGGACGGTGATCACCGCGTGGTCACCAAAGACGGGCTCGCCGCTCGGGCGACGGCTGTACGGCAGGTAGCCATAGTCGACCCCGTCGTCCGCGTCGTAGGTCATCCAGGCGATGACCTCCTGCTCGCCCTTCCGCAGCGGCAGGTTGGCGACCGCGCGGCCGTACACACCACCGCGGCCGATGAGCCACACCTGCGGCACGACGAAGGCGAAGCGGCGCGCGTGGATCTCCTGCGCCTTCGCGGCCGCCCGGTCTTCGAACGCCGTGGCCGCCTCCTCGTCACGCAGATAGTCATAGTCGGACATCACCAGGGTCCGATCACCTTGCAGCGCGACGATCGCCGGGCAGTCCCGCTCACGGATGGCACACTCCAAACGGTCCGCCACACGGCGCAGCACGGTCTCGGTATCGGGGCGCACCGGGCAGCTCACGTCTCCTTCGGCTCGTCCCGAGGGCCTGGCTTGTCCCACTCCCGATAGGCGCAGAAGACGTCCATGATCTCCACCGAAGCCCGGTTCCCGAGGTGGGCCATGTACTGCAAGCCGCGGCGCACCTCAGTGCGCTCGCGCTGTCCCGCACGCGTGGGCGCCGCGTCCGGCTCCGCCCCGTCGAGTGCCTCCAGCCGCTCTGCGAGTTCCCGCACGGTCTCGCGCGCCTTGCTCAGGTCTATCTCCACAACTTCCACCTCCAAGAGGGGCAGCTTCCCGCATCGGGAGTCCACGGCCTCTGCGATCGGGTCAACTGGCCCAGCATCAGGACCGCCCTGGTCTCCCTGTAGGAAGACAACTGCTCGAGGCGGAGGTTAGAGCCTGTCTGGTGGATCGTGCGATGGGCTCACCTGGCGGCGGGGCCGATGACATGCCGCGCTTGACCTGAACCACACCACATCGGACGACCTGGGCCCCGTTACATCACTAACCTATCGGACAACTTGAGCGTCCAGCACGTCCTCCCCACGGTAGTAGCGGACGGCGTCAGGGTAGTCGGTTTCCTCCCTGTATAGGACTACGCCTCCCTTGAGTGCGGTGATCTGCCAGGAAGCCCCGAGGTTCCGTGCGAGGAACCGGAAGGCCACGTCAGCGGTCAACGGACCTTCTGGGACCTCCAGTGGGACCACTTCGGAATACGCAGTTCCCAACGCGTGCCGGAAGCTGTAGGGAAGTCCCGCCTTGAGGTAGTCAGCAAAGTCCTTCGGGGACCACGCCCGCCGGTGCCCGTCGTAGCGGAGGGCCCAGTCCAGGTCGATCGGGTGAACTGCATCGAAATGGTGCGGCAGCAGCCGCCTACGGTCCCTACGGCGGCCCGCGTCATTGTTGCCGAATCCACTACGGTTCCAGGGCGGTACGACACCACGCTCATCCCGCAGGTACTTAAGGACAAGCGCTTCCGGAGCGATCGAGGACTTGCCGTCCTCGACATACACATACGTGAAGTGCATCTCGCCCAGGGATATGTGCTTCCGGCCGAGGATCCTCCGCCGGGCAACATCCAGCCGCGCCGGCAGTGAGCGATCGTCCTTGCCCACGTACACGCGCTCCTCCGGTCGGCCCGTGACTCTGCGGATCAGCTGGAAGACGCCGGGCCGCGGGGCCAACTTCCGCAGTTCCTCCTCGGTCAGTGGAACCGCAATCTGCTCCCCGAGGGTCCGCGCGAGACGGGCACCCAGCTCCGTGACGATGCCGAGGTGGAAGCTGACGCTATCGCCATTCGTGGTCACCGTGTTCGCGAAAGCGTCCTCACGCCCTGCGGCCTTGGGGCCGTCCTCCTCATCCTCCCGCTCCTCTGCACGGGCTTCCGCGGTCTCCAACTGCCGCTCCATATCGGCACACCGCTCCTCGGCCTCCTGTACGCGACGCTCGGCGTCCGCCAGCTCCGCCGTCAGCCGAGCGAGCGTCTCTTGGAGCGCGTCCCGCTCGGCCTGCAGGGACTCGTAGTCCGAGGACCACTGGTCCAGTTCGGCACGGTGCATGAGCCGGTCGGCCGCTCCAGCACGCTCCAACTGCCGGAGCTGGAGCTGCTGCTCGTCGAGCCGCTCATGCGCGGTGCGGACCATATCGCGCAAGAGCTGGGCCTCCTGTTGAAGGTGACGACTCTCCTTGTCGGCCGCCGCTAGCTCGTCGCGCAGGTCCTGGAGGGCGGCGCTCTCCGGATTCGCGGCGCGCAGGGCGGTCCGGTGCAGCTTGCGCACCAGCTCCCGGGCGGCCGGGGTCAGCTCGGCGCCCGTCTCCCGGTTGCCGTCATCGACGAGCCGCTCGACGAACTCTGCGGGCGGCACCAGAGCGCCGCTGAAGAACCGGGAGAGCGTGGAGCGGTCCCAGGAGACGCGCACCGCGTATCGGTTGAGGGAAACGCCCAGGCGCTGAGCCAGATCGCGGAGCGCGAGGGCGAGCTCGTAGCGCTCGGGCCCGACCCGCGCCCGGTCGACGTCCTTCTGGAAGACCATGGTGCGTGGTCCCTGCTGGACCAGCTCCCCCCACGCCATCTGTTCCCCTCCGCCTGTTCGCCCCCGCTGTTGCGCGAAGTCGCAACAGTATGCGCGTGCCGCAACACGTGCACGCCATCGATGATCGATGCAGCCGATCCGGACCGCCCGAGGGACCTCATGACCACGATGACCGCGCTGCTCGTCCTGATGTTTGTGCTGCTCACCATCTTGCTGGGTGGAGCCTTGTTCTACCTCGCCCATACGCACCCGCGCCTGGCCGTCCCCCTCACCGTCGCCGTGACGGGCATGGCTCTGCTGGTCACCTGCGCGGCCAGCATCATCGCTCGGTGAACGCGGGCTGGCATGGGAGCAGCCCCAACCTCTCGGTGCCGCACACCCACGTGCGCTAGATGTGCCATCTTGTGCGGCTCGTGGCTGCCGGGCTGCCCGCTACCTGTCCGTATGGGGAGGGAGGCTCGGCATCGAGAACGGGAGCAGCCGTCCGTAGAGTACGAGGCAACCGCACCGCGCGCGAAGCTCGCGTCGCGGTAGAGACGGGCGATCCCGACGGCGCCGGCGGCCCAGACCTCGCGGGGGCCAGGTACGAGTTCCAGGTCGTACAGTCGAGGTGCTGGTGTCGGCCGCTGCACCTTGGCGATCCTAACGGTGTGGTCGGCGACCGGCTGCGGTTCCCGGACGCCGCGCAGCTCTTCTCACATACTTCCGATTCGCCGTGGCCTACCGCAGGACGGGGCGGTTGGCGGATGTGTACTCGTCTGCGATGTTGAACACACTGGCACAGTGTGGGCATTCGGCCTTGCCGAAGAGGTAGGCGATGCCGTCGGCGAGTGCCTCGTGCCCGTCGCGGACGGCAGTCTCGTGCATCCAACGGCCGGTGCCGGAGAGTTCCTCGGGGGACGTCGGCCGTAGGCCACGACGGTTCACGTCACCCAGGTTCCAGTCCCGGATCGCTGAATAGCGCCCGTGGTCCCCGATGGCGATCGTCACTTCCACGGCACAGCTGGGGCAGGCTAGGTGGTAGAAGTCGTCCGTGAAGTCTCCCAGGACGGCACTCCAGTGGTACTCCTCCATGGCCGCGAGCGAATCGAGGAAGGCCGCGAGGTAGTCGACCGGCCGCGATTGCAGGTGCCGGTCGAGCAGCTTGCGGAAGTCCGCGATCTCGTCGGCGCAGTCCGCCAGCAGACCGTCGCAGCCGTGGTGTCCTGCCGCGTGTCGCAGGATCGTTCCCGCCAGCCCACGCGCCGGTGCGCTCCTGGAGGCAAGACGCATCAGGCGCGGCAGGGCGGCAAAGCTGGCGGGGAAGACGAGGTCATGTTCGAGGACCAGCCGGTATCCCAGCTCCTCCCATGTTTCGGCGTTGTCCTCAAGCTCCACCAGTTCCAGAAGCGCGGGGACACGATCAGCATCCCCGTAGCAGTCGTACATCTCTGCCCATTTCACCATGTGAGCATTAAAGCGCCCCATGGCTGATGGCAGCGGGATGGGCGTCCTGTCCCCGACTCATCGGACAGGCCCTATTAGGGCAGCCGACCGCAACAGGCGACAGCCTGAGCCCGGCCCGGCGTCCCTTCTCGCTCAAACCATCAGGGCTGGCGCAGGAGCATGAGCCACCGGTGCGCCTTGGACTTCAGCTCGTCGTCGATTCCTTCGAGCAGTCGCAGCCCTCGGGCAGCTGACTCGTTGCCCTTCAGACCCGAGGCGGCGCTGGGACGGACCGGCGCGAAGTGGTCCACGTACTCGGTGACGGCCCGCTCACCTGCGTAGGCGGTTCGACCGGCGCGCTCGGCTTCGTCTGCGAACAGGCTGTGGATCTGGTCGCGGCGGGTGTCATGGGAGCGTCGTGTCCGTGTGGTGGCCGTCTCGTCGAGCGGCCACAGGGCGTCAATCACCTGGTTGAACTCGTCGATGGCAAGGTCAGTACGAGCCAGGGCGGTCTCCTCGTCAGCCCACTGGTCGTAATACTTGATCGAGAGCCCGAGGGCACGGCGTGCCTCGTGGATCCGCCCTGTCGCGCCGCGGGTGTGCCGCACGGTCCAGCGAGTGAAGGCGTCCCGCACAGCAAGGCGTTCAGTGTTGCCGCAGACTGGGCGCCACGGGGTGACCACGACCTCGTAAGGCGAGCGCCCGTCGTGGCTGTTGATCACTACGATGAACGGCACGATCTCATCGCCGATGCCTTCGGCGTCGACGGTCACCTGCTGTGGCAGGCGCATGGCGACGAAGACCCGTTTCCCACCGCGCAGGGCCCCAGCCGACTCCCAGATCGCGGTCGAGTCGTTGACCAGTTCCTGCAAGAACTCGAAGGCACGCCGGTTCTGCACGACGGCATACCCATTCCCGACCACGCCCAGAGATGCGCCGGTGTCGGTGCGGACCGTATGGAACATTCCCTTGTGCCGGCGGGTTTCACCGTTCCAGGGGTATGTGGCCGGGACGGTCTCGACGTGGTAATCGATGCCTCCGAGCTCCAGGACCTTGTCGATGTCGCTGGTACCGCCGGGGATGACGTTGCCAAGGTGGTGCCACGCCGGGACGGAGGAGTACAGGGCAGCCGTTCCGAGGGAGAGGTCGAGACCGTGCTGCGGGGCCCCACTGGCGCTGAGGATCTCTCCAGCATCCCATCCGGTCAGGACCCGGTAGCGCCCGTCGGGCAGGCGCGTCACCGTTCCTGCGGCGAGACGGTTCTGAAGTTCCTTCTCCCAGTCGCGCGCGGCCTCTAACTGAGCTGAGCGTTCAGCGGCGAATGCTGTGTTGACGTCAACGGACATGTAGGTTCCCTCATCTGATAGCAAGCGAATGGAACGGCAAGAGCCGGTTCAACGTCATCCGACGGGCGAAGCCGATCGGCTCCTGCGTCACGGGCTATTTGATTGGCCTGTGGTTGCGGCGGGGCTCGAACCCGCGACCTCGACGGCTTATAAGACCGGCGCTCTACCAACTGAGCTACGCAACCGAAGGAGCGGACCGTGCTCCTCTGGCTGAGCGGAGCACGGCCTGGGAAGCAGCCTTGGGCCTCATCCCGCTCGCTGGCGGATCGTCGAGCAGGAACGTCGCCACCAGTCGCGGAACGTGCCCCTCGTGGGCTGCGGCACGATCAGCAAACCGGCCGTCACAGTGACGCGTCCTGGTGGCCCCCGTAGACCTCGGGGTGCGTGAATGCGGCGAGCGCTCTCCCCGCGCGAGGACACAGAAATACAGTGCCCGGGTGTTCTCAATTACCGGTCTCCGAGAGCCGTGCGGTTCCGCCGCAGATACGTGCACGAGACACGTGCACACCATCAAGCTGCGGACTGCAAACTGGTAACCATTCCGCGAGGGCCCGGATTCTCTGCGCCCCGGACCCGGTCGGTGTGAACAACCCAAGTGACGGCCTGCACCGTGCTGGGCAGTTCACCAAGCCTCGCGGCCGCGTCTCGGTAACAACCTGCCAGTAGCGCGTAGCGGTGGACGCTTCCCAGCCCCCGGTCGCGCTTCCCGTAGGTCTCGCCCACTGCGATGTCGTGGGCGTGCCGATCGATCACTACTGCATCAGGGGTGCTCGGATCGAGGATGCATCGGAAGAACTGCGCCGTCTTCCGCTCCCTGGGCAGCACATCCGTAGGGCTCACACCCGACATGATCTTCGCAGCCTTGGCCAGGGCATCCGGCAAATGGCCAGTCGGTACACCGGACTCGAACGCCCGGCGGGCCAGCCGAAGGGTCTCCGACCAAGACGTGTTCGCGGACAGCGCGGCGATCACGCCCGCACCGGCACACACATCGCCGTCGGCGATCAGCGAGGCCATCTCGTGGGCAGTGTGATACCACCCGCGCCCGCGCAACATCTGTTCGTCAGTAGCGGACCACCACACGGCCAGGATGTTGCCGATGTACCTCTCGCGCATCTCCTCTGACGCATCGACGGAAATCATGCCGTACCTCCCTGTTGCGTTTGACAGCAGGAAGTCCCGTTGTTCTTCTGCTGGAAGCACACTGGCCACCCTTCCTCCTGGATCCACAAGCGCTTCTGCCCTCTTACTCAGATACGACTTGACGTGGCCCCCAATTACCGATCCACTAGGGGACTTTGCGCTGAGGACTTCAGCGAAGGATGCGGCGGCGCATGACAACCTCTTCTTTGACTCCCGGACATCGCAGCGGAGCCAAAGAGATTAGCGGCGCGGCCAGTGCCGATTCCTCGGCACCGGCCTCAGCGAGCCCGGAAAGCGCCCCGACCGTCACAGCGCTTGGTTTGAGCAGACGCGACATGCCAAATCAGGATTCCTGAGCTTGCGACGGGAACACCATGCCGTTCGCATCGCCCTCGCTCACGCTCATGAAGACGTACGTGCTTTCCTCAACTGGCAGTTCGTCGAGCTGTAGGCCATCGGTCATGGCGATGTACGCCGCCACGGCTTTCGGGCCATTCGCGGCGATGAACGTAGGGACCTCACCTGCGACCGGGAAGCGACGGGTCACCACCTCAGTTACGGTCAGCACGACCATCGTCTTGACCAATTCCTCAGCCTTGCCGTTCTCCTGAGTGCTCACAGCCTCGTCCTCTCTTCTCGGACTGCAGAAATCAGCGGGGCGCCCCAATTGGGGCGCCCCTGGTATAGCCCCGCACTCCCTCCCGGTGGTGGGGGGGGAAGAGAGGGAGTGCGGGAGTCTCGAACGTCACGGACAGCTCACTGCGTGGAAGACCTCCGCCCGCTGACGCGGGGACCAGTCACCGGTGAGCCTCACAGACGTCTCAATGACCTTGCTGTCACCTTCGTACGGGTCCTCGTACCGACCGCTGAGCCAGTCATGTTCGGGAACGGCGTTCCCGATCGGGTACGCGGAAGGTTCGAACGCACCGGTTCCGTCAATCGTGTCGACGGCCCAGGCGATCACGTCGCTGTCCCACAGGTCGGCGTCGTCCTCGGCGTACGTCTCGTAGGCGGTGACCGGCGACTCGATGATGCGAGTGTCTCCGTCCAGCCAATCCCCGCCGTCGGGCTCCGGGGTGCGGTAGCTCACGACAGTCCGGCTGATCTCGATCCTGTAGCTCACGGTCACGCCACCTCGACATAATCGCGGCGGTCGTCGGCGGGGCAGGCAAGCGCGTACAGCAATGCCTGATGCCCCGAAGTGGTCGGCGAGTACCTGACGTCCGGGACGACCGTCTCTCCGGACCGCAACACCCACGCGATCGGCGTCCGGTAGCTCAGGACGGTGTACGTGATCTCGTCGCCGTCGGCTAGGTATCGCTCCCGCCACTTGGGCGGGAGCCGAGTGCCGCGCGGAAGGTAGTAACCGTCGACCGCGCAGAACGCGCCGTAGGTGTCGAACGGTTCACGACGGGATAAGGCCTCTCGCGCTGCCCATGAGCGCGTGGCAAGCTTTCTCACGGGTCCTTTCCTCTCCAAAGACAGGGACCGTGAGGGCCGCCAAGCGTCCGCCCCTTGTTCAGGGCTCATGCGCTACGGGGCGTCATCCCCATAGGCGACGCTTGGGACCCTCGTACGCGGCCACCCCGTCAAGCTGATAGGGCGCCAATCCTGCTGTGCTTCACGCGATGCCGAACTGAAGATCTGCCAGCAGACCCTTTCCGGTACGGGCGGCCCAACGCCGCATCCCGGTGACCCGGTGCGGGTGGAACGGCGCCCATCCGGTCGGACGCACACGTAGGAATTCCCGTGCCTCATGCTCCTCGATCTTCATGATCACCTGGAGGAGGGCCGCGTACAGATCCTCGTCTGTGTATTCCTTGACCACCAACGGGAACTCCGCATAGGTAGTGATCTCCCTCAGGTAACCCGCATCCGCCTGATCCCGGTTGCTGTTGCGAGCCAGGTAATCCACGCGGACAACGATGGTGCCCTCAAAGCGGTGCGAGTGATCCCGAGCGGTAAGCTCCCAGCCCGGCTTGTAGATCAGCTCAGCGACTAGCTGGATCGCGCTTGCGGTTTCCATGAATCCCTCCCAGAGATCATGGGCGCTCCGGCATGAGCACCCCCAGTCAATGCGCGTACTGGACGCGTACTGAAGCGAGGTTCAGGCAGTGAGCTCAAGAAAGCCGCAACGCGCTTTCACATAAATACGTCACCCAAAGACGTCCGCTTACCGATCTAGCAGGAATTCAGGTGAAGATCTCCGCGCGTCCGAAAGAACGGGTAAGCGTCATTCGATCTCGAGCGACGTTCACCCGCGCTCTCACTTAGATACGGCCACCCGAGTTCCCCCATTACCGACCTTGAAGGGGTTTCCGTGGGAAGCACACTGACAAGCATGGTACGCATTAGATCGGGGTGCGGACTGAGAAGGCCGCACCCCAATCGACCCTTTTCTCTAATCGCGCGTCCGTGATTTCGTGCTGCGGTAGATTAACTCATCCCGCGCAGCATCGAGGGCAGTGGATAACGCGCGCCATTCCCGGACTCCCGCATCCCGCGTGCGCTGCACCTTGGACGATGAGTTGAGCGGACCCCCGTACAGTTCCTGCGCCGTTTTGCCCATCACACCGGCACGCCCGAGATCGTCTGCGTTGCTCGCGTGACGAAGGATGCGACCCAGGGTTGGGTAGTCCCGGCCATCACCCCACGCAGCGCGGAAGATCGATTCACCATTGCCTGCCAGATACGGCGCCACGGCGAGCGTGGACAGCTTGTCCGCGTGGGGCAGCCCCGGCATGACCTGTTTGCCCGGGGTGGCGTCAAGGTCTTCAGGCTTGACGTCGAGCCGATATCCGTTCCGCGCGGCGGCATCCCGCACCGCCCAATAGCGGATCGTCGAGCGAGTGACGACGATCGTCTCGCCGTCCCGGCGAACATATTGCCACGCCGAAGGTTCACGGGTTTCCACCCAGACCGCCGAGATCTCGCACGTGGCGATGATTTTACCCAGACGCTTCGCGAATATCAGAACCGCGTCCTGCGTGACATCGTCACTCACGTCGTCCGTGCCGTACGGTGCGATGCCATTCCGGAGGACACTCGCACTCCCGTCCATCCGCTTACGTGAACGTGTGGAATCGACAGTTCGACAGTATCCACGCGCAATCCGTTGGAGATCAGTGAAGTCCTCGGCCATCACGCGCTTCATGTCTTCCGCCGTGACGTCACCCGCCCGACGAGAAATTGGATTCGTCACGATCGTCTCCGATCGTCCGTGACACGCGCCCTTTGCGCTGCGCCTCGTAATTCAATTCTCCCGCAATTCACCATCAAGACAAGGGGATGCGGTGGACTTTCCTCCCCCTTTTTAAGGTTTCCCATCCTGGCGCCGTCAATTAAAATGCGCGCAATCAAATCACCTCGACCCCGCAAATCCGCCAACAACACAAAGGGCCGACAAAGAAAAGAAGCTCATCAAGAAAAGGGTGGGCGTACGAAGTCCGTACAAAACTCTGGAAAACTGCCGCCAGCATTCAAAAGGCCGCCATGCCCACAACCGCGACTGCAACACCACCCTCCGGTGGTCCAGTTGCAGGCTGCGTGGGAAGGTTCCCCAGGCCTCAGGCCAGCGACTCAGAGGTTGAGCGGGGCTTCCTCTCTAATGGGAAGCCCGAAAGGAAACCGTGATGGTAAGTCGAGAGGAATGTCCACTGGTGCGCATGTGTAAAGAACGACAGCGGCACGTAGGTCGTCAGGGTCGGGTCGCGATGATGACTTCCGTGCGTACGACTTCGTCAAAGGTGTCGGCAGGGCTGAATTCGGCGAGGACCTGCCGGAGGTCGCGCTCGAAGGCGTCCCTCTTGCCGCCGAGTTGGGCGGGACTGGAGTAGCTGTAGGAGAACTGGAGGCCGATGACCTCGTCCAGAGTGCGGGTGACCGTGCGGTCCCAGCGAGCGGTATCCACCCTGGAGAACGGTGAGCGCGCCAGCACATCGTGGTGGCGTTCCTTCGGGTGGGAGTAGGTGCCCGCCCCGGCCCGGCGCTCAGCTCCGAGGTAGCGGACGCGGATGTCGGCGATGATCTGGAGCCAGGGAGCAGACTCGATGTCGCCTGGGGCGCCACCAGAGGCGAGGACTACAGCCCCGTTCGGCTCGATGATCTGGTCGAGGTCGTGCAAGGTCTGGTCGCGGTCCATCCAGTGGAAGGCGGCGCCCATCACTGTCAGCAGTACCGGCTCCAGGCCCATGGCGGACAGGGTGGTGGAGTCGCCGCGCCGCCAGTCGATGTTGTCGATGCGCTGTTCGGCGGCGAGCTTGCGGCCTTCTGCGAGCATGCCGGGCTCGGGGTCGACAGCGGTGACGTGGCCGACGAGCTTGGCGAGGGGAAGGGCCAGTACGCCTGTTCCGGTGCCCAGGTCCAGGACGTGCTCGCTGCCGTTCAGAGCGAAGCGCTCGGCCAGCATGTCGTAGAGGGCAGGGTCGTAGCCAGGCCGGAAGCGGGCGTAGTAGGGGGCCGTGGAGGCGAACAACTCGTTAGGCGTGTAGGAGGTCATCTCTTGAGCTTTTCGTGTCCCTTGGGCGAGTGCGGTGTCGTCACGAGGAACGAGCTGATGCCGGTTATAGATGCTTCCACCAGATCCACAGGGGCTCGACTCCGACGCCTTCGTACGCGATGGAGCCTTCCGAGTTGCGGTCGGGTTGGTCGAGTAGTTGTCGTTCGGTGTCGGTCGGGCCCCAGCCCTCCAGCAGTTGTGGCGCGGGAGTGAGCCAGCAGTAGCCGTACTGGATCATCACCTCGGGCCGGGGATGGCTGAAGGTGCAGCCCGCCCGCGTGCCAGGTGCGGTTCTCGAACGGCAGCGTATCCATTCACTGATATCAGAGGCACGTTCGGGCTCAGAAGTGTGACGAGGGTGGGCAGCACGCTCAGATGCGCGACCAGCGGCAGGAAAACGTCGTCCATGGCGGCGATGCTCCGGAAGCCGTCCTTGCCGTCGGCGCTGCGGTCCCGTCCGGCGATGCAGTCGCCCCCAGCGACCGCATCGCCGCACCGGCCGCGCATTCATGCCAAGCCGGCTTCAGTACATCGCGAAGGGCGACGAAACCGCTGCGCTCGAAAGCATCCAATGCCTCCGCATCGGGTGGGGACATCGGACGGGGAGGCCGAATCGAGAGGTGTCATCCGGTGTGCTCCCTGATCATGAGCGCAGCCCGCGCGGAGAGGGTCGCGGCCGAGAGCCCGCACTGTTCCAGCAACCCCTCAGGAGTGGTGGGGCGGCTGGGCTCCCGGTAGCCGACGATGTGGAACCGCCTGGCCTCGCCGCGGGCCGCCAGCAGGGCACGGACGGCGCCGGGGTGCGTAGGGACCGCCATCAGAACTGGGGCATCGGTGGTGAACAGGCGGATGAAGGCCCTCTCGGAGAGCGCGAAGGGACGGTGCGTGGGCGAACCGAGGACCGCGAGGTCGTTGACGTGCAGATAGCGGATCTTCGTCTCGGGATGCGACGTGCGCAGTAACGCGGTGGCGGCCGACAACTCGCGCGCCGGGATGTCCCCGGCCGAGGCGATGACGAGATCCGGGCGACCGCGGCTGGTCAGGTGGGGCCAGATGGCCGCGCCGTCGGTGAGCTCGTCACGGAACGGTCCTGGCGGAAACGAGGGGCCGGGGTGCTTGTCGGTGACGAGGAAGTTGACCTGGTCGTGCCCGGTGAGCATCACCGCGAGGACAGCGGCGGCCCGCGTCGCGTCTGCCGGGGTGTAGACGTGCACGAAGCCGTCCTCTGTTTCCAGCATCGAGGAGACGAGGCCGGGGTTCTGGTGGGTGTAGGTGTTTCGCCACCCCAGCGAGGTGATCAGGTAGTTGACCGAGGGGAGGTCGTTCTCGCCGGAGGCGTAGCGCAGGCGTCGGTGCTTGAGGTGCTGGACGAGCAGGCTCGTGTTGACCGCGGCGAAGGCCTCGTAGGTGGCCAGCAGCGCGTCCCGGCCGGTCTCGGTGTAGCCCTGCAACCAGCCGTGGCAGATCTCCTCGTTCAGAATCTCGACTGCCCAGGGCGGCAGCGAGCCGTCCGTCGACAGCTCCAGCCGGTTGGAAGCGATCTCGTCCGGGCTGAAGAGACGGAAGGCCCCGTTCGTCGCACGGTCCCGGATGACCGCGGACGTATCCGGCCAAGGCTGGGGCCCCCGGGAAGCCAACGGGGCCAAAGGACGGTCCGTCTTCGATCTGATCGACGGGCCAGGCAGGGCCTGGCGGACCAGGTCGGTAGGCCGCCCCTGAGTGGTGAACAGTTCGGGGGGCTGATAGGAGGCGAGCCAGGCCGCCAGCGCCGCGAACTCCGCGTCGTCCTGACGAGGATCCCTGAGCGGGGTCTTGTGGACAGCAGGAGTTCCCGCGATCTGCCGCCCCTCCACCTGTTGCGGTCCGGTGTGCCCCTTGGGCATGGTCAGCACGAGCACCGGCTGGCGCCCGGCGTCTCCAAGCGGACGGAGCCCGCTAAACGCGTCGGTCAGCAATCGGCGGAAGCCCGGCAGGTCGGCGCCGTCGTGGATCAGCGGTTCATAGCCAAGGCCTATGAAGTAGTCGCGAACGTCCTCCTCGCCCATGCCAGCCAGCAACGAAGGGCCGCCCATCTTCAACCCGTTGGCCATCACCACCGGGAGGACCACCCCGTGCTGTCCACCCGTGAGGGCCCGGCGGGCGAGCCAGGCAGCCGCGGTCGTCCCGGTCTCCAGCTCACCGTCCCCGATCAACGGGACAACCAGGCGGTGCGGCGCGTCCAGCACCATGCCCTGCGCGACCGCGAGCGCGGGTCCGAGCTGTCCGCCGGTGTAGCGAACGCCGGGAATGAGCGGGGTGACCTCCCCGCCGAACCGCTCCGAGTGAGGGAAGCCGGTGATCAGGGCCCGCAACCCAGGCATCGAACAGCCCGGCGCCTTCCCGGTCAGGTGCAGGGTGCCGTTGAGGTAAGCATGGGCGAGCGCGGACGGGCCCGCATGTCCGGCGCCGTGCAGCACCAGAAGATCGGCCCCGGCGGGCCGGCGGGCGATCATCGGGCTGAGGTGAGCCAGCATGAAGTTGACCGGAGGGCAGACCCCCCAGTGCCCACGCGGGGTCGCCTTGACGTCCGCCGTCCGCAGGGGGCGGGCGAGGCGAGGGTTGTCCGTCAGGTAGAGCTGGGCGGCGGACAGGTAGTTCAGAGCCCGCCAGTAGGCGTCGATGGCCCGGTCCGGCACTGCCTCGGCGACCCTCTCGGCCACGTACGTCCAGTCGGGATAGCTAGAAGATGGCGGTCCCGACGCGGCCCTGGACTCGATGCGTAGGGTCATGGATCAGCTCCAGGTGCGGGTCGCCAGCGCGTCGAGAACCGCGGTGATGCGGGCGGTGCGGATCTCGTCGGTGGCGGACTCGGTGATCAGGTGGAGCATCTGGGCCTGCTCGTGGGCAGGCAGCACCGACCAGTCCAGCCCGGCCCGCTCCAGGGCGGCAGCCAGGTCGCCGGGAACGCGGCGGGCGGCCTTCTCTCGCACTGGACGCAAGGTGAGCGGGATGCCCGGCCCCTCCATCTCTACGGCTGTGTGAGGGATGGCGGCCTGGCCGTGCATGGAGACGGCGACGGCGGTGTGGTCCGTGCCGTTGGGGAAGGTCACCCGCAGCCGCTCACCGCGCAAGCCCGCCGGTCCGGCACAGGGCAACAGCAGCATGTTGTGGGCGCCAGGGCGGGCCAGGCGTACGAGTACGTGCAGCGTCTCGGCGCCGGTCGGCAGCGGGAGCAGGGTGCGTCTGTCCATGACGGGGCCGCTGGCGGGCGGGAGCTGGGTGACAGCGATGATGCCGCCCTCCCCGCTGCTGGCGTCGCGGGCGGCTTTGTACATGAACAGGCAGCGGTCGACCACTGCCAGCAGCCGGTCGGTGAAGGCGTGCTTCCAGCCTCCCGGGCCGAGCTGTGGAGGCAGGTGTTCGGCGGTGGCGAAGGTCAACGCGAAGGAGACGCGGACCGGCAGCTCCTCGGCGAGCTGGTCCCGTAGCTCGCCGACAGCCCGGTGGAAAACGTGCGCGTCTTCCACAGCGGCGGCGATGATGACCTCGTCCCCGCCGAAGGTGGCCGCGCACCCCGCGTCCCAAGGCTGTTGGTGGAACCAGGAGCGAGTGACGGCCCCGAGCCGGGCCATCACCTTGTTCCCGGCCAGGTGCCCGTAACAGCGCGGGTCAGTTGCGTTCGTCTGTTCGACGTGGCGCTTGAGTCCGTCGACGTCCCCGATCGCCAACCCGATCAGGCCTCCGCCAGTCAGGGTGGCGGCCAGGGCGCGGGGAATGTGGCTGTGGAAGTCAGGGAAGGCGATCAGACCGGTCAGCGCATCCTCGCGGCTGCCGATGCACCACTCACGCAGTGGCATCTGCGCGGGGTCGAACAACGGTACTGAGCTGGCAAGCGGATCGTCGGTGGGCGCCTTCTGACAGGGCTCTCCGGTGGGCTCCATCAGTGGGCCTCCGAGTTCATCGACGGGGCCAGTGCGGGCCCGGCGGGCAACAGCAAGGGCAGGGTGGTGAGCGTGTGGAGACGTACGGTGCGGCCCGGGCCCAGCTGCGGACGACCGGACACTCGGCGGTCCAGCCAGGCGGTGTGCCAGCCCGCTTCGGTGGCTCCGGTGACGTCCGCCCTCATTGAATCCCCGACGTGCAGTAACTGGTTCGGGGAGAGACCGGCGACGTCTTCGACGGCGGCGAAGGCCTCGCGTTCGGGTTTGACCGCCCCGGTCTCGGCCGAATAGATCACCCGGTCCAGCAGGTCCCGGAAGACCGTCGGCGTCTCATCCGGAATGGAGGAACCGAGGCTGTTGGTCAGGGCGAACAGCACGAAGCCTCGCCGCCGCAGCGCGATCAGCGCATGGGTAGCATCGGGGAACAGCTCGGGCCGAGCAGCTCGCTCTCTAGCCCTCTCCAGTACGGATGTGAGCGGCCCGACCAGAGCGCGTCGGCCAAAGGTGGCCGCCAGGTCGTGGGCGAGAATTCCGGGAGTGATCGGGCAGCGCTTGGCTCCGCGTTCCATCACCGTGCGCGCCTCGGTCAATGAGATGCCCAGGACTTGGGCGACCTGACCGGTAGTCGGTTCGTGCTCCGTGCGCACTAACGTGCCGCCCAAGTCGAAGCAGACGCCGCGTACTTCTGCCCACAGAGCTCGGCGTAACCGGGGCTTGGCGTTCATGAGGCCGTCACCTCCAGCACCGCTGTCGCCTCGGGCAGCCTGGGGACCTCGGCGAGCCCCGGGCCATGACGGACCGGCAGCAGCCCGTCATCGACCTGAACGGGGTCGGAGAAGACCTGCTGCCGTAACGGCTCCAGGGTCAGGTGCCACTCGACGGCCGGGACCTTGTCCCGGCAGCAGGTACCTGCCATGGCCAAGGCGGCGGGCAACCGGTCGCCGTGCGGGAACGTCGCGATTCCCAGATCGGCGGCGACCTCCGTGGTGTGGAGCGAGCGGGCCAGTCCGCCCGACCAGCCTGGATCGACCTGCCAGACGTCGACCCCGTTGCTGGTCAGCAGCCGGCCCTGCTCGGCCTCATCGACGGCGTGCTCGCCCGCTGCCAGCGGAACCCCCGCCCCGGCCGCCCGTAGCCGGTGCCAGCCGAACGTGCCGGGTGGCAGTAGTTCCTCGGCGAAGGCAACCTCCAAGTCCGCCAGGACGGGCAGCAGCCGCATCGCGTCGTCCAGGCGGCAGTGCCCCAGCCCGTCCACCATGAACGGGCCCTCCCCCGCCGCCTCCCGTAACGGGGTGAGCGCCTGTGCGACCGCCCTCGGACCGGCGAGAATCAGCGGCTTGGTCAGGGGCCACTTCTGCCCCCAGAAACCCGCCTTGGCTATCCAGGACGCCGCCGCTGGGGCCGCTGGGTGGGATGGATCCAGGCCGAGCGCGGAGGCGTAGGCGGGAACCGTCTGCCGAACGGTGCCGCCGAGCAGTGTGGTCACGCTCACCCCGGCGGCGCGGGAAGCCAGATCCCAGCAGGCCAGTTCAACCGCGGAGGCGGCCTGCCGGGCATGCGCCCCGCTGCGGTTCCGCCCGGTCCTCTTGCGGTAGTTCAGACGGCGCGGCGCGGCAGCGTCGTGTCCGATCAGACCGGCGGCCAGGTCGTCGGCGATGATCTGCGTGACCGTCTCACCGACGGGGGCCTGCCAACCGGAGACACCGTCGCCGACGAGCTCGACGACGAACCGGGTACGGTGCTCGGCCCAGGCCGGTCCCGCTGGCGGCTCACCCGCCGCGGCGGCGACTGGCTCGGGCAGGCCGTACGGGAGCCCAGCGGGCTGCGCGGGCAGTTGCCAGGCGCGGACCGCGCGGATCACAGTCGCCGCAGTGGCCTTCTGCGGAGGAATGGGAGTCGTCATCAGATCTTCGCCCCCGCGAGTTCCTCCCCGGCGAAGGTGAAACACCAGGGCGACCTGTAGTTCTGCCACCACTGCGGTCGCAGCCCGGTGGGTGCGAAGAGTTCCTCCATGCTGCGGCGCATGGCCAGGTGCCACTCGATCGTCTCCGACCCGCGGGTGCGGTAGACGTCCATGAACGCGTTGTGGGCCTGGTAGGTCTGGAAACGGGGGAAGGCGGTGGTGACCGGTACGAACGTCTTGAAGTGCTCGACGGCGTCCTCGATCGGGTCCAGGCCGACGATGTAGGTGAAGTCGGTGGTGATCCCCCGCTGTTTGGCCCGCTGGAGGGCAGCGGTCATCTCTGCGGGAGTGAGCTTGGCCTTGGATTCCTTGAGGATCTCACGTCGTTCCGTGAAGCACTCAGCGGTCAGCGTCAGGTGGAACGGCCCCAGACCGGCCGCGACCCCCATTCCGTCCTCGCTGGTCAGCACCGATGACAGGAAGTGCAGAGTGCCGGTACAACCGTTCGCGCCCATCGCCGAACGGACCTCGCCGAGGTGGTGGAGCGCGAAGCTCTCATGGAGGAAGCAGCCGGTACAGACCGTCACGGTCTCCACCGAAGAAAGGTCGGACAGGCCGGAGTTCTCCGCGAGCGCACCGAGGTACCCGGACAGATCCAAGGCCTTGATCTTCGGGTCGGAGGCGTCCTCGAGGGTGTTGGGGCAGAACACGCAGCCGGTGCACTGGCTACGGGAGTTGGAGTTGAGAGTCAGCATCCTGGTGCCGTTGCGCCAGTAGCCAAGCACCGCGTCGTCGTCCTCGATGCCGTCGATCTCTCCGACCTTCTCACCGTTCAGCCGCAGTTCCTGCTCGTCCAGCTCGAACGGCGAGTCCTGACGTCCGAGGGAGAGGATCAGGAACAGCGGAGTGTCCGGACGGGAGTCCAGCCGTAGCCGGAAGCGCATGCGGGGCTTGGTCAGGGGAGAACGGGCACCGGACGCGTTCAACGCGATCAGCAGCACGTCCTCGGGGTTGATGTTCCACTCTCGGGCCACCTGTGACAGGTGGCGGACCGATTCGAGCATCGGCGTGTCCCTTTCTCATGGCGGAAGTTGCCGCACGGCGTCTTGGCCGCTTCTCGTGCGGGGGTGCAATGCCGTGCGGAGGGTCAGGCCTGCGAGCGGGCCAGAGGGAGACGGATGACGATCCGTTTGCCGCCCGTGGCGGCATCGGGAACGATCTCGGCACTGCCGTGGACCTCCCTCACCAGGACGGAGACCAGCAACAAGCCGCGACCTCCGCAGTCATGGGCAGTCGGTAACGGCTGCGGCTTGAGCGGATGGGCATCCGCGACGGCCAGCACCAGCACGGCCTCGTCCTCGTTTCCGTCCCGGACGGCGAGGGTGACCGTGGCGGTGGGTGAGAGCACGGCCGCGTGCCGCACCACGTTCGTCACCAGCTCGCTGATGATGAGGCAAGCGGTGTCCACGACCTCCTCGCACATGCCCCAGCTGGCGAGAACCTTGGCGGTCTCATGGCGAGCCAACGGGACGTTCTCGGCTATGGAGTTCACCCGGAAGCAGTGGCGCATCGCAGCGCTGGACATGCTCAGCTCACCCTCTTCCCCGGCGGCAGACGCCTGGACCGTCACCGACGGTAAGAGTCGCTGCATGTAGGGGTGTTCACTGCGGTGAACTCACACTCCGGAGCCAACTCGGAATGGCTTTCCAGAGACGAGGAGATGGGCCGATCAGAGCGGCAGGCCCATACGGTGGGCTAGCCCTCGCAGATCCCGGGCGATGCGGGCAGGCAGCTGCCGGTCCGCGAGGAACTCAACGGTGTTCCGAACCGGCGCGTTCGCGTGGATGCGCTGAGGGGCGATCTGCTCGGCGGTCAGCAGGGCGGCGACCGCCTCGGCCTCCCGGCCCCGCAGATGAGCCAGGGACCGGCCCCGATCCGCATGGAAAGCCGCCTGCCGCCCCGGCGCCTCCGGATGCACCTCGGCTCCTGCGTCGACGGCCTCGCCGTGCAAGCCCAGGTCGGTGTTCAGACTCACCTGGTGAATACCGACGTTGGTGGGGCCGAAGTTCAGATGCCAGGCCCGCGTCTCGCCAGTGCGACCTGCGAGGTCGGCGGCCTCGGACAGGTGCTCGCGGACCTCGTCGGCCCGGGTGTTTCCGGGGCGCTGCCGTTCCTGGGTCAGCGAGGTGGCGGAGATCAGGTGGAGTTCCCCGAGCAGGGCGTGGGCGTCCGGGCTCGAAAGGTTCGCCTCCAGGGTGTTGGCTGCGGCGGTGGCCTGGGCCAAGGCCTGGGCGGGGCTCCCGGCCGACATCAGCACGTGGGTGTGGAAGAAGCCGGAAAGGGCGGAGTAGACCGGGTCTTCCAGTTCCACGATCGCTTCAGAGGCCCGGGTGACGGCGATAAACGCCAGGTCGGTGTAGCCAAGGTTCTTCAGCAGCAAGGTGCACGCCGGGTGATAGGCGTCCGCCAGCAGCTTGAGTCGCTCGTGGCGGGCAGCACCCTCGGCGGCTTCGGCGGCGGCGTGCAGGTCGGCCAGCAGGGCGGGCAGCCCGGCGGCGAGGGTGCCGTATTCGGCCGCGTGATAGAGCCGGTTGGCGTTCTCTACCCGCTCGCTCAGCATCGCCGTCGTCGCCGCGGGTGGGCGCTGGTCCGGCGGGGTGGCCATGGTGATGCCCATGAGCGCCAGCCGCAGGGCCGGGATCGCCTCATGGGCTGCGGTGGCGTGCGGGTCAACGGGGGCGAAGGGCTGACCGGTCAGTTCCGACGGGGCGATCTGCAGGGCCTCGACGAAAGCCGTGATGTGGCTGGAGCGGTCCAGCAGCCGTCGGCCGTTCTCCAGCATCGAGAGCTGGCCGACCGATACCCCTGCCAGGCCGGCAAGGGTACGCAGGCTCATTCCGCGCTGGCGGCGGGCCGAACGCAGACGCTCGCCGATTTTCCTAGCCCGCTCTTCGTCCATAACTCCACCTCTACTTACGGCGATTCAGCCGAAGCGTAGGGCGAGCATCCCGCCTCCGAGTCCTTTCCGCCAAGCCCTGCGGGCATCACCGTAGCCCGACTTGCTCGGCCAGGTTCGCCACCGCCGTCGCCTGTACGTCCTCAGTAGTGCGGCGAGCAAGCACGGCGAGCAGTTCCCTGGCGAAGGGATCCAGCCGCAGCCGCAGTGGCGCCGCCGCGTCGGCCTCAACCAGGTGGGAAGCGGCCTGATCGCCGCGGCCCCGGCGGGCCTCGGCCGCGGCGGCGACCGTCAGCAAGCGGGATCGATGTGCGCCGCTGAGTGCGGCTAGATCCACTGTACGGGCATGTTCGGCGGCTTCCTCGACGTCGCCGTGCTCGACGGCGACGGCAGCGCGGGCCGCGACAACCATGGCAAACTGCCGGGCGTCGGCAGCCCGTTCGGAAGCCACGACAAGGAGCTGTTCGGCGGGGTGCCGGCGTCCCTCCATGGCGTGTGCGACGGCGGCGAGCACCGGCAAGTCCAGCTCGGCTCCGGCATCCTCGGCACGTTCGGCGCGAGCCAGTGCGTACTCCGGCAAACCGAGGTCGATCAGGAGTCGCACCTCCTCGAGCAGCACCGGCAACGGCTGACGGGTACCGGGGCGGGCCCGGTGCAGCAGCGTCCAGGCCAGGTCCTTGTAGCCCAGGCGCCGCAGCAACCCGGCCCCCAGGACATGCACCTGGACCCGCAGGGCTACCGCCTCCTCTCGCCCGGCGGCCGGGGTGAAGGCGACGGCTCGGTCCGCTGCCTCGACCAGCTCCGGCAGCGCGAGCGCGAGGCTGTGCTCATCGCCTGCCGCCTCGGCTTGCGTGGCGGACTGGATCCGTTCGGCCATCTGCTCCAGCAGCAGGTCCGGAGCCGTGCCCGGCTGTAGGTCGACCAAGCGGCGCCGCAGGTGGAAGGCGACCGCCCGCATCTCCGCGTGCTCCTCGCCGCGCGGCGGGTAGGGCTGCCCGGTCAGGTCCGCGACATCCAGCCGCAAGGCAGCAGCGAGTGCCGCCAGCCGACCTCGACGGTCCATCCACTCCCGGCCGGTCTCCAGCCCGGCAACGTCATCGACCTCTAGGCCAGCGCGAGAGGCAAGATCGTTCCGGGTCAACTCCCGGCGACGGCGCCAGGCCTCCAGGCGAGCCCCGATCGGGCCACCGACGACCGTACCGTCCAACTCGTGCATCACCAGGTTGCCCGCTTACCTGCTCGCCCGGACCGTGTGCTCTGCCAGGACACAGGCTCACTCACCTCGCTCTGCGGCATCCTCGTGATAAGCACGTATGCCCTTCGCGCGACACATTAGTCACACCGGTGAAGGCCGCGCGAGCCACGGGCGAGGCATCCGGTCAGGGCCAAGAACGCCGTAGAGCTGGGACGGACCGCGACGTCCCGAACCGCAAGAACAGGCGCCCGCCCGGCGGCACGGGCTAAGGAAGACACCGGTCATCTACTGCTGTGGTCCTCTATACGTTCTGCCTCCGCGACGTGGCAATGCACTCGGCACATCGTTGGGAGTCGCGATCGTTTCGACGGCCAGGTGCAGCTCCGCTCTGACGACTACGGACGCCAGGTCCAGGCCCAGCGCTTGGCCGCACTCCCCCAGCCAGGTGGTGAGGGTGGTCCGGTGGAGCCCCAGGGCGACAGCGGCAGGAGCGGTACGGGCGCGGTGCTCGAGCCAGCTGCGAATCGTGATGCGGAGCCGCGTGTCCAGCGGCGCTAGCAGAGCAGCCGCCCAACGCTCGGCCTGTTCAGAGCTGAGCAGGTCGGCGGGCAGCGGCGAGTTGGGGAGACGAGCCGGGGATACGACCGGTACGGGAGCGGCTGGGGCTCTCAAAGCCAGCAGCAGATGCGCCTGGATGGTGGGGTGGTCCAACTCGGCCGCGAGCCGGGTGCTGATGCCGCGCAGCCGTGTGCGGACCGTGCCTTCGGACACGGCGAGGACCGCTGCGGCGGCTTGCGCTGATCCAGTACGCAGCCAGGCTTCCAGTGTCCGGCGCTGCGCTCGGTCCAAGGGCTGGAGGATGGCCGCGGACCATGCGACGAGCCGGTCCGCGGGCACGACGTGGAGCAGGCCGCGCATGCCCAGGCCGGTGGCGGATGTGAGGCATCCCAGAGCGGCTCCGTGACGCGCTGTACCGGCTTCGGCCCACGCTGCGGCGAACATGTCCAGGGGCGCGGGGTCCGATGCTCCTCCGGTCATCTGATGCCGTTCGGCAACGCGGGCGATGAGCGAGCGCGTCGGACCGAGGTCGCCGTGGGCAGGGTGGAAGGCGACCGCCGCCAATTCCGTTCCGATCAGGCAGACCAGCATGCGAGTGTCACCGAGTGGCGCACCGGGCTGCGCCACTCGCCATAACGTTCGACAGGCGGTACGCGAGGTGGGCCCGGCGAGCCGATACACCGTGGCATGCGTGGCGGTGCAACCGCCCAACACCTCGGCGGCCGCGCCATGATGGCCACGCAACAGGAGGTGCAGCACGGCGTTGTGCAGGCGCTGCTCGGCGGCTCGAATCTCGTCCGCCCGCCAGGCCTGCGCGCTCAGCAGGTCGACGGTGGTCTGCGCGATCAGGGTGGCGCGGGCCACGGTCGTCGCCTTGCCGGACGCCAGGACGAGCACAGCATCCGCTACGTGGCGTCTGGTCAGGTGAGGGTGGGTCCGAGGGCGCGCAGCGGCACGCACCGCCTCGGGTCCCGCGGCATGAGGGTGGATGTAGACCGGGCCGACTACCGGGTCCACCAGGGCGGCCCAGCCATCGGCCAGGGTAGCCGCCTCTGTGATCAGCACAGCTCCGGAGCGAGCCGCCGCGTGTGCGAGCCGTCGCACCACCTCATAAGGCGTGTCGTCTTCGGAGGGAACGGGCGCGGGCCCCACGGGACCCGCGCCGCTTGTGGTCACGGAACGCGCGCGACGCCACCCCAGCCCGCCCGGTCGGCGAGACGGCCAGTGTTCGCGTCGGGTCGCCAGCGCGGAAGGGACGTGTAGCCGGGCTCGACCAGCTCAAGGCCTTCGAAGAGTGCGACCGTCACCGACGGCTCACGCAGAATGTAGGGAATCGCACCGGATTTGTTGTACGCCTCCTGTACTTCCCTGTGATTCTCGTCCGCGACGGTGGAATGGCTCATCACCAGGTAGCTCCCCGAGGGAAGTCGCTCCACCAGGTGGCGCACCAGCGACCGGGCTTCGCCCCAGTCCACGATGTGGCCGAGGACGTCGTTGCTCACCATGGCGATGGGCTGGTTCATGTCCAGGGTCTTGGCCGCTCCTTGGAGGACTGTGTCCGTGTCGCGCATGTCCGCCAGTACGTAGTCAGTAACGCCTTCCGGAGTGGTGGTGCGCATCGCGTGGACGTGCAGCAGCACGAGCGGGTCGTGGTCGACGTACACCACACGGCTGTTGGGGGCGACGCGCTGGGCTATCTCGTGGGTGTTGTTGTCCGCGGGCAGTCCGGCGCCGAGGTCGAGGAACTGGCGGATGCCGACTTCCCGTGCCAGATAGCTGACAGCCCGCCGCAGGAAGTCTCGTGACTCCTGGGCCATCGGCCTGATCAGTGGGAATTTCTCGCAATAGGCATCACCGGCGCGTTTGTCGGCGGGGAAGTAGTCCTTGCCACCCAGCCAGTAGTTGTAGACACGTGCGCTGTGAGCGACGGAAGTGTCTATCTCCGGGGGTAGCTTCGTCGGCTCGCTCATTCCAGTTCCTCCTTCGATTCGTGCGGGTGGGAGGCTGCGGCGCAGGAGAGATCCAGCAGCATGAGGTAAGCCGTCACGATGTCGCTCGCGTCCCAGACGTCAGCCGTGCCGGGCAGCCCGCCCTCGCGGACCACGTGATCGGGAATCTCCGGCACGTCGACTCTGTACAGGGTCAGCGGCGGTATCTCGGTCAAGGCATGCGGAGGCCCGTCCTGAGGGTGGATTTGCAAGGTGACGTCGGCTCGTTCCACTGCGGCTCTCAGCGCCTTGGCCTGCTCGGTCATGACCTCCGAGTCACCGACGCGGGCGCGCAAAGCCGCAGCCGACATCAGAGCCCAGATACGTGTCCGCTGGTCGCGCAACCGCTCTTGGCGTTCCATCAGTAACTCGGTCCGCCGATCCCGGTCGGCAGGAGACAGGTCTGGCCGAAGGGCATCGTCCACAGCGCGGGCGTAAGCCGGAGCGCGCAGCAGGGCGGGAATGAGCGACGGGTGCCAGGTACGGATGATGCGGGCCGCCGACTCGACACTCATCAGGTCGAGCTGCCACGGGTCCATGACGGCGCGCCAGGGGTGCCACCACCCTGGCCGGTTGGCCGTCGCCAACTTCCCGAGGAACTCCTCGACTTCCACAGGGCTGATCCCGTACGCCGTCAACAGCGTGGAGACCTGCCCTGCGTCCAGGGACGTCTGGGCCTGCTCGATACGGCGGACGGTAGACGGATGGGCGCCAAGCGCGTCCGCTGCCTGCTTCGGTGACAGCCCCACGGCCTTGCGCAGCATTTGGAGCCGCGCAGCCAAGACGAGATGCGCGACGGTCCGACCTGACCTTTCACGAGCCACAAACACCCACCTCCTACCGTCACTTGCCGCAGACTGTGGGTAGTGCACACCTTGCACCTTGCTATCACTGCGCACAACCCGTTGTATGTCCTTATCCCCTCTGCGGCGAGACAAATCCGAGAAAGGATCAAGGAGAGGAGAGATCAGTTGCCCCCGAAAGCCCGTAAGTTGAAATCTAAAGTTGCCTATGCCGCCCACGAAGCAGCACCCCGCTGTCTCGCCTCATTCCAGCCACGCCGACTCCAGCGCCCGCTCCTAAGCTTGCCCACGACCTCGCCGGTGCCCGCAGGCTCCGGTTGGGATCTACCGCAATCCCTGATCAGAGAACTCCATGTCTGAATGGGATGATTATTTAGCGAGCGACCCCTCTGAGCTCTGGGGATGGCCCCGCCGTCTCACCTCTCGCCTGCCAGCGTTCCGACGCCCAACTCAATCAGGGCTGTCACCGACCGATGAACGGTACCTGCAACGCATCCATGACTTTCTACGCCTATTGAACGGTGAGTGGTACTGGGACGTCTTAGTGGCTCTCAATGGCGGACCGCTCCAATACACAGACCTGTTGAACACGATGCGCGCGCGGACCCCTACCAACAACTGGCCGGGGCGTAACCACCGTTACCTTCGCGAGGGGACCCTGTGCCGAACTCTGCATCACCTCACCCAGAGGGAGCTCATCGAGCGTGAACGGGAACGCCGCTTCCCCTTCATCACGACGTACTGGCTGGCGCCGCCAGCCCGAGAGCTGTTGACTGCCATGGTGCCTGCCGCCGAGTGGGCGGAGGCACAATCGGCGCTCGTAGTCCGTGCTCAGCAACGATGCAGGACGCCGGAGCGATAGAGCCGCCTTCGTCTTTGCGCCTATCGCCTATCAGCCTCGGGCCAGCAATGATGCTAATTCGTTCGAGATAGCAGGTTCGCGAAGTACGCCAGCGTCTCAGGGCTTGGGATCTGATCCAACTCGACTAGCGCTCGCTTGAGTAAGTCAAGCGTCCGCGGAACTGCGCCGAGCTCCTCAAGCTGTACTTGCATGCGTGCAATGTCCCGATAGATGGCTTCGTTGTACCGGTCCCGCTCTCGGGCTCTCTCCAGCAAGCCAAGAGCCCGACGAGGATCGACGTCACAAAGTGCGTGAACTAGCTCGCCGACGGAGTCCAGATATTCGCGGCGCATTTCTTCACGCGGCGCTTCAGTCCATTCCTCTGTGATGTCGTCTGCGAGGTCTCCGCCGTAGAGATCCACCGCACGGTGCAGCGCTGCGAGACGTTCACCCTCACGCTCTCCGCTGCTACGTGCAGCACTCATCGCCTCTCGGAACTCCCACAGGTCGACGCTGACCTGATTCTCATCCAACCCGTACCGCATGCTGTCATGCCAAGTAATATCGCTGAGGCCACTGTTCGTGCTCGTGCGCACGGTGCGGCGGAGCAAACTCAAGGTCGCGTGGAAGCTGTTGGATGGGCGAGCGCGTGGCGCCCCCGGCCAGATGGCCTCGATCAACGTTTCGCGACGCACACCATCCCGATGTAGGGCCAGGTAGGCCAGAACCTCACGTTGCTTCGGAGAAAATGCATCGGATACATCGGTTTCGGAACTCCGTGGAAGGTAGTAAGAACACCGCAGGCGGCCCAATACACGGATCCTCATGGGCCTTTTGAGATCCTGGCGCGATCGTCTCGAGTGCGATACTTCCTCACCTCCTCCCCTCTCTGGGGCAGACAGCTGGTATCGCGATGTCTCGGCTCCTTGGGTCTCCTCCTGGGGTTTTGGGTCGTCGGACGCCGCTTCACTGAGCAGTTCGAGGAGGGCCTCGGCCGGCTCGGGCGGTAGCGTGAACAGCCGAGCTCCTGAGAAGCTCTCCGCGTGGGAGGGGCTGGTGGCCGAGACGGTGCCGTCCTGCCTCACTCGAAGGATTCCGCCCGCACGCCACTGGCCGATCAGTACCCCGGCCATGCCGAGAGTCGAGCCACTGTCGAGGATCGACTGGAGGCGTCGTTCTTCCAGACGTGCGGCGACAGCGATGAGCACGAGCTCCGGAGTCTTTTCGGCTGCGGCGTCCGTGGTGTCGTCGGTGAGTGATCGTGTTCGAGAGAGGAGCTCGGCTTCCAGCACCCGCAGGGCCTCGTCTGGGTCGACGACAACACACAGACCAGGCAGGGACAGCCCGCCGAGATCGTCCCTTCCCAGAAGGTCTCGGGCATCGGGCGCCGGCACGATGAGCTCGACGCCCGGTCCTTCTCCGCTCTGCTGCCCGGACAGCAGGCTGATCAGCATGGCGCGCGCTGCCTCCAGCGCTCCCGGCCCGATGAGGCCGAGCCCGCGGCTCCGGGCCAGGTCCCAGGCGAGGGCTCGCCCGTCTCTGATCCCGTGGGCGCGAGCCTTAGACGGGACGTTCGATGATGGAGCGGGCGCCTGCTGCTCGCTGTTCGTCCG
This sequence comes from Streptomyces sp. NPDC043996, assembly GCF_056435225.1. Classification (NCBI taxonomy): domain Bacteria; kingdom Bacillati; phylum Actinomycetota; class Actinomycetes; order Kitasatosporales; family Streptomycetaceae; genus Streptomyces; species Streptomyces sp. NPDC043996. The sequence continues at coordinate 15,075 of NZ_JBWKEY010000023.1, read as the reverse complement.
TGCTGACGTGGAGGTAGGGCTCGAAGTCTCCGAGGCCTCGGGCGAATCGTGGTCCGGCTGGGTGGTCTGTGAGGTCTGACCGTGCGCTTGACGCAGCGCTCGGACCACGGGGGCGATGTGGAGGTCGTCTCGTGTGCCGCTGCCCGGCACGTAGCGAATCCGTCGACGACGGCGCACGACGAAGAGCGTGGCAGCCGCCATAGCAGTTACCCCAGCCCCGATGAAGACGCCGTCAGGTAAGTCAATGCCTCCGTCGGCAGAGGGCGTCGTTGTGGAAGACGCGGGTGGAGGCGGGGCATCCGTCGTACCGGGGCCAGCGGATGGGGAGGGCTTCATCGAAGGTGCCGGTACCTCACCAGACCCGTGGTCCTCATCTCCCGGGTCCGGTCGCGCGGCTGGTAAGCGGAGGACCCAGCCGGGCTGGATGAGGTGAGGGTGGATGAGGGAGCGGCCGTCTGGTTGGGGGCGGCCTCGGTTGAGGGCGTAGATCTCGGGCCATCGGTCACCGTTGCCCAGACGGCGCTCGGCGATGCGCCAGAGGCTGTCGTACACGCCATCGCGCGGAGGGCGGACGACAACAGTCTCCGGCTCGCCGTCCAGCGAGCGCGCGCCACCGACGACGGTCTCCTCGGCCGGTGAGGGCGAGCGCACGTCACCGACGGGCATGCTGATGACCGCTGGGCGCCGGTACGAGGTGGCGGTCAGCTGTGGGTCCCGGTAGGGCAACAGGGCCAGGACGACGGCTCCAACCAGGACCGCGACCATGCCGTGTACGGGTCCCTGGGCGGGGCGGTGTGGCGACCACGCGAACCCTCGCGCGGCTTCGCCCGCCGTGCGGAGGACGTCGACGACGAAGCACGACCACGTCATCCACAGGAAGCACGCCAGCGTGTTCAGCAGGAATGCCGTGCTCATCGGAGAGGTGAGCACGGTCGTGATCTCCTCGCCGGTGGGCAGGTGGTCCGGCAGCGGCCAGCCGACGTACCGCCACAGCCCCCAGGGAATGCCGCCGAGTAGCAGCACCAGGAGGACTCCCGCCAGCATGCCGCGTATCAACGGCGCCGCAGGATGCATCCGCCAGTGGGGAACGCAGCGTACGGACATGGCAGCACCGGCCTACCGGTCTGGGCCCTCGAAGTCACGGACGGGATGGGCGGTCCCGGTCGCGGTGACCGTAAGGGTGTCCACGCCAAGCAGACCGAGGAACCGCGTACGCTGGCGTGCGGTGACCGTCACGGTGACCGTGGTCGGCGTGGTCTTTACCACCCCGGTGTCGCCAGTGGCAGCCAAGTAATCGTGGGCACGGCGGTGGGCTTCGCCCGGGAGCAGACGCACGGAGCCGTCGTTCCGGTAGGCAGCGAGGTCGATGGCCTGGGCGCCCGAGCGGGCCGCTTCCTGTGCCTCGCCGATGGCGCGGACCTTGGCGGCCAGAGCGAGACCGCCGTCAACGACGAGGCCGGTGAACATCACCACGGCCGCCGTGATGAGGACGACGAAGACGGTGACTTGCCCGTCGTCGCGCCCCATACGAGCGCGTTGGGGACCCAGGTACGTCACGCGGCCTCCCCTTCTTGATCCGTCGCCGCTGCTGGAAAGGCCGCAGGTTCGGTCGCGGAAAAGCCAAGCGCCTGCACGACATGTTCGGCCTGTCCATCAACGCCAGCCTTCGCTACATGGACGTTGTCGACCACCCCGGATTCAGTGACGCCACCCCGCCGGCATGACTCACCGCCATCACGGACAATGACGTCATGACGCGTTGGTTTCGCAGCTACTGGGCCGAGGAAGACACCTGGTTCTACTTCGAGGCCGACGCCGACGGTTGGGTCACCCGCCAGGTTGAACTCCAAGGACCGCTCCAGCAGCCCGTCGCCGCTGCCTCGTTGACCGAATGGCAAGTCGCCCAGCAGGCCGGAGCCCTCGCAGCGTACGAGGCAACGTTCAGCGCCACGGCGGAGGTGCCCGTCCACGAATGGGACGCCCACGATCCGCAGAACCTCACCGCCGGAGAGTTCGAGAACGTCTGGCGCACCGCACGAGCAACCTGCCAGGCAAGAGCGCGAGCGCGCTCGACGCGCGGGGCATGAACCCAAGTGCCCACGCGCGCTCACTGCTCGGCCCTCATACCTCGGTTCGTACTCCACAGCACTGCAGAATTCGCGAACCCAAGAGTTCTGCTGCGGAAGGTGTCGACCGGCGCCGCGAAGTCCGCCGCGAGCGTCTGAGTGCCCGGCACGTGCAGGAGCGCCAGGTCGTGAAGGTCGACGCGGCAGGTGACCGTGACGGTGATGGTGCCGCCGGGCTGCACGCTGCCGCTCGTGTCGACGGTGAGGGACCGACAGGTGATACCTGCCTCGCGCAGCACCAAGGACGCGGTAATGCGGGCGTGCGCGTTGGCAGCGCCAGCCGTCCGCTGCAGGCTCGCGGCGCGGGCCGCCTGGTGGGCGGCGTCCTCGACACGCAACCGAGAATCAGTCATGCGGCCGCAGAAGACCAGAAACCATAGCATCAGTACTAATAACGGGATGATGAGCACGAGTTCGACCGTTGCCGAACCGGCATCGGACCATGCGCGCTTCACGGCGGAGTCACCCCGGGAGTGAAGGCCTCGATCGGGCCGACAGCGCGTGCCCGCACCGGCAGGTGCAGGAAGGGCAGGACGCTGCTGGCGGTCCCCCTGACTCGTACCTCAGCGCGGTCGGCACCACGGTCCACCAGGACTCGGGTGCCCTGCAGCGAGCCGCGGCCCAGTTGGTCCAGGACGCGGTCCGCCTCTCTGTGTCCGGCGGCCACGCTGCCGTTGTGGACGCGGGTGGCCGCCAGGGCGTGGGAGGCGGTGGCGTGGGCGATGTGGTCGGCGTGGAGGTACAGGGCGGTCTGGGCGAGGAGGAGGACGACTGTGAGGACCAGCGGCATGACGAACACCATCTCCAGGGTGACGGTGCCGCCCTCGTCGTACAGTCGTCGCGGAAGCCCTCTCAGCGGAAGCGGACGCTGCGCGCCGCGGCCAGGATGTCCGGGCCGAACAACCCCGTCACCGCCAAGGCGAGGGTGGCGGCGAAGGCGATCCAGATGACGTGTTCGGTGGTCATCCCGCGGTCGTCCCGGGCCCAGGCTCGCAAGGCCTTGCCGAGCTGGTGCCGCCGGGTCCACGAGGAAGGGTGCAGGAGCACGGCTGGTCTCCTTTCGGTGTCGTCGCGGCGTCATAGCGAGTCGGTGATCTGGGTGAGTGCCGGATAGAAGACGAAGAGGACGAAGCCGAAGGCCATGAGCATCCCTGGCAGGGCCATCCGCTCGGTGGCCGCGTTGGCCCGTCCTTCGGCCACCGCGCCATCCTGGCCGCGCATGGCAACGGCCTTTGCTGCCAGCGATGCGCGGATCTTCGAACCCTCTGTACCAGCGAGGGAGAGCGTGGCGGCGAGCTCCGTCAGCTCGCTGATCGCCAGGTCCTCCCCGAGCTGACGCAAGGTGCTCCAGGGGGTGCTGCGCGTCAGGCGTGCGGTGTTAAGCGCGCGCCTCAGCTGCCGGAACGCCCACCCCTGACCGGCGTCGGCGGCGTCGTGCAGGGCGGCGTCGACGCCCGCGCCTCCGGCGAGCAGGATGTGGATCAAGTTCAGGTAGGAGCTGAGGGCATGCCGGAAGGCGGCGCGACGGCGGTGGGCCTCCGCTCGTACGGACAGATCGGGGAGCAAGAAGCCGCCTACGGCGAGGCCAAGAGCGGCTCCCGTTGGAAGGTGCCATGGCAGTGGCTGGCCGCCGATGGCCAGCGCCAGCTCGATCATCAACGGCAGGAACAGGCCGGTGATGGTGAGGGCGGCCTTCTCCGCGAGGTGGTGGTCGGCCGATCGTTCGGTGATGACCAGGTCCTTCTCGATGCCGCGTTGTGGAAGTCCGAGCATGCACAGCAGCGCGGTGAACGGAGCTCCCATACGAACGGCCCATCCCCCGTCGTGAGCGTCAAGGAGGGGGCGCGGTTTCGGTTCCGCGTGCAGCCGGGCAAGCAGCTCAGCCAGCGGAGGGTGCGGCGGAACGAGCCAGACCACGAGGGCCCACAGTCCTAGACCGGTGCCGGCGCCCAACAACACGGGAACGATCACGAGGGCACCTCCTGCCCTGTCGCCTTGGAAGCCCTATGTGTGCTCGTCAAGGTGTCGGCGGAACGCAGGAAGCGCTCGGGGCCCTCGATGCGGACGAGTCTGCGTAGCCACTGGAAGGCAAGGGCAAACAGCACGCCAATGACCAGCAGAACGAGCTGGCCGACGAGGGAGTCGTACGGGTCTAAGAACTCAGGGTTGAGTAGGACGAGGCCGCCTGCGAAGGACAGTGTGGTGGTGACGACGACACGCACCGTCGTCCGCGTACGAGCCCGGGCGGCGTCCACGCGCTGGTGCATGGCGGTTTGGGCTCGCGCCATAGCGGCGAGCTCGCCCAGGAGCGGGGCGAGCTGCCGGGCCGGGTGCTGAGCCGACAGGATCAGCGCGACCAGGACAAGGTCCGCGGTCGGGTCGTCCAGTTCGTCGGCCAGTTGCCGCAGGGCGGGGGCGAGGCGCTCGCCGCGTTCAAGGCGGACGGACAGTTCCATCACCTGGGGGCGTACGGCCTGGGGCGCGGCGCGCGCGGTGGACATGACCGCCTGCTCAAGACCCGCGGCCGCGGCGAGAGTGTCCCGGAGCATCTCGCTCCACCCGGCGATCCCCTCTATCCGGGCGAGCCGCTGCCGGTCCGCCGTCCCGATGCCGAGCAACCCCGGCAGACTCCAGACCGCCAGGGCGGCGAGCAAACCCCCGACCACCCATCCGGTAAACGCCCCGGCGAGCAGGCCCGAAGCAAGCGAAGCCGTCAGCCAGTGCCTCGCGTGCGCTCGCCGCCGAGCTGTCCATCGGTCCCGGTCGGGCGACGACGGGACAAGAGGCTCTGAGCGCCCGCGCCATCCGCGTATCACAAGCACCACACCGGCACCGACGCCCAGGCCACACAGGGCTGACAGCTGTACGTAGGCGTTCATCACGGCCACCCCTGATCGGCCTGCCGCGGGTCAGTACGTCCCTGGCGCCCCGGATCGAAACCCGCAGCCACCAGGTCATCCAGGGTCTCGGCGCGCAGCGGCACACCAGGCACCGCGCGCAGCTCCGCCCCGGGCCGGTACACCTCGTTGGAGACGATCTGCGGCCCGTCGGCGTCGATCACCTCGCGTACGGAGGACACCACGCGCTGGCCGGACTCGCCCGGCGGCCGCTGCAGGTGAACGACGAAGTCCAGGGCGGAAGCGACGAGGAGGTTGGTGGCCTCCAAGGGGAGGTGTTCGGGCCCTTGGACGGCGTACGCGGCGAGCCGAGTGAACGCCCCGCGACTGGTGGAGGCGTGCAGGGTGGCCATGGACCCGTCGTTGCCCTGGCTCATGGCGTTGCACATCGGGATCACTTCGGGACCCCGGACTTCGCCGACGATGACCCGGTCGGGAGACATACGCAGCGCCCACCGCACCAACTCAGCCTGGCTGATGGCTCCCTGACCCTCAATATTGGCCTCGCGGGCCTGCATCGCGATGATGTCTGGGTGCGCCTCTCCATCGGCATCCAGACTGAGCTCGAAGACGTCCTCGATGGTGATCAGGCGTTCCCAGGGCGGAATTTCCGCAGCGAGGGCGCGCAGCAAGGTGGTCTTGCCGATCGTGGTGCCGCCGGTGACCAGGACGTTCTTCCGGGCTCGGACCATCGCGCCAAGGAAGGCTTCCAGCTCGCGGTCGACGGTGCCAACGCGGCGCAGTTCGGCGAGGGATACGGTCTTGTACCGGTGCCTCCGGATGGACACCGATGGCCTGGCAGTGACCGCCATGACCGCGAACACCCTCTCACCACCGGGAAGGTGGAAGCTGACGCCTGGGCTTCCGCGGTCGAAACGGCGTTCCTCCACGCCCGAGCGGGCAGCGAGGTCTCTGATGAGCTGGACCAGTTCTGCGTCCGAGCCCACGACGGACGGCATTTGCTCACGGCGGCCGTCCGAATAGCGTACGAAGACCCGATCACCGTTGATGTTGATGTTCTCGACGTCTGGGTTGCGGAGCAGCGGTTCCAGACCGGCGAGGCCGAAGACCTCGTTAAGGACGGCAGTGATAGCCTGCTGTTCCACATCGGATGCTACGACGCGCTCGCCACCCGCGAGCTGGTTGCGTGCGTGCTCCTCGGCGGCATCGGCAAGGATCGTCTCCGCCTCAGCGCGTCGCCCAGCCTCGGCCCCTTGGGGACGCCCGGCTGCCTCATCGACACGGAAGCGCTCGGCCAGCCGCGCCGACAGCTCACGGCGTAGGTGCTGCCGCAACCGCTCGCCCTCGGCGCTCTCGTACGGCCCCACCGTCAGGCCCGGCACATCGGATGGGCCACGGACGCCCGCCCCCAAACTACGTCCGAGTACTCCGTTGCGGTCCTGATGCGAAGGAGCGGCCCCGGCAGGCAACGAGCCCCGGTCCGTCGGCCTGGTCATCCCACATCTCCGTTCCCAGTCGGGCCGGGACTATCAGGCCCACCTCCGCTTGCCGAAATGCTGAAGTGAAGTGCAGGAGCGGCGAGTTCACCGGATGAGACCGCCCCCTTGGAGAGCTCGGTCGCGTCATCAGCGACCTGCACTGCCAGCACCGCGAATGCCTTCCCCAGCACCGACCGCTCGGGAGCCGAACGCCGCCCGCCGACTCCCCGGAACGCCGCCGCACCCCGGGGATCTTCGGGGAGCCGAGCCATCACCTCGATGCCTAGCTCACGGGCCACCTCGTCCGACCTGTAGCCGTCGCCCACGAGTACGAAGCACGGTCTCCGTGGCCAGTGCTCCACGGCCTCCACCGCCGTCGCCACGTGCGCGAGGGCGTCGTCCCGGGCGCGGGCGAGCAGTAGTACGACGTCGGCTTGGTGGAGCACCGGGACCGTCGGCGCGTCCGCGCCTACGCGGCCGCAGTCCGCAATGACCACGGCCCCGGCCCGGTCTGCCGCCTTCCGCAACACGGTCGCCCCGTCGCGGCCGAGCTGCTCCACCGCCGCGCGCGCCTGCTCCGCGCCCGGCGGCCCGCCCACTACGGGCAGTCCGCCCGGGAGCTTCTGCGCGTGCTGCCACACGAGGCTGGGCTGCGAAGCCCGCCGGGCGGCGGCCGTCAGGCTCACGAGGCCCGGAGAGAGCGCGAGCCGGTAGCGAGCTATCAGATCTCCGCCTGCCGGGTCGCACTCCACGACCACTGTTCGCTGCCCGGACGGCCAGGCACCCCCGAGCCCTAGGGCTGTGGTCGTTACCCCGGGTGAGCCCTTCAGGCTGCACACCACGACCAACGTCATCGTCGGCCACCCCCATGCACCACCACGACACGCAGGGCACCCTCGGGGGCAGCGGCCAGCTCGCCGGCGTCCGCTTCCCCTAGCTGAAGGGTGATAACGGTCAGTTCCTCATCGCTGGCCCGGCGCACATCGACGACCACAGCCCGCCAGGACGAGGTGTTCGCGTCCTCTCCGGCGGGTGCCTCGCTGGCGTGACCCTCTCGCTCCGGCGTCCCTACGACGATGACGCGGTGCCCCGGCTGGAGCCCCGAGGGGAACTGCCCAGACTTCAGGCCTACCGCGGCGACGCCCTGCCCTGGTCGAGGAACCTCCGGGCTGCCCAACAAGCTCTCGGTCAACAGCGTCCCCGCAGGCAAGGTGTACGCCGCCGAGCGCCCTTCAACGGCCTTGCGGGAATCGGCCGATACGGTGTCGGCGCCGCTGTCCTTCGACAGGCTGACCTCGCGCAGATCGCGAGCGTGCAACTCCTGCCCCACGGCCACCGGGCGGGCCAGCTCCAGCACCGTCATCCGGTCCCCCAACTCCAAGGTGACAAACACTCCCCCTGTCGTGCAGCCGAGAACCAACAACACTCCGACCAGCAAGTACGGCACTCGACGCCGTCGAGGTGCACCGGCGACCCGCGACGGCGCCCGAGGCCTCTCGCCCCCCTTCTTCCAGCGGACCGCCGCACTTTCCTCGGTGCCGCTCCCGCCCCTGGTCCGTACCCGCGTGCTCATCAGTAGCAGCCTCCCCCGCCTACCGTCGGTCCTCGGTGTTCAGTGCCTGGCTCTCCGCCACCCGGAAATCGGCCTCCGAGGTCGTCGTCAGCCCCGGGAAGGTGCCGCTCTCTCCACCTCCGGACCAGGACACCGACCAGTGGACGGTCGCGGAGACCGGATACGCGCCGCCCGGTTGCCCGGCCGAGGAGGAGCGATAGGTGTGCCCGCAGTCAGGGGACGGCCGCTTCGGGTCCGTCGCTGCCGCGTAGGGAGTCCCCGGCCCCTTGCACGTCGCCGTGCTGCCGTCGCCGAGCTTCCACACGGCCTTCGTCGGTCGCGCCACCGCCGTCACCGACACGCCCGGCACCGCAGCGGTGGCCGACACCGCCCGCCAGCTCCCCCGGTCCAGCCACAGCCACGTCGGTAGATGCACCAGTTGCTCGTCCGGCGGGCTGGCCGAGATCTCCGCCGAAGTCAGCCGGAGTTGCTCGCGCGCTTGCTGCGCGAGCTGCCCCGGTGACGGAGCGGGAGCGGGCGCTTCCTCGCCACCTTCGCTCTGTGGTGCATCGGGCATCCAGATCGGCGGCCGGTAGAACGCGTCCCGTACGCCGTTGCCGGAGCACTTGTAGACGTACCAGGAACCCGGTTGCCCCGGCTTCGGATCAGCCACCTGCGACTGGCCGTTGGGGGTCGGCCGTCCGGCGAATACGGCCAACACAACGTCCGGATGCCCCGTTAGCACCGGCCGCTCACGAAACCCCGCACGAACCACCGGGGCGGGCGGCTCGTAATCGCTGCGCCTATAAGTGCACTTCGGGAGATTCGGATTCCGCCGCTGGCTATCTCTCCTGCCTTCTTCGCTGCCACCGCTGTCACCGTGCCGGGGTGGCAGCGCAGGCCCGCCATGTCGCGGAGTCGCCTCTCGGTCACCTGCGCCGCCACCACCCCCTTTCCCGGCACCCAGGTGGCACCCAGGGGCCGGGGCCTGCCCGCAGTCCAGGAAGTACCAGCCGTCATCGGCCACGGCCGGTACCGTGCTGATCCCCACGACTGCGGCAGCCAGCAGGGAGACGAGCGTCGTACGCCGCCTCAGCATGATCCGATTCCCTTCACGGCGAAGCGGATGACCTTCCAGGCGCCGTCGGCCTGCCGCTGCACCTCAGCAGTGATCGAGCGACGCCCGCCTGGCTTGTCGTTGACCAACTCCCCGCTGCGCTTGCGGTACTTCAGCCAGCGCGTCGAGTCACCACAGTCTTTGATCACCGCCGTGGTGGGGGCCGCAAGCGGTTCCAGCATGGTGACCTCAGGGCGGTTCTCCGGGCGTCCCTTGGTGATCAGACCGTTGTAGTGGTCGGCGTACAGACTCCGGGAGATCGCGCTCAGGGCGTCACCGGTGGCGTGCCTCGCTAGCTCCGGTGCCTTCCAGTCCGACGTTCTCCCAGCCTGCACCATGTCCTTCCACATGCCGAGGTACGCCGCAGTCGCCCGCGCTCGCAGCGCATCCGGCGCCGACGTCGAACGCGAGGCTTCGGACCGGTCCGAACGTGACGCGCTCTCACGCCCCGCGCCGGCGGAGCTCTCCCCCGCTGGATCACGGGTCCCGGAATCGCTGCACGCCGCCACGATCAGCAGCCCCGCGGCACAGGACCCCGCCCACGCCGCTGGCTGCCATCTGGTCAATCGTCGACTCGCATAGAGCGCCACGGCCACATCACCTCACGACCGCCGGAGACTGGCGCTGGCACACTCGTGCGCGCCAGCGCATCCATCCCTACCTCCTACTCCCGCACCTTTTGCAAGATGCGCGTGCGAACCATCTTCAGAGTGAGTACGGGGATTTGGAGAATCCTTTACTGATGCGCCCTCCACACTCCCGTCATGCCGCTGACTCCACCCACCTCCTTGCGACAGGCGCAGCCGACGCCTGAGCGACAGCCGCAGCGGGCGTCACCACGCGCCCGAACACCCAGAGAAGTAGAGGAAGCAGCGTCGGCCCGACGCAGCCACTCACCCCGACCAAGCCACTGGATCATGGGTGTGACCTGGGAATTAAGAGGAAATCGGCACACTTGCGCTCACCACCCGGGTGAATTCCCGCCCCAGAACCTCGTACTCACTTTGAAGTTGGTTCGAGCACGCATCTTGCGACCATGAGGAAGAGGGGGACTACTGATGGTTGCGCCGGTGCTTGCATGTGCGCCGGGCAAGGTTCACAACCGCCCCCGATTGCGGTGGCAGGCATCGCGATAGCAATGTCCGCCACCGCGCCCAGGGGCAGCGCACTGTGTCCACACCTCAAGCTCCCTGCTCCGGGGGCCTGGCCGAAGTTGGGCCCGACTCCCCTGCGGCGAAGCCAGGCATCCCGGAGCAGGGACCCCACTCACCCGCAAGAAGCCGCCTCATGTCCACCATGCTTGATTCGCACCCGGCGAGAGACGACACAGCACTGCGGCACGTCCTTGAGGACGCTGCGATGGGCCGGTGGGAGGGGCCGCGCGACATGCTCACCGCCACCGGGCCTGACTGGGACCGGAGGATCTTCCGTCTCCAAGTGCTCGCCGAGGCGGGAGCACGGCTGCGGTTCGCCGATACCTGGGCCGAGGCGGAGCCCCACTCCCCCCACGCCCTGGCCCTGCTCGCCAACGTGCTGGCCCTACGCGCGATGATCGCAGGCCACGACGGTCGGACCCAGATGGAGGAGGCCTGGGCCGCGTGTCTGATGGCGCTGGATATCTGGCCGCAGGACGTGGCACCCCTGGTCGTCATGCTCGCATTGCTGCGCACCCACAGCCCCGACCGCAGCACGCTCTGCCAGGTGTGGGAAGAGATCAAGCAGCGCGATCCGTGGAACCGCGAGGCGCACCACGAGGTCGTCACCTATCTTTTCCCCCGCCACCACGGCAAGCCAGGCGAGGCGATGTGGTGGGCCGAGGAACAGGTCGCTATGGCCCCCAGGGGCGTGCCGATCGCGGTCCTTCCTCTGGTGGTGCTTGCCGAAATCCACCACTGCCGACAGCAGCAGAACCAGGACTCCTACGGGCTGATGATCCATCCCTGGGTCGACTGCCCACAGATCGACCAAGCGATGGAGCGCTGGTGGCACTACCGCGCGCCGCACCCGCACGCCTGCTTCGCCGACGACGCCAACTACCTCGCGCACGCCCTGTCGTTCGCCAATCGCCACGCGGAGGCGTCCGAGGTCTTCGACGCGATCGGCCCCTACGCCACGCGTGTCCCGTGGGCGTACTGCGGTGATGCCCGTCGGTTGTTCCTGCGGCACCGCGCCTGGGCCTACAGCCCGTCCCGGCGCCGCATCCCCTGACAGCCCAGCGTCTCCCTCTGGCAGAAAGGACGGAAAGGCCTGTGCCTCTCGATGTCTCCCGCGTCTCGGACGAGGAACGCCTCAAGCAGCTCGGCTACCGGCAGACCCTGTCCCGCTCCATGTCGGGACGGGCCAACTTCGGCGTCAGCTTCACGATCATCTCCATCCTGTCGGGCTGCATGACGCTCTACGGCTACGGCATGAACACCGGTGGCCCGGCCGTGATGATGTGGGGCTGGCTGTTCGTCGGGGTGATGACGCTGTTCGTCGGCCTGTCGATGGCCGAGGTCTGCTCCTCGTACCCCACCAGCGCGGGCCTGTACTTCTGGGCGCACCGCATGGCCCCCAGACGGTCGGCGGCGGCCTGGGCGTGGTTCACCGGCTGGTTCAACACCCTCGGCCAGGTCGCGGTCACCGCAGGCATCGACTTCGGCGCCGCCACCTTCCTCAACGCCCTCCTCGACCTCCAGTTCGGCTACACCGCCACGCCCGGCCACACCATCACGCTCTTCGGGATCATCCTGGTGCTGCACGGGGTGCTGAACACCTTCGGCGTGCGGATCGTCGCCTTCCTCAACGAGATCTCCATCTGGTGGCACATCCTCGGAGTCCTCGTCATCTGCGCCGCCCTGGTGCTCGTCCCTGACCACCATCAGTCCACCCGCTTCGTCTTCGGCGAGCTGGTCAACAACACCGGCTTCGCCTCCACCGCCTATGTGGTGTTGATCGGGCTGCTGATGGCGCAATACACCTTCACCGGCTACGACGCCTCCGCCCACATGACCGAGGAGACCATCGACGCGGCCACCGCCGGGCCCAAGGGCATCGTCCGCTCGATCCTCGTCTCCCTCGCGGCCGGATTCGTCCTCCTCTTCGGCTTCACTTACGCCATCCAGTCCTACGGCGGCGCCCTCGGATCCAGCACGGGGGTGCCCCCGGCGCAGATCCTCCTGGACGCCCTCGGCGCGGCGACGGGCAAGTGGCTCCTCGTGGTCATCATCATCGCCCAGCTCTTCTGCGGCATGGCCTCGGTGACCGCCAACTCCCGCATGATCTACGCCTTCTCCCGCGACGGCGCCCTGCCCTACTCCCGCATCTGGCACAAGCTCCACCCCGGCACCCGCACCCCCACCCACGCCGTCTGGCTCGCCACCAGCAGCGCCTTCATCCTCGGCCTGCCCTACCTGTGGAACAGCACCGCCTACGCGGCCGTCACCTCGATCGCGACCATCGGCCTGTACATCGCCTACGTTATTCCCACCTTCCTGCGACTACGCCAGGGCTACCGGTTCGAACGCGGCCCCTGGCACCTCGGCTCCTGGTCCACCATCGTCGGCACCATCGCCGTCATCTGGGTGCTTGCGATCACCGTGCTGTTCATGCTGCCGCAGAGCTCACCCATCACCGCCGAGACCTTCAACTACGCGCCCATCGCCGTCGGTGCCGTCATCGCCTTCTGCGGCACCTGGTGGCTGGCCTCGGCCCGCAAGTGGTTCCTCAACCCCACCCACCCCCGCAATATTGCCCGGCACCGTATACATGTCGTCGGACAGGAAGCGACCCGCTCCTAGCGTCCGTATCTGGATGCGCCGCGCCACCTGGCTGAACCAGTGCTAACCGCGACCAGCAAGCCGCCCGCCCCCCCACTGCCCACTGGCGGCCCCGGTGTCTCCGCGGGCTGGCCGCCAAGCGGGCGGCAGGGGCCACGTAGGGCAGGAAGAGCTGGCAGGGTTACTGCATGAGCATCATATTGATCCTCGCGCCTGTCCTGATTGGGCTCTGGTGTTACCCGTTTTTCGCCGGAAGATGGCGGCGCAGTCCCGTCTGGTTCGCCGTGACCGCCGTGTTCCTTCTGCTGGGGACTGGGGTCACCTACCTCATCGGCGCCTTGGCCGGTGGGCTGGACACGGAAGAGGAATGCCACAGTGCAGGCCAGGCCTTCGACTCGGCGTACCGCAGTGCGCACTTCCGTGAATTCGGGCAGTGGTACCCGTTGCGCGAAAAGTGCCACGCGGGTTACGACCTGGTCCCGGCCTGGGTGAACCCCACGCTGCTCGTCCTCCCCATCCTGGCCGTCCTCTGCCTGGCCTACACCGTACGACTGGCCGTCACGCATCGCCGTATGGCTATGCAGGAGAGTTCGTAGCGGGTCGTGAATTGGCCTTCTTGAAGCGCCTCCAGCAGATGAGGCTGCAGGCCACCGAGAGGAAGGCATCGTGTAGTTCGACGCGTCGCTCCCACCGGACGGCGAGGCGTTTGAACTGGTGGAGCAGGGCGAAGGTCTGCTCGACGACGTATCGAAGCTTGCCGAGGCCCTTGATGTTTGGGCAACCCTTGCGGGAGATCACCGGCAGGATCCGACGTCGGCGCAGTTCGTGGCGCACGCCCCGTGAGTCGTGCGCCTTGTCGCCGAGCATGGCATCGGGGCGCCTGCGGGGACGACCAGGGCGTCCGGCCACCGGCGGGATGCCGTCCACCAGGGCGAGGGTCTGAGTGATGTCGTTGACGTTCGCGGCGGTGGTGATGACACGGAGCGGGGTGCCGTTGCCGTCGCAGATCAGATGGTGTTTGCTGCCCGTCTTCCGCCGGTCGACCGGTGACGGACCGGTCGCGGGTCCCCCTTTTTCGCACGGATGTGGGAGCCGTCCACGCACGCGCGCGACCAGTCGAGTTCGCCGACCGAGTGCAGCTTCGCGAGCAGGATACGGTGCAGCCGGTCGAGGGCCCCGGCCTGCTGCCACCGGTCCAGTCGGCGCCAGCAGGTCTGTCCCGAGCCAAACCCCAGCTCCAGCGGCAGGAGTTGCCAGGCTATGTCGTTGACCAGGACATACAGCATGCCCTGCAGACACACCCGGTCGTTCACCGGCTTCGGCCCCGGCGACCGCTCAGGCCAAGGCGGCAGTATCGGCTCGATCAGCTCCCACGGTTCGTCATCCACGATCCACGGCCGAGTACTCATGCAGCCATCAACAGCCAGATCGTCACATCGGACACGCTCGACCAGCGCACCCGCTCAAGATCCTGTTACGAGCTCATAGCAGGAGATCCCCGGTTAGCGAAACCGGGGATCCTCCGCACCATTAGTGGTCCACCACCACATCCCAGCCCGTCACGTCGAAAGGCAGCACCACGACGACGACCCACAACTTCACACCACGCTCGGGCCAGCGCTCGGGCGGGAGGTCCTTATGCCGCGGCGTAGCTCAGGCGGAGGAGGTCCTGGGCGCGCTCCAGGTCCGGCTCCGTGCGCAGCTGCAGCTCCAGGTCGCCGGTGCCGTGGTGGCCGAGCCCTTTCACGTCCCGGGTGAACCCGGGAACAAGGTCGACGTCGTTCGGGTCGGCCTTGAGGTAGACGAGGATCTTGGTCTGCTGCGGCACGCACACGGTGGCGAAGTTCCGCAGTCGCCGGTAGGCGAGGTACTGCTTGCGCTGCACCCGGGTGACGCCGTCCCCGAGGCCGACCAGTACCTCGTCGACCGCGTCAGCCAGGTCAGCCATCGAACCAGCCTGCGCCGGGACCGGGACTCTCCCGGCCGCGCCGCGCCCGCCTGGCCTCGGCCGAGTGCCCCGTGACGGAGGCCACGGTCTCAAGGCCGAAGTGGTCGCTGCCGAAGTACCGGTAGCGGACCAGGTCGATCGAGCAATCCCACGAAGTTAAGGCCCCGATGACGATGTCAAGAGTTCGGTGAGCGGGATCTTGTAGGTGCATGGTGCAGTGCGGATGAGTCGGTTGTTG
>NZ_JBWKEY010000022.1:0-117845 GCF_056435225.1 Streptomyces sp. NPDC043996 | reverse complement strand
TTTTTCCCTCAGCGGAGCCCTTAGGGGTGCCCCGGGTTCCCCCCTTTCTGTTCTGGGGGTCCCCCCCCCCCCCCCCCCCCCCCCCGCAAAGCCTTTCGGCGCTCCGCGCCTCGTCCTCAAACGCCGGACGGGCTGAAATACCTCGCCGCAACCGGCAGCGCCAGCGCGGTCTACGGGGTGCTCAAGCCCGGGTCGGAGACTCCCGGCCTGCCGGTTTCCACGTGGCCCGCCAGGCGGCGGCGGAACGTGGGGTCGGTGTCGGAGACGACCGTCAGGTCGTACCAGCGCTGGGTCGCGCCCAGGTCCACCGTGTGCTGGACGGTGGCGCCGGGGCGCACCGTGAAGACGTCCTGGCGGCCGCCGTAGGCGTTGGTGAGGGTGAGGGCGCAGGCGGCGGCCCCGGCGTTGGTGAGGGTCAGCGTGAGGTTGCCGGTGGCGCGGTCGTGGCGGGCGCTGACCTCGGGGCCCGCCTTCTTGCCGGGGCCCTTGAAGACGCGCAGGAATCCGTTCGGGCCGAACACGGACAGGTCGTGGCTGCCGCCGGAGTACGCCGAGTTCCAGGCGTCGGAGACCGTCCGGCCCGCCCCGGCGGTGTACGTCCAGGGGCCGTCGCCGCGGTTGCCGGAGCGGACGTGGAAGCAGACGCCCGCCGCGTCCCCGGCGCCGAAGGTGAGGCGGAACTTGCCGTCGGCGGGCGTCGCGGCGCCGTCGACGTGCGGGGCGTACGGCAGCGGCCGGGTGGGCCGGGAGCCGCGCTCCTGCCGGGGCAGGGCCGGGCTCGCGGGCGGCTTCGGGAAGTAGTCGGGGTGGCGCTGGTGGTCCGGCGGCTCGTAGCCGGAGGTGTCGGGCAGGTCGGCCGGGCGGGTGTCCGCGCCGCCGAAGTCGAACGCGGCGGTCAGGTCGCCGCAGACCGCGCGCCGCCACGGCGAGATGTTCGGCTCGTGGACGCCGAAGCGCTTCTCCATGAACCGGATGATCGACGTGTGGTCGAGGACCTGCGAGCACACGAAGCCGCCGGTGCTCCACGGGGACACGACGATCATCGGGACGCGCTGGCCGAGGCCGTAGTGCCCGGCGGCGTACTGGGCGTTGCCGGGGAAGTAGTCGAGCGTGGTGTCGACGGTGGACAGGCCCTGGTTCGCTGAGGAGGGGACGTACGGCGGCACGACGTGGTCGAAGTACCCGTCGTTCTCGTCGTAGGTGAGGAACAGGGCGGTCTTGGCCCAGACGGCAGGGTTGGACGTGAGCGCGTCGAGGACCTGCGCGATGTACCAGGCGCCGTAGTTCACCGGCCAGTTGGGGTGTTCGCTGAACGCCTCCGGGGCGGCGATCCAGGAGACCTTGGGCAGGCGGTCCGCCGCGACGTCGGCCTTCAGGACGTCGAAGTAGCCGTCGCCCGCCTTGACGTTGGTGCCGGTGCGGGCCTTGGTGTGGAGGGGGTCGCCGGGTTTGGCGTTGCGGAAGGTGTTGAAGTAGAGGAGGGAGTTGTCGCCGTAGTTGCCGCGATAGGCGTCCTCGATCCAGCCCCACTTGCCCGCCGCGTCCAGGCCGTCGCCGATGTCCTGGTACACCTTCCAGGAGATCCCGGCCTGCTCCAGGCGCTCGGCGTACGTCGTCCAGCCGTACCCCAGCTCCTGGTTGCCGAGGACGGGGCCGCCGCCCTTGCCGTCGTTGCCGACGTGCCCGGTGAGCATGTAGTAGCGGTTGGGGTCGGTGGCCCCCATGAACGAGCAGTGGTAGGCGTCGCAGACGGTGAAGGCGTCGGCGAGCGCGTAGTGGAACGGGATGTCCCCGCGCGTGAGGTGAGCCATCGCGCGCTCGGACTTGGCGGGGATCCACTGGTCGTAGGCGCCGTTGTGGAACGCCCGGTGGCCGCCCGCCCAGTCGTGGTCGAGGCCCGCGATGAACCGCATGCCCAGGTCGTCCGCGTCCGGGTGGAACGGCAGGACCTCCTTGCCCGACGTGCCGCCGCTCTTCTGGTGCCACACCGGCTTGCCGCTCGGCAGCTTCACGGGGCGCGGGTCACCGAAGCCGCGCACGCCCTTCAGGGTGCCGAAGTAGTGGTCGAAGGAACGGTTCTCCTGCATCAGGACCACGATGTGCTCGACGTCCTCCAGGGAACCGGAGCGGCGCCGCGCGGGCAGGGACGCGGCCCTGCTGATGCTCTGGGAGAGGACGGAGAACGCGGCGGTGCCGCCGGTGAGCTGCAGGAAGCGGCGCCGGTTGAGTTCAGACATGGGGAAGCGACCTCGGGTGGGGTGGGGGCGAGGGGCGGGTGCAGTGTGCCAAGCGGAGCACGCGCAGGGAAGGGTTGTGGGCGAGGTGGAAGGGACCGTGTCCGGCGTGTGAAGACGAGGCCAAACCCCTGTGATCCATGGGCCGACATTGCGGTCGCGTGAAGTCCGACACGGGACGGAATGCCGGGGCCCCCGCCGTCCTTGTGATCGTCGAGACCCAGTTCGGCACCGGAGTGAGGGACAGATGGCGAAGGCGTACGTATACACCCGGCACGGCGGCCCCGAGGTGGAGGCCCTCATCGACCGGGACGTCCAGGACCCAGGACCGGGCGAGCTCCTGATCGCCGTGCGGGCGGCGGGCGTCAACCCCGTCGACCACAAGCTGCGCGGCGGCAAGCGCAGGCCGGGCCAGGGGGCGGCCGTGTTCCCGGAGGCCCTCGGCAGCGAGGCCGCGGGCGTCGTCGAGCGGGTCGGCCCCGGCGTCGAGGGGTTCGCCGTCGGGGACGCGGTGTTCGGCTCGACGCTGACCGGCGGGTACGCGGAGCGCACCCTGCTGCCGGTTGCGGTCGCCGCGCACAAGCCGCGGGGCCTGTCGTTCGCGGAGGCGGCCGTGCTTCCGGTGGCCGCGGCGACCGCCTACGACGGGATCCGCCAACTGGCCCTGCCCGCCGGGGCCACGCTCCTGGTCACGGGCGCCGGCGGCGGCGTGGGCGGCTTCGCGGCCCGCCTCGCCGCGCACGAGGGGCTGCGCGTCATCGGCGCGGCGAGCGCGGGCAAGAAGGAGTACGTGGAGTCGCTCGGCGCGACCCATGTGGCATCAGGACCCGATCTGGCCGACCGGGTGCGGGCGGTGGCCCCGGACGGCGTCGACGCGGTCTTCGACCTGGTCGGCGGCGATCCGCTGCGGGACGTCGCCACCCTCGTCGAGGACCGCGCGCGTCTGGTCACGGCGGGCGGCAAGCAGATCGTGGCGGAGCTGGGCGGCTCGCCCGTGGTCCGCGCCCGTACGGCGGAGGTCCTGGTCGAGGTGGGCCGCCTCGCGGCGGCCGGGGTGCTGCGGCCGCACCTCACGGCGACGTACCCGCTGGAGCGCGCGGGCGAGGCCCTGCGCTCCGTCGAGAGCGGCCACGCGCGCGGCAAGGTCGTCATCGAGGTCGCCGCGTGACAGGGCCCGGGGCGGGCACGGTCGGCGCCGACGAGGCGATACGCGGCACGGGGGCGGGCCCGCTCGGCGCGGACGCCCCGCACCTCCTAGACGCCCCGCACCTCCAGGACGCCCCGCACCTCCAGGACAACCCGCACCTCCAGGACAACCCGCGCCTCCAAGGCGCCGCGCACCCCCTGGACACCGCACACCCCTCGGACACCGCCCACCCCTTGGACAACCCGGGCTTCGCCTCCCTCACCGGTCCGCACGCGCGGTTCGCGGAGCGCCGGGGGCGCGTCGTGCGCTATCCCGCCGACGTCTCGCCGTGGCTCGGGCTTCCGCCGGAGCCCACGGCCGCGGACTGGGCGGACCTCGTCGCGCTCGTAGACACGGACGGCGAGATCGCGCTGCCCGCGCTCACGGCGCCCGTGCCCGACAACTGGGAGACGACCTACGACGGCCGGGGCGTGCAACTCGTCGACGACGGGCTCGCGGCCGCCCCCGACGCGCGGGCGGTGCGGCTCGGCCCCGACGACGTACCCGAGATGCTGGCCCTGGTCGAGCGCACCCGCCCCGGCCCCTTCCTGGCCCGTACCGTCGAGCTCGGCACGTATCTCGGCATCCGGCACGACGGCGCCCTCGTGGCGATGGCCGGGGAGCGGCTGCACCCGCCGGGCTTCAGGGAGGTCAGCGCGGTCTGCACCGACCCCGCGTTCCGCGGCCGCGGCCTCGCGACCCGGCTCGTGCGCGCGGTGGCGTACGGCATCAAGGAGCGCGGCGAGACGCCCTTCCTGCACACCGCGGCGGGCAACACCGGTGCCATCCGGCTCTATGAGTCGCTCGGGTTCCGGGTGCGCCGCACGGTCCGCTTCCGCTTCGTGCGGGCACCGCGGCACGGGGAAAACGGGAGGACGGCGCTCCGGGGCCGTTGATACGTTCGCCCCATGAACCCCCTGCTCGAAAAAGACATCCGTGCCGCCTTTGTGAACTGCACGAAGGGCGAGGCCCGTCGGCTCGCGCTGCCCGCGGGGTTCCCCGAGACGCCCTGGCCGGACCTGGACTTCCTGGGCTGGCGGGACCCGAAGGCGCCCGAGCGCGGCTATGTCGTCGTGGAGCGGCAGGGCGGGCTCGTCGGCATCGCGCTGCGCGCCTCGTCCGGCATGAAGCGCAGCGCGATGAAGTCGAGCATCTGCACGGTGTGCGTGACGCCGCAGGCGGGCAGCGGGATCACCCTGCTGGTCGCGCCGCGCGCGGGCGAGGCGGGCCGGCAGGGCAACTCCGTGGGGCTCTACGTCTGCGCGGACCTGGCGTGTTCGCTGTATGTGCGCGGCAAGAAGAAGTCCGCCCTGGCCCGCCGCTTCGAGGAGAGCCTGACGTTGGAGGAGCAGCACGCGCGCACGGTGCGGAACGTCAACGGCTTCATCGACCAGGTCCTCGCCGCCTGAAGGTCCCCCTACAGCCGCCGCGGGTCCACCAGTTGCAGGGCCAGCGCGGCGGGCGGCGCGGCGATGCCGGGGCCGCCCGCGCGCGCCCAGGTGAGGATGTCGTCCAGGGATGCCTCGTCGAGCGCGAAGCCCACCCAGGCGGCCCGGCCCCCGTTCAGCCTCCCCTGCCGCGACGGCTGGACGACGATGACGTTGGCCTGGCCACAGGGGCCCAGGCAGTCGCTCGTACGCACCGCGAACCGTCCGCCCGAGCCGTCGGCGGCGGCCCGCAGCCGTGCCAACTGGCCCGCGTGGTCGGTGCCGGGGTGCTTGACCGGGTCGCCGCAGCAGCAGCCCCGGCACACCACCAGCGTGCACGGGCGGCCCGTGCCGGGGGCGGCCGGGGCCGCGGGGGCTATCGCGGAAGGCGCGGCGGGCGCCGGGGGCGTCGGTGAGGTCACTCCGTGATCATGTCAGGTAGCCGAGTCCGGGGTGCTCGCGGCGGTAGCCGTCGAGGAGCCTGCGGGCCACCGTCACGGAGTCCACGAGCGGATGCAGCGCGAACGCCTTGACGGCGGTGGCCCGTGAGCCGCTGTCCGCCGCCGCGAGGACCTCCCGCTCGACCGCCTTGACCGCGCACACCAGGCCGGTGGCGTGCCCGGGCAGCGGGGCCACGGACACCGGGTGCGCGCCGTTGGCGTCGACCAGGCACGGCACCTCGATGACGGCGTCCGCGTCCAGGACCGGGAGCGTCGTGCGGTTGCGGACGTTGAGGATCAGCGTGGTCCGCTCGTCGTGGGAGATGGCGCGCATCAGGGCGAGCGCCACCCGCTCGTAGCCGCCGGACTCCATGTCCTCGGGGGCGCGTTCCCCGGCGTTCGCCGCGTCCCGGTTGGCGGCCATGTACGTCGCCTCGCGCTCGGCGCGGGTGGCGTCCCACGTCGTCAGGGCGGGGGCGCCCGGGCCCCGCATCGTCTCGTAGAACCGGGCCTGCTGGTCGCGCAGGAAGGCGCCGCGCGTGCGCTCCGCCCGCTGGTAGGCGCTGACCGAGTCGCGGTTGAAGTAGTAGTAGTGCAGGTACTCGTTGGGGATGGCGCCGAGCGACTGGAGCCAGTCGGCGCCGAAGAGCTTGCCCTCCTCGAAGGAGCCCAGCAGATCGCGGTCGGCGAGCAGCCTCGGCAGTTCGTCCCGGCCGTCCACCCTCAGGCCCCGCAGCCAGCCCAGGTGGTTGAGGCCCACGTAGTCGAGCCAGGCCCGGCCAGGCTCCACGCCGAGCAGTCCCGCGACGCGGCGGCCGAGGCCCACCGGCGAGTCGCAGATGCCGATGACGCGGTCCCCCAGGTGCCGGGACATGGCCTCGGCCACCAGGCCCGCCGGATTGGTGAAGTTGATCACCCAGGCGTCGGGGGCGAGCCGCGCGACGCGGCGGGCGATGTCGACGGCGACGGGCACGGTCCGCAGCCCGTACGCGATGCCGCCCGCGCCGACCGTCTCCTGCCCGAGGACGCCCTCGGCCAGTGCCACGCGCTCGTCGGCGGCGCGCCCCTCGAGGCCGCCCACGCGGATCGCGGAGAACACGAAGTCGGCGCCGCGCAGCGCGTCGTCGAGGTCGGTGGTGACGCGCACGGCCGGGGCGTCCGGCACCCCGGTGGCCTGTTCGGCGAGCACGCGGGCGATCGCGTCGAGCCGCCCGGCGTCGATGTCGTGCAGGACGACGTCGGTGACGCGGCCCTCCTCGTGGTCGCCGAGCAGCGCCCGGTACACGAGCGGTACGCGGAATCCGCCTCCGCCGAGAATCGTCAGCCTCACGTCTGCACCACCTTGCCTGGCACTTGCCTCACGTCTGCCTCACCCGCCCCACGCAAGGGACCGTACCTCGTGCACACCCGCCACCTCGCCGGGGTCGCGCGCCGGGCGCGGGTCCGGGGCCGTACCGGGCGCACCGGCGAGCGCGGTCCGCGCGGGCGTTCGAGAAACCTCGCGGAATCGGTTCGCCGTATCACGCGATGGTGTGACCGTAGGCCGAGTACGGCATCGGTGCGCCGTTGGGGGGTAGTGCCTGGCTGCCCGTACGCCCCCTGCGCGAGGAGACCTCCGCATGCCCCAGCCGACACGCCCCTTCGAACTGCCCGACTTCTACATGGTGCATCCCGCGCGTCTGAACCCCCATGTGGAAGAGGCACGTTCGCACGCGCGGCAGTGGGCACGCGGCCTCGGCATGCTGGAGGGCTCCGGGGTGTGGGAGCAGGCCGACCTGGACGCGCACGACTACGCCCTGCTGTGCGCGTACACCCACCCGGACTGCGACGGCGCCGCCCTGTCCCTGGTCACCGACTGGTACGTGTGGGTGTTCTTCTTCGACGACCACTTCCTGGAGCTGTTCAAGCGCACCCAGGACCGCGAGGGCGGCAAGGCCTATCTGGACCGGCTTCCCGCCTTCATGCCGATGGACCTCTCCGCGCCCATGCCGGAGCCGACGAACCCGGTGGAGGCGGGCCTCGCCGACCTGTGGACGCGCACGGTGCCCCAGATGTCCCTGGACTGGCGGCGGCGCTTCGCACAGAGCACCCGCAATCTCCTCAACGAGTCGATGTGGGAGCTGTCCAACATCAACGCCCACCGCGTGGCGAACCCCGTGGAGTACATCGAGATGCGCCGCAAGGTGGGCGGCGCGCCCTGGTCGGCGGGCCTGATCGAGTACGCGACCGGGGCCGAGGTCCCGGCCAGCGTCGCCGGCAGCCGTCCGCTGCGCGTCCTCAGGGACACCTTCGCCGACGCCGTGCACCTGCGCAACGACCTGTTCTCCTACCAGCGGGAGGTCGAGGACGAGGGCGAGCTGAGCAACGGCGTGCTGGTCCTCGAGACGTTCCTCGGCTGCTCCACTCAGGAGGCCGCCGACTCCGTGAACGACCTGCTGACCGCGCGGATGCAGCAGTTCGAGGACACGTTCTTCACCGAGCTCGCGCCGCTCTTCGCCGAGAAGGGGCTGCCGCCCAACCGCTGCGCCGACGTCCTCGCGTACGCCAAGGGCCTGCAGGACTGGCAGTCCGGCGGCCACGAGTGGCACCTGCGCTCCAGCCGCTACATGAACGAGGGCGCCCTCGCCAAGGTGTCGCCGCTCGCGGGCCCCACCGGCGTCGGCACCGCCGCCACCGGGGTGAAGGCGCTGCTGTCCGCGACGGGCGCGGGGCGCGTGCGGCGCTTCACCCACGTGCCGTTCCAGCGCGTGGGCCCCTCCCGCATTCCGGACTTCGACATGCCGTTCACGACGACGCACTCCCCGCACCTGGAGGGCTCGCGGCGCGAAGTCCTCGACTGGGCGGCCCGCATGGGCATGCTCCAGCCACAGCCGGGCGTCCCGGCCTCGCACATCTGGGACGCGCGCAAGCTCGCCGGATACGACCTGGCGCTGTGCGCGGCGGGCCTGCACCCCGACGCGACACCCGCGCAGCTCGACCTCGACGCGTGCTGGCTGACCTGGGGCACCTACGGCGACGACTACTACCCGGTGGTGTTCGGCAGAACACGCGACCTGCTGGGCGCACGGGTGTGCACGGACCGGCTCACGCTGTTCATGCCGCTCGACGGCGCGCCGCCCCCGCCCCTCAACGCCCTGGAGCGCGGGCTCGGCGACCTGTGGGCCCGCACCACCGCCCCCATGGACCCCGGGGCGCGGGCCACGCTGCGCCGCACCCTCGTCGACATGCTGGAGGCCTGGCTGTGGGAGCTCGCCAACCAGGCGCAGCACCGCGTCCCCGAGCCCGTCGACTACATCGAGACGCGCCGCCTCACCTTCGGCTCCGACTTCACCATGAGCCTGTGCCGCCTCAGCCACGACAGATCGATCCCGCGGGAGATCTACGAGAGCGGCCCGATGCGCAGCCTGGAGAACGCCGCCGCCGACTACGCGTGCCTGATGAACGACGTCTACTCGTACCAGAAGGAGATCGAGTACGAGGGCGAGGTGCACAACGCGGTCCTCGTCGTGCAGAACTTCTTCGACTGCGACTACCCGACGGCGCTGGCCATCGTGGACGATCTGATGCGCTCCCGCATGAGCCAGTTCCAGCACGTCATCGCGCATGAACTGCCCGTTCTGTACGACGATTTCGACCTGGGGCAGCGAGAGCGGGACGTCCTGGACGGGTATGTGCGGGAGCTGTGCAACTGGCTGGCCGGGATTCACATCTGGCACCGGGACTGCCGCCGCTACCGCGAGGAGGACCTCTCCCACGGCCCGCTGCCCGTGCCCGCCGGGCTCGGCATGGAGGTCGTGCGGCCCGCCTGGCTGCGGGAGTTCTCCTCGCCGGGCGGGGCCGTCCCGGCCTGATCCGGGGCGGGCGCCCTTTCCGTCCGCATGTCCGTCCGCGTTTCAGCCCGCTTTTCCGTCCGCTGTTCCGTCCGCTGTTCCGTCCGCGCACGTGGCGTCGGCCACGGCGAGGTGGAAGGGGCACTCGGTGCTGCGCGGCGGTGACGCCTCGCGCAGCACCTCGGCGAGGCGGGCGCGCGGCGGTGACGCCTCGCCGCGCGGCGCCCCCGCGTCGGCGGCCGCGGCGGGCGGCAGTCCGGCCAGGCCCCGCAGCGCCAGGAGCTGGGCGTGCGGGCGCCCGGAGACGCGCGCCGCGTTCAGCGCCCGCTCCCAGCGGATGCGGGCGAGCACCAGGTCGTCCCGGGCGGCGGCGATCCGGCCGAGCATCGCCACGTCGTGGGCGACGCACTCGGGGCGATGGCCCTCCTGGTAGCGGGACACGGCGGCCAGGTGCAGCCGCTCCGCCTCGTCGAGGTCGTCGCGCGCGGCCGCGACGAGGGCCCGCAGCGTCGCCGACTTCGCCCACAGATAGGTGTCGTCGGTCTCGGTGGCGTAGCTCTCCAGGGCGTCGGCGAAGGCCTCGGCGGCGGCGGTGTCGCCGTCGCCCACGGCCAGGTAGCCGAGCACCCCCGCCAGCCACGCCGCCTCGTGCTCCGAGCCGATCAGGAGCAGCTCCTGGCGGGCCGCGCGCCAGGACCGCAGCGCCGCCGCGCGATCGCCGAGCCGCTCGTGGGCCATGCCGGTCATGGTCAGGGCGGTGGCGGCGGAGTTGGGGTCGATGTCGGTGAGGAGCTCGCGGGCGGTGACGGCGGCGGTCAGGGCGGTGCGCGCGTCGTCCTCGGCGACGAGCAGCTCGCTGTGGAAGAGGTGCCAGACGCCGGTCTCCCAGCCGTGCCGGTAGGCGTCGAGCGCGGCCTCGGTGCGGCGGGCGACGGCCCGGGCCTCGACGAGCCGCTCCTGGCGCACGTGCACGGTCAGGGCGAGCGCGCCCACGAACGTCACGACCGCCGGGTCACCGGCGTCCTCGGCGGCGGGCACGGCCCTGCGCAGCAGCTCCTCGTCGCCCCGCTCCTGCCTGATGTTCACGCCGAGCCAGCCGCACCAGGCGAGCGCCTCCGCGTACCACGGGGAGCGGGGCGTGGTGACGGCGAGCGCCCGCACCAGGCGCTCGCGGCCTTCGGCCTGGCGCCCGGCGGCGGTCCAGTACAGGGCGAGGCGGGTGGCGACGCGGGAGGCCAGGAGGGGGTCGGGGGCGCAGCCGTCGGCGGGGCCGGGGGGCGGGCCCACGGGCGGCTCCGCGGCGTCGGGACCCGCGGGCGCGTCCCCGGTGGCGAGGCCCGCGGGCGCGTCGCCCTGGAGCCAGTCCAGGCAGGCCGTGATCTCCGGCTGGGCCGCGGTCAGTTCGGTGTAGGCCTCGCGGAAGCCGCCGGTGCGCATGGCGCGGGCGGCGCGCTCGGCGAGGTCGGCCACCCAGGTCGCGTGCCGGTGCAGGGTGCGGGGCTCCTCGCCCGCGTCCGCGAGGGCCGCGCGCGCGTACTGCCGTACGGGCACGAGCATGCGGTAGGCGGGGCGGTCGGCGGAGGGCAGGAACACCAGCAGGGACTTGGCGGCGAGCCGGGACAGGGCGGCGGGGGCGCCGGGGCCCGCCACGGCGCGGGCCGCTTCGGGGGTGAAGTCGGCCGTGAACACCGACACCGCCCGCAGCGCGGCCTGTTCGTCGGGGGTCAGGAGGCGGTAGCTCCAGTCGACGGCGGCGCGCAGGGTGCCGTGGCGGGCGTCGGCGGACCACAGGCGGGTGTCCAGGGTGCCGCGGCGGGCGCGCAGGCCGGTGAGGATGCCGCTGAGCGGGGCGGTCGCGGCCTTCGCCGCGAGCAGTTCGATGCCCAGCGGCATGCGGTCGACGGCCTCGCAGATGCCGGTGACCTCGTGGTCGACGGCGGCGTCCGCGGCGTCCGGCGACAGGCGGTGCAGGCGGGTGCGGAACAGGCGCGCGGCGTCCGGCGCGCTCATCGGCCGCAGCGCGTAGGGCAACTCGCCCGCGACGCCCAGGCGTTCCCTGCTGGTGGCGAGGACGCGCAGGCGCGGGCAGCCGGCGAGGAGGTCGGCGACGACCTCGCCCGCGTCGGCGAGGAGGTGCTCGCAGTTGTCGAGCAGCAGCAGCGGCCGCACCGCCCGCTCGGCCAGGGCGCGCATCCGCGTCCGGGTGGCGCGCGGGCCGAGTCCCGCGGCCGTGACGCCGAGGGCGAGGGCCACGGCGGCCGTGACCCCGCCGGGCGCGTGCGGCACCAGGTCGACGCGCCACACCTGGGCGCCCGACCGCTCCTCGTGGGCGGCCGCGGCGAGGGCGAGCCGGGTCTTGCCGAGCCCGGCCGCCCCGACCACCGTGATCAAGCCGGGCCCCTTCAACTGGGCGGCGAGCTCCTGGAGTTCTTCCTCACGGCCGATGAAGAGGGCGTCCGCCGACGCGGGCGTGCGCGGAGCGGTGCGCACGGGCGGCGCCTCTGCGGGGGACGGCACGCGCACCGGCCCCACGGGTGCGGCGGCGAGCACCGCGCCCTGGGCGGCGCGCAGTTCGGGGCCCGGTTCGATGCCCAGGCGCTCGCGGAGGTCGGCGCGGGCGGCGCGGTAGGCGTCAAGCGCCTCGGCGGTCCTGCCGCAGGCGTGCAGGGCCCGGATGAGCAGGGCCCACAGGCGCTCCCGGTCGGGTTCGTCGTGGACGGCGGTCCGCAGCTCCTCGACGAGCGCGGAGGGGTCGACGTCGGCCTCGGCCGTGGCCGCGCTGTGGGCGACGACGTCGAGCTCGGCCTCGGCGCGGCGCTCCAGGGCGGTCAGGCGCAGCGCCGTGAGCCGGGCCCGCTCCTGCTGGACGAAGGGCAGCGCGGGCAGTCCCGCGAGCGGCGGTCCCGGGTACTTGCGCAGGACGGCCCGCAGTTCCTCGGCGCGGGCGCGGGGGTCGCTGCTGGTGCGCGCCGCCGCCAGGCCGCTCTCGAAGTCCCGTACGTCGAAGGCGTGTCCGGAGAGTTCCAGGCGGTAGCCCGCGGGGCCGGTGCGGATCAGGCCGGGCGCGCAGGGGTGCAGGGCGCGGCGGAGCTTGGCGACGGCCGTGTGCAGGGCCGCCACCGGGTCCTGGGCGCGCGTCCCGGTCCACAGCTCGCTCAGGAGGCGGCCGCGGCTGACCGTCGCGGGCGCGTGCAGCAGCAACAGGGCGAGCAGGGCCCGCTGCAGCGCGCCGGGAATCGGAACCAGACGCCCCGTTTCATCCCGCACCGCGAGCTCTCCGAGTAACGCGAACTCCATGTCAGCCATCGGACCACGGGGTGCGTTCCGTCGCCACCGGTTCTTTGGACGGGCTGAACCGGGCGGGGACATGCGGCGGACAGGTTTCGGACAGGGCCGGGGCCGATCCTTGGTGCGAAAGGAGGCCTTCGTGCTGAGGCTCGCACTGCAAACCCTGCGTACCAGGCGTGCGCTCTTCGCCGGTTCGCTGGCCGCGGTCACCCTCGCTCTCGTCCTGCTCACAGCGTCCGGTGTGCTGTTGCAGTCCGCGCTGCGCGGGGAGGGCGAGGCCAATCGCTTCGACGCGGCGTCGCTGGTCGTCACCGGCAACGCCGACGCCGGGCTCGACGGGCGCGTCCACGAGCCGGGCTTCGGTGATGTCGAGGCGCCGCTGGTGCGGCGCCCGCAGGTACCGGCCACGCTGGCGGAACGCGTCGAAAAGGTCGAGGGAGTCCGGGCCGTGGTGCCCGATCTCGCCTTCTCCGCCCAGGTGACGGGCGCCGACGGGCGGCCCGTGCCGCCGGAGCTCGGCGAGCGTTCGCTGGGCCATGCCTGGGACAGCGCGCGCGTGACGCCGCTGCGGCTGCGCGAGGGGCGGGCGCCGCGCGGCGAGCGGGACGTCGTCGTCGACGCCGCGAGTGCCGAGCGGGGCGGGCTCCGCGTCGGCGACCGGGTCCGGGTGTTCACGGTCGAGGAGGGGCGGGGCGCCTACCGCGTCAGCGGGATCGCGGCGGCGCCCCGGGCCGAGCTGATCAAGGATCAGGTGGCCCTGTTCTTCGCCGGGTCGACCGCCGCGCGGCTCGCGGGCGGCGCGGACCGCCTGCACGCCCTTGCCGTGTTCGCCGACGACGGCGCCGACGTGGGGGCGCTCGCCTCGCGCGTACGGGCCGCGGTGGGCGACAAGCCCGAGGTGGAGGTCCTGCGCAACACCGCGGACGCCGAAGTGTCCGTCAGCGACACCCTGTTCATCGACACCCTGGTCTTCGTGGTCAGCATGGGCTCGCTGGCCGTGTTCGTCGCCCTGTTCGTCACGGCGAGCGGGTTCGCCTTCGCCGTGCTCCAGCGGCACCGCGAGATCGCGCTGCTGCGGGTGATCGGCGCGACGCCCCGGCAGGTCAAGCGGATGCTCGGCTGGGAGACCCTGCTGATCGCCCTGCTTGGCGCGGCGGCGGGGGTGCCCGTGGGGGCCGCGCTCGCGCAGCCGCTGGCGCGGGGACTGGTCTCGCTGGACATCGCGCCGGAGGAACTGGTCGTCGAGGTGGACTGGCTGCCGCTCGCCGGGGCCGCCCTCACCGGGGTCGTGCTCACGCGCCTCGCGGTCGCCGCGGCGGCCCGGCGCGCGGCCCGGGTGCGGCCCGAGGAGGCGCTGCGCGAGGCCGCGCTCGCCGATGGGCGGCTACCGCGGTCGCGGGTGCTCATGGGGCTGACCCTCATCGTCCTGACGGTTCTCTTCATCGTGTTCGGGATCTCGACGGGTGGCGTCCAGGGGGCCGGGCTCGCCTTCGGCGGGATCCTGACGCTGCTGCCCGCCGTCGCGGTGCTCGGGCCCGCGCTCGTGCGGCCCCTGGTGCCGCTCGCGGGCGCGCTGCTGCGGCCGCTGTGCCCGCGCACCGGCGGGCTCGCGCTCGCCAACAGCGCGACGGGGCCGCGCCGGGTGGCCGCCGCGGCGGTGCCGCTCGTCCTCCTGATCGGCTTTCCGCTGGCGACGCTCTACATGCAGACCTCGCAGACCGCGGCCGCCCACGACTGGGCGCGCGAACGCCTGGTCGCGGACTCCGTCCTGGCGCCCGATGACGCCGCGGGCCTGCCGCCGCGGCTCGCGGACGAGGTGGCGCGGGTGCCGGGCGTGGAGTCGGTGTCGGCCACGTCCAGCGCCTGGGTGCGGATCTCGGTGCGGACCGACGAGGCGGAGAGCGTCAACTCCCGCGCGCTTGCGGCCGACACGGCGTTCCCGCGCGCGCTGGCCCCGCATGTGCGCGAGGGCTCGCTGCGACAGGTGACGGCGGGCAAGGACGTCGCCGTCAGCCAGGAGCATGCCCAGGAGTACGGCTGGAAGGTCGGCGACCGCGTACGCCTCCGGCTGCCCGACGGCACCCGCACCGAGTTGACCATCGGCGCCCGCTACGACCGGTCCATGGGCTTCGCCGACCTGATCCTGCCGGAGCGGGTGCTGCGGGCGCACACGCCCGATCCGCTGCTCGACGCGGTGTACGTGACCCGGGCGCCGGGGGCGGACCGGGCCGCGTACGACGCGGGCCTCGCGCGGATCACCCGCGCCTGGCCGATGGCCGAGGCGGCCGAGCGCGACGCGCTGCTCGCGGCGGGCTCGGCGGACGGGGCCTCGCAGACGTGGCCCGCGTACGTCTTCAGCGCGCTGATCGCGGTGTTCACCGCCCTTGCCCTCGCCAACACGCTGGTGATGGCGACGCTGGTGCGCTCCGGCGAGTTCGCGGTGCTCCGGCTCGCGGGCGCCACGCGCAGGGACGTGCTCGCCCTGGTCGCCGGGGAGAGCACGGTGGTGGCCGTCTGCGGCCTCGTGCTCGGCGGCACCGTGGCCTCGGTCGTGCTGATGGCGACCAGCGCGGCGTTCAGCGGCGAGGTGTACGTCAGCGGCCCGCCCGGCTTCCTGGCCGGGGCGGTCGGCGGGGCGCTCGCGCTGACCCTGGGCGCCGCGCTGGTCCCGGCGGCCCGGGTGCTGCGGACCTGGCAGGGGACGAAGGGGGCGGCCGCCCCATGACAGGACAGCGGGACGGGGCGGCCGCCTCATGACCGCACGACATGCGAAAGGCAAGCTCATGACTCTGCCCGACCAGCAGACGACACGGACCGCGCCGGACACCCGGTCGGCACTGCGCCTCGACAAGGTGACCCGGACCTACGGCCGCGGCACCTCCGCCGTGCACGCGTTGCGCGCGGTGTCCCTCGCGCTGCCGCCGGGTTCGTTCACCTCGGTGATGGGCCCCTCCGGGTCCGGCAAGAGCACCCTGCTGCGCTGCGCGGCCGGGCTCGACCAGCCCACGTCCGGCGAGGTGTACCTCGGGGACACCGGCATCAGCGGGATGAAGGAGCGCAAGCTGACCATCCTGCGCCGGGAGCGGATCGGGTTCGTGTTCCAGGCGTTCAACCTGGTGCCGTCGCTGACCGCGCGGGAGAACATCCTGCTGCCCTTCCGGCTCGCCGGGCGCCGCCCCGACAAGGCGTGGATGAGCGACGTGATCGCCCGCACCGGCCTCACCGACCGCGTCGGGCACCGCCCGGCCGAGCTCTCCGGCGGCCAGCAGCAGCGCGTGGCCGTGGCCCGCGCGCTGGTCACCCGGCCCGAGGTGATCTTCGCGGACGAGCCGACCGGCGCGCTCGACCTGGCCTCGGGCCAGGAGGTCCTCCGGCTCCTGCGCGAGGTCGTGGACACCACGGGGCAGACGCTGGTGATGGTCACGCACGACCCGCAGGCCGCCGCGTACGCCGACCAGGTCCTGTTCCTCGCCGACGGCATCGTCGTCGACGCGATGCGGCACCCGGACGCCGCGCGGATCTCGGACCGCATGGCCCGGCTGGGGGGTTGAGGTGCTGCGCCTCGCCGTCTCCGGCATCAGGGAGCACCGGCACGGGTTCCTCGGCGCGCTGTGCGCGGCGGCCATGGCGGCCATGCTCATCGCCGCGTGCGGGATGCTCATGGAGTCGGGCCTTCGCGCCGTGCCCGACAAGGACCGGTTCGGCGCCACGTCGGCGCTCGTGCGGATGGACCCCGACATCTCGATTCGCACCGGCTCCGGGCAGAACGTCGACCACGAGAGCTATCCGCTGGACCAGCCGCCGCGCCTGTCGCAGGGCGCGGTGGAGCGGCTGCGGGACGTGCCCGGGGTGCGGCGCGTGGTCACGGACACGCCCTTCTACGCGCAGGCCGTCGGGCGCGGAGGCGGCCCCGCGGCCGGACCCGACGACGGCCTCACCCAGGGGCACTCCTGGGCCGCGGCCGCGCTCACTCCGTTCACGCTGAGCTCCGGGCGGGCGCCGCGGGCGGACGACGACGTGGTCCTCGACGCGGGCACGGCGGCCCGCGCGGGCCTGAAGACCGGTGACTCCGTGCGCGTGGTCACCGCCGATGGCCCCGCCCCGTACCGCGTGTCCGGTATCGCGCGCCCCGGCTCGCTGAGCGAACTGCCTGACCAGTCCTCGCTGTTCTTCACCTCCGCGACGGCCAAGCGGCTGTCCGGGGTGGACGGCGGCGCCGCGTACGCGGGGGTGTTCGCGGGCGGCGGCACGGACGCCAAGGCCGTGGCGCAGCGGGTGCGCGAGGCCCTGGACCTGCCCCGGCTTGAGGTCCTGACCGGCGACGAGCGCGCGAAGGCGGGCGCGCCGGGGGTCACCGAGCAGGTCGCGTCGACGACGCAGCTGTTCGGTCCGCTGGCGGGCATCGGCGGCTTCCTCGCGGTGTTCGTGCTCGGCGGCACCATCGCGCTGAGCGTGCTCCAGCGCACCCGGGAGATCGCGCTCCTCCGGGCGGTCGGGGCGACGTCGTGGCAGGTGCGGCGCACCGTCGCCACCGAGACGCTGCTCGCCGCGGTGGCCGGTCTGCTGCCGGGCTTCCTGCTCGCGGTGCCACTGGCCGCGGTGATCGTCGACCGGCTGCACGCCCGGGGCACGGCCCCAGAGGCGTACGAACTCGTCGTGGGTCCGGTGCCGTTCCTCGCCTCGGCGGCGGGGACGCTGCTCCTCGCGGTGGTGGCGGCGCTCGCCGCCGCCCGCCGCGTGTCGCGGATCAGGCCCGCCGACGCCCTCCAGGAGGCGGCGGCGCCGCGGCGTCCGGTCACCGTGACGCGGGTCCTGATCGCGCTGGTCCCCCTCGGCGGCGGCATCGCGCTGTTCTTCGCCACGCAGGCCATCGGCGGCGAGGTCGGCGTGGCCTTCCAGTATCTGATCGTGATGCTCCTGATGGGCGCGGCGGTGCTGCTCGGGCCGCTGCTCGCGCGGCTGCTGGAACCGCTGCTCGGCGCGGCGGTGGCGGCCGTCGGCGGCGTGACGGGGTGGCTGGCGCACGCCAACTCCCGCTTCTCCGTGCGCCGGGTGGCCTCGATGGCCTCGGCCCTGATGCTGACGGTGGCGATGGCGTGCACGGTGCTCCTGGTGACCGGCTCGCTCAACCGCGTCACCGCCGAGCAGACCGACCGGCGCACCCAGGCCGACGTGGTGCTGCTGCCGCGGGACGCCCCGGGCCTGCCCAGCGGGGTGCTGGCCGCCGCCCGGGACCTGAAGGGGGCCGGTGCCGTCGCGGCGACCCGGTCGACGACCGTGATCGCGGACGTGCTCGGCACCCCGGACGTGCTCGGCGCGCAGGCCCTGGACCCGGCGGCCGCCGGGCGGGTGCTCGATCTCGGGCTGCGTGAGGGCTCGTTGAAGAGCCTGGACAAGGGCGGCACCGCGGCGGTCAGCCGCACCTACGCCCGGCAGCGCGGCTTCGACGTCGGGGACACCTTCCGCGCCTGGCTGGGGGACGGCACGCCCGTGCGGCTCACCGTGGGCGCCGTCTTCGACCGGCCGCTCGGGCTCGGTGACGTCCTGCTGTCCGAGCGCTATCTCGCGTCCCATCTGCACGAGGACCTCGACGACTCGGTCCTGGTACGGGCGGCGCCGGGGCAGGGGGACGAGCTGCGCGCGGCCGCGGCGGCGCTCGCACAGCGGCAGCCCACGGTGAAGGTGACCGACGTCGACAGCTACGCGGGCGAGCTGCGCACCGCGCTCGCCCAGAACACCGCGGGCACCTATCTCGTGCTCTCGGTGCTCGTGCTGTTCACCGCCGTGTCGATGATCAACGGCCTCCTCATGGGGACGGCCGAGCGGTCGCGGGAGGTCTCGCTGCTCAGGCTGCTCGGGGCGAGCGCGCGCCACATCACCTCGATGCTGTATCTGGAGACGCTCATCGCGGTGCTGATCGGCGCGGCCACGGGAACCGCCATCGCGTTCACTGGCCTTGCCGGAGCGAATGGCGCCCTGACCGGGTCGACCGATTTCAGCGTGCCTCCGCTCGGCTATGCCCTGGTCCTGGCGGGGGTCACCGCGCTCGCGCTGATTTCCACGGCATTGCCAGCGGCACTCGCGCTCAGGAACCGGCCGGAGAACGCGCTTCCCGGCCCCTGAGCGACGCCTTTGGGGTCCGCCGCGCAAACGGTAGAACCAGTTCGCAACCGATCCCAAAGGCGAACGTAAGTACGACAGTCCATGCTGGACGCACGAGATGGACGAAGGACAAGGCGACGGGGGTATTCCAGTGCACCTCATGGAGATCTTGCGCTATCGCCCGGTACCGGCGGCGGCCGTCTTCTTCGGGCTCACCCGCAGGTGCCCCCTGCACTGCAAGCACTGCTCCACGAGTTCGATGATGGACAGCGAGGAATACCCCGAGCAATTATTCCGGGGATTCGCGGAGACCTTCACCGCGGACAACCGCCCCGAATTCGTCCTGATGTCCGGCGGCGAGGCGCTGCTGCGGCCGCGCCTCGTCCGGGACATCGCCGAACTCACCCGGGCGGCGGGCGGCAGGTCGTACGTACTGTCCGGCCTTTTCTTCGCCCAGCGCGGGCAGCGCATTCCGCGGGCGGTCCGGCAGGCCATCGACGCGGTGGACCACTTCTCCGCGAGCCTGGACGTCTACCACGAGGAGGAGGTGCCGCGGGCGGCCGTCTTCCGCGTCCTCAGAGAGCTCCTCGACGACGGCAAGCACGTCAGCCTCCAGCTGACAGGGACGGGTCCGGGCGATCCGTACCTCGCGGGCCTGACGGCGGACGTGCGCAGGGAGTTCGACGACCGCGTGCCCATGCTGGTGGTGCCGGTGAGCCCGATCGGGCGCGCCGAGACCTGGCTCAAGCACGCGCCGTTCGCGCCGTCCGACGGCACGGCCGAGCCGTGCGCCGTCGCCGCCTGGCCGGTGATCGGCTTCAACGGCCAGGTGACGGCGTGCGGGAACCAGGACGTGATGGACGGCAACGTGCCCCTGCCCGCGCACCTCTACCTCGGTCACATCGCCCGCGACGACTGGGCGACGATCAGAGCGCGCGCGGTCGACAACCCGATGGTCCGGGCGATCCGGGCGACGGGACCCGAGTACATGATGGAGCGGCACGGCTCACCGGGCGGGGGCTGCGGCACGGCCGGGTACTGCCAGACCTGCTGGGTCCTGTCGAAGGACCGTGAGGTGCCCAAGGCCGTGCGGCGCCTTTCGGCCCTGCCCGCCACCCGCCTGGTCGAGGACCGCACCACGGACCTCCTGTTCGAGGCCGGGCCCGTCACCTTCGCCAGGAACTACGGCATCTCCGAGTACGCCGAGCTGATCACCCTCGGCCTGGACGCGCCGCCCGGCCCGCGCGGCCCCGGGGGCCGCGATGACCGCGTCCCCGTGGACG
The DNA here is from genome assembly GCF_056435225.1 of Streptomyces sp. NPDC043996. NCBI lineage: Bacteria > Bacillati > Actinomycetota > Actinomycetes > Kitasatosporales > Streptomycetaceae > Streptomyces > Streptomyces sp. NPDC043996. Next base: position 98,055 of record NZ_JBWKEY010000022.1, on the reverse strand, counting down.
GCCTGGTCGGCCCGGACCCCGCCGGGAGCACGCGATGAGCGCGCCCGAGCCGGGGACCGCCCCGGCGCCCGCAGCGCACGACACAGCGCCCGCGCCCCTCACGCACCAGGACGTCCTCGCGATCCGGCGCACCCGTGGCGCCTCGGTGCTGTTCTTCCTCACCGACCGCTGTCCGGTGGGCTGCGCCCACTGCTCCGTCGACTCCCGCCCCGACAGCCCCCGCATCACCGACTTCGGCCTGCTCACGGCCATCGTCGAGCGGCTCGCCGCGCTGCCGCGCACCTCGCTGGTGGGCATCTCCGGCGGGGAGCCCTTCGTCGAACGGCGCGGACTGACCCTGGCGGTGCGGCACCTGGCCGACGCGGGCAAGCGGGTGGTGATCTACACCAGCGGCTTCTGGGCGAGGTCCGCGCGGGCGCCGCGCTGGATCGACGAGGTCCTGCGGCGCACCAGCGCCGTCTACCTCAGCACCGACGCCCACCACGTCGACAGCCAGGGGCCCGAGCGGTTCGTGAACGCGGCCCGCGTGATCGCCGGGCACGGCCGCCCCCTCGTCGTCCAGTGCGTCGACGAGGGCGACGCCCTCGCCGACACCCGGGCCTCCCTCGTCCGCGCCCTCGGCCCGGGCTGGCACCACCACGCCGAACTGGTCCCCACCCAGGGCCTGCCGCACGGCAGGGGCGCGGCGCACTACGCGTGGAAGGACCGCACGGCGGGCCGGGACTTCGGCCGCTGCGACGTGGTGGACGCGGCCGTCGTCCGCTACGACGGCCGGGTCACGGCCTGCTGCAACGAATCCGTGATCATGGGAGCCGGTCCCCCGGCCCTGCGCCGCGACGCCGCCGACGGCCCTCAGGTGGCCGCCGCCGTCCGGGAGTTCCACGACGACGCCTTCTTCGCCGCCCTGGGCTCCGTCGGCCCCGGGGTGCTGACCGGACTGCCGCAGTACCGCGACCTCGCCGACCGCGAGTTCCACTCCATCTGCGGGCTGTGCTGGACGATGACCAAGCGCCGCGCGGCGGCCCGGGGGCGGGACGAGGCACTGCTGTCCGCCCTGGCCGGCCTCGCCCCCTGAACCCTTCGTCGCCAGGCCCCGGTCGCCGGCCACGACGCCCGTCGCCCAGGTGTCCGGCGCACCGCGAGACCAACAGGAGACAAACCCATGACCCGGCACAGCCGTGTGCTCCTCTCGAAGATCGGGCTCCTCCTTCCCCGGCTCGTCGCCACCTCGAAGGACCTGTGGAACTCCCCCCGCCTGCCCGAGATCTATCCCGAATACCTCTGCATGCTGCACACCGCCATCCGGTCCACCGTGCCGCTGATGGAATGCGCGCTGCAGGAGGCCCGTGACCGCGCCGAGGACGATCCGGTCGCCGAGCACCTCGTCGGCTATCTGACCCGGCACATCCGCGAGGAACAGGGCCACGACGAATGGCTCAGACAGGATCTGGAGGCCCTCGGGCACGACCCGCGGGAGCCGCTGCGGCGCCTTCCTGACGCGTCCGTGGCCAATTTGGTGGGCGCCCAGTACTACTGGATCCGCCATTACCACCCGGCCTGTCTGCTCGGCCACATCGCGGTGCTCGAAGGCAATCCGCCCGCGCGGGAGCTGACCGCGGAACTCATGCGCCGCACCGGATTCCCGCGCACGGCGTTTCGCACTCTGGAACGCCACGCCGCGCTCGACGTACGGCACCGCGCCGAACTCCTGCGCACCCTCGACCAGCTGCCCCTGACCCGCGATCTGGCCACGGCCATCGGTCTGAGCGCGCTGCACTCCGTGGACGCCGCCGACACGGCGCTGCGCGCGGTGCTCGCCTCCCGGCCGGCCCCGGCCCTCGCGGCCACCTGAACGCGAGTGGCGCCGCGCCGTCCGCCCGACGGACGCACGGGCCACCCGCACGCACAGCCCGACCGAAACCAACCCAGCCCAACCCACCAAGGAGAAACGCCATGTCGTTCGACGCTCTCAAGGAACTCACGGCCGCCGGCCATGACTTCAAGGGTGCCAACCCGCAGCAGCTCGCGGCGATCGCCGAACTGAGCGAGGAAGAGGTCAGCCTCCTCAACTCCATCAGGTCCCGCCTCCACGCGGCCGATGACGTCGTCGCGCACAGCACCAGCCCGCTCGGTGGCGGCGTCGTCTGGTAGGACGCGGAGCCACGGCGGACAACTCACCGCTCCAAGGGCCCAGGCGAACCACCGCCTGGGCCCTGCGGCACGTGACCACGACAGCCCGAAGAGTCCATGACATTCACGGGGAGGGAGTCCAGGGTGATGCAGTTCAGCGTGCTAGGTCCGCTCACCGCGGAGACGGAGACGGAGGCCGTCGCGCTGGGACCGTTCAAACAGCAAGTCCTGCTGGCCGTTCTGTTGTGCAGTCCGGACACGGTGGTCCCCGTCGACCGCCTGGTCGACGCGCTGTGGAGCGGGGCCCCGCCGCGCAGCGCGGGCAAGAACCTCCAGGTGTACGTCCACCATCTGCGGCGCGCGCTCGCGCGCGGCCACACCGAGGCCGACGCCCTGGTGCGGCACCAGCGGCCGGGATACCGGCTCGCGGTCGACCCGCTGGCCATCGACATGGTCCGCTTCGAACAGGGCGTCGACCTCGCCCGGCGGGCCGCCGCCGACGGCGACCCGGCCCGGGTCGACCGGCTCGTGCGCGACGCCATGGCCCTGTGGCGCGACCGCCCGTTCGTCGGCCTCGAAGGCGTCCCGCCGCTCGACACGGAGGCCGCCCGCCTGGAGGAGCGGCGCCTGACGGGCCTGGAGGTGTGGTTCACCGCGCGCCTCCAGCTCGGCCTGCACCACGAGGTCCTCGACGAGGTGGAGCCGCTGATCGCCGCGCACCCCTTCCGCGAACAGCTGCGCGCGCAGCACATGCGGGCGCTGTGCGGGGTGGGGCGGCAGAACGACGCCCTGATCGCGTACGACGAGACGCGGCGCCTGTTCTCCCTGGAGCTCGGCCTGGAACCGGGCGCCGTGCTGCGGCAGTTGCAGCGGGAGATCCTGGCGGGCGACCACACGCCGCCCGCCGCCGCGCCGCTCGCTCCCCCGGCCGCCGCCCGGGAGAGCGGCCCCGTCCGCGGCGGTGTGCAACTGCCGCCCGGTCTGCCGGACTTCACCGGGCGCGCGGCGGAACTGGGCCGGCTGCTCCCGGACGTGGCCGCGCACGACGGGGAGCGGGCCCGGCAGTGGCGGCTCACCGTGGTCACCGGGCCGCCCTGCGTCGGCAAGTCCTCGCTCGCCGTGGCCGCCGGGCACGCGGCCGCCGACGCGTATCCGGGCGGCCTGTTCCACGTCGACCTCCGTGACGTCTCGGGCCGCCCCAAGTCACCGACGGCGGCCCTGACCGAGCTCCTGCGCGAGCTCGGCGACCCGACGCTGGCGCTGCCGAGCGACCCACAAGCCCTGCTGCACAGCTACCGCGCCCGGATGCCCGCCGGTGCGCCGTCCCTGCTGCTGCTCGACAACGCGGTCAACGAGGCCCAGGTGCGCCCGCTCCTGCCGAACTCGCCGCTGGCCACCACCGTCGTCACCAGCTGCTCCCGGCTCGCGGGGCTCGACGGCTCCGAAGCGCTCGAACTGCGGCCGCTTGACGAGGGCGCGTCGCTCGACCTGCTGCGGCGCATCTGCGGCCCGGAGTGCCTGGACGCCGAGCCGCAGAGCGCGCTGCGCCTGGTGCGGCTGTGCCGGGGGCTGCCGCTCGCGCTGCGGATCGCGGGCGCCAGGCTCGCGCTCGGCCGCGCCTGCCGGCTCGCCAAGATCGTCGACCGGCTCGAGTCGGGCGGCGCCCTCGACTGGTTCACGGTCGGCGACATCGATCTGCGCCAGCGCCTCGGGCGCGGCTTCGACCCGCTCACCGACACCGACTGGGCACAGCTGCGGCTCCTGGACCGCGAGGGCGACTTCACCTTCATGGACGCCTGGCACCGGCTCGGCGGTGACCCGGTGGACACCGACCGGGCGCTGGCCCGGCTGTGGGAGGCGCACGCGCTGACCTGTGCGCGGGAGCCGGGCCCCGACGGCACGTCGCTGTTCCGGTTCACCGCGTTCGTACGGGAGCTCGCGCGCGAGCGTCCGGCCCTCGGGGCGCAGCCGTGCGCCGCGGCGGGCGCCCTGCGCGGCGCGGGCCCGGGGGGAATCCCGGGGCTGCCCGCGCTCTGGGGCCTGCCCGGCCTCGCGGAGCTCGTCGGACTCTCGGACGCGGACGGCACCCGGGACCTCTCGGACGGACCCGGCCTCGTCTACCTCGTCGACGCAGACCGCCGCGACCGCGCGCGTTCAGTCGCGCGTCCGCAAGAGGTCCGCTAGACCGCCCACGACCCGCCGGGCCGCTCCCCGGCGGTCGCCGTCCAGGCCCTCGATCTCGCGGGCGAGCGCGCGCACGGCGTCGCCCGCCGCCGTCTCCGGGGGCCCGGCGGACAGCCGGGCGAGGCGGTCGCGCTGGACGAGTTCCAGGGCCACGGAGGCCTGCCCGGCGAAGAGCGCGAGCAGCTCCATCGCGGGCAGCGGCGCCCGGGTCTCGGTGTTGCGGTCGAGCACTTCGAGGACCCCGAGGGGCTCCTCCCCCGCGAGCAGCGGCGCCGCCATCAGGGCCCGGGGCACATAGGCGGTCGACTCGGCGACGTCGCGCGCGAAGTGGCCGTTGGTGTCGACGTCGTGCACCTCGACGGGCTGGCGCGCCTGCAGCACCCAGCCCGCGATGCCCCGCTCGGCGGGGAAGGAGGTGCCGACGAGGCTCTCCTCGCCCTGGCCCGACACCGCCTCGAAGACGAGCTCGCCGCTGTCCTGGTCGAGCAGGGCGATGGAGCTCGCCTGGGCGTCGAAGATGGCGCGCGCGGTGTGGACGACGGACAGCAGCAGCCTGCGGTGCCGTTCCTCGGCACCCGCGCCGAGGCCGGCCCCGCCGAGCCCTCCCCCGCCAGCTCCACCAGCCCCGCCGGAGCCTCCCCCGCCGTCATCCCCCGCGGCGCGGCCCGTCCCGTTCGCGGTCATCTCCCAGCTCCCCTCTCCTGGCTCCGCACGTTCGCCGAAGCGAGAAACAGCGCCTGCTTGACCTGGAACGCCGTCATGTCGCGGTGCTTGCCGACGATCCGGGCGCACAGGCCCGCCACGTGCGGGGTGGCGAAGCTGTTTCCCGTGACGCGGCGGGTGCCGCCGCCCGGAAAGGCGACGGGCACCCGGACGCCGCGCGCGAAGAACTCCACGGGCGGGCGCGGGTTGTACAGGAGCAGGCCCGGGTCGTCCTCGTCGTGGCTGCCCACCGAGATCACGGACGCGAAGCGCCACGGGAAGCTCTCCACGGGCAGGTTGTGGGCCGACGCCACCAGGAGCGTACGGCCGAAGTACGCCTGGTCGGCGAGTTCGTGGAGGACCGGCGCGAACGCCCGGCGCGTCGTGGACAGGCTCATGTTGATCACGTCGTAGCCCCGTGCGACCGCCCAGCGCACGCCCTCCACCAAGGCGTCGCCCGTGCCGTGCAGGCCCGCGGTGAGCACTTGGACGCTGTCCACCTCGCACCCCGGGGCCAGGCCGCGGATGATGGAGGCGCAGGCCGTGCCGTGCCCGGTCTCGTCGCCGCCCGCGACCCGCACGACCTCCCAGCGCGCCGCCGCATCCCGGCCGTCCGCGCCGCCCGCCGCGCCGTCTCCCGCGCCGACCGCCGGGCCGCCGCTCCCGGTCTCCCGGACGACGTACGAGGCCCCGACCGGGCCGACGAGCGGGTGCTGGGTGTCGACGCCGGTGTCGATCACGCACACCCGGGCGCCCTTGCCGCTGCCGCCGCCCCACGCCCACGCGGCGCCGTCGCCGCCCGCTCCCGCGAACGGCGTACGGACCTCGATGGCGTCCCGGTCGCGGCCCAGCAGATGCCAGGTGAGCCCGGCGGCGGGGCTCACCGGGGCCCCTCGCGCAGGGCGCGCGCCCAGCCGACGCCCACCAGGTGGCCCTTCGCGGCGAAGTGCTCCCGGGCCGCGTCGGCGGCGCGGGCCGCGTCCTCGGGGCGGCCGAGCGCCCACGCGGCGTGGGCGCCGTCGAGGTGGGCCCCGGCGCGGCACACCGGCGAGTCCGTCCGTTCCGCCGCCGCGAGGGCGGTGGCCAGGTGCAGGCCGGCCGCGGCCGCGTCGCCGTCGGCGGCGGACAGGCGCGCCAGCATGCCGTACACCTCGCAGGCGGCGGCGGGCATGGTGGCGACGCCGTCGCGCAGCAGTTCGTCGAGCAGGGGGCGCACGGTGGCGGCCGGGGCGCCGCGGGTGAGCAGGACCCGGGCCAGGTCACGCACCGCGGTGGCGCGCAGCTGGCGGTCGCCGAGGCGCTCAAGGCCTTCGCCGGACTCGCGCAGGCACCGCTCGGCGGCGTCCCAGTCCCCGGCGAGCTGTTCCACGGCCGCCATGAAGAGCCGCACGGCGGGCACGCCGAAGAGGTGGCCGAGGTCGGTGAGCGTGTCCAGGGCGTCCGCGAGCAGGGCCCTCGCGGCGTCGGACTCGCCGCGCATGGCGAGGAGGACGGCCAGCGGGCAGCCGACGGTCGCCCGGCCCACGAGGCGTCCCGCGAGGTGGTCCCCGGACAGGTCGCGGCAGCGGCGCACGGCGGACTCCACCGGCTCGGGACCGAGCCACAGCGACACCGCGAGCGCGCCGAGGATTCCGGCCCGCTCCAGTTCGGCCCCGGCCCGCACGGACGCGTCCAGGGCCCGCTCCAGGTGCCCGGCCGCCTCCTCGTGGCGGCTGCGGCTCTGCGCCTCCTGCCCCATGGCGAGGTGGGCGCGGGCGAGCCCGAGGACGTCGTCGGCGGCCGTGAACACGGGCAGCGCGGCCCGCGCGGCCTCAAGGAGCGCCGCGAACCCGCCGCTCTCCGGGTCGAGGTAGCCGAGCTGGAGCCGGACGCGGGCCGCGATCCGCGCGTCCCCGGCGCGCCCGGCCGCCCCGGCGAGCTCCTCCAACTCGGCCACCGGGTCGGTGACTTCCCCGGCGGCGATCCTGGCCTCGACCAGCGCGGCCCGCAGAGCGAGCCCGGCGCCGCCGCACTGCGGGCCGGGGTCGTCGCCCGGCCTGGATCCGTCACCCGGACCGGATCCGTCACCCGGACCGGATCCGTCACCCGGACCGGATCCGTCACCCGGACCGGATCCGTCACCCGGACCGGGCCCGTCACCCGGACCGGATCCGTCGCCCGCGCCCCGGCGCGGCTCGGTGAGGGCCAGCGCCCTGCGCAGCAGCCCCACCGCCCAGGACACGTCGCCCTGCGCCAGGGCGGCCGTGCCCGCGCGGCCCAGGTGCCGGGCGGCGCGGGCCGCCGTGCGGGACACCTCCGGCTCGGTGGGGTCGAGTTCGGCGCGCAGGTGCGCGGCCTTCTCCAGGTGGGTGCCGATCGTGTGGTGGTCGCCGGGCGCGCGCCGCTCGGCGTGCGCGGCGAAGCGTTCGTGGCGGCGGGCCCGTAGCAGCTTGGACATGCCGCTGTAGACCTCGTCGCGGATGAGCTGGCTGACGTGCCGCCAGCGGGGCTCGCCCGCGGGTCCCGGCTCGGCGGCCTCGAGGAGCCTTCTGCGCACCAGGCCGCGGACGACGCGCGCGGCCGGGGCGGGGGCGGGGGCCCCGGCACCGGCACCGGCACCGGCATGGGCATCAGACTCGGGCTCGGGCTCAGGCTCGGTGAGGGCCCCGAGGTCCCGCTCGGCGAAGTCGGCGCCGATCACCGCCGCGCACTCCAGGACCATCCGCTCGTCGGCGCCGAGCCGGTCGAGGCGGGCGGCCACGATCGCGCGGACCGTCAGCGGGACGTCGCGCGGGTCCGCGCCCTCGCCGACCATCTCCATGAGCTGTTCCAGGAAGAGCGGGTTGCCCTCGGCCCTGCGGACCACCTCGTCCATGGCGCCGTCCGCCGGGGCCGCGAGCGCCGGAGCCGACGGCGCCAGGTGCGCCTCCACGTCGGCGGCCGAGGCGCGGCCGCTGAGCCGGGCCAGGAGCTCCCGGCAGTCGTCGGGCGCGAGCGGCGGCAGCGCGAGCGCCGTCGCGTTCAGCTTGCCGCTGCCCCAGTGGCCGTGCTCCTCCAGGAGTTCGGGGCGGGCCAGGCACAGCACGAGCACGGCGGCGCCCTGCACCCAGTCGGCGAGGTGGTCGAGGGCGCCCAGGAGGTCCGCGTGCGCCCACTGCACGTCGTCGACGATCACGACCAGCGGGGCCGCGCGGCCCAGTTCGGTGGCGAGGCGCTGGAGCGCCAGGCACGTCTCCTCGAAGGAGGTCCCGGTCCAGCCCGAACGGGCGAGCCGGGCCAGGGCGGTGGCCGTCACCTCGTCCGACCCGGAGGTGCCGAGCAGCGCGGTGAGCCAGTCCTTCGGCTCCGGTCCCGCGAGCTTGGCCAGCATCTCCGCGAGCGGCGCCAGCGAGCCCGTACTGCCGTACGGCGGGCACGCGGCCCACGCGACGCGCGCCCCGGCGGCGGTGGCCTCGGCGGCGAAGGCGCGGGCCAGTCTGCTCTTGCCCACGCCCGGGTCGCCGTACAGCGTCACCAGGTGGCAGGCGCGGTCGCGGCGCACGCGGGTGAACACCAGGTCGAGCTGGGCGAGTTCGTCCTCGCGGTCGACGAGGGCGACGCCGGGGCGCTCGGGCGCCCCGCGCGCCGCGCCGGTCACCGCGCGCAGCCGCCAGGCGGGGACGGGCCGCCGCTTGCCCTTCACGGTCAGCGGGGCCACGGGCTCGGTGTCGGCCGCGGCCGCGATCAGCCGGTGCGTGTCGGCGCCGACGAGGATCTGCCCGGTGGGCGCGTGCTGTTCGAGGCGGGCGGCGACGTTGACGACCTCCCCGGAGACGAGGGCGTGCCCGGCGTCCGGGGCGCCGGAGGTGACCACCTCACCGGTGTGGACGCCGACGCGCACGTCGATGCGGGCGCCGTCGCCGATGCCCGCGGCGCCCTCGTTGAACTCCTCGACGGCGGCGAGGATGTCGAGCGCGGCCCGCGCGGCCCGCAGCGCGTCGTCCTCGCGGACCACCGGAATGCCGAACACGGCCATCACCGCGTCGCCGATGTACTTCTCCACGGTGCCGCCGTGCCGCTCCAGGCAGTCCCGGAGCAGCGCGAAGTAGCGCAGCAGCACGCCGCGCAGCGCCTCGGCGTCCATCCGCTCGCTGAGCGCGGTGGAACCGACCATGTCGCAGAAGACGATGGTGACGGTCCTGCGGCTCTGAGCGGCCCCGTCGTCGGGCCCCATGCACACCACCTTCCGGACGGGCCCGGTCGCCGCCGGGGCGCGCGACACGAGCCGGACACGCGCGTCAGAACAGGACGCCGCCGATGATCGGTTCCGAGCTGTGCGCCTCCACGTCGGGCGCCTGCTCCTGGATCCGGGCCTGCACGTCGATCAGCGTGTCCACCTCCTCGGCGCTCAGCCCCGCGAGCGCGCGGCGCTGCTCCGGCGGGACCTCGTCGACCGGGAACCCCGCTCCGCGCAGGATCTCCAGGTTCTTCCCGTGGTACGTCGCGTCGTGCGCGCCGTCTCGCGTCGTGTCGTCGCCCGGCACCGTGGCGCTCCCTCCTGGTCCCTTTGGGTCGCTCACCATGCGGCCCTCGGCGGGCCGCCTTCCGTAGATCCACACCACCACGCCCACCACGCACAGCACGGCCCCGGCGGCGCGGAAGACGAAGCCGACGCTGAACCAGCTCGCGAGCGCGGCACCCAGGGGCGGCGCCGCCAGCTGCAGCAGCACCGGGAAGGCGTTCGCGGTCGACGTCACGCGGCCGATGAGTTCCTGGGGCGTCTCGCGGTGCAGTACGTACGGGAAGACCACCATGATCCCGGCGGCGGCGAAGCCGATGACGAAGGCGACCGCCATCCACAGCGGCCCGAGTCCGCGCGCGCCGAGCGCGAGCCCGGCCCCCATGCCGCCGACGCAGGCCCCGACGGTGATCTGGGCCGCGCCGAGCAGCACGAACGGCCGTGTCCGCGCGCCCCATTGACTGATCGCGAGCGTGCCGAGCACGGCGCCGAGCCCGACGGCCGCCACCACGTACCCCAGCCCGCGCTCGTCCAGGCCGAGTTCGCGCATCGCGAGCGGGGAGAGCGTGTCGAAGGCGAGGACGAGGAACAGCGTCGCGGCCATGCTGCCGATCACGGCGACCAGGGCGGAGGAGCGCGCGATGAACGCGACGCCCTCCGCGGTCTCCGACCACAGCCGCCCGCGGCGGGAGCGGGGCGACCCAGCGGCGCGCTCCCCCGCCTCCGGGTCGCCCCGCCCGTCCGCGCTCCCGTCCGCCCACTCGTCCGCCGCGCGCTTCGGCAGCCGTACCGCGGCCAGGAGCAGCGCGGACACCACGAACGTGGCCGCGTCCACGACGAACGCGGCCCGCACCCCCCACAGGGCGACGATCAGACCGCTCAGGGCGGGCCCCGCCACCTTCGCCGCCTGGTTGGCGAAGACGGTGAGGGACATCGCCGACAGCATGTCGCGCTCGGGCACCACGGACCGCAGCGTGCTCTGGTAGACCGGGTTGAACAGCGCCCCGAACGCCACCTTGAGCAGCACCAGGACGAGCAGCACCGGCAGTGACGGCGCGACGAGGAAGCCGAGCACGAGCGCGGCGCGCGCCACGTCGCAGCCGATGAGGACGGCCTTGCGGTCCACGCTGCGGTCGGCGAGGGCGCCCGCGAGCGGCGCGAGCAGCACCAGCGGCACGGCGGTGGCCACGCTGACGGCGGCGAGGGCGCCCGCGCCCTGGTCCCAGACGTAGGTGACGAGGACGACGAGCGCGAGGTAGTCGAGCCAGTCGCCGACGCAGGAGACCACTTGGCCCGCGAAGAGCAGCCTGAAGCGCGGGTGCCGCAGGGCCGCGGCCATCGCCGGTGCCGCCATCAGATCCCCCTCCCCCGGGCGGGCGCGCCGTGGGCGGCGGCGAGGCCGCCGAAGACCCGCAGTACGGACCGCGTGGTGCCCAGCGCGCACCGTGCGACGGCCGCCGTCTGCCGCTCGCTCAGGGGCAGTACGTCAAGGAGCGCGCGCACCTCGCGGCCGTGGCCGACGTCGGCGGCCGCGTGCCCGCTCAACGTCCGGAAGGCGGCGCGCGGATATCCGGTGCGGGCGCCGAGCAGTTCGGCGACGTCCGGGTGCGGCGGGCTGCCTTCGAGGACGGCGAGATATCCGAGCAGGCAGACGGGGTGAACGTGCCGGATCCAGTAGTACGGGGCTCCGCACAGGGCGGCGACGTCCGGGGACGGCGGCCGCCGCCACACCTCGTCCGCGTCGTGGCCGAGCGCGGCGAGGTCCTCGCACACCCACTGGTCGTGCCCGGTCTCCTCCTCGATGTGCCGCTCCCAGTACGGCAGCAGGCGCGCGGCGACCGGGTCACCGCCGTCCCGCGCGAGCTCGGCGCAGCGGTCGCGGGCGTCGGTGAGGAGCGGCACGGAGGCCCGGACGATCTGGTGGGTCAGACGGAGGAACTCCGGGTAGGCCAGGGCGGGTTCGGGCCCGTCCCAGACGCGCTGGAGCACCCGGCGCAGGCCGGGCCGGAGCAGCGCGAGGGCGGCGTCGATCCGCGCGCCGGGCGCGGGCGCCGATGAGGCGGGCGCGGTGGGATGCGGCGTCATGCGGTGGGCCCGCCGAGGTGGGCGAGGTGGCGGTAGGCCGCGAGGGTGTGCCGGTCCAGGAAGCCGTCGGCTCCGCGCCGCTGGACGAGGTCCCCGATCCGCTCGGCCATGACCCGGGTGCCGGGCCGCGCCATGAGGGCGTCCACGCGGGCGGCGGCGGACGGCTCCCCGAGGGCCGACACGCAGGTGGCGCAGTAGCCGTCGCAGGCGCCGCCGGGCGGGCGCGCCGCGATCGCCTCGGCGACGTAGCGGGGCCCGAAGGCCCGGACCGCGCGCAGCGTGGCGCGCTCACGGGTCCGGCGGCGCACGGTCTCCCAGTCGTCGTGGGCGATGTGCCCGAGCCGCAGATGGGCGGGCGGGCCGCCGCCCCCGGCGCGCCCGCCGCCTCCATCGACGACGTCCTGGTTGCAGCAGGCGACCACCGTGCCGTCGAAGGCGACGACCGGCCACGCCGCCATGGCGCAGGGGTCGGCGGCGGCCCCGGGTCCACGCACGGGCGTGGACCCGGGGGTCGCCCCGGTCCGGGTCCGGGGCAGCCACGCGGCGGCCCGTCCCGCCGGGCGCAGCGACGTCACCAGGACGGGCACGCGGTCGTCGAAGGCGCGGCGGACCGCGTCGGTGGCCTCCGCGAGATACGGGTCGTCGGCGCCCGCCCCGGTGACCTGGACGCTGACGTCCCGCCCGGCGTCGACGAGGGGCCGCAGGGCGGCGAGGACCCGGGCGCGCGGCACCTGCGCCTCGTGGAAGGCGTCGATGCTGGCCGCCACGTGGTCGACGGCGGCCAGGGCCCGCGCGATCTCGGCGGGCACCCGGTCGTGTCGGGCGAAGAACATCCCCGTCTGGAGCTGGGTGCGGCAGCCCGTGGCGCGGGCGATGCGGGCAAGGCGCCGCACCAGGCGCGGCCTGAGCAGCGGCTCGCCCCCGGTCAGGAGCAGGTGGTCGGGCCGGTTGTCGGCCCGGAACGTGGCGACGAAGTCCACCAGCGGGCCCGCGTCGAGCTGTTCGGACACCGGCGTGGAGGCGGTGGAGCAGTGGGCGCACGCCAGCGGGCAGCGCCGGGTCAGGGTGAGCAGCAGCGCCGCGCCGGGCGTGGAGCGGGCCCCGAGCAGGTCGAGCAGGTGCATCGCGGGGCCTCCTCCCAGCACGGGGCCGGCACCGGACCCGGCCGGCGCGGGACGGCCGGCACCGGCGTCCTGCCGTGAGCTTGGCGCGGGCGGCTTGCGTCGCGGTATGAGCCTGGTTGTGTCCCGCTTCCGGGGCGCGGCCCGCCCTGCTCAGTGGTGCCCGTCGCCGCTCTGGATCTCGCGGTACTCCTCGGCCGTGGCCTTGGGCACCTGCGCGTGGGGGCCGTACATGGCGTGGGAGAGGCGGGCCCGCAGCCGCTCGGCGCGGGGCACCTTGCGGGCCACCCCGTTGGCGTCGACGCGCGGGCCGACCTCGTACGGCGTGGGCTGTTCGTGCGCGGTGAGGGTGTAGCGCTCGGCCTGGGTGAGCGGCGTGTGGACCTCCACGTACTCGCCGTGCGGGAGGCGTTTGATGGTGCCGCTCTCGCGGCCGTGCAGGACCTTCTCGCGGTCGCGCCGCTGCAGGCCCAGGCAGATCCGGTGGGTGACGAGGAAGGCGAGCGGCGGCGCGAGGAAGAAGGCGACCCGCACGAACCAGGTGATGGCGTTGATGGACAGGTGGAAGTGCGTGGCCCAGATGTCATTGCCGCCGCCGACCATGAGCACCGCGTACAGCGTCAGCCAGGCCACGCCGAAGGAGGTGCGCACGGGCGCGTTGCGCGGCCGGTCCGCGATGTGGTGCTCGCGCTTGTCCTTGGTGACCCACGCCTCGACGAACGGGTAGACGGCGATGGCCATCATGATGAGCGGGAACAGCGCGAAGGGGATGAAGACGCCGAGTTCAAGGGTGTGGCCCCAGGCGTTGATCTCCCAGCTGGGCATCACCCGGATCAGACCCTCGGAGAAGCCGAGGTACCAGTCGGGCTGGGCCCCGGTGCCGACCAGGTCGGGCCGGTAGGGGCCGAGCGCCCACACAGGGTTGATGGTGGCGACCGCCCCCATGAACGCGAGGACGCCGAAGACGAGGAAGAAGAAGCCGCCCGCCTTGGCGACGTAGATGGGGAAGAAGGGCGCCCCGACGACGTTCCGCTCGGTCCGCCCGGGACCGGCGAAATGGGTGTGTTTGTGATAGAAGACCAGGATCAGATGGGCCACTACCAGGCCCAGCATGATCCCGGGCAGCAGCAGGACGTGCGCGGCGAACAGCCTCGGGATGATGTCGTGGCCGGGGAACTCCCCGCCGAAGAGGAAGAACGAGATGTACGTCCCGACGATGGGGATCGACAGGATGGCGCCCTGGGCGAAGCGGACGCCGGTGCCGGAGAGCAGGTCGTCGGGGAGCGAGTAGCCGGTGAGGCCCGTGATCAGGCCGAGCATCAGCAGGGTCCAGCCGAACAGCCAGTTGACCTCGCGGGGCTTGCGGAAGGCGCCGGTGAAGAACACCCGCATCATGTGCACGAGCATCCCGGCGACGAACACCAGCGCCGCCCAGTGGTGGATCTGCCGGATGAGCAGCCCGCCGCGCACCTCCATGCTGATGTCGACGGTCGACTCGTACGCCCGCGTCACCAGGACGCCCTTCAGGGGCGCGTACGAGCCGTCGTACTCGACCTCCATGCCGCTCGGCTCGAAGAACAGGGTGAGCCAGACGCCGGTGAGGATCAGGATGAGGAAGCTGTAGAGGCAGATCTCGCCGAACATGAACGACCAGTGGTCGGGGAAGACCTTGCGCAGCTGTGTCCTGGCGACCGTACGGATGCCGAGGCGGCCGTCCGCCCAGTCGGCGACGCGCTCCCCCTTGCCGGGCGGGACGGGACGCGGGCCTGGTCCGTGGTCCTGGGTGCGTTCGCTCATGCGGCTCCCCCCTCGGGCGCCTCCCAGGGTAGGCGCGGCCCCCGCGCGGGCCAACAGGGCATGCCCGCCGGGGTTTTCAGGGGTCCCTCACCACTCCGCGAAGGAGCCGTCCGCCTGGCGCCACACCGGGTTGCGCCAGGTGTGCCCGCGCCGGTCGGCGGCCCGCACCGCCGCCTCGTCGACCTCGACGCCGAGGCCCGGCAGGCGGGTGCGGTGCGCGTGGCCATCGGCGAAGCGGAACGGCTCGGTGTCCACGACGTACGAGAGCAGGTCGGCGTGCTTGTTGTAGTGGATGCCCAGGCTCTGCTCCTGGATCAGGAAGTTCGGCGCGACCCAGGCGACTTGGAGGCTGGCGGCGAGCGCGATCGGGCCGAGCGGGCAGTGCGGGGCGAGCAGCGCCCCGTACGTCTCGGCGAGTGCCGCGATGCCCAGGACCTCGGTGATGCCGCCCGCGTGGGAGAGGTCGGGCTGGGCGACGGCGATCCCGGCGGTGAGCGCGGGCAGGAAGTCGGCGCGGCCGTAGAGGCGTTCGCCGGTGGCGATGGGCACCGGGCTGGCGGCGACGAGGCCGGGCAGCAGCGGGCCGTGCTCGGGCAGCAGCGGCTCCTCCACGAACAGGGGGTGCAGATCGCCGAGCGCGGCCAGGACGCGGCGGGCGCTCGGGGGCGTGAGGCGGCCGTGGAAGTCGACGGCGACGTCGCGGTGCGGGCCGAGCACGTCGCGGGCGACGGCGACGCGCTCGACGACGGCGGCCGTCTCCGCGGGCGTGGTGAGCGGCGACGTCACCCCGGACGCGTTCATCTTCACCGCCGTGAAGCCCGCGTCGACCTGCGCGGCGACCTGTTCGGCGAGCGCGCCCGGCTCGTCGCCGCCCACCCAGGCGTACACCCGCGCCCGGTCCCTGACCGGACCGCCGAGCAGCGCGTGCACGGGCGCGCCGTAGGACTTCCCCGTGATGTCCCACAGCGCCTGGTCGAGTCCGGCGACGGCGCTGGAGAGCACCGGGCCGCCGCGGTAGAAGCCGCCCTTGGAGAGCACCTGCCAGTGGTCCCGCACCCGCGTCGGGTCCTTGCCGACCAGATACTCGGCGAGGACGCCGACGGCCGCGCGGACCACCTCGGCCCGGCCCTCGACGACGGGTTCGCCCCAGCCGACGACGCCGTCGTCGGTCTCGACGCGGCAGAACAGCCAGCGCGGCGGGACGAGGAAGGTCTCCACCCGGGTGATCTTCACGGGGCGCTGCCGCCTTTCACGAGGGGGGTGCGAGGACTTTCACGAGGGGGGTGCGGGGACGGTGGGGGACGGCACGGGGGTCCGGGGCGCGCTCACGCCGACGCCTTCACCACGCTCCAGCCGCCGTCGACGACGAGGCTGGCTCCGGTGACGTACGACGCCTCGTCCGCGGCCAGGAAGGCGATGGCCGCGGCGACCTCCTCCGGGGTGCCGAAGCGGCGGGCCGCCGTGCCCGCGACGCTCGTGGCCCGGTCCTCCTCGGGCACCCGGTCCCAGGACGGCGTCAGGATCGGCCCCGGGAGCACGGCGTTGACCCGCACCTCGGGCCCGTATTCGACGGCGAGCTGGCCGCACAGGGACAGCAGCGCGCCCTTGCTCGCCGCGTACCCCGGGTGGCCGGGGATGCCGTGCCGGGCGTGCACGGACGAGGTGAGGACCACCGCGCCGCGCCGCGCCCGCAGATCGGGCAGGGCCGCCTTGACGCCCAGGAAGGCCCCGGTGACGTTCACGGCGAGCTGCCGCTCGAAGGAGTCCTGGGACATGGCGTGCGCGGGGGCGACCTCGGAGGCGTAGGCGTTGCTGACGAGGACGCCGACGGGGCCGAAGCCGTGGGCGGCGGCGAGGACGTGCTCCCAGTCGGCCGCCTCCGCGACGTCCGCGCGCACGGCCGCGGCACGGCCGCCCGCGGCGCGGATGTCCGCCGCGACGGCCTCACCGCGGGCGGCGGCCACATCGGCGACGACCACGGCCGCGCCCTCCGCGGCGAGCCGGGCGGCGGTGGCGGCGCCGATGCCGGACGCGGCACCGGTGACCACGGCGACCCGGTCGGTGAAGCGGGCGCTGGAACGCATGCGGCGACTCCCGTGGTGGTGGGGTTCCCTCCCCGGACAGCGGATCACGTCGCCCGCGCGCACGCCACCCCGCCCCCGGGCGCGGCCGGGCGTGCCGACATGTGGCGAAGGTGTGACATCGGGCGCGAAACGATCTGAACGAACCGCCCTATTCTGGAGAACTGTTCCGCGGCGCTGGGGACAGATCCCCGGGGCCCGGAACGGCCGAACGGTCCAAGCATCCGGGGGAATTGATGTCAGGCTTGGCACGGACCAGGGTCCTCCTGGTCGATTCGTATCCCATCTCCTTGACGGGGCTCCGCACCATCCTCGACGGCTGTCCCGACCTCGCCGTGGCCGGGGTCGCCGAGGACGCCACCGGCGCCGCCGCCCGCTTCCGCGAACTGCTTCCCGACGTCGTCGTGGTCCACTCCCACGCCGGCGCGGCCCAGGCGCTCGCCTGCGTCTGCGCCCTGTCACGGCCGGCCCCGCCGCGCCCGGCGAACATCCTGGTGCTGCTCGACAACGTGGACGCGGCGGCGGGGCAGGTGCTGCGCGTCGGGGCGCGCGGGCTGCTGTCCAGCGCGAGCGGCTCCGCCGAGTTGGCCGCGGCGGTGCGGGCCACGGCGGCCGGTCGCGGCGTCGCGCTGCCCGTGCGCCCGCCGGGCGGGACCGCCGCGCCGCTGCGGCGCCTCACCGACCGCGAGACGGAGGTGTTCCGGCTGCTCGCGCGCGGCTTCAGCAACGCGGAGATCTCCCGCGAACTGACCCTGAGCGAGAGCACCGTGAAGTTCCACATCCAGCGGATCATGGAGAAGCTGGGCCTGCGCAACCGCGTGCACGCGGTGATCTTCGCCTACGAGAAGGAGCTCATCCGCGTCGGCTCCTGACCGCGCGGCGGCGCCCGCACCGCGCTTCGGCTCCCGCAACGCGCTTCGGCTCCCGCGCCGCGCGCGGGCGACGCCGGGCCCGGGGCCGGGCCCACGGATCGGGCCCGGCTCCTCCCCCGGCGCTAGCGGGCGCCGCCGGGCGCCGGCAGGATCTGGCGCAGCTTCGGCGAGGGGTGCCGGTCGCGCTTCCACTCGCGCGGGTAGCCGACGGACACCTCCTCGTGCCGGATGCCGTCGTGCCAGGTGGTGCGCGGGATGTGCAGATGGCCGTAGACGACGGCCGCCGCGCGGTAGCGCACCGGCCAGTCGGCGGTGAGCTCGGTGCCGCACCACAGGGCGAACTCGGGGTAGCGCAGGACCCGGGTGGGCTCGCGCACGATCGGCCAGTGGTTGATGAGGACCGTCGGCAGGGCGGGGTCGACGGCGTCGAGCCGCTTCGCGGTGAGCGCGACCCGGGCCCGGCACCAGGCGTCACGGCTCTCATAGGGGTCCGGGTGCAGCAGCACCTCGTCGGTGCACACCACGCCCGTCTCGTACGCGACTTCCAACGCGTCGCGCTTGCCGTACGTCCCCGCGGGCCGGAACGTGTAGTCGTAGAGGAGGAACAGCGGCGCGAGCACCACCGGGCCGCCCTCGCCGTGCCAGACGGGGAAGGGGTCCTCCGGCGTGTGCACGCCCAGCTCGCGGCACAGCTCGACCAGGTGCTGGTAGCGGGCCTCGCCGCGCAGCTGGTTGGGGTCGTCGCGGGGCGTCCACAGCTCATGGTTGCCGGGCGACCAGATCACGGTGTGGAACCGCTCGGCGAGGGTGCGCAGCGACCACTCGATGTCGGCCATCGTCTCCGCGTTGTCGCCCGCGACGATGAGCCAGTCGCCCTCGTGCTCCGGCCAGAGCTCGTCGAGGAACTTCCTGTTCTCGGGGTACGCCACGTGCAGGTCGCTGATGGCGAACAGCCTCGGTGGCCTACCGGATGCAGCAGATGTCGTCACCACGTGAGGCTAACCGACGGGCGTGGATCTTCGTAGGCCTCTCCTGCCGCACCCCCGCACGCCCCGTACCCCCGTACTTCTTCAAGACCTCACCGCACAACGGCATGTTCGTGGACACGCCCGATCATTACCTGAAGAGGAACAAGCGCGAGAAAATGGGCTTCCTCGTCTTCGACGGCAGCCCCGACGACGTGTACTCCCGCAATCTCCACCGACTGTTGGAGAAACAGTTCCAGGCCGTGCGCGGGCCCCGTCGGCGGCCGGCCTCCGCCCTCGGCGCCACAAGGCCCGCCGCCGGTATCCCCCAGTGTTTCCCGTCCGCCGCGCAGAAGATCCGCGCCACACATTCCGACAGGGTGTTCTTCACGGGTCGCGATCAGGATCTTCCGGCTCCAAAGCAAACGTGAGCCCCCAGGGCCCCGAGCGCACACCGGCGCGGGGGAACACACCCGCCAAGGACGACGCGTACAACAACTCATCGACGCACGCGTCGTCGACACGCCCCGGTCCACCCCCCGTCCACCTGACGCCCCCTCACCAGCCGGTCTCCCACTGGCACATGACAGCAACAAGTGCTCAACACATTTGGCCGGAACCGACGGCGAGATAGATGTTTACTCAACTTTCGGGTTGTCTAGACCCATTGACACTGCAGGAAGCGCTCTCCTACCGTCACGAAGGTCGCTCGGACAACGCAATACGCAGCCCAAAAGCGCGTGGAGGGGTTCGTGAACAGCACTGAAGGTGCCCGCGATATTGGAATGGCCGCGCCGCGGAACCGCGAGGGTCTCCCCGACGTCAGTCTCGATCAAGCACACTCTCCCCAAAAGGTCCTGGCCCACGGTGATCTGCTACGGCGATTCATCGCCGACGAAGAGATCAAACCGGTGCACATGCGCATCGGCATCATGGGCGCCTGCAATATGCGTTGCAATTTCTGCAACTTCCACTCCCCGAACGAGGAGCAGTTCTACGACCTGTTCTCGTTCAAGGACTCCCTCACCACCGACAAGGCGATCACGCTGCTCAAGGAGTTCGCCGAGAACGACGGCCGCGCGGTGACCTTCTGCGGCAGCGGCGAGTGCACGATCCACCCGGGCTACGCGGACATCTGCCACGCCGGGCACGACGTCGGCCTGCGCATCGGCCTGATCACCAACGGCTCCCGGCTCGGCCGCCCGAAGGTCGCCGACTGCGTCTCGGCCACCCACACCTGGGTGCGGGTCGGCATGAACGCGGGCACGGAGGCGACGTTCAACGAGATCACCCGCGACCGCGAGCAGACGTTCTCCAAGTTCATCGCGACCATCGGCGCGCTGCGCGACAGGGCCGTCGCCCCCGACTTCCGCATCGGCTTCAACTACGTGATCACGATGCAGAACTACCGGGAGATCGTCGAGGCCGCCCGCATCGCCCACGAGTCCGGGGCGCACTACGTCCGCTTCGAGCCCGAGTTCTACAGCGCGATGGGGCACGAGACCATCGAGACCGTGATGGCGGAGATCTCCGCGTCCCTCGTCGAGGCCGCCGCGATGTCCACCGAGGCGTTCGAGGTGTCGGTGCCGAAGCTGGACCGCGGGCCGATGGACCAGGTGGAGGCCGTCGAGGGCGACTTCGAGCACTGCCACTACAGCCGCTTCGTGACCGCGGTCGGCGCCGACGGCCATCTCTACCCCTGCCCGCAGGTGCACCTCAACAGCCGCTACCGCATCGGCGACGTCGTCGACCTCGGCTATCCGCAGGTCCTCGAGGGCGGGCCGCGGGCCGCCTGGGAGGCGTCCAACCCGAGCCGGACCGATCTGTGCAAGTCCTGCTTCTACCGCCCGCAGAACGAGCTGCTCGAACTGCTCAAGCGGGGCCAGATCCAACTGGACGAGGCGCTGGACGCGTACGCGGTCGAGGTGCCCGAGACCCTCCACGCCGACTTCGTCTGACCCTCGCGGTGCGCCCCAGGCCCGCCCCTTCCCGCTCCGGGTGCGGCTGCCCCCGTTCCCCCGCTCACCGATATCGGCCTTCGGCCTCGTCCTCAAACGCCGGACGGGCTAAAACTGTCGCCAGCCAGGGCCGTGTGTATTCAGCCCGTCCGGCGTTTGAGGACGAGGCGCGAAGCGCCGATTCGCTTTGAGCGGGGGCCCGGGGGCGGCAGCCCCCGGATCGGGAAGGGGCGGGCCTGGGGCGCACCGCGAGGACGGGCACGCCACCACAGGAGCATCGAAACCCGCATGCAGACCACCCACCTGCGCCACCTGCTCACCACCGAGCCGGCCCTGCGCTTCACCCCGCCCCACACCCCCTGGTCCCAGTCCCTGCGCACCGTCGTCACCCGCCTGGCCCGAGTGGACCACGCACCCCTGACCACCACCCGGGCCACCCCGACCACCGCCCACGGCCTCCACCGCGAGCGCCTGACGTTCGACTCCCCGGTGCGCGGCACGTTCCACGGCACCCTCACCGCCCCGGCACACCCGACGGACCCCGCCCCCGCCGTACTCGTCCTCGGCGGCAAGAACGCCCGCATGGAACAGCTCACCGGCGAGGCGCCCCCGGACTTCCCCGACCGCAACGTCGGCGAGCACCTCGCCCGCGCCGGTTTCGTCACGCTGTCGTTCGAGCACGGCATCGGCGGCGGCCTCGACGAGGAGCGGCGCGCCGGACGCGACGAGGGCACGCTCCTGGCGCACGCGTTCGCGCTCACGGGCCGCTCGCTGCTCGGCGCGCTCGTCGGCGACACCCTGGGCGCGCTCGACGTCCTCACCGGGCACCCCCTGGTCGACCCCGACCGCGTCGGCCTGTTCGGGCACAGCCTGGGCGCGGCGGTCGCCCTGCACACCGCGCTGCTCGCGCCGCGCCCGCTGCCGGTGTGCGCGGCCAGCCACCTCGGCAGCTACCCGGCCCTGTTCGCCCGCCTCCTCACGGGCCACGAGGGGGCGGTGCTCCCGGGCATCCTGGAGTACGCCGACCTGCCCGACCTGTACGGCGCGCTCGCCCCGGCCCCGCTCCAGCTCCAGTACGGCACCGCCGACTCCTTCCTCGAACCGGCCGACGCCCGCGCCGCCGCCGCGGCGGTCGGCCGGGCCTACCACGCGGCCGGGGGCGACCTGGAGGTCCACGAGCTGGAGATGGGCCACGGCACCCACGTCGGCCACGCCGCCGCCTTCTTCACGCGGACCCTGTCCAGGCCCGTGGCGGAGCCCGCCGCCGTACCGGCGCAGCGCATCCACTTCGACGTCGCCGACCGGCGCGCGGTCCTGGACCGGGTGGACGCGGCCCTCGCCACCGGGCACCTCACCCAGGGCCCGGAGCTGGCCCGCTTCGAGGAGCTCTCGCGGACGTGGACGGGCGTGGACGGCGTGGCCGTGGCGTCGGGGGCCGCCGCCCTGGAGATCGCGCTGCGCGTGATCGGGGTCGCGGGCCGCACGGTCCTCGTCCCCGTCAACACGTTCTTCGCGACGGCGGCGGCCGCGGTGCGGGCGGGCGCGGCCGTGCGGTTCGTGGACATCGAGCTCGACGGGCTCGGCCTCGACCCGGACGCCCTGCGCGCCGCGCTCGACGGCCATCCGGACACGGCCGCGGTCCTGCCCGTGCACATCGGCGGCATCGTCTCGCCCGTCCTGGACGAGGTGCTCGCGCTGTGCGCGGCGCGCGGCGTGCCCGTCGTGGAGGACGCGGCGCACGCGCTCGGCGCCACCTGGAACGGCCGGTTCGCGGGCGCCTTCGGCCGGTTCGGGGCGTTCTCGTTCTTCCCCACGAAGGTCGCGGTGAGCGGCGAGGGCGGCCTGGTCACGTGCACGGGAGCCGCCGCGGGGGCCAACGCGGAGGCCACCGCTGCGGCCAACGCGGCGGCCAACGCGGCGGCCGACGCCGAGCAGGTGCGGCGCTGGCGCGACCACGGCAAGAGCGCCCAGGGCTCCACGCTGCACGACCGCCCCGGCGGCAACTGGCGCATGAGCGAACTGCACGCCGCCGTGGGCACGGTGGACCTGGAGCGCTTCGCGCGGACCCTGGCGGCCCGGCGCGACCTCGCCTACGCGTACGACGAGTTGCTGGCCGACGTGCCGGGCGTACGGGCCCACGCCGTGCCCTCGGACGTACGGAGCAACTACTACAAGTACCTGGCCTACCTGGACGCGCCCGTCGACCGCGCGGCGCTCAAGCGGCGGCTGCGCGAGCGGCACGGCGTGGCCCTCGCGGGCGAGGTGTACGACCATCTGCTGTGCGACCAGCCGTACTTCAGGGGCGGTCCCGAGGCGCCGGACACCGACGACGCGTACAAGCAGGCCCGTTGGTTCGCGCGCCACCACATCGCCCTGCCGCTGTATCCCACGCTCACGGAAGGCGAGCAGGTCCGGGTGGTCGCGGCCCTGCGCGACGAGCTGTCGTGAGCGGCTCCCGGGGCCCCGCGCCCGTCGTCCACGCGCCCGTCGTCCACGCGTTCCGCAAGGGCGCGTGGCACGACTCCCTGGACGTGGCCGCGCTGCCGGGCACGCCGGAGCGGCGGCTCGCGCTCGTCCCGGAGATCGTGGCGCACGCCGACCGCCGCTGGTGGGAGTACGCGCGCGCCGAGCCGGCCCCGTTCGGAGACCGGCGGGCGCGCGTCCGCGCCGCCCTGGAGCTGTTCGCGCGCGGCACGGTGACCGTGGGCGGGCTCGGCCCGCAGAGCGCGGGCGCGTTCCGCGCGGCGCTGTGGGAGAGCGCCGGGCTGCCGAGGCCGCTGGTCGACCGGTGGTGCGCGCTGCTTCGCGACGGCGCCGCGCGCCGCCCCCGCCCGGCACCGGACGAGGCGATCGCCCTGGTCGCGCTGCCCGGCAACACCTTCACCTGCCTGGACGCGGTGCTCGAACAGGCCGAGCGCTCGGCGGCGGTGTGGGTGCGGCCGAGCCGCCGTGAACCGCTGTCCGCGGCCCGCCTCGTCGCCGCGCTGCTCGCGGTGGACTGGCCCCCGGAGCGCATCGGCCTGTACCCGACGGAGCAGCGCGCCCTGCACGGCCTGATGAAGCTCACCGACCGGCACGTGGTGTACGGCGGCGCGGGGCTCGCCGCGTCCATGCGGGGCGCGCCCTCGCTGACCCTGCACGGCCCCGGGCGCGGCTGCGCCCTGGTGCCGCCGGGGCTCGCGGTGGACGACGCGGTGGCGTGGCTGCTGCCGCTCGTGGCCGCCGACTCGGGCCGGTTCTGCAGCAACGTCCGCACGGTGGTCTGTGTGGACGCCGACCCCGAGCCGGTGGCGAAGGCCCTGGCCACGGCGCTCGACGCGCTGCACCCAGGCCCTGCCCCCGACCCCGCGTCGCGCGACTGGCCCCTGACCGCCTTCCGGGTCCCCGGCGAGGCCGAGCGCGCCGCCGCCTCCGTCCACGCCCGCCTGCGCCCCGGGGACCGGCTGCTGACCCGGGAGCCCGCGGTGGTCCGGAGCGCGGACGGCGCGCTGTGCGTCCGGCCTCAACTGGCGCTTCTGGGGGGCGGATCAACCGTGTCCGGTGCGTCTGGGGCGTCTGGCGCATCCGGTGCGTCCGGCGTGTCTGGTGCGTCCGGCGTGTCTGGTGCGTCCGGCGCATCCGGCGCCGGACATCCACTCGTCGGGCATCCGCTCGTCGGTCATCCACTCGTCGGGCACGAGGTGCCCTTCCCCTTCGCCGCCGTCGTCGGCGCCCCGGCCGACACCGCCCGCGCGCTCGCGGGCGACTCCCTCTTCGTCCACCGGCCACCGGGCGCCTGATCCGCCCCGCGCCCGCCCGCACTCCCAGGAGGAGGCCCATGACGACCACGGCCCGCGACCGGCACGCCCCGCAGGTCACCTTCGCCACCTTGCACGACACGTTGCGCGGCCGCGTGCCCGAGCTCGCCGTGGACCTCGACGCGTGGACGCGGCGCATGATGCGCTGGCACTTCTCGCCCGAGACGGGCTCGCCGTTCTGGGTCGGGCGGCTGCCCCGGCTCGGCTTCGACCCGATCGCCGACGTCGACTGCTTCGCCGCGCTCGACGCCTTCGGCCTCTTCGACAAGGCCGAACTGCGCGCCGCCAGCGCCCTTGACCTGCGCCCGCGCGGCTACCGCGACCGCCCCTTCCGCGTCTTCGAGACCGGCGGCACCACCGGCGCGCCCTGCCGGATCGTGAACGTCACGCGCCTCGCCTACGACGTGGAGGTCTACCGCACGGTCCTTGAGGCGCGCGGCGTCGCGGGCGGGGACGTGCTCGCCATGACACCGAGCGGCCCGCACGCGTACGGGCACTTCGTGGAAGGGCTCGCGGACAGCTGGCGCGGCGCGGTGTTCGCCATCGACTTCGACCCGCGCTGGGTGAAGGCGTCGCTGCGCGCGGGCGGCGAGGCCGACGCCTACACCTCGCACCTCGTGGAGCAGACCCTGACGCTGCTCACCGCCGAGCGGCCCGCACTCCTCTTCACCACCTCGCGGCTGCTCCTGGAGCTCGCCATGCGGCTGCCGCGCCCGCTGCACTCGTACGGCATCCGCGCGGTGTGCACCGGCGGCACCACGTGCAGCGCCGCCGAGGCCGCGTTCCTGCGCCAGGAGCACCTTGAGGGCGTGCAGTGGATCGACACGTACGGCAACACGCTGGCGGGCCACGCCCTGCAGGCCGACGCGGTGCCGGGCGCGCCCGCGCTGCCCGAGGGCACCGGACACTCCTACCACCTGCCGCCGCCCTTCGCGGCCCTGACCGTGGTGGACCCGGCCGACCCCTGGCGCGAGGTCGCCGAGGGCGAGCGCGGCCGGGTACGCGTCACCACCCTGCTCGAAGACCTCTTCCTGCCCAACCTCCTCGAACGGGACAGCGCGATCCGGACCGGGCCCCACCCGTGGTTCCCCTGGGACGGCGTGGCGGCCGTCCGGCCCTTCCACGACGGCACCGGCACCGAAGGGGAGGCCGTCGAAGGCGTCTACTGACCCCCGCGCACCGCCATGGGGCCCCTTGCCCGCCCCCTTCCCCCTTCTCCCCTTATTCCGGCGCTGGTTGACGGCCCCTCACGCACCGCCGCCGACGAACCCCGCGCGTACGGGAGCGGGCCGGGCCCCGCGCGTACCGAGACGGAAGGACTCTCCGTGAAGCTCTCGTCGAACGGCATCCCCATACCCTTCTCAGCGGAGCTCTTCGGTCCGCTGCGGGCCACCGGCACCTCGGCGCTGCCGGGCCCGGCCGCGCTGCGGGAGCGGCTGCGCGCGGACGGCTATCTGTATCTGCCCGGGTTCCTCGACCGCGAGGAGGTGCTGCGGCTGCGGACCGCGTACTTCTCGCGGCTGCCGCCCGGCTACCTCGCGCCGGGCACAGGACCGCGCGAGGGCGTGTACTCCGGCCGGGTGCCGCCCGGGCTGCCCGAGCACGGCGTCGCCGGGCACCCCGCGCACGCGTTCGTGCGCTCACGGACCTTCGACCGCTTCCTCGACAACCCCCAGCTGGCCAAGCTCGCCGCGGACCTGCTCGACGGGGACGCGCGGCTGCTGCCGCGCCGCATCCTGCGCCACTTCCACCGCGGCACCCGCCGCGCCTCCCGGGCCCATGTCGACCTCGACTACATGGACCAGGGCTCGCCCCGGGTGGTGACGCTTTGGATCCCGGTCGGCGACTGCCCGCCCGAGTCGGGCGCGCTTGTGTACCTGGAGGGCTCGCACACGCTGTCCCCGCACGCGTACGAGCCGCTGCGCGACACCACGGACCGCCCCGACGACCGGCGGCAGATCTGCCACGACCTGGAGTTCACCGCGCGCGGCCTGGGCCGCCGCTGGCTGTGGGCCGACTTCGCGGCGGGCGATGTGATGGCGCACGTACCGACCGTCATCCACGCGTCCCTCGACACGACGACCGACGCGATGCGCCTCTCCATCGACGCGCGCTTCATCCGTCAGGGCGACGCCCCCGATCCGCGCTGGCTGCGCCCTTGGTCGGCGGACGACGGCGCCTGAGCAGCGCCGCAGCCGCCGCCGTGGCCGCCGCTGCGGCCGCCGCTGTGGCCTCCGCTGTGGCCTCCGCTGTGGCTTCGCACCGCGGCGATGACCTCGTCGACGAGGCGCGCCTCCGCCACCGGACACACCGGCGGCCTGCCCGTCGCGACGGCCTCGACGAAGTCGGCGACGAGCGGCTGGTGCGGATTGGCCGCCGGGGGCAGGACTGTCTCGCGCGTGCCGTACGGGCCGCTGATCCGCAGGCGGCCGCTGTCGAGGGGGTCGAGGGTCACCGTCCGCCCGGCACCGGTGAGTTCGATGCGGTCCACGGGCGGCTCGTCGCTCCACTCCGCGACCAGGCGCGCCCGGGCGCCGGACGCCCACCGCAGCTCCACCTCCGCCCGCCGCTCGGCCCCAAGCGCGAACCGGTCGCCGAGCCGCCCGCGGACGTCGACCGGCGGGCCGAACAGGGCGAGGAGCAGGTCGAGGCGGTGGCTCCCGGCGTCCGCGAGCACCCCGCCGCCCGCCACCGCCGGGTCGGTGCGCCAGCGCATCGGATGCCCGGGACCCGGCGCGAAGGCGCACCGGAACCGCACCTCCACGCCGCTGGGCGTCCACCCGTCGAGCTCCGCGCGCAGTCGGCGCACGGCAGGCGCGAGCCTGCGGTAGTAGGCCACGCCCGCGCGGGGCGCCCCGGCGGCGGTCAGCGCCGCGCCCGGGTGCAGTCCGGCGGACAGCGGCTTCTCGATGAGCACGGGAAGACCGGCGGCCACCACCCGCTCGGCGAGCGGCACATGGCGTACGACGGGAGTGGCCACGTACACCGCGTCGACACCCCGCACCAGCGCGTCCTCGTCGCTGGTGGCGGACGGGACGCCGAGCCGGGCGGCGGCGCGCGCGGCGCGGCCCGGGTCGCGGCCCCACAGGAGCACCGGCTCCTCGCCGAGGGCCCGCAGCGCGGGCAGGACGCGGCGCTCCACGACGTCGCCGTGTCCGGCGACCGCCCACTTCACCGGTCGGCCGCCGTCACGGGACGATGACGACCTTCAGCGTCTCGGGCGGCGGCCCGTCGTACGGAGCTCGTCCGGCGTCGGGGTGTTCGCTGTACAGCGCGCGGCTCGCGGACAGCTGCTCCATGGCCTTGGGGAGTTCGTCGAGGGGGTACGTGTGGGTGTGCAGGTCGGGCAGGAGCAGGTCGGCGGCGCGGCGGTGGACGACGCGTTCGGCGATCGCGAGCGCCTCGGCGCGGGCGGTGTCCACGGGCTCGGCGGAGCTGTGCACGCGCAGCCCCTTGCGCTCCCAGGTGACGAGGTCGACGGTGACGTGCGTGTCCACGTGGTGGGTGCCGAGCAGGACGACGAGGCCGTTCTGGCGGACGAGGCCCACGCAGGCGTTGAGGGTGGTGGGCGTCCCGACGGCGTCGATCGCGACGTCGTACTCCTCGCCCTCGGCGGCGAACTCGTCCTTGAGCGCGGCCAGTTGCTCCCCACCTCCGTCGACGCGGCGCACGGTGTCGGCGCCCGCGCGGGTGGAGCGGGCGAGGCGCCAGTCATCGAGGTCGACGGCGGTGACGTGCGCGGCCCCACGCTGCCGGGCCATCCGCAGCGCCATCTGGCCGACCGGCCCCTGCCCGACGATGACGACGCGGTCGCCGAGGCCGACGCCGCGCGTGGCGTGCACGGCCAGCGGCAGCAGTTGCAGCATCGACCCCTGCTCGAAGGGCACGTCGTCGGGCAGCGCGCCGACGGCTATCTCCCGCGCCAGCGCGAACTCGGCGTATCCGGACGTCAGCGGGGTGCGTACGAAGACGCGCTGTCCGGGTGCGACGCGGGTGACACCGGGGCCGACGGCCTCGACGACTCCGGCGATCTCGTGGCCGTAGCAGCCGGTCGCGCAGTGCTCGCGCAGCCCGTAGTAGTGGTAGTACGCCAGATCGCTGCGGTTGCAGACGCTGCACGCCCGCACCCGGACGAGGACCTGCCCCGCGCCGGGCTCCGGCACGGGCGCGTCGGTGACCAGTTGGATGTCACGCCGCCCGACAAGTTCGTACCGCCGCAAGGTGCCCCTCCTCAGCTCGGCCCGCCGGGTCCGGTCCGTATGTGCCCCCGGTTCCACTCAGGGAATTGCACCGCGCGAACGCGCGTCCGACAAGGTGGCCTCCGGGGCGGTGTGCGGCGGCGCTCTCCAGGGCCGCGCACGGCGGCGCCCGAAGCCCTCGACCGGGAACCCACCGAGGTCACGCGGCCTCTCCCAGGTGCCGGGCATGTGCTGGTTCACCCTCCGTTTCCGGCGCGTTCGCACGCCTTGACAGTCCCAAATGGTCTAAGCCAACATCCGATTGGCCTGTACCAATTCGCGGGGCACGCTCGACCACGCGCCACCCCACCCCCACCCGGAGGTCCGGCATGGTTTCGCGCAGTCACCGTCAACTGGAGCGGCTCGCCAACTCCGTGCTGCAGCCCGGCTTCGTGGGCACGACCGAGGTGCCGGACTGGCTGCGCCGCAGGATCGCCGACGGGCTCACCTCCGTGGTCCTGTTCGGCCGCAACATCGTCTCGCCGGAGCAGGTCACGGCCCTGACCGGGGCGCTGCGCGCCGAGAACCCCGACCTGATCGTCGCCATCGACGAGGAGGCGGGCGACGTGACCCGCATGGAGGCGTGGACGGGCGCCTCCCGCCCGGGCAACCTCGCCCTGGGCGCCGTCGACGACATCGACCTCACCGAGAGCGTCGCCCACGACATCGGCCGCGAACTCCACGCGGCGGGCGTCTCCCTGAACTACGCGCCGAGCGCCGACGTGAACTCCAACCCGCTCAACCCGGTCATCGGGGTGCGCTCCTTCGGCGCCCGCACCGACGTCGTCTCGCGGCACACCGCCGCCTGGATCCGGGGCCTGCAGTCCGCCGGGGTCGCCGCCTGCGCCAAGCACTTCCCCGGTCACGGCGACACCGTCGTCGACCCCCACTTCGGCCTGCCGCAGGTCACCGGCGGCGCCGAGGAGATCGCCCGCACCGCCCTGCCGCCGTTCATCGCGGCGATGGAGTCGGGCGTACGGGCCATCATGACCGCCCACCTGCTCGTCCCCGCCTATGACACCGCCCTGCCCGCCACCCTCAGCCCCCGCGTCCTGAACGACCTGCTGCGCGGCGAGCTCGGCTTCGAGGGCATGGTCGTCACCGACGGCATCGAGATGGGCGCGGTCACCGACCGGTACGGCATCGACGGCGCCACCGTCCGCGCCGTCGCGGGCGGCGTGGACGCGGTGTGCGTGGGCGGCGACAACGCCGAGCGCGCCACCGTGGAACTGCTCGCGGGCGCCCTCGTACGGGCCGTGCTCGACGGCACCCTGTCCGAGGACCGCCTCACCGAAGCGAGCGCGCGCGTACGCCGGTTCGCGACCTGGTCTGCCGACCGCGCCCGCGCCGTGACGCGCG
The DNA here is from genome assembly GCF_056435225.1 of Streptomyces sp. NPDC043996. Lineage (NCBI taxonomy): Bacteria > Bacillati > Actinomycetota > Actinomycetes > Kitasatosporales > Streptomycetaceae > Streptomyces > Streptomyces sp. NPDC043996. The sequence goes on along the minus strand of NZ_JBWKEY010000022.1, from coordinate 68,289 downwards.
CGGGCGCCACCTCCGACATCGGCCTGATCGCGGCGCGGCGCGCGGTACGGGTCCGACGGCGCACGGCGGTGCCCGCCGGTGCGGGGGCTTCGGCGGGACCAGCCGTGCCGGCGGGCCTGGCCCGGGAGGTGGCGGAGGCGGCGTTTCCACTCCCCATCGGCGCGGCCCCACACGTGGTGGAGCTCTCGCCGGTGATGAACCCCGCTGTCGACGGCGGCACGCCCTGGGGCGTCGCCGACCCGCTGCGCGCGCTGCGGCCGGACACCACGTCGGTGCGCCTGACCGAGCGGGAGCTCGACGGCTCCGACGACGTCCTGGACCGCACGGCCCTGACCCCGGCGACCGGCCGCGCGCTCGTGGTCGTCGTCCGTGACGCCGCCCGCCACCGCTGGATCTCCGACACCCTGGCCCGTCTGCTGCGCCTGCGCCCCGACGCCCTGGTCGTGGAGATGGGCGTCCCCGCGGGCGCCGCGCTCGGCGCCGTCCACGTGATCACCCACGGCGCGACCCGCGTCTCTGGCATCGCGGTCGCGGAGGTACTGGCGGGCAGCGCCCTGACCTGACCAGGATCTCCCCGTGCCGTTGGGCACGCGGCCGGTCACGCGGTTGGTCACGAGGTTGGTCACGCAGACCCTCAAAAACGAAGAAAGCCCCTCGAGAGGGGCTGTTCTTGCTGGTCCTGCTGTTCTTACTGGTTTCTTACTGGTGTCCGAGGGGGGACTTGAACCCCCACGCCCGATAAAGGGCACTAGCACCTCAAGCTAGCGCGTCTGCCATTCCGCCACCCGGACTAGGTGTCTGCCTCCTCGGGGTGTTCCCCGCGGCGACGAAGACAACAATACCAAGGTTTCGGAGTGCCTTTCACCTGCATAACCGCTGGCCGGGCCGGTGCGCCGCGCGCCGCCTCCCCGCGCGGGCCGCCGCGCCTAGAGTTTCACCATGAGTGACGGTTTGCTTACGGGTGCGCTGAGTGACGTGCGGGTCCGGCGGCCCCGGGTGCTGTCCCCGCTGCGTGAGCACCTGAGGGACACGATGTGGTTCGCGCCGACGGCGGGACTCCTGGGGTCCTTGTTGCTGTGGTGGATCGCCGCCGAGGTGGACGCGGAGTGGGTGCGGTTCCTCCAGGAGCACGAGGAGTACGACGCGATCAAGGAGCTGCACCAGCTCGCCGAGGACACCAAGGTGGTGATCAGCACCATCGGCTCGGCGATGATGACCTTCATCGGTGTGGTCTTCAGCATCTCGCTGGTGGCCGTGCAGATGGCGAGCGGCCAGTTCAGCCCGCGCGTGGTGCGTCTGTACGTCCGCTCCCGGGTCACCAAGGCCACGCTCACGGTCTTCCTCGCCACGTTCCTGTTCTCGCTGATGACGCTGACGTCGTTCGACAGCGAGCGGGACCCGCGGCAGGTGACGAGCGTGCCGCTGGTCGAGGGGCTGCTCGCGATGGTCATGGTGCTGCTCAGCCTGCTGCTCTTCGTGGCCTATGTGAACGGCACCCTGCGGATGATGCGGATCGGCTTCGTCATCGACCGGATCGCGCGGGAGGCGTTCCGCGTCGCCGTGAAGCACCCGACCGAGCCGCTGGTCGACGACGATCGGCTCGGCCCGGAGACCGCGCGCATCCTGCACGAGGGTCCGGCCGGTGTGCTGCGGGACGTGCACATCGCGCGGGTGGTACGGGCCGCGCGGCGCCAGGGCGTCGTGCTGCGCCTCGTACCGCGCACCGGGGACTTCGTGGTGCCGGGCACGCCGGTGTTCACCGTCCACGGCGGGCCGCCGCCGGGGCGCCGGGCGCTGCGGTACACCGTGTACGTCGGAGTGGAGCGAACGTTCCACCAGGACCTGGGCTTCGGCCTGCGGCAGCTGTCCGACATCGCGCTGCGCGCCCTGTCCCCGGCCGTGAACGACCCCACGACCGCCGTGCAGGCCCTCGACCGCATCGTGCAGTTCCTCGCGTCGGTCGCCCCCTACCCACTGGGCGCGCTGCGCCACCGCGACCGGCGCGGGGAGCTGCGTCTGGTGCAGCCCGTGCCCGGCTGGTCGGACCTGGTGGACCTCGGCCTGACCGAGATCCGTGGCTGCGCGCCAGGCAACCCCCAGGTGACCCGCCGGCTCCTGGCCGGGATCGACGACCTGCTCCTCCTCACCCCCGCGGAGCGCCGCACTCCGCTGCTGCGGCACCGGGCGCTCCTTGAGCAGGCGGTGGAGCGACTGGTGCCGGAGGCGGCGGACCGGGAGTTCTCACTGCTGCCGGATCGACAGGGCATCGGCTGAGGGCGCTGAGGCCAGGTCCCAGGACCTCAGGCCATGAGCCGGTAGCCCGGGAAGTTCCCCGGCGGCCGCTCCCGCTCCGGGCCCCGGGTGACGGCCCGCACCAGGAGTTCCCCGCCGACGAAGGCACCGCGCCAGGACGCGCCGAACCCTCCGAACAGCTCGTCGCGGTCCCCGCGCGACCGGGGTGTGCCGTGCCCGGTCTTGAAGGCGCGGATCTGCGGCGCGAGGCGTTCGTACGTCGCCGGGTCGTCGGTCGACAGGGTGGCGACCAACGCGCCGTTCGAGGCGTTCATGGCGGCGAGCAACTCGGCCTCGGTGTCGACCAGGACGATGGTGTCGACCGGGCCGAACGGCTCCGCGTGGTGCAGCGGCGAGGACGGCGGCGGACCGAGGAGCGTGACCGGGTGGACGTACGCGGAGGTGTCCTGACCGGGCAGGAACCGGCCGCTGTCGGGGACGCCTCGGTACAGCGGTATGGCGCCGCGGTCGATGGCCACCGCGACCTGGTCGGTGAGTTCCTTGGCCTTGGCGGCGCTGATCAGCGGCCCGAAGTCCAGTGCGGGGAAGGGGGCTTCGGGACGCGCGACGGCGAGCGGGTGCCCCACGCGCACCGTGCGCACGGCGGGCAGGTACGCCGTGAGGAACGCGTCGAACAGCTCGCGCTGGACGACGAAGCGCGGGTAGGCGGTGCAGCGCTGCTTGCCGTAGTCGAAGAGCCGGGGGACGAGCGCGCCGAAGGTGTCCCAGTCGCTGTAGTTCCAGATGCCCCAGGTGTTGAGTCCTTCCTGTTCGAGGATGTGTCGCTTGCCGAGGTCGGCGACAGCCGTGGCGATGGCCGCTCCCGTGTCCCGGCCGCCGACGAAGGAGACGCAGCCGATCTCCGGGGCGCGCACGAGCGCTTCGGACAGCTCGCCGCCGCTGCCGCTGACGAGGGTGACGGGGAGCCCTTCACGCGCGGCCAGTGCCGTGGCCAGTGTGAGGCAGGTGACGCCGCCGTCGGTCGGGGTCTTGGCGATGACCGCGTTTCCTGCCAGTGACTGAGCCAGCATGGTGTGAACGAGCACGCTCATCGGATAGTTCCAACTCGCGATGTTCGAGACGGGTCCGTCCAGCGGCGCCCTGCCGACGAGCATGGGCTCGATGCCGTCGACGTACCAGCGCACTCCGTCGATGGCCCGGTCCACGTCGGCGAGGGCGAGCCGCCAGGGCTTGCCGATCTCCAAGATGAGCAGCAGGGCGAGCAGTTCACGGTGCGCGGCGAGGGCGTCGAGCGCGGCGGCGACGCGGGCGCGGCGTTCGGGCAGCGGGACGTGGCGCCAGGCGCGGTGCTGGTCGAGTGCCGCCCGCACGGCGCGGCGCGCGGCGGCGGCGTCGAGCCGGGGCGGGCCCACGATCGGGCTCGCGTCGACGGGGCTGGCGGCGGGCAGGGCTCGGCCGTCGGGCCGCCAGGTTCCGCCCCACAGGTTCAGCACGCGGTCGTCCCGGACGGCCTCGGGCGCGGCGGCCAGGCACCGCCGCCAGGCTTCGGGCCAGGCCGTACCCGCTTTGAGGACGGCGGGGATGCCGGGAGTGGTGGGTGCGCCGATGGTGGTGGGTGCGCCGGTGGTGGTGGGGCTGGTGGGAGTGGTGGGGCTTGCGGGGTGGGCCGTCATGACGCGGTCCCCCCGCCTCGCGTGCCGATCCGGTCAAGGACCAGGCGCGCGGTCGCGCTCGGGGTGCCCCCCACCCGTACGCCGACGGCTTCCAGGGCCGCCTTCTTGGCGCGCGCGGTGCCGGAGGAGCCGGAGACGATGGCACCGGCGTGCCCCATGGTCCTGCCCTCGGGGGCGGTGAACCCGGCCACATAGGCGACGACGGGCTTGGTCACGTGCTCGGCGATGTAGGCCGCGGCACGCTCCTCCGCGTCGCCGCCGATCTCCCCGATGAGCACGATCAGTTCAGTGTCGGGGTCGGCTTCGAAGGCGGCCAGGCAGTCGATGTGGGCGGTGCCGACGACCGGGTCTCCGCCGATGCCGACGCAGGTGGAGAAGCCGACGTCGCGCAGCTCGTACATGAGTTGGTAGGTGAGCGTGCCGGACTTGGAGACCAGGCCGATGGGTCCGGCCTTGGTGATGTCGGTGGGAATGATGCCCGCGGTGGCCTGTCCGGGGGTGATGAGGCCCGGGCAGTTGGGGCCGATCACGCGGGTGCCGCGCCGCCGGGCATGTGCCTGGAAGGCGACGGTGTCGTGCACGGGAACGCCTTCGGTGATGACGACGGCGAGCGGTATGCCCGCGTCGGCCGCCTCGATGACGGCGGACTTGGTGGATGCGGGCGGCACGAACAGGACGCTGACGTCCGCGCCGGTCGCCTCCCGCGCGGCGCGCACGGTGCCGAAGACGGGGACGGCGCGGTCGTCGAAGTCGACGCCGCGGCCCGCCTTGCGCGGGTTGACGCCGCCGACGACGTCGGTGCCCGCGGCGAGCATGCGGTGGGTGTGCTTCATGCCCTCGGCGCCGGTCATGCCCTGGACGAGGACCTTGCTGTCCTTGGTCAGGTGAATCGCCATGTCCGGCTCCTCAGGCGGTGGTCGCGGGGGCGAGTGCGGCGGCACGGCGCGCACGCCGTCCATGGTCGTGGCCTGCTCGACGAACGGATGGGCGCGCGCGTCGAGCAGGGCGCGTCCGCGTGCGGCGTTGTTGCCGTCGAGTCGCACGACGAGCGGTTTGGTCAGGCGTACGGTCTCCAGGGCCCGCACGATGCCGTCGGCGACGGCGTCGCACGCGGTGATGCCGCCGAAGACGTTCACCAAGACGCAGGTGACGGCCGGGTCGGCGAGGACGACGGTCAGGCCGTCGGCCATGACCTGGGCCGAGGCGCCGCCTCCGATGTCGAGGAAGTTGGCGGGGCGCGCGCCGCGGCCCGCTACGGCGTCGAGGGTCGCCATGACGAGTCCGGCCCCGTTGCCGATGACGCCGACCTCGCCGTCGAGCTTCACGTACGTGAGTCCTTGGGCCGCGGCAGCCGCCTCGCGCGCGTCGTCGTGCTCCGATCCCCGTTGCCTCCAACGCCGCTGCCGGTAGCGCGCGTTGTCATCAAGGGTCACTTTCGCGTCAAGTGCGATCAGTGGTCCCTCTGGTGTACGGACGAGGGGGTTCACCTCGACGAGCAGCGCGTCCTCACGGATCAGGACGTCCCACAGGGCGACCAGGACGTCGGCCGCGGCTCCGGGGAGGCCCGCGCGGGTCGTGGCCTCGACGGCCCTGGTCCGCGTCATGCCTTCGGCCGGGTCGACGGGCACGCGCACCACCGCGTCGGGGCGGTTCGCCGCGACCTGTTCGATGTCCATGCCGCCCTGGGCCGACGCGATCAGGGCGAACCTGCCCTCCGCGCGGCCCAGGACGTACGAAACATAGAACTCGCTCTCCATGTCGATGGGTTCTACGGGTTCGGCCACCATCACGGAGCGCACGGTGTGGCCTTTGATGTCCATGCCGAGGATCTGCCGTGCCGTCAACTCGGCCGCGGCCGGGTCAGCGGCGAGCCTCACACCCCCCGCTTTGCCGCGCCCTCCGGCCTTCACCTGCGCCTTCACGACGACTCGGCCGCCCAGCCGCTCGGCACACGCGCGTGCCTCCTTGGCCGTCGTGGCCACCTCGGCCCGCGGCACCAAGATGCCGTATTCCTCGAAGAGTTCCCTTGCCTGGTGCTCGTACAGGTCCATGTCCGGCTCCTGTCTGAAAGTGCCGCACGCCCCCTGGACACCACTCACCGGATGCGGGATAACAAGCTTCATACAGTATTCGTCGACTGTATGCAATGTACGGTGGAGGGCGCCCCACAGCGCATGCGAGAGCGCTCCAACTCCCCTACGAAGGGACAGGACTTCGCCATGCCCGACGAAAGCAACAACGACAGCAACAACGACGGCACCGACCCGAACGACACCCTGATCTCCGGCGGGCATCTGGTCGCCAAGGCACTCAAGGCGGAGGGTGTCGAGGTCATCTACACCCTGTGCGGCGGCCACATCATCGACATCTACGACGGCTGCGTGGACGAGGGCATCGAGGTCGTCGACGTACGGCACGAGCAGGTCGCCGCCCATGCCGCCGACGGCTACGCGCGCGTCACCGGCAAGCCCGGCTGCGCCGTGGTGACCGCCGGTCCTGGCACCACCGACGCCGTCACGGGCGTCGCCAACGCCTTCCGCGCGGAGTCTCCGATGCTGCTGATCGGTGGCCAAGGCGCCCACACCCAGCACAAGATGGGCTCCCTGCAGGACCTGCCGCACGTCGACATGATGACGCCCATCACCAAGTTCGCGGCGACCGTGCCGGACACCGCGCGCGCCGCCGACATGGTGTCCATGGCCTTCCGCGAGTGCTACCACGGCGCCCCGGGGCCGTCCTTCCTGGAGATACCGCGCGACGTCCTCGACGCCAAGGTGCCGCTGACGTCGGCACGCGTCCCACGCGCGGGGCACTACCGCGCCTCCACCCGGTCGGCGGGCGACCCCGAGGCCGTCGAGCGGCTCGCCGACCTCCTGGTGCACGCGGAGAAGCCCGCGATCCTCCTCGGCAGCCAGGTGTGGACCACCCGCGGCACCGCGGCCGCCATCGAGCTCGTCCGCGCCCTGAACGTGCCCGCGTACATGAACGGCGCCGGGCGCGGCACCCTCCCTCCCGGAGACCCCCACCACTTCCAGCTGTCACGCCGCTACGCCTTCGCCAACGCCGATCTGATCGTGATCGTCGGCACCCCCTTCGACTTCCGCATGGGCTACGGCAAACGCCTCTCCCCCGACGCGACGGTCGTCCAGATCGACCTCGACTACCGCACGGTCGGCAAGAACCGCGACGTCGACCTCGGCATCGTGGGCGACGCGGGCCTCGTCCTGAAGTCCGTCACCGAAGCCGCCACCGGACGCCTCAACGGCGGCGCGGCCCGCCGCAAGGAGTGGCTCGACGAGCTGCGGGCCGCCGAGCAGACAGCCGTGGAGAAGCGGCTGCCTCAACTGCGGTCCGACGCCACGCCCATCCACCCCTACCGCCTCGTCAGCGAGATCAACGAATTCCTCACCGAGGACTCGCTCTACATCGGCGACGGCGGCGACATCGTCACCTTCTCCGGCCAGGTCGTCCAGCCCAAGGCCCCCGGCCACTGGATGGACCCGGGACCGCTCGGCACCCTCGGCGTCGGCGTCCCCTTCGTGCTCGCCGCCAAGCAGGCGCGGCCCGACAAGGAGGTGGTGGCCCTCTTCGGGGACGGCGCCTTCAGCCTCACCGGCTGGGACTTCGAGACGCTTGTGCGCTACGACCTGCCCTTCGTCGGCATCATCGGCAACAACTCCTCCATGAACCAGATCCGTTACGGCCAGCGGGCCAAGTACGGCGCCGCGCGCGAGCGGGTCGGCAACACCCTCGGCGACGTCCACTACGACCAGTTCGCGCGGATGCTCGGCGGCTACGGCGAAGAGGTCCGCGACCCCGCCGACATCGCCCCCGCGCTGCGCCGCGCCCGGGAGTCCGGCAAACCGTCCCTGATCAACGTGTGGGTCGATCCGGACGCCTACGCCCCCGGAACCATGAACCAGACCATGTACAAGTGAGGTGAACCGGACGTGACCAAGGCCCTCGAAGGAATCCGCGTCCTCGACATGACGCACGTCCAGTCCGGCCCCTCCGCCACCCAGCTGCTCGCCTGGCTCGGCGCGGACGTGGTGAAGCTGGAGGCGCCCACCGGGGACATCACGCGGAAGCAGCTGCGCGACCTCCCGGACGTGGACTCGCTGTACTTCACGATGCTCAACTGCAACAAGCGGAGCATCACCCTGAACACCAAGACCGAGCGCGGCAAGGAACTCCTCACGGAGCTGATCCGCCGCTCGGACGTGCTGGTCGAGAACTTCGGTCCGGGCGCGGTCGACCGCATGGGCTTCACCTGGGACCGCATCCAGGAGATCAATCCGCGTATCGTCTATGCCTCCATCAAGGGGTTCGGTGACGGCCCGTACACCGCTTTCAAGGCGTACGAGGTCGTGGCTCAGGCCATGGGCGGCTCGATGGCCACCACGGGCTTCGAGGACGGGCCGCCGCTGGCCACGGGTGCGCAGATCGGCGATTCGGGCACGGGTGTCCACGCCGTGGCGGGGATCCTCGCGGCGCTGTTCCAGCGCGAGAACACCGGGCGCGGTCAGCGGGTCAATGTGGCCATGCAGCACGCCGTGCTCAACCTCTGCCGGGTGAAGTTGCGCGATCAGCAGCGCCTGGCCCATGGCCCGCTCACTGAATATCCCAACGACGACTTCGGCGACGAAGTTCCCCGCTCGGGAAACGCGTCCGGCGGGGGTCAGCCCGGCTGGGCCGTCAGGTGCGCGCCCGGCGGCCCCAACGACTACGTGTACGTCATCGTGCAGCCCGTCGGCTGGAAGCCCCTGACCGAGCTCATCGGCCGGCCGGAGCTCGCCGACGACCCCGAGTGGGCGACGCCTGAGGCCCGCCTTCCGCAGCTCACCAAGATGTTCCAGCTGATCGAGGAGTGGTCCGCCGCGCTGCCCAAGTGGGAGGTCCTGGAGCGGCTGAACGCCCACAACATCCCCTGCGGGCCGATCCTGTCCACCAAGGAGATCATCGAGGACGCTTCCCTGGCCGCCAACGACATGATCGTCGACGTCGCCCACCCGGAGCGGGGCACGTTCAAGACCGTCGGCTCGCCCCTGAAGCTCTCCGACTCCCCCGTCGACGTCACCGCATCGCCGCTGCTCGGCGAGCACAACGAAGAGGTGTTCATCGGCGAACTCGGCCTCGGCGACGAGGAACTGCGCCTGCTCAAGTCGAACGGGGTGGTCTGATTGCCTGCCGACGAACGCGCCGAACCTGGGGGTGGGCGGCGGAACCGTGCCGAGCGGGTGCGCGCCCTGCTCGACTCTGTGCGCGCCGACGGGCGCACCTCCCTGACGGCCCCCGAGGGCAAGCTCCTCGCGGACGCCTACGGCATCGCTGTGCCCCGGGAGGAACTCGCGCGGGACGTCGACGAGGCGGTGGCGCACGCCGCGCGCTTCGACGGACCCGTCGTCATGAAGATCGTCTCTCCGGACATCCTCCACAAGACCGACGCGGGCGGCGTGGTCGTCGGGGTGGAGGGCGCCAAGGACGTCCGCGCGGCGTTCCGCCGGATCGTCGACAACGCGCGCGCGTACGCGCCGACCGCGCGCGTCGACGGAGTACAGGTACAGGAGTTGCTGCCGACAGGGCCCGACGCACAGGAGGTGATCGTCGGGGCGGTCACCGACCCGACGTTCGGCAAGGTCGTCGCCTTCGGGCTCGGTGGTGTGCTCGTGGAGGTCCTCAAGGACATCACGTTCCGGCTGGCGCCCGTCGACGCCGACGAGGCCGCCTCGATGCTCGACTCGATCGGCGCGGCCGAGGTCCTGCGCGGTGTGCGCGGCGCCGAGCCCGTGGCGCGCGGGACCCTGGCGGAACAGATCCGCCGCGTCTCCGACCTCGTCTCGGACTTCCCCGAGATCGCGGAGGTCGACCTCAACCCGGTGATCGCCACGCCCCGGGGTGCGCTCGCCGCGGACATCCGCGTGATCCTCTCCGATGAGGCCCCCAAGGAGCGGCACACGTACACGCGCGCGGAGATGCTCGCCTCCATGCGCCGCCTCATGCAGCCCCGCTCCGTCGCCGTCATCGGCGCCTCCAACGAGCCGGGGAAGATCGGCAACTCGGTGATGCGCAATCTCATCGACGGCGGGTTCCCGGGCGAGATCCACCCGGTGAACCCCAAGGCCGATGACATCTTGGGCCGCAAGGCGTACAAGAGTGTCACGGACGTTCCCGGTGAGGTGGATGTGGCGGTCTTCGCGATCCCCGCCAAGCTCGTCGCGAGGGCACTGGAGGACGTCGGCCGCAAGGGCGTCCCGAACGCGGTCCTCATCCCGTCCGGGTTCGCCGAGACCGGCGAACAGGAACTCCAGGACGAGATCGTGGCGATCGGCAGACGGCACGGCGTGCGGCTGCTCGGCCCGAACATCTACGGCTACTACTCGACGTGGCAGGACCTGTGCGCCACCTTCTGCACGCCGTACGACGTGAAGGGCGGTGTCGCGCTCACCAGCCAGTCCGGCGGCATCGGCATGGCGATCCTCGGCTTCGCGCGGACCACGAAGACGGGCGTCTCAGCGATCGTGGGGCTCGGCAACAAGTCGGACCTCGACGAGGACGACCTCCTGACGTGGTTCGGCGAGGACCCGCGCACCCAGTGCATCGCCATGCACCTGGAGGACCTCAAGGACGGCCGGGCCTTCGTGGAGGCCGCTCGCGCCACGGTGCCCAAGAAGCCCGTCGTGGTCCTCAAGGCGGGCCGCACGGCGGCCGGGGCCAGGGCGGCGGGCTCGCACACGGGGGCGCTGGCGGGCGACGACGCCGTCTACGACGACGTCCTCAGGCAGGCGGGCGTCATCCGGGCCCCGGGTCTGAACGAGATGCTGGAGTACGCGCGGGCGCTGCCGGTGCTGCCCACGCCGCGCGGCGACAACGTCGTCATCATCACCGGGGCAGGCGGTTCCGGTGTGCTGCTCTCCGATGCCGTGACGGACAACGGACTGCGGCTCATGGAGATCCCGCCCGACCTGGACGCGGCGTTCCGCGCGTTCATCCCGCCGTTCGGCGCTGCGGGCAACCCCGTGGACATCACCGGCGGCGAGCCCCCGTCGACGTACGAGGCGACGATCCGGCTCGGCCTGGAGGACCCGCGCGTCCACGCGCTCGTCCTGGGCTACTGGCACACCATCGTCACCCCTCCCATGGTCTTCGCCGAACTAACGGCCCGCGTGGTCGCCGAGTTCCGCGAGCGCGGCATCGACAAGCCCGTCGTGGCCTCACTCGCGGGCGATGTCGAGGTGGAGCAGGCCTGCCAGTACCTCTTCGAGCACGGTGTCGTCGCCTACCCGTACACCACGGAGAAGCCGGTCGCGGTCCTCGGGGCGAAGTACCAGTGGGCTCGCGCCGCGGGGCTGTTGGGGGGCCGTCGATGAGGTGACCGGTGCTCGGGACGGACGGCGGTGCGTGTCGGCCGCCCCAGGACCCGTACGCGCACGAAGGAACGGACAGGGGGCGCTGGCCAGCTCTTTCGAACGCAAGGGGTGCAACACGACCATGACAACCACCGACCTCTCGACGTCCGTCCCCTTCAGGGAGGTGACGGACCGCAACGGCCGCCTGTACCGCATCGGTGAGACCGACCTGGACATCATGGGGCGGCCACGCCGCACCATGGTGCTCTTCCCCTGGATGGGCATGCTCGGCATCAGCTCGTCGGAGTACGCGTTCACCTCCGCCGAGGACACGCTGCACGACGCGCACCTGTGGAGCAGCGGGCACATCTTCTGGCTGATGGGCGTCTGGGTGTTCTTCCAGGCGGCCGTCGCCTTCCCCGCCGGGCAACTGCGCGAGAGCGGCAGGCTGCCCGCGCGGTACGCCATGTTCCTCGGCGCGCTGGGCACGGTCTGCGGCTATCTCGCCCTCGCGTACGCGCCGCACGTGACCGTCGCCTACATCGGCTTCGGCATGTTCAGCGGCATCGGCGCCGGCCTGGTCTACGCGACCTGCGTGAACATGGTCGGCAAGTGGTACCCCGAGCGGAAGGGCGGCAAGACCGGCCTGGTGAACGGCGGCTTCGCCTATGGCTCGGTGCCGTTCGTGTTCCTCTTCACGTCGTACATGGACGTGGGCAACTACCAGGGCGTCCTGGTCTTCGTAGGCGTCCTGTGCGCCTGCGTCGTGGCGGTCGCCGGATGGTTCTTCAAGGACCCGCCCAAGGGCTGGTGGCCGCCGCACGTCGACCCCCTGAAGGTGTCCGACGACCCCCGCATCCGGCGGGCCCTGGAGAAGAACCCGCCCGCCGTGAAGCAGTACACCCCTAGGGAGGCCGCCCGTACTCCTGTGCTCTGGATGATGTGGTTCTGCCTGTTGTGCACGGCCGGGATCAATATCTTCGGGATCGCCTTCCAGGTGCCCTTCGGCAAGGACATGGGGTTCGCGGGCGGCATCGTGGCCACGGCGATGTCCCTGAAGGCGATCGTCAACGGCACGGGCCGGGGAGTGATCGGCTGGATCTCCGACCGCTGCGGACGGCGCAACACCCTCGTCATCGTCTGTCTCGTCCTCGGCACCGCCCAGTTCGGCGTCCTGGTGTCGGGCTCCATGGGCAGCATGCCGTTCTTCCTGTTCTGCTCCATGGTCTCCGGTTTCGGCGGCGGGGCGATCTTCCCGCTGTTCGCCGCGATGACGGCCGACTACTTCGGTGAGAACAACAACGCCACCAATTACGGCATGGTCTACAGCTCGAAGCTGGTCTCCGGGCTCGTCGGCTCCGGCATGGGGGCCGTCGTGGTGGACGCGTGGGACTACGAGGGCGCGTTCGTCATCGCCGGGTGCATCGGCATCGCCTCCGCCGTGCTCGCACTGTTCCTGAAGGCGCCGGGCAGGCCCCACCCCCGGCGCGTCGTACCCAACCCACACCCTCTAGGTGAGGAGATGGCTTGACATGACGGCGGAGCCCTTCGCCGAACACCCCGCGTCCGGTCGCGCGGACGCGTCGTCACGACGGTATCGAGAGCTCACGGACGCGCGCGGCCGCGTCTACCGGGTCGGCGAGACCGACCGTGACATCCTCGGCCGCCCGCGCTGGACGATGGTCGCCCTCCCCTGGGTGGCCATGGTCGCCATCAGTGTCTTCGAGTACGCCTACGGAGCCGCCGAGGACACCCTGTCGGCGGCACACCACTGGACGTCGTCCAACACCTTCTGGGTGCTGAGCGTGTGGATCTTCTTCCAGGCGGGTGTCTCCTTCCCCGCCGGGAAGCTCCGCGAGAAGGGCGTCCTGACCAGCCGCGCGGCGATGCTCCTGGGGTCCGTCCTGTCGCTGCTCGGCTTCGTGAGCCTCAGCCACGCCCCCAACCTGGTGGCCGCGATGGCGGGCTTCGGGCTGCTCGGCGGCGTCGGCTCCGGGCTCATCTACTCGACGTGCGTCAACATGGTCGGCAAGTGGTATCCGGAGCGGCGCGGCGGCAAGACGGGCTTCGTCAACGGAGGCTTCGCCTACGGGGCGGTGCCGTTCATCTTCCTGTTCTCGTACGGCTTCGACACCTCCAACTACCGCACCGTGCTGGACCTCGTCGGCTTCTACGTGCTCGCGGTGACCCTGGTGGCGGGCCTGTTCTTCAAGGACCCGCCGAAGAACTGGTGGCCCGCCCACGTCGACCCGCTGCGGCGTGCGGCCGACCCGCGCACGTCCGTCTCGCTCGCGAGGAACCCGCCCGCCGTCCGGCAGTTCACCCCGGAGGAGGCGCTGCGCACCGGTGTCGTGCCGCTGATGTGGGTGTGCATGCTGTGCTGCGCCGGGGTGTCGATCTTCGGGATCTCCTTCCAGGTTCCGTTCGCCAAGGAGATGGGCTTCGGGCCGCTGATCGCGGCGTCCTCCATGGGCGTCATGTCGGTGATCAACGGAACGGGGCGCGGCGTCGTCGGCTGGCTCTCGGACCGTCTGGGACGGCGCCCGACGCTGACCTACGTGTGTCTGGTCCTGGCGGTGGCGCAGTTCGGTGTCCTGGGGGCGGGCGAGATGCGCAACGAGCCGCTCTTCCTGTTCTTCGCCTTCCTGTCCGGCTTCGCGGGCGGCGCCTTCTACCCGCTGTTCGCCGCTCTGGTGCCGGACTACTTCGGGGAGAACAACAACGCCTCGAACTACGGCATGGTCTACAGCGCGAAAGTGGTGAGCGGCCTGTTCGGCGGTGGCCTCGGCGCGATGGTCGTGCACTCCTGGGGCTACGTGGGCGCCTACACGACGGCGGGGGCGGTGTCCTTGCTCGCGGCGGCGCTGTCCTTGCTGCTGCACCAGCCGGGTGCGGCACGCGCGCGTGGAGCCGCGGTCCGGTAGGGCTGGCCGCGGCTCCCGGCCAGGGGAGGGGCCCCGGCCGTCCCTCGTGACGGTCGGAGCCCTCCCCCGCGCCGCGGCTCCGTTCAGTCTCCGCAGCGCTCGCGCAGCGCGTGCAGATGGGCACTCGACTTACGGGCGAAGGCGAAGGACTCGGCCGGGTTGTCGTGCTCGGCCTGCCAGTGGTGGTAGCGCCGGCCGCCGTGGGTACGGGCGGTCACCTTGGACAGGAACCTCTTGTAGTCGATGTCTCCGTCGCCGACGTCCACCATGCGGTACCCGTCGCGCGTGGAGTCGTCGCGGATGCCGTCCTTGACGTGGAACAGCGGGTAGCGGTGCGGGCGCCTGAGGACGTAGTCCAGCGGGTCGAAGGGCCGGGGTGTGCCGTCCGTCTGCTTGCCGAAGCGGAACTGCGCGCAGTACGCCCAGTAGATGTCCATCTCCAGGTACACGAGGTCCGGGTCGGTCTCGGCGAGCAGCACGTCGTAGAGGCGCACGCTCGGCTTGTCCGTGGCGAAGGAGAACTCCTCGGCGTGGTTGTGCTGGTAGAACTTCATCCCCCGCGCACGGGCCGCTGCTCCGTAGGTGTTGAAGTCCTCGGCGGCGCGCTTCCACGCGTCGACGGTGGCGCCGTGGCGAAAGGGCCCCGAAGCGGTGCCGATGTGCTTCAGTCCGAGGGCCTCGGCGTCGTCGAGCACCTTGGTGAGGTTCTGCGCGAAGGTGTAGGCGTCGGGGTTGCCGTTGTCGTAGTAGCCGACGTGGCTGCCGATGGGGCGCAGGCCGTGGTCGCGGGTCAGCCGCTTGAGCCGGTCGAGGGTGATGGGGCCCGCGGAGCCTTGGGTGTATCCGGCGAACTCGATCTCGTCGTAGCCGTACTTCTTCAGCTCGCCGAAGACGGTGGCGAAGCCGAGCGTGGAGACCTTGTCGCGGAGGCTGTACAGCTGGACGCCCAGGCGGCCGGGCGGCAGGACGGGTCGGCCCCGAACCTTGCCCGGTGCCGGGGCGGCGGAGGTGGTGGTGGCGGAGGCCGGGGTGGCAGCGGCGGCGCTGCCGACGAAGGCCGCCGCGGTAGTGCCCGCGGCGACGCCCAGCACGCCGCGCCTGCTGAGTCTGCGGTCGAGCTCGGCGTCGGCTGCTGTGTGCTTGCGGCTCATGTGGGTCTCCCGGATTGGGATGAGGGGGCGGGGAGGTCGGAGGGATGGTGGTGGACGGGGGATGGTGGTGGACGGGGCGGGTCAGGGTGAGGTCAGGGATGGGTTCGAAAGGCGCGTCGGGGTGAGGTCAGGGGTGAACCCTGATGGCAGGGCCGGCGCGCTCTGGTTGAGTGGATTGCACGCGGACGGGGCGGCGTGGACGACGTCGCCGCCGTGCGGGGCGCGGACGGTGCCGCGTCCGCGTGAGCGCTCGCGGGGCTCAGTGCAGTCCGGCGAGTTCGAGCAGCAGTGACTTCACATCGGTGGCCGCGACGCGGCCGGTGACAGCGCGGGGGGTGGAGCACAGAATGAGCGGTCCGGAATCAGCGTCCTCGCTCGTGGGGAGGCGGCCATGGCTGCCGCGAATAGGTGAGGGGTCGAGGGGCACGACCGCCATGCGGTAGCGCATGCCGAGCTTCTTGCGGGCCAGGGCGCCCGCGGCCTTGAGCCGCACATAGGGGTCCTCTGGGTCCATGAAGAGCTCGACCGGGTCGTAGCCGGGTTTGCGGTGGATCTCGACGAGCTGCGCGAAGTCGGGCGCGCGGGCGTCGTCGAGCCAGTAGTAGTACGTGAACCAGGCGTCCGGTTCGGCGACCGCGACGAGCTCCCCGGAGCGAGGGTGGTCCAGGTGGTGGGCCTTCTTCCCCTCGTCGTCCAGGAGTCGCTCGATGCCGGGCAGGCCGGCGAGGGCGGCACGGGTCGCCTCCAGGTCTTCGGGGCGGCGCACGTAGACGTGGGCGATCTGGTGGTCGGCGACGGCGAACGCGCGCGATGCCATCGCGTCGAGGTACTCCATGCCGTCCTGGGTGTGCACGTCGAGGAGTCCGGCGCGGCGCAGCGCGCGGTTGATGTCGACGGGGCGGCTGACGCGGGTGATGCCGTACTCGGACAGTGCGACGACGGTGCGCCCCTCGGCTCGGGCGTCGTCTAGGAGCGGCGCGATGACCGCGTCCAGATCGGCGGCGGCGCGGTGGGAGCGAGGGTCGTCGGGGCCGTAGCGCTGCAGGTCGTAGTCGAGGTGAGGGAGGTAGCACAGGGCCAGGTCGGGGTGGCGGGTGGTGAGGATGTGCCGGGTGGCGTCCACGATCCATCGGCTGGAGACGAGGTCCGCGCCGGGGCCCCAGAAGTGGAACAGGGGGAACGTGCCGAATTTCTCGGTGAGTTCGTCGTGCAGGGCCGGTGGGCGGGTGTAGCAGTCGGGCTCCTTGCGGCCATCGGCGTAGTACACGGGACGGGGGGTGATGGTGAAGTCGGTGTCGGCGCCCATGGCGTACCACCAGCAGATGTTGGCGACGGTGTAGCCGGGGTGCGCGCGGCGGGCGGCGTCCCACAGCTTGTCGCCCGCGACGAGACCGTTGTGCTGCCGCCACAGCAGGACCTCGCCGAGCTCGCGGAAGTACCAGCCGTTGCCGACGATGCCGTGCTCGGCGGGGGTGGTGCCGGTGAGGAACGTCGACTGGGCGGCGCAGGTGACCGCCGGCAGGACCGTGCCGAGCGCGGCGCGTGAGCCCGCCTCGCCGAGGGCGGTCAGGTGCGGCATATGGGCCAGGAGTTGGGGGGTGAGGCCGACGACGTCGAGGACGAGCAGCGGAGTCGGCCGCTCCGCGGATGGAGGTGTCATGGCAGTTCCTTCAGGCCGAGGTCTGTCAGCAGGTCGCGGGCGAGGGTGAGTTCGGCGGCGATGCCGTCGGCGAGCTGGGGGCGGGCGCGCGGGCGCAGCTCGGGCGGAAGGGCCTGCCAGGTGTAGGTCTCGACTTCGAGGTGGCGTGTGCGTGGGTGTGGTCCGCCGACGAGGCGGGCGAGCGTGTCGGTGAGGACCGGAAGGGTGGAGGTGAGGGGTGGAGCGGGTGCCGCGTGCAGCGGCACATGGAAGTGGGAGCGCCAGGGGGCCGTGTCGGGCAGGGCGTCGGCGGTGAGGGCCTCGCCCAGGTCGTCGGTGCCGCGCAGGGCGGTGGCGACGAGGGTTCCGCCGCTGGTCGGCGCGGTCCGGTCGCGGGGCAGGGTGCGGGTCTGGTGCAGGAAGCGGGGTTCGTCGAAGGCGGCGAGGGCCGCGCGTACTTCGGGGAGGTGGGGGTGTTCGGCGTGCAGAGCGGCGGAGAGCTGGGACTTGACGACGGGGATGCCCGCGGCGGCGAGGGTGTCGAGCGCGGTGCGCGGGTCCTCGAAGGAGGTGGCGAGGTGACAGGTGTCGACGCAGACGCCGATGCGGTCGTGGCCGATCGCGGTGAGGGGGGCGATGGCGTCGCTGGTGGTCTCCACCGTGCAGCCGGGTTCGGGTTCGAGGCCGACGCGGATGGACCGGCCGGTCAGCTCGGCGAGGGCGTCGAGGCGCTGGGCGAGAGTGATCAGGGCGCCGCGGGCCTCGGCCGCGCGGGCCGTGCCGAAGGTGGTGCGCCAGGCCAGCGGCAGCGTGGAGATGGTGCCCTCGGTGACATCGTCGGGCAGCAGCTGGGCGAGAACGCGGGCCAGGGAGGTGGTGTGCTCAAGGCGTTCGGGGTCGGCCCAGTCGGGTTTGTAGACGCGGTACTTGACTTCTCCGGAGCCGAAGCCTTCATACGGGAAGCCGTTGAGGGTGACCACTTCCAGTCCGCGCCGGTCGAGTTCGGTGCGCAGTCCGCGCAGGGCGGCCGGGTCGGTGACGAGGGCGTGGGCGGCGTCCTTGGCGAGCCACAGTCCGATGCCGATGCGGTCGCGGCCGAGGCGTCTGCGTACGGGTTCGCAGTGGTCGCGCAGCTGGGCGAGGACCCCGTCGAGGGTTTCGGCCGGGTGGACGTTGGTGCAGTAGGCGAGGTGGACGGTGGAGCCGTCGGGGTGGCGGAAGCGCATGGGTCACGCCCCTCCGCGCTGGATGGAGTTGCCCTCGTGGGTGGTGGCGGTGTCCACGACGTCGAGGTCGAGGCGGCCGCTGAGCCCGTAGAAGGCGACGGGGTTGCGCCACAGCACGCGGTCGACGTCGTCGTCGGTGAATCCGGCGTCAAGCATCGCGTCGCCGACCTTGCGGGTCTTGAGCGGGTCGCTCTTGCCCCAGTCGGCTGCCGAGTTGACGAGGACGCGCGCGGGTCCGTGCTCCCGCAGGATCGCGACCATCCGATCTTCGTCCATCTTGGTGTCCGGATAGACGGAGAAGCCGAGCCAGCAGCCCGCGTCCTTGGCTTCCTTGACGGTGGTTTCGTTGAGGTGGTCGATCAGGACCCGGTCCGCGGGGAGCGCGGACTCGGCGACGACGTCCAGGGTGCGGCGCAGGCCCGTGAGCTTGTCGCGGTGCGGGGTGTGCACCAGCGCGGGCAGCTCGTGGTCGGCGGCCAGCTGGAGCTGGGCCGCGAACGCCGAGTCCTCGGCGGGCGTCATCGAGTCGTAGCCGATCTCGCCGACGGCGACGACGTTGTCCTTCACCAGATAGCGCGGCAGCAGGTCGAGGACGGGGGTGCAGCGCGGGTCGTTCGCCTCCTTGGGGTTGAGGGCGATGGTGCAGTGGTGGGCGATGCCGTACTGGGCGGCGCGGAAGGGCTCCCAGCCGAGGAGGGAGTCGAAGTAGTCGACGAAGGACGCGGCCGAGGTGCGCGGCTGCCCCAGCCAGAAGGAGGGTTCGACGACGGCGCGCACGCCCGCGGCGTGCATGGCCTGGTAGTCGTCGGTGGTGCGGGAGGTCATGTGGATGTGCGGGTCGAAGATGCGCATCAGGACTCCTGCTCCTCGCCGGTGGGGGTCGACTGGGCCGCGGCGGTGGCGGGCGCCGCCGGGGCGGGGCGGTCAGGGGGTTCTGGTGGCGCGGCCAGGGCGAGCACGCGGTGCAGATCGCCGGGGACGGCGCGGCCCGCGGCGGTGCGTTCGTCCGCGTAGTCGGCGAGCATGCGGGCCAGCTCGGCGTCGGCGCGGGCGCGGTCCTCCAGGTCGGCGACGGTGTCCACGGGTACGCCGGTGAACAGGCACTTGAGGACGGCGTGCCGCCAGGCGTGCGGGGGAAGGTGGGCGGCGGCGTACGGGCCGAGGGCGGCGGCGACGAGACGGGTGTCGTTGGTGCGCAGGGCGTCCTCGACGAGCGGCAGCGCGGTGGGGCCGGGCACCAGGAGCGGCAGGGCGCGCAGGATGGCGCGGCGTTCGGCGGCGGTGCCCTGGTGGTAGAGCCGGGCGAGGGTGGCCGTGTCGGCGCGGGCGGTGTGCAGCAGGAGCAGGCGGGCGGCATCCGCGTGTGCGGCTCCACAGCGGCGGCCCGCTTCGGCGAAGCGCAGCTCCCAAGGAGGCGCACCTACGAGCTGGTCGTCCTGGTGCTCGTCTCGGTGTGTGTCCCGGTGTGTGTCCCGGTGTGTGTCCCGGTGTGTGTCCCGGTGCGCGTTCCGGTGCTCGGTGGCTTCGGCGGTGGCCTGGTCGAGCCAGGCGCGGGCCCCGCCGTCGAGACCGGCTTCGAGGCGGGAGCGGAGGTCGGCGACTGCATGGGTGTCGGTCACGGGGTTCCTCCTTGGGATGAGGCCTCCGGGGCCGCGCCCGGGGTGGCGGCGGGAAGGGGGCTGGGAGCGCGGAGGTGTGCCGGGTCGGCGGCGCGGTGGAGGAAGTCCAGGGACTCGGCCGCGAGTCGGGGGCCCGCGTGGGAGTGGCGGGGCAGTTCCACGACGGTCAGGCCCTGGTAGCCGGTGTCGGCGAGGGCGCGGAGGACGGGCGGGAAGTCGATCTCGCCCTCGCCGAACGGCAGATGCTCGTGGACGCCCCTGCGCATGTCCTCGATCTGGACGTGCCGCAGCCAAGGGGCGGCGGCGCGGACGCAGTCGACCGGTGAGTCGGGTTCAAGGCACTGGCAGTGGCCGATGTCGAGAGTCAGGCCGAGGGGCTCGGGGTCACCGAGCAGACGACGGAGGTGGTGGAAGTCGGCGAGTGTGGCGAGGAGGTGTCCGGGCTCGGGTTCTACGGCAAGGGGCATGTGTGCGCCGGAGGCGGCGTCGAGGACGGGGCCGAGCGTGTCGGCGAGGCGGTCCCAGGCCGTGGCCGTGGAGGTGCCGTCGGGCGTGGTGCCGCTGAAGCAGTGGACGGCGTGGGCGCCGAGATCCGTGGCGACCTGCACCGCACGGATGAGGAGGCGGACGCGGTCGGCGCGGCGCTGGGGATCGGGATCGAGAAGGGAGGGGCCGTGCTTGTGGCGCGGGTCGAGGATGTAGCGGGCGCCCGTCTCCACGGTGACCGTCAGCCCGAGGCGGTCCAGACGGTGGGCCAGACGCCGGGTGCGAGCGGCCAGATCGGGGGCGAGTGGATCGAGGTGCATGTGGTCGAGGGTGAGGCCGACTCCGGAGTAGCCGAGGTCGGCGAGAAGGCCGAGGGCGTCGTCGAGACGCAGGTCGGTGAGGCCGTTGGTGCCGTAGCCGAAGTGAAGGCGGGCGGGGGCGCCTTGCGGTGGGCGGCCCGGCCCGAGGGTGCGATCAGTGGGCAGGGCCTGGCCGCCTCGGGGGTGCACCGTGAGCTGTCCGTGCTGGGCACGGGTGCCTTCAGACCGGGCGCCTTGGGGGTCGGCGAGTTTGAGACGGTCGACTTGGGAGCGGACGGCTTGGGGGTGGACAACTTGAGGGTGGACAACTTGGGCGGGGAGGTCATCGGCTGGCACGTGCGCAGCCTGGGAGCCCGTGGCCGGTCCGCCCTGAGCAGAGGAGTCCGCAGGGCAGGCGCCCTCAGTGGGGGCGGCTTGGGCAGGGATGCCAGGAGACGGCGCACGCCCGGCCCAAGAATCTGCGGCCGGTCCGTTCCGGGCGGAAGCGCCCTCAGACCAGACGTCCCGAGGGTGGGTAACTCGGCGTGGGCTGTCGCTAGTTGGCGCGGGCCCAGCCCAGGGGCCTGCGGTCTGCCCGCTCTCGGCGGGGGTGCCTTGGGGAGCGGTGCGGTGAGGGCCAGGCCCTTGGTCCGGGGTGTTCATGTGACGCTCACTCTCCGGGCGAAGCGGCGGGCCGCCGGGGCGAGGACGACTGTGAGAAGGGCACTGGCGAAGGCGCCGGACCGCGCGGCGAGCGCGGCCTGGAGGGGGATCAGGGCGCGGATGCCGCCGCCGACGGCGCGCTGGGTCAAGGGAGGTGAGGGGTTCAGGGCGGCGTGCAGGAAGCCGCGTCCGGCCGTGGCGAAGTAGGTGGCGGCGAGGGACGCGCGGGCGAGTTCGGCGGTGCCGAGGCCTCCCGGCGGCCACGGTGGGCGGGTGGTGCTCGCTGGGCGGAGGTGAGTCGCCGCGTCTTGGCCTGCCGGGAGCGGCTGGGACCCGTTCGCAGCCGGGGACGGGCGGGCCAGCGCGTGGGCGAGGGCGAGGGTCGTGGCGAGAGCGCTCAGTGGTGCGGCGGTGGAACCGCCTTGGGTCTCATGACGGGAAACGGAGGTGATGGCATGGGTGTGCACGGC
Source organism: Streptomyces sp. NPDC043996 (assembly GCF_056435225.1). Classification (NCBI taxonomy): domain Bacteria; kingdom Bacillati; phylum Actinomycetota; class Actinomycetes; order Kitasatosporales; family Streptomycetaceae; genus Streptomyces; species Streptomyces sp. NPDC043996. The sequence continues at coordinate 46,540 of NZ_JBWKEY010000022.1, read as the reverse complement.
GAGGGCAGCGGCGGCGGGCAGGGCCGAGGCGATGCGTGCCGTTCCCGAGCGGGGATCTCTCTGCCGGTGGGCGCGGGGGCCGCCTCCCCGGCGCGCGCGGTCAATCGCCCCGCTCGGAGCGACGGCCGGACGCCTCCAGCCGCTGGCACCCGCGCTGTCGCGGGCACCCACGCCCACAACCGCGCCCGCGCCCACACCGGCACCGGCACCGGCACCGGCACCGGCACCGGCGACTCTGGCCATTCCGTCGCCGCCGCTTCCCGCCACGTCACCTCCCGCCACGCCACTCTTTGCGCTCCGCGCGCCGTGGCTCCACATGCCGCGCCTTCGCATGCCGTGGCTTCGCATGCCACGGCTCCGCGTGCCGTGGCCTCGGCGGGGAGCGGTAGCCGTTGCCGTCGCGCCGAGGAGGAGGTCGAGGCCTCGGGCCGTGGCCATGGCTGCGGGGCCCGCCTTGGTGTGCTTCAGGGCGAGGTCGTAGGCCCAGACGGTGCTCGCGAGGGCGGTGGCCACGGTGAGGGCGGGGCGGCCCGCGCGGGCGGCAAGGGCGAGGCCCGTGGCCGTCAGGGCGACGGCTGCCGTGAGGGCGGCGGCGGGGGCGACGCGGCCGGACGGGATCGGGCGGTGGGGGCGGTCCACGGCGTCCTCGTCCCGGTCGGCCCAGTCGTTGAGGGCCATGCCCGCTTCGTACAGGCAGAGCGAGGAGGTGAGGGCGAGGGCGGTGCCCCGGCCGGGGCGCAGTCCGGTCGCGGCGGCACCGGCGAGGGCGTCGCCGGGGACCGTGAACAGGGCTGGAAGGCGCAGGAGTTCGGCCCAGGCGCGCGCCTGCTCCCGGACGCCGGACGGCCGCGACCGCCCTCGGTTCTGGGACCGCCACGCAGCTCCCGGGCGCTCCTCCCGCCGTACGGCTCCCTGGCTCGGGGACAGGTGCTCACCACTCCCCTGGCCCGAGGCTCGCCGAGTCCCGCCCTCGCCGTCGGGTCTCCGCACCCGGCCCCGGCCCCGGAGCCACCGGGGGAGCCCACCACCAGAGCCGCCCGTGGACCGGCCCGTCCCACCACGCGGCCCATCACCGGGACCCTCGCCGATGTCAGCGCTCACGTCGGGCCTCATCTCGTCCGGTGAGCCGGGTCGCGAAGGCGAGGAGGGCGGTGTGCTGGTCGGAGAGTGACGAGGAGGCGCCGGGGTCGGGGTCCTTGAAGTAGAAGGCGAGTTCGGGGCGGGGGCCGGTGAGGCCCTGACGATGGGCGGCGGAGAGGAGGCGGGCCAGGTCGAGGATCAGGGGGGCGGCGAGGGCGGAGTCGCAGCCTTGCCAGGTGGTCTGGAGGGTCATGCGGGTGCCGAGGAAGCCGTCGAAGGCGATGTGGTCCCAGGCGGTCTTCCAGTCGCCGAGGGCGGGCACGTCGTCGATGTGGACCTCGCCCTGGGGGACGGCGCCGAGGGTGTCGGCGAGGACGCGTTCCTTGCCCGCGTTCTTGGCGGCGGCCGCGTGCGGGTCGGCGAGGGCGGCGCCGTCACCACCGCCGAGAAGGTTGGTGCCGGACCAGGCGCGGACGTCCAGGGCGCGCTGGGCGAACATCGGGCCGAGTACGGAGCGGAGCAGGGTCTGGCCGGTCTTGCCGTCGCGCCCGGCGTAGGGAAGGCCGCTGGAGGCGGCGAGGTCGGCGAGGGCCGGGTGGTGCAGGCCGGTCGAGGGGGTGAAGTTCACATAGGGGCAGCCCGCGCGCAGGGCAGCAGCCGCGTAGAGGGAGCTCGCGGGCAGCCGGGCGCCGGGGGCGCCCCCGGAACCGAGGCCCGTCCCAGAGGCGTGGCCCGCCTCGGAGGCATCGCCCACCCCCGAGGCAGGCACCGCACCGGAGGCAGGCACCACACCGGGGGCAGCCGCCGTACCCGAGGCAGGCTCCACGCCCGGGGCAGGCGCCCCACCCGGAGCAGGCCCCACACCCAGGGCAAGCGCCGCACTCGCGGCAGCCGCCATCCCCGGGGTGACGGTGGTCCCCGGGGCAACCGCCGCCCCCGGGACGACGGTGGTCCCCGGCGGGACGGTGCTCCCCGGAACGACGGCAGTCCCCGGCGGAACAGCGGCCCCCGGGGCGACAGCGGGCCCCGACCTGACGGCAGCCCCCGGCAGAACAGCGCTCCCCGGAACGACGGCAGTCCCCGGCGAAACGGCGACCCCCGCAGCGACAGCGGGCCCCGACCTGACGGCAGCCCCCGGGACGGCGGCGGGACCCGGCGGAACACCACTCCCCGGACCGACGGCAGTCCCCGGCGAAACGGCGGCCCCCGGGGCCACAGCGGCCCCCGGCGTGAGGAACGGCCCCGGTTCCGTGGTGGCCACGTTCAGGACGATCGCGCGGGCTAGGCCCCGGCGGTGGATGAAGTCGAGGATTTCGGAGGTGAACGCGGTGATCAGGTCCTCGTCGGTGCGGGTGTCGCCGGGCAGGGGGCCGCCGATGCGGATCTCGGCGTCGGCGGCGGCGAGTTCGGCGCGGATGGCTGTGGGCAGTCCGTGGGGCAGTACGCCGCCGGCGGCGAGTTGCTCGGCGCGCTTGGGCAGGGGGCACTCGACGGTGTCGTGGCCGCCGAAGACGAGGGAGGACAGGGCGGGCAGCGCGGCGTGCGCGAACGGCGGGGTCTCGGTGACCATGCCGGTGGGCGGGTGGAGGCCCGCCGCCATCGCCGCGCAGCCCGCGACGGCCGTCGTCGCGACGGACCCCCGGGCCCCGATCAGCCACACCCCCGTGGGGCCCGTGGTTGCAGTACTCGACACGGCTGCCTCCTGTCGTTCGGCACGCTCGGACGGCCCTCGCGGTGCGAGGGCGGGAAGACGGTGGGCGGAGGTCCGGCGTCCTCCGCCCACCGCCGCTCAGGGGGCGCCGTCGGTGGACGGGCGCCCGGGGGCGGGCAGTTCCTTGACGCGGACGTCGCGGAGGGTGACCTGGTCGTCGGCGCCGTGGTTCTGGATGCCGACGTGGCCGTCGCGCAGGCTTCGCGCGGGGTCCGTGTTGGTGTAGTCGTTGATCAGGACGCCGTTGAGGAGGACCCGTAGGCGTTCGCCCTCGACGCGGAGCTCGTAGGTGTTCCACTCCCCCGGCGGGTTGAGTGCCTTGTCGCGGGCGGCGAGGTCGGCGGACTGGAAGCCGTACACGGCGCCGGTCGTCTTCTCCGGGACGTCGGTGGCGTCGATCTGGATCTCATAGCCGTTGTTGACGGCCGACCAGGGGTCGTCGGAGGGAGGGAAGCCCACGAAGATCCCGGAGTTGTCGTCCTTGTCGGGGCCGGTCATCTTCCAGTCGAGCTTGAGGGAGTAGGAGGCGAAGGAGCGGTCGGCGTACCAGAGCATGCCCATGCCGCCGACGGTGGTGAGGGTGCCGTCGGCGTTCAGGGCGAAGGAGCCGGGACCGGCCTGTTTCCACTTGGCCAGGGAGGCGGCCGTGCCGTCGAAGAGGGGGACGTAGCCCTGCTCGGGGCGGCAGTCGGCCCGGGCGGTGCCGAGGGCGTAGCGGATGCCGCCGAGGAGGTGCGAGCGGAAGGCGGGTTCGGCGAAGGAGGCCTTGGTGTGGCCGCCGCCGGTGTAGAAGGAGCGGCCCGCGCCGCCGTCGACGGAGCCCTGGCACCAGGCGATGGGATGGTCGCCGCCCATGGTGCCGCCGCTGTAGGACGACTCGTCGAGGGAGGCGAGGACGCGGGCGCGTTCGCGGGGGTTGGAGCGGTAGTTGTACCACTCGTCGGTGCGGTCCCAGCCCGCGCCGAGGTGGGCCATCGCCGGGTGGGCGTGGTCCTCGACCTTGATCTTCGCGGGCTGGATCGCCGGGTGGGACTGGAAGTGGGCGCCCGCGAGGCGGCCGTAGAAGGGCCAGTCGTACTCGGTGTCGGCGGCCGCGTGGACGCCGACGTAGCCGCCGCCCGCGCGGACGTAGCGCTCGAAGGCGCCCTGCTGCGTGGGGTTCAGGACGTCGCCGGTGGTGGAGAGCCAGACGACGGCGTCGTAGCGGGACAGGTTCTTCGGGGTGAAGGCCCCGGCGTTCTCCGTCGCGTCGACGGCGAAGCCGTGGGCGGCGCCGAGTTCCCTGACGGCGGCGATGCCGTCGGGGATGGAGTCGTGGCGGAAGCCGGCGGTCTTGGAGAAGACCAGGACGCGCTCGCCGTCCTCGCCGTGCCCGGGACGCTCCGGACCCGAAAGCCTCGCCCCCGGCCCCTCCGGACCCGAACGCTCCGCCCCGGCCGTCGAGGACGCCGGTCCCGACACGCAGCCGATCAGCAGGGTGGCGGCCGCCGTGGCGAGGGTGAGCCGTGCTCGTGCGCGCATTGCGGTACCCCCTCTCAGCTCGTGGTGAAGGTGAAGTCGTCGACGTCGTACAGGGCGCCGCCGCCTTCGCCCTTGAAGACCAGATAGAGCGTCGTCGTCCCGGCGGGCGCGCCCGCGATGGCCGTGCTGACGTCCGTGAACGTCTCCCAGCCGCCGGTCGGGTCGACCTTGGCGCTGCCGAGCAGGGCCCCGTCGGCCGTGCCCGCGCGGACCTCCAGGGTGCCGCCGGAACCGGCGGAGGAGACGCGGGCGGTCAGCTTGGTGGCGTCGGAGAGGACGTACGGCTTGAAGGAGACCCAGTCGCCGTGGTGGATGTCGCCGACCGTCTTGCCGCCGTGCGCCGGGGGGTGGTTGATGATGTTCACGCCCTTGGAGTCGCCGTAGTGCTCGGCCTGGCGGTGCCGGGTCTGGGTGACGCTCTGGTCGTGGGTGGCCAGCGGCGGCTGGCCGTTCGCGCCCTTGTCGGTGTACTCGGCGTCGAAGACGCCGAAGATGTTCGCGTTGGGGTCGTGCTCGCTGTCGGCGGACGTCTGGAGGGTGCCCTCGCAGCCGTTGGCGGAGGTCACCGGGTGGCCGTGGCTGTCGTGGCCGAGGATGTGGGTGACCTTGACCTTGGAGCAGTCGACGGTGCCGTCAGGGCTGTCTTCGGGATCGGTGACGGTCACCTTGAACGGCACCTTGTCGCCGAAGGTGAACAGCTGCCCGTCGGCGGGGAGTTCGAGCTTCACGGTGGGCGCGGTGTTGCCGACGGTCACATGCGCGCTGGCGGTGCCGGTGCGGCCCGAGGGGTCCTTGGCGGTGACGGTCGCGGTGTACGTGCCGTTCTTGTCGTACGTGTGGCTGGGGTTCTGCTCGGTGGAGGCGGTGCCGTCGCCGAACTCCCAGCGGTACGTCAGGGCGTCGCCGTCGGCGTCCGTGCCCTTGGCGGTGAACTGGGTCTTCAGCGGGGCCTGGCCGCTGGTCACCGACGCCGCGGCCTCGACGACGGGCGAGGCGCCGCCGGTGGAGTTCTCGATGCGGTACAGGGCGGAGTTCACGTCGCCGTTGAAGTAGCCGGTGCCGTAGTCGAGGACGTACAGGGCGCCGTCCGGGCCGAACTCCATGTCCATCACCTGGGTGCCCTTCCACGGGAAGGCGTTGATGGACTTCACGGTGCCGTCCGCGCCCTGGTCGACGCGTTTGATCCAGCGCCGTCCGAACTCACCGGCGAAGTAGTTCCCGTCGTACGCCTGGGGGAACTTCACGGGCGAGTCCAGGTTCGCGTCGTAGCGGTAGACGGGGCCGCCCATGGGCGACTCGGAGCCGGTGCCGAACTCCGGGACGGAGCCGCCGTCGTACGGGATCCACGCGGGCTGCGCGGGCGGCAGCGCGGTCAGGCCGGTGTGGTGCGGGGACTCGTTCCGCGGGGCGGCGCAGTCGAAGGCGGAACCGGAGGCGCCGGTCGCGAAGTCGTAGTCGACGTACGCCTCGTTCTTGCCCACGCAGTACGGCCAGCCGAAGTTGCCGGGCTTGGTCACGCGAGTGAACTCGACCTGCCCGGACGGGCCGCGCTTGGGGTTGGCGGCGCCCGCGTCGGGGCCGTAGTCGCCGACGTACACGATGCCGGTGGGCTTGTCGACGCTCATCCGGAAGGGGTTGCGGAAGCCCATGGCGTAGATCTCGGCGCGGGTCTTCTTGGTGCCCCTGGCGAAGAGGTTGCCCTGCGGTATGGAGTACGAGCCGTCGCTCCTGACCTTGATGCGGAGGATCTTGCCGCGCAGGTCGTTGGTGTTGGCGGCGGTGCGCTGGGCGTCGTACGCCGGGTTGCGGGTGGGGCGCTCGTCGATGGGGGTGAACCCGTCGGAGGCGAAGGGGTTGGAGTCGTCGCCGGTCGACAGATAGAGGTTGCCCTGCTTGTCGAAGTCGATGTCGCCGCCGACGTGACAGCAGATGCCGCGGCTCGCGGGGACGTCGAGGACCTTCTTCTCGCTGGCGGCGTCGAGCGTGCCGTCGGCCTTGAGGACGAAGCGGGAGAGGCGGTTCACGCCGTCGAACTTCTTGAAGTCGGCGGCGGTGCCGGTGTTCGGGGCGTCGCCCGCGGGGGTGTTCAGGGGCGGGGCGTAATAGAGGTAGAACGCCCTGTTCTTACGGAAGTTCGGGTCGGCGGCCACGCCTTGGAGGCCCTCTTCGTCATGGCTGTAGACCGGGATCTTCCCGGCGACCTTCGTGACGCCCGCGGCGTTGGTGAGGCGGACGGTGCCGTCGCGGGAGGTGTGCAGGACGGAGCGGTCCGGGAGCACGGCGAGCGTCATGGGCTCGCCCATCTCCGGCTCGCCCTTGGCGAGCGTGACCTGCTGGAAGTTCTCGGCGGTCGGCCTGGGGGCCGCGGCGGCCGGCTGGGGGTCCCCTGCGGCGCGGGCCGGGTCGGTGGGGGCGGCGACGGTGAGGGTGGCGGCGGCGAGGAGGGTGCCGGTGAGCAGGGCCAGGGCCTTGCGGGTGCCCTCTCGGGTTCCTGGGCGCGTTCTGTGCACGGGGTCCTCCGGTGGGGGACGGTGGTGCGCGGGGGTGTGTGGCGCCCGGGGTGCGCCGTCACCCCGGGAGGGGCTATGTCCTGTACACATCAGGGACGGTAGCCATGATTGTCCGTCGCGGATAGTCCTTGTGGGTGGGTTGTGTGGGGCTTTTTCCTTGGGCGGGACAAAGTGGGGGGCCGGGGTGTCCTCGCGGTGCGCCCCAGGCCCGCCCCTTCCCGAAACCGGGGGCTGCCGCCCCCGTTCCCCCGCTCAACTGCGTTGGCGCTTCGCGCCTCGTCCTCAAACGCCGGACGGGCTGGATACTCGCCGGACGGGCTACGTCACCGCGCGAACGCCGCGTCGAAGGACGCCGTGGGGGGCTCGAAGTCGTAGGCCTTCAGGCGGCGTAGCGCCTCTGGTGCGCCCTGGAGGCGGTCCATGCCCGCGTCCTCCCACTCGACCGAGACCGGGCCCTCGTACGCGATGGACCGGAGCATGCGGAAGACGTCCTCCCAGGGCACGTCGCCGTGGCCCGCCGAGACGAAGTCCCAGCCCCGGCGGGGGTCGCCCCACGGCAGGTGGGAGCCTAGGCGGCCGTTGCGGCCGTCGAGGCGGCGGCGGGCCTCCTTGCAGTCGACGTGGTAGATCCGGTCCCGGAAGTCCCAGAGGAAGCCCACCGGGTCCAGGTCCTGCCACACGAAGTGCGAGGGGTCGAAGTTGAGGCCGAAGGCGGAGCGGTGGTCGACGGCGGCGAGGGCCTGGTGCGTGGTCCAGTAGTCGTAGGCGATCTCGCTCGGGTGCACCTCGTGCGCGAAGCGGACGCCCTCGGTGTCGAACACGTCCAGGACGGGGTTCCAGCGCTTCGCGAAGTCCTCGTAGCCGCGCGCGATCATGTGTTCCGGGACGGGCGGGAACATCGCCACCAGGTGCCAGATCGCGGAGCCGGTGAAGCCGACGACGGTGTCCACGCCGAAGGCCGCGGCGGCGCGCGCCGTGTCGGCCATCTCGGCGGCGGCCCGGCGGCGCACGCCCTCCGCGTCGCCGTCGCCCCAGATGCGGGCGGGCAGGATCGCCTGGTGGCGCTCGTCGATGAGGGCGTCGCACACCGCCTGGCCGACCAGGTGGTTGGAGATGGCCCAGCACTTCAGGCCGTACTTGTCGAGCAGTGCGTGGCGGCCGTCGACGTACGCGGGGTCGGCGAGCGCCTTGTCGACCTCGAAGTGGTCGCCCCAGCAGGCGAGTTCCAGGCCGTCGTAGCCGAAGTCGCGGGCCAGCGCGCAGACCTCTTCGAGCGGCAGGTCCGCCCACTGGCCGGTGAAGAGCGTGAACGAGCGGGGCATGTACGGGCCTCCTCAGGGGGTACGGGAAACTCCTTGCGGCTCGGCGGCGGCGCCGCTACGGGGCCACCGGCGTGTACACGGAGTTCTTCTCCGCGCTCTCCTCCACGGCCGCGAGCACCCGCTGCACCGCGAGCCCGTCGGCGAAGGACGGCTCGGCGGGGGTGCCCGTGGCGATGGCGTGGAGCAGGTCGCGGGCCTGGTGCGCGAAGGTGTGCTCGTAGCCGAGGGCGTGGCCGGGCGGCCACCACGCCTCCAGGTAGGGGTGGTCCGGTTCGGTGACGAGGATGCGGCGGAAGCCGGACGACGCGGCGGGTTCGGTGTGGTCGTGGAAGTCGAGTTCGTTGAGGCGTTCCATGTCGAACGCCAACGACCCGGCGGAGCCGTTGAGTTCGACGCGGAGCGCGTTCTTGCGGCCCGCCGCGAAGCGGGTGGCCTCGAACGTGGCGAGGGCCCCGGAGGGGAAGCGGGCGGTGAAGACGGCCGCGTCGTCGACGGTGACCTGGCCGACGCCCGGCGCGCCGGGACCGCCTGTCGCACCGCCGCCGCCGACACCGCCGCCGACGCCACCGCCCGCCACGCCGACACCGCCCGCCGCACCAACGCCACCCGTCGCACCGAGACCGCCGGCGGCACCCGCCCCCGCGCTAACGCCAAGGCCCGCACCCGCACCCGCACCCGCACCCGCACCCGCACCCGCACCCGCACCCGCCTCCAACGGCCGCTCCCGCACGAACGTCTCCGTCAGCGCGGACACCCCCGCGACGGTCTCGCCGGTCAGGTACTGCGCCAGGTCCACGATGTGCGCGCCGAGGTCGCCGAGCGCCCCCGAGCCCGCCCGGTCCTTGCGCAGCCGCCACGTCAGCGGGAAGCCGGGGTCGACGAGCCAGTCCTGGAGGTAGGCGAGGCGCACGTGCCGCAGCACGCCGAGCCGCCCCTCGGCGACGAAGCGGCGGGCGAGCGCGAGCGCGGGCACCCGGCGGTAGTTGAAGCCGACCATCGCCACCTGCCCCCGGGCGCGGGCCCGGACGGCGGCGGCCGCCATCGCCTCCGCCTCCGCGACGGTGTTGGCGAGCGGCTTCTCGCACAGCACGTGCTTGCCCGCGTCGAGCGCGGCGACGGCGATCTCCGCATGGCTGTCGCCGGGCGTGCAGATGTCGACGAGGTCGACGTCGTCCCGCGCGATGAGCGCGCGCCAGTCGGTCTCGGCGGCGGCCCAGCCGAGCCGGTCGGCGGCGGCCCGCACGGCGGCGCCGTCACGGCCGCAGACGGCCGCGAGGGCCGGGGCGAGCGGCAGGTCGAAGACCCGTCCGACGGTGCGCCACCCCTGGGAGTGGGCGGCGCCCATGAACGCGTAACCGACCATGCCCACGCCCAGGCGCCGCGCCCTGCCCGCGCCCGGGCGCCGTTCCCCGCCCCCGCCCAGACGTCGCTGCCCGGCGTCGTGCTCCGTCTCACTCATGCGGTCACTCCTCCTGGTCAACGCGTCCCTCAGGGCTACGCGTCCTTCGCGAAACGTCCGCGCTCGGTACGTACGTACGGCAGCGGGTACGGCCGTACGCACGGCCGGTGGACCCGTCACTTGAAGCCGGTGGACATGTATTGGTCGACGTTGTCCTTGTCGACGACCGCCGAGTAGAGCGTGAGGGACGCCGGGATCTCGTACTCGGCCATGCCCCGGATGCCCTTGCCCTGGCCGAGGGCGCGCGCGAGGTCGATCGCGGACGCGGCCATCGTCGGCGGATACAGGACGGTGGCCTTGAGGACGCCCCGGTCGGCCTTGATCTCCTGGAAGGCGGAGAGCGCGCCCGCGCCCCCGACCATCAGGAAGTCGTCGCGGCCCGCCTGCTTGATGGCGCGCAGGGCGCCGACCCCCTGGTCGTCGTCGTGGTTCCACAGCGCGTCGAAGTCCTTCTGCGCCTGGAGCAGCTGCGACATCTTCGACTGCCCGGACTCCACGGTGAACTCGGCGGCCTGCCGGGCGACCTTCTCGATGTTGGGGTAGTTCTTCAGGGCGTCGTCGAAGCCGTTCGTACGCTGCTTGGTGAGCTCCAGGTTGTCGAGCCCGGCGAGCTCCACGACCTTGGCGTTCTTCGTGTCCTTGAGCTTCTCGCCGATGTAGTGCCCGGCGCTCAGGCCCATGCCGTAGTTGTCGCCGCCGATCCAGCAGCGGTAGGCCTGCGCGGAGGCGAAGATCCGGTCGAGGTTGACGACGGGGATGCCCGCCTTCATGGCCTTCAGGCCGACCCGGGTGAGGGCCTTGCCGTCGGCGGGCAGGATGACGAGGACGTCGACCTTCCTATTGATGAGGGTCTCGACCTGGCCGATCTGGGCGGCGGTGTCGTTGGAGCCCTCGGTGGCCTCCAGGGTGACGTCCTGGTACTTCTTCGCCCGCTGCCTGGCGTTGTCGTTGATGGCGTTCAGCCAGCCGTGGTCGGCCTGGGGGCCCGCGAAGCCGATGGTGACCTCCTTGCCTGGCTTGTCGTCGGCGGGCTGGTTGTTCGCCCGGGAGTCGTTGTCGTCATCGTCTGACTCGTTGCTGGTGCAGCCCGTCAGGACGGCACCCGCGGACACGGCGGCCGCCCCGAAGAGCAGTCCTCTGCGGCTCGTGCTGTGTGACATGGCGGTGACCCCTTCAGGTGGTGGCCGTTCGGCGCTGCACCAGGACGGCGGCGACGATGATCGCCCCCTTGGCGATCTGCTGGACGGCGGTCTCCAGGTTGTTGAGCGCGAAGATGTTGGTGATCGTGGTGAAGATCAGGACGCCGAGCACGGAGCCGGTGATGGTGCCGCGCCCGCCGCTGAGCAGGGTGCCGCCGATGATCGCGGCGGCGATGGCGTCGAGTTCGTACAGGTTGCCGTTGGTGTTCTGGCCTGAGCCGGACAGGATGATCAGCAGGAAGGCCGCGATGCCGCAGCACAGGCCGGACAGCAGATACAGGTAGAGCCGCTGCCTGCGCACATCGATGCCCGCGAGGCGCGCGGCCTCGGCGTTGCCGCCGACGGCGACCGAGCGGCGCCCGAAGGTGGTGCGGTTGAGCAGGAGCCAGCCGACGGCCGTCACGGCCGCGAAGACGATCACCAGGGGCGGTACGCCGAGTACGTACGCGTCCCGCTCCCCCAGCTTCAGCACGCCGTCGACGGTGACCATCTGGGTCTTGCCGTCGGTGATCTCCAGGGCGAGGCCGCGGCCCGAGGCCAGCATGGCGAGCGTCGCGATGAAGGGGACCATGCCGCCGTACGCGATCAGCAGCCCGTTCACGAGGCCGCAGCCGAGGCCCACGACGACGGCCGTGAACAGGATGCCCGCGAAGCCGTACTCCTGGGTGGCGACCGTGGTCGCCCACACGGAGGCGAGCGCGACGATGGCGCCGACGGACAGGTCGATGCCGCCGGAGATGATGACGAAGGTCATGCCGACGGTGACGACGCCGATGACGGACGCCTGGGTGAGGATCAGCTGGACGTTGTCGGTGTCGAGGAACGAGTCGGGCTGGGTGACGCCGCCGATCGCGACGAGGGCGGCGAGGACGCCGAGCAGGGACGCGGTCCGCAGGTCGGCGCGGGCGGCCAGGGCCCGCAGGGGTCCCGGCGTGGCGTCCGCCGGCGGGCTCTTCTCGGTGACGGTCCTGCCGGGCGATGCGGGCTGCGTCATGACGCCGGGCTTCCTTCCGTGGGGAGGGTGTCCTCCGGTGCGGCGGCCGCCGCGGCGGGCGCGCCCGAGGCGAGGACGAGGTCGAGCACGCGGTGCTCGTCGAGCTCGCGCGCGGGCGCCGTGTGCACGACGTGGCCCTCGCGGAGCACCAGGACGCGGTCGGCGAGGCCGAGGACCTCGGGCACCTCGCTGGAGACGAGCAGCACGGCGAGGCCCTCGTCGGCGAGGCGGCGCACCACGGCGTACAGCTCGGCGCGGGCGCCGACGTCGACGCCGCGCGTGGGCTCGTCGAGCAGCAGCACCCGGCAGCCGCGCAGCAGCCAGCGCGCGAGCACGGCCTTCTGCTGGTTGCCACCGGACAGCGTCCGTACGGGAACTGACGGGTCGCCAGGCCGCAGGGAGAGCTCCTGGGTGGCGGCCCGCGCGGCCTCGCGCTCCTTCGCGCGGTCCAGCCAGCCGCCGCGCGAGAAGCGGGACAGCGTCGAGACCGAGACGTTGCGCGTGACGGACTCCAGCATCAGCAGGGCCTGGGCCTTGCGCTCCTCGGGGGCGAGGCCGAGTCCGGCGCGCACGGCGGCGCGGACGCTGCCGGGGCGCAGCCGGACGCCGCCCACGCTGACGTGTCCCGCGGTCGGCTTGCGCGCGCCGTAGATGGTCTCCAGGATCTCGGAGCGCCCGGAGCCGACGAGGCCCGCGAGCCCGACGATCTCACCGGGGCGCAAGTCCAGGTCGAAGGGCGCGAACTCGCCGTCGCGGGCGAGCCCGCGGACGACGAGCACGGGGTCCACGGGGGCCGCGTCCAACTCGCCCTGACTGTCTGGCTGTTGGTCCTGCCGCCCCGGGCCGCGCGGGGGGAAGACGTACTCGACGTCGCGCCCCGTCATCAGGGCGATGACCTCGCGGGTCGGGGTGTCCTTCGCGGGCAGGCCGACGGCGACGGCACGGCCGTCCTTGAGGACGGTGACGCGGTCGCCGATGCGGCGGATCTCCTCCAGGCGGTGGGAGATGTAGACGACGGCGACTCCGGCGGCCGTGAGGTCGCCGACGATGCGGAAGAGGTTGTCGACCTCGTCCGGGTCGAGGGCGGCGGACGGCTCGTCCATGACGATGAGGCGTACGTCGTGGGAGAGCGCCCGGGCCATCGACACGATCTGCCGCTGCGCGGCGGAGAGGTCGCCGACGAGCCGCCCCGGATCGATCTCCGGATGCCCGAGCCGCTGGAGCAGCGCGCTGGTCGACTCGCGCGCGGCGCGCCCCCTGACGACGAACCCGGCCGTGGTCGGCTCGTGCCCGAGGTGGACGTTCTCGGCGACGGAGAGGCCCTCCACCAGGTCGAGTTCCTGGTAGATGGTGGCGATGCCGCGCCGCATCGCGGAGATCGGCGAGCGCAGCGTGATCCGCTCGCCGCGCCAGGCGACGGTGCCGCCGTCGGGCTGGTGGGCGCCCGCGAGGACCTTGATGAGCGTGGATTTGCCCGCGCCGTTCTGGCCGAGCAGGCAGTGCACTTCACCGGCCCGTACGTGCAGGTCGACGCCGTCGAGCGCGCGGACGCCGGGGAAGGACTTGGTGATGCCGTCCATGCTGAGCAGGGGTTCTTCTGGTGCCATGGTGGTTCCCCTCGGCGGGCGTGCGGGCCGGTGTCAGGGCAGGGCAAGCAGGGTGAACGGGACAGGGCGGAGCGGCGCGCCGTACTGGTGGTCCGTGGCGGAGGCGACGAGGTGCGGGTGCGGTTACGCGGGCGAGAACAGGTGGTCGCTGATGAGCCGGGCGCCGCCGGTGACCCCGGCGGTCGGGCCCAGTTCGCCGAGGACGATGGGGAGGTTGCCGGTCGCGAGGGGCAGGGACTGGCGGTAGACCTGGGTGCGGATCGCGGCGAGCAGGGTGTGGCCGAGGCCCGTGACGCCGCCGCCGATCACCACGAGGCCCGGGTTGAAGAAGCTGACGAGACCGGCGATGACCTGGCCGGTGCGGTTGCCGCCCGCCCGGATCAGATCGAGCGCGGTGGCGTCCCCGGCGGCGGCCGCGGCGGCGACGTCGACGGCCGTGAGGGCGCCCGCGGCCTCGAAGCGGGTGGCGAGCTCGGGCGAGCGGCCCAGGTGCGCGGCCTCCTGCGCGTCGCGGGCGAGGGCCGCGCCGCTGAAGTAGGCCTCCAGGCAGCCCTTGTTGCCGCAGGCGCAGGGGCGGCCTTCGGGCTCCACCTGGATGTGGCCGATGTCGCCCGCGCTGCCGGTGGTCCCCCGGTACACCTCGCCGCCGACGACGATGCCGCAGCCGATGCCGGTGCCGATCTTGACGCAGAGGAAGTCGCCCACGGAGCGGGCCACGCCCGCGTGCTGCTCCCCCATCGCCATCAGGTTCACGTCGTTGTCGACCATGACGGGGCAGCCGAGTTCCTGACTGAGGGCCTCCCGTACGGGAAAGCCGTCCCACCCGGGCATGATCGGCGGGGCGACGGGGACGCCCTCGGGGAAGCGGACCGGGCCGGGGACGCCGATGCCCGCCCCGTCGAACCCCTCCGCGAGCCCCGAGCTCCGCAGCTTGGCGGCCATGGCGAGGACTTGCTCGAAGACCGCGACCGGCCCCTCGCGGACGTCCATGGGCTGGTTGATGTGCCCCAGGACCTCCAGCTCGGCGTTGGTGACGGCGACGTCGACCGAGGTGGCGCCGATGTCCACGCCGAGGAAGCGGAGGTTCGGGGCGAGGCGGATGTTGTGGGAGCGGCGGCCGCCGCGGGACGCGGCGAGGCCGTCGGCGACCACGAGTCCGGTGTCCAGGAGGCGGTCCACCTCCACGGCCAGCTTGGACCGTGACAGGTCGACCTGGTCGCCCAGCTGGGCGCGGGAGTTGGGGCCGCCGTCACGCAGCAGGCGCAGGAGCCGCGCCTGGTGCGCGTTGGCGGGTCGAGCCGTCATGCGTCTCACGCGCCCCTCCCGCCTCGTCGGCCTTGCCCTTCGAAGTCGCTCGAAGTCCTGTGTACGTGTTGGGCTTTCGAGGGGAACGTAGCAGTGGGTGCCGGGAGTGGGAAGAACTTGCGCGTGGTTTGCCTATAACTTTCGCCACCCACAGGACAAAGAAGGAGCGGCCGGAAGGTGATTAAGCCCGTCCGGCGTTTGAGGACGAGGCGCGGAGCGCCGATGGGAGGCGGGTGGGTGGGAGAAGAGGGCGCCCGCCCCGGCCGGGGGCCAGGGAGGCGGGAGGCCAGGGAGGCGGGAGGTCAGGGAGGCGGGAGGTCAGGGGGCCGCACGGTTGTGGTAGGTGCGGCGCGTGTGCTCCGTGTGGGCCCGCATCACCGCCGTGGCCCCCGCCTCGTCCCCCGACGAGATGGCGGCGATCAGCTCCCGGTGCTCCTGCCAGGACTGGCGCCCGCGCTGCCGGGCCACCGGCGTGTAGTACCAGCGCACCCGCCGGTCCACCCGCCCCGCGAGCTCCGCGAGGACCACGTTGCCCGCGAGTTCCATGACCTTGGCGTGGAAGGCGGCGTTCGCGGCGACGACGCGGTCCACGTCCTCGGCGTCGACCGCCGACTCCCCTTGCGCGCACAGCTCTTCGAGCGCGCCGACTCCGGCGGCGTCGGCGCGCGCCGCGGCGAGGCGGGCCGCCTCCGCCTCCAGGAGGGTGCGGACGGTGAGCAGTTGGTCCGCCTCCTCCTCCGTCGGCTCGTGCACGAAGGCGCCCTGCGCGGGCCGCAGGTCCACCCAGCCCTCGGTGTTGAGCCGCTGCAGCGCCTCGCGCACGGGCTGCCGGGATACCCCGAGGTGCCCGGCGAGCTCGCTCTCGACGAGGTGCTGGCCCGGCTGGAGGGCGCGCGTGGTGATGAGTTCGAGCAGCGCCTCGTACACCCGCTCGCGCAGCGGTCCTGGCCGCTCCAGCCTGGGCACGGTCCCTTGCGGCAGTCCTGCGGACAACATGCGGGTCCCCCTCCTGCGCCATCTGAGCATTGGCTTTTGTCTACAGTTTACCGAGCACCAGGGCCAGCACCAGAGGCAGTTGGGGCCGTCACGGACAGCGCACGACCTGCCCCGCGTACGACAGGTTCCCGCCGAAGCCGAACAGGAGCACCGGGTCGCCGGTGCTGATCTCGCCGCGTTCCACCAGCTTGGAAAGGGCGAGCGGCACGGAGGCGGCCGAGGTGTTGCCGGACTCGACCACGTCGCGGGCGACGACGGCGTTCACGGCGCCGATGCGCTCGGCGAGGGGTTCGACGATGCGCAGGTTGGCCTGGTGCAGGACGACCGCCTTGAGGTCGGCGGGCGTGAGCCCGGCCCGCTCGCAGGCGGCGCGGGCCAGCGGCGGCAGCCGCGTGGTGGCCCAGCGGTAGACGCTCTGCCCCTCCTGCGCGAACCGCGCGGGCTGCCCCTCGATGCGCACCGCGTGCCCCATCTCCGGCACCGACCCCCACAGCACAGGAGAGATCCCGGGCTCCTCGCCGGGCCCGCACGCCTCCACGACGGCCGCGCCCGCCCCGTCGCCGACCAGGACGCACGTGGTGCGGTCCGTCCAGTCGGTCACCGCGGACATCTTGTCGGCGCCGATGACGACCGCCCGGCGCGCGGCCCCGGCCCGCACGGCGTGGTCGGCGGTGGCGAGGGCGTGCGTGAAGCCCGCGCAGACGACGTTGACGTCCAGGGCCGCGGGCGAGGGCAGGCCGAGGCGGGCGGCGACCCGGGCGGCCATGTTCGGGGAGCGGTCGACGGCCGTGGAGGTGGCGACGACGACCAGGTCCACGGTCTCGGGCGAGTGGCCCGCCGCCGCGAGCGCCTTGGCGGCGGCGTGCGCGGCGAGCTCGTCGACGGGTTCCTCGGGGCCCGCGATGTGACGGGTGCGGATGCCGACCCGGGAGGTGATCCACTCGTCGCTGGTGTCGACCATGCCGGCCAGGTCGTCGTTGGTCATTACCCTGGCGGGCTGGTAGTGGCCGACGGCGGCGATGCGTGAGCCGGGCATATGGGCGGTCCCCTCGTGGTGCCGGATGTACGGGACCGTCCAGTCTGCTTAGCGACTCACGGGTACGAGGTGAGGTAATGCGACAGGATTGGGACCGCTCGTTTGGATGCTTCTCATCATCGCGTCACCCGGTGAAGAGCTGTGTGGCCTTGTGTACGAGTTCGTAGACGCCGTATGCCAGCGGCACGGTCACCCACAGCCAGGCGCCGAGGATCAGCGCGCGGCGGCGCGGGGCCGGTGCGGCGGCGGGGTCAGGTGGCGGCGGGCTCTGCGGCGCCGTCATCGGCGGCCTCCTTCGGGGCGGGGACGTGGTGGCGGGGGTGGACGGGACGTACCAGCTCGTTGGCGACGAAGCCGACCGCGAGCAGACCGATCATGATCGACAGTGAGACGCCGTAGAGATCGGCGCCCTCCTTGCCGGCCTCCTCCTGGCGGTCGGCCACCCAGTTGACGATCAGGGGCCCCAGGACACCGGCCAGCGACCAGGCGGTGAGCAGCCTGCCGTGGATGGCGCCGACCTGGTAGGTGCCGAAGAGGTCCTTCAGATACGCGGGGATCGTGGCGAAGCCGCCGCCGTAGAAGGACAGGATGACCAGGGCGCAGACCACGAACAGGGGCTTGGACTCGTCGCCGAAGCGGGCGATCAGCAGGTACATGACCGCGCCCGCGCCGAGGTACAGGCGGTAGACGTTCTTGCGGCCGAGCCGGTCGGACGCGGACGACCAGCCGATGCGGCCCGCCATGTTCGCGGCGGAGAGCAGGGCCACGAAGCCCGCGGCGGCGGAGGCGGAGACCGGCGCCGCGGAGTCCGCGAAGAAGTCGCCGATCATCGGCGCGGCCTTCTCCAGGATGCCGATCCCGGCGGTCACGTTCATGCACAGGACGACCCACAGGCACCAGAACTGGGGGGTGCGGATCGCCTGCCTCGCCGAGACCTGCGGTCCCGCCGGGGCGCTGGAGCCGCCCGGGGACCCCGCCCCGGGCCCTGGGGAAGCCCTCGGCACCCGTACGAGCAGCACCCCAAGGATCATGAACACCGCGTACGACAGGCCGTGCACCAGGAACGCCAGGGCGATGCCGCCGCTGTCCCTGCCGAACGCGTCCAGCATCTGGGCGCTCCACGGCGAGGCGATCAGCGCGCCGCCGCCGAAGCCCATGATCGCGATGCCGGTGGCCATGCCGGGCCGGTCGGGGAACCACTTGATCAGTGTGGACACCGGGGAGATGTAGCCGATGCCGAGCCCGATGCCGCCGACGCAGCCGTATCCGAAGACGATCAGCCAGTACTGCCGGGTCGCGGCGCCGAGCGCGGCGAGCAGGAAGCCCGAGGAGAAGCAGACGAGGGCGACGGACATGGCCCAGCGCGGGCCGTTGCGCTCCACGAACGTGCCGCCGAGCGCGGCGGACAGGCCGAGCATGACGATGCCGAGCTGGAACGGCAGCGCGCTCTGGGTGCCGCTGAGGTCGAGCGCGGACTCCAGGGGCGGTTTGAAGACGCTCCAGGCGTAGGCCTGGCCGATGGAGAGGTGCACCGACAGGGCGGCAGGCGGCACGAGCCAGCGGCTCCAGCCGGGGGGTGCGACGGGGGGCCTCATGATCCCGAACGGTAGGAACCCGGAGGGCCGTTGGGAAGGGGGCGGGCGGCGATTCGTCGACGGTATGCGATGTGCCGAACCACCACGTACCGAAGTGCCGCACGAGCCCTCCGAAGTGCCGCACGAACCCTTGTCGGCCCAACTTCCATACTGTAGACAGTATTCCATCCACGCTGCGTGGCCGTCCGGCCAGCACGGCGGTCCCGTCGGAACCCTCGACCGAACGGAGCGCCCCTCGTGAAAGTCGCAGTCCTGGGCGCCGGTGCGATCGGCGCCTATGTCGGAGCCGCGCTGCACCGCGCGGGCGCCGACGTCCATCTCATCGCCCGCGGCCCCCACTTGGCGGCCCTGCGGCGGCACGGCGTGCGGGTCCGCAGCCCGCGCGGGGACTTCACCGCCCGCGCCCGCGCCACCGACGACCCGCGCGAGGCCGGCCCCGCCGACGTCGTCTTCCTCGGCCTGAAGGCCACCTCGTACGCGGCGTGCGGGCCGCTCCTCGCGCCGCTCCTCAAGGCCGACACGGCGGTGGTCGCGGCCCAGAACGGCATCCCCTGGTGGTACTTCCACCGGCACGGCGGCCCGCACGACGGCCACCGGCTCGACAGCGTCGACCCGGGCGGCGCGGTCAGCGCCGTGCTCGCCCCCGAGCGCGCCATCGGCTGTGTGGTGTACGCGGCGACGGAGCTGGCCGAGCCCGGCGTCGTCCGCCACCTGGAGGGGACCCGCTTCGCCATCGGCGAGCCGGACCGCGGCCGCTCCGCGCGCTGTCTCGACTTCAGCGCGGCGATGCGCGCGGGCGGCCTCAAGTGCCCGGTGGAACACGACGTGCGCCGCGACGTCTGGATCAAGCTGCTCGGCAACATCTCCTTCAACCCGATCAGCGCGCTCGCCCGGGCCACGATGCGCGAGATGTGCCGCCACGGCGGCACCCGGCGCGTCATCGAGATCATGATGGCCGAGACCCTCGCGGTCGCCGCGGCCCTCGGCTGCGAGCCGGACATCTCCATCGAGCGGCGGCTCGCGGGCGCCGAGCGCGTCGGCGACCACCGCACCTCCACCCTGCAGGACCTGGAGCGCGGCAGGCCGCTCGAACTCGATGTGCTGCTGGCCGCCGTCGTCGAGCTCGCGGAGATCACTGGTGTGCGCGTGCCCACGCTGCGGACCGTGCACGCCCTGTCGGACCTGCTCGCCCACGGCACGAGGAGCGCCGCCGCATGACGGAGCGAGACCGCACCCCGACGCCGCGCCGCCGCACTCCGCCGCGGCGCGGCCGCGCCCCGAAGTCGTACACCCGCCTCACCCGCCCCCTCGTCCGGGACACGAGGAGCGGCCCGCTGCGCGAGGCGAGCTGGGAGGAGGCCCTGGAGCGGGCCGCCGACGGCTTTAGGCGCGCCCGCGCGGCGCACGGCCCGGACGCCTTCGCGATGCTCTCCTGCGCCCGCGCCACCAACGAGATGAACTACGTGGCGCAGAAGTTCACCCGCGTGGTGATGGGCACGAACAACGTCGACTCCTGCAACCGCACCTGCCACGCGCCGAGCGTCGCCGGGCTTACCGCGGTGTTCGGCTCGGGCGGCGGCACCTCCTCGTACGAGGAGGTCGAGCACACCGACCTGATCGTGCTGTGGGGCTCCAACGCCCGCTTCGCGCACCCGATCTTCTTCCAGCACGTCCTCAAGGGCGTCCGGGGCGGCGCGCGGCTGTACGCGGTGGACCCGCGCCGCACCGCGACCGCCGAGTGGGCCGAGGGCTGGCTCGGCCTGAACGTGGGCACCGATATCCCGCTCGCCCACGCCGTCGGCCGCGAGATCATCCGCGCGGGGCTGCACAACGAGGCGTTCGTCGAGCGCGCCACCTCCGGCTTCGAGGACTACGCGGCGCTGGTCGCGCCGTGGACGCCGACGCTCGCCGAGCGGGTCACCGGCGTGCCCGCCGCCGCCATCCGCGACCTGGCGCACGCCTACGCCACCGCCGAGCGCGCCCAGCTGTGCTGGACGCTCGGCATCACCGAGCACCACAACGGCACCGACAACGTCCGCGCCCTGATCAACCTGGCGCTGCTCACCGGGCACGTGGGCCGCTACGGCGCCGGGGTGCAGCCGCTGCGCGGGCAGAACAACGTCCAGGGCGGCGGCGACATGGGCGCCATCCCCAACCGCCTGCCCGGCTTCCAGGACCTCCTCGACGACACCGGCCGCGCCGCGTTCGAACGCGCCTGGGGCGCCACGATCCCGCCGCGGTACGGGATGACGCTCACCGAGATGTTCGAGGCGATGGAGTCGGGCGCGCTGCGGGCCGTGTACTGCGTCGGTGAGAACCCCGCGCAGTCGGAGGCCGACAGCGAGCAGGCCGTGCGCCGCCTGGGCGCGCTCGACCACCTCGTCGTCCAGGACATCTTCCTGACCCGGACCGCCGAGCTCGCGGACGTGGTGCTGCCCGCGACCGCCTCCTGGGCCGAGACCGAGGGCACCACCACCAACAGCGAGCGCCGGGTGCAGCGCGTGCGCGCGGCGCTGCGGCCGCCGGGCGAGGCCCGCGAGGACATCGACATCATCTGCGCCGTCGCCGCCCGCCTCGGCCACCCCTGGCAGTACGCCGACGCGCGGGCCGTCTGGGACGAGCTGCGGACGCTGTCCCCCGCCCACTTCGGGATGACGTACGAGCGGCTCGAGGCCCACCACGGCCTCCAGTGGCCCTGCCCCGACCTGACCGCGCTCCCCGCGAGCTTCCTGCACGGGCGGCTGTGGGAGACCGACCCCGGGCTCCGGGGCCCGCGGGCGCCCTTCGGCCTCGTCGCGCACGACCCGCCGGTGGACGTCACCGACGAGCGCTACCCGCTGCGCCTGACGACGGGCCGCCGCCTCGACTCGTACAACACCGGCGTCCAGAGCGGCGGTTTCGCCTCTCCGCTGCGGCGCGGCGAGTACGTGGAGCTGTGCCCGGAAGACGCGCGGCGGTACGGCGTCGCCGTGGGCGAGCGGGTGCGGGTGGCCTCGCGGCGGGGTGCCGTCGTCGCCCCGGTGTGGGTGGACCCCGGCCTTCGCCCCGGGCTCGCCTTCATGACCATGCACTTTCCGGACGAGGTCGACACCAACCAGCTGACGATCGAGGCGAACTGCCCGATCGCGGGGACGGCCGAGTTCAAGGCGTCGGCGATACGCATCGAGAAGATGGGGTGAGGTCGGGTGGACCTGCGCTTCGGCGACGCCGAGCCGTCCGGCGGGGAACGGGCCGCCGTGGACGACCTGTTGGGGCCCGCGCCCTCGGCCTGGGGGGGCGCGGGCGACCGGCCGTCCGCCGACCTGCGCTGGGCGCGGGGCGGGCGGGCCGCCCGGGAGCGGCGGGACCTGCTCCTTCCGGGCCTGCACGCGCTCAACGACCGCGTGGGCTGGATCAGCGCGGGGGGCCTCGCCTATCTGTGCCGCCGCCTGACGGTGCCGCCCGCGGAGGCGTACGGCGTGGCCACGTTCTACTCCCTGTTCTCTGTGCGGGAGCGGGAGCGGACGGTGGTGCGGGTCTGCACGGATCTGGTGTGCGCGGGGCGCGGGGCCGCGGCCCTGCGCGAGGCGCCCGGCGTCGAGACGGAGGCCAGCCCCTGCCTCGGGCTCTGCGAGCGGGCACCGGCGGCGTGGGTGGTACGGGCGGGTGCCCTCGCGGGGGCGCCCCAGACCCGCCCCTTCCCGAACTGGGGCTCCGCCCCAGACCCCGCTCCTCAAACGCCGGAGGGGCTAGAACTGTCGCAGCCACGGCCGGGAGATCAAGCCCGTCCGGCGTTTGAGGACGAGGCGCGGAGCGCCGATTACGGGGTCCGGGGCGGAGCTCCGGTTTCGGGAAGGGGCGGGCTTGGGGACCACGCGGTAGCGGTCGTCGCGCCCGCCACCCCCGACGCCCTCAGCGAAGCCACCCGCACCCCCGACACCGCCCCCGCCGAACCCCCGCCGGAGGCCGCCGTGCCGCAGACGGGCACCCCCGGCCTGGTGCTGCTGCGGCGCGTCGGCGTCGCGGACCCCGCCCGCCTCGACGACTACCGCGCGCACGGCGGCTACACCGCCCTGCGCCGCGCCCTGGCCATCGGCCCGGACGCGGTGATCCGCGCGGTGGAGGAGTCGGGCCTCCTCGGCAGGGGCGGCGCCGCCTTCCCCACCGGCCGCAAGTGGCGGGCGACGGCGGCGCGGCCGGAGCACCCGCACTACCTCGTGTGCAACGCCGACGAATCGGAGCCCGGCACCTTCAAGGACCGCGTGGTCATGGAGGGCGATCCGTACGCGGTGATCGAGGCGATGACGATCGCCGGGTACGCGATCGGCGCCCACCGCGGCTATCTGTACGTCCGCGGCGAGTACCCGCGGGCGACCGCGCGCCTGGAGCACGCGATCGCGCGGGCCCGCGCCCGCGGCTTCCTCGGCCCGGACGTCCTCGGCCAGGGCGACGCCTTCGACGTCGAGATCCGGCGCGGCGCGGGCGCGTACATCTGCGGCGAGGAGACCGCCCTGTTCAACTCCATCGAGGGCCATCGCGGCGAGCCCCGCACGAAGCCGCCGTTCCCGGTGGAGCGGGGCCTGTTCGGCAAGCCGACGGCCGCCAACAACGTGGAGACCCTCGTCAACGTGCCGCCGATCCTCACCGGCCGAGCCAAGGAGACCAAGCTCTTCTGCGTCTCGGGCGGCGTCGCCCGGCCCGGCGTGTACGAGCTGGAGCTCGGCGCCACGCTCGGCGAACTCCTCGACCTCGCCGTCCCCGTGGGCACCCCGCGCGCCGTCCTGCTCGGCGGCGCGGCGGGCGGATTCGTACGCCCCGACGAGCGGGACATCCCGCTGACCTTCGAGGGGACCCGCGCCGCGGGCACCACCCTCGGGTCGGGTGTCGTGCTCGTCCTTGACGACTCGGTGCCGCTGCCGCGCGTGCTGCTGCGGATCGCGGAGTTCTTCCGCGACGAGTCGTGCGGGCAGTGCGTGCCCTGCCGGGTGGGCACCGTACGGCAGGAGGAGGCCCTGCGGCGGCTGCTCGACCTGCGCGGCGCCGCGGCCGACGACGACGTCGCGCTGCTGCGCGAGGTGGGCCAGGTCCTGCGCGACGCGTCGATCTGCGGTCTGGGGCAGACCGCGTGGAACGCCGTGGAATCCGCGATCGACCGCCTGGGGGTCTACCGATGACCAGCGTCGACCTGGGCATGCCGCACATGCCACACGTGCCGCACCGGACGGTCGAGTTCACGCTCGACGGCGATGAGGTCCGGGTGCCTGAGGGCGCGACGCTCCTCGACGCCTGCCGCGCCGCGGGCAAGGACGTGCCGACGCTGTGCGCGGGCGACACGCTGCGGCCCCGCAACGCCTGCCGGGTGTGCGTCGTGGAGGTCGAGGGCGCGCGCACCCTCGCCCCGGCGTGCTCGCGGCGCGCCGAGCCCGGCATGGTGGTGCGCACGGACACCGGCCGTACCCGGCACAGCCGCCGCCTCGTCCTCGAACTCCTCGCCTCGTCCGTCGACTTGTCGACGACACCACAGATCGACGTCTGGCTGAAGGAGTACGGCGCGCGGCCGGACCGCTTCGGCCCCGGCGCGGCCCGCCTGGACGAGGCGCCGCGCGTCGACAACGACCTGTACGTGCGCGAGTACGACAAGTGCGTGCTCTGCTACAAGTGCGTGGACGCCTGCGGCGAGCAGTGGCAGAACAGCTTCGCCATCGCCGTCGTGGGCCGCGGCTTCGACGCCCGCATCGCCGTCGAGCACGACGGGCCGCTGACCGAGTCGGCGTGCGTGTACTGCGGCAACTGCGTGGAGGTGTGCCCGACGGGCGCGCTCAGCTTCAAGCGCGAGTACGACCTGCGCGCGGCCGGGGCCTGGGACGAGGCCGCGCAGGAGCGGACGACCACCGTGTGCGCGTACTGCGGAGTCGGCTGCGAGCTGACGCTGCACGTGCAGGACAATGAGATCGTGAAGGTCACCTCGCCGCACGACAGCCCGGTGACCCACGGCAACCTCTGCATCAAGGGCCGCTTCGGCTACCAGCACGTACAGAACCGGGACTGATCGACATGGGACGAGTCACGGAGCGCCGCCGCGTCCTCCGCATCCGCGACGGCGCGGTCAGCGAGCGGCCCGACACGCTCGTCGCCGAGGAGCCGCTGGAGATCCGCCTGAACGGCAAGCCGCTGGCGATCACCATGCGCACGCCGGGCGACGACTTCGCGCTCGCGGCGGGGTTCCTCGTCAGCGAGGGCGTCCTCGGCGCCGCGGCCGAGCTGCGGAGCATCGTGTACTGCGCGGGCGCCACCGAGGACGGCTCGAACACGTACAACGTGGTCGACGTGACGACCGCCCCGGACGTCGTCCTGCCGGACATCACCCTGGAGCGCAACGTCTACACGACGTCGTCGTGCGGCCTGTGCGGCAAGGCCAGCCTGGACGCGGTGCGTACGACGGCCCGCTGGCCCATCGACGACACCGCCGACGGCGGCGAGGCGCTGCGCCTGACGCCGGAGCTGCTCGCCGCCCTGCCCGACCGGCTGCGCGCCGCCCAGCGCGTCTTCGACCGGACCGGCGGGCTGCACGCGGCCGCGCTGTTCACCGAGGACGGCGAACTGCTCGACGTGCGCGAGGACGTCGGGCGGCACAACGCCGTGGACAAGCTGGTCGGGCGGGCCCTGCAGAGCGGGCGGCTGCCGCTCGCGCGCACGGTCCTGCTCGTGTCCGGGCGGGCCTCCTTCGAGCTGGCGCAGAAGGCCGTGATGGCGGGCGTCCCGGTGCTCGCCGCGGTCTCCGCGCCGTCGTCGCTCGCCGTCGACCTGGCCGCCGAGACGGGTCTGACGCTGGTGGGCTTCCTGCGCGGCGCCTCCATGAACGTGTACGCGGGCGAGCACCGGGTGGCCCTGCGGGCCGCGGCCGACCTGGGGTGACCGGTGCGGGGCCGCGCGGCGCGGTGGTCTGGGCCCGGTCGGCGGGGAGCGCCCCCTGCGCCGGCCGGGCCCACGGCTGCGCTCCGCTGGGGGCGGGGTTCGTCGCGCTGCGCGCTCGTCCTCAAACGCCGGACCGGCTTGATCTGTCGCCGCTCCGCGGCTCGTCCTCAAACGCCGGACGGGCTTAAAGCCCCACTACTCGCGTCAGCATGTCGATGAATCGGTCCCGCTCCTCGGGGGTCAGCGGGGCCAGGAGTTCCGCGTTCGCCCGGTGCGCCGCCTGAGTGCAGCGGTCGAGGAGGCGGCGGCCCTCGGACGTGATCGTGACCGCGTTCTTGCGGCGGTCGCGGGGGTCGGGGGTGCGTTCGATGAGGGCCGCGTCCTGGAGGTCGTTGAGGACGCCGACCATGTCCTTGGGGTCGAGCGACACGCTGCGGCCCAGCTCCGCCTGGGCGACGGGGCCGAGGTCGGCGACGGCCGCCAGGACCACGTGGTGCCACATCCTCATGCCCTCGGCGGCCAGCGCGTCGGCGACCAGGGCGCGGCCCCGGGCGGCGGCGCGGCCGAGCAGCCAGCTGGGGAGCGTGCGGATGGTGGAGGGGGCGGGCGGAGTCTCGGGCATGGGGGAAGCCTAGCGAAGAATCATTGGACTCCCCAACGAAAGCGCGGTTATCGTTGGGAGCACCAATGGTTCCGCGTCAGGAGGTACGCATGCGTCGCGTCCGGTACGAGCACCGCGGTGGGCCCGAAGTCCTGCGGCTCGAAGAGGTCCCGGTGCCCGCGCCAGGCCCCGGTGAGCTGCTCGTGCGGGTCGAGGCCGTCGGCGTGACCCTGCCGGTCGTGCGCAAGGTGCGCGAGTCCCGCGAGCCGGTCGCGCTCGGCGGCGAGGTCGCGGGCGAGGTGGCCGCGCTCGGCCCGGGCGTCACCGGCTTCGCGCCCGGCGACCGCGTCACCGGCCTGACCTTCGGGCACGGCTACGCGGACTACGCGCCGCTGCTCGCCCAGATGGCCTCCCCGGTGCCGGACGGCGCGAGCGCGGCCGACGCCGTGGCCCTGGTCCGCAGCGGCCTGGTCGCCCTCGGGGCGCTGGAAGCCGCCAGGCCCGCGCCCGGCGAGGCCGCGCTGATCACGGCGGCGGCGAGCGGCGTCGGCCAGCTGGCGGTGCGCCTCGCCGCGCTCCGGGGCGCCGGGCGCGTCGTGGGCGCCGTGTCGGACGCCGCCAAGGCGGACTTCGTGCGCGCGCGGGGCGCGGACGAGGTGGTCACCTACGGCGCGGCCAGCTGGGGCGAGCCCGTCGACTACTGCCTGGACGCGGTCGGCGGCGACCTGCTCGCCCCGGCCCTGGCCGCGCTCGCCCCGCACGGCCGCCTGGTGGCGTACAGCTCGGGCGGCGGCACCGTCAGCGCGTACGACCTGCTGGTCGGCGCCAAGTCGGTGACGGGATTTCAGATGGCCCTCATCGCGCGGGAGCGCCCCGACACCTACGAGGCGTGGCGCAAGGAGCTGTGGCGGCTGTTCGGGACGGGCGAGCTGCGGCCCGCCGTGCACGCCCGCTACCCCTTGGAGGAGGCGGCGAAGGCCCACGAGGCCATCGAATCCCGTGCCAACCTGGGCAAGGTCATTCTCACCCCTTAGGGGGGTTGATTCCGGACCCGCTCGCCCGTATGGCTTCAGCTTCGCGCACAGTTCTTGTGCGTCCCCAGTGGCCCAAGTAGCGTCGGCGCCCCGCACCTTGGACATGGGATGTCCATATGTCCGGTCGATACGAAGGGCCCATCGCATGCCGTCGAGACCTCGTGCGCGCCACAGACCGACCCGGCTCAGCCCTTTCCTCCCCCGCCGCCCCTTCCCGCACGCGCGCTCCCTTCTCCCGCCCCGCTCCCCCTTCTCTGCCCGTTCCCGCTTCTCTACCCGTTCCCGTACGACGCGGCGCACCCTCGCCGCGCTGACCACCGCCGCCCTCGCCGCCCTGGCCCTGCCGCCCGCCCTGAGCGGCTCCGCCACGGCGGCCGACAGCGCGGCGGCCCCCTTCGACCAGCAGATCCTCTTCAAGGCTCCCCAGGATCCCGGCTACACGTGCTTCCGTATACCCGCCATCGTGAAGACGGCGAAGGGAACGCTGCTCGCCTTCGCCGAGGGACGCGTCAACGACTGCAGCGACGCGGGGGACATCGACCTGGTCCTCAAGCGGTCCCACGACGGCGGCCGCACCTGGGGCCCGATGAAGGTCATCAACGAGGGCCGGGGCGACACCCACGGCAACCCGACCCCGATCGTCGACCGTGAGACCGGCCGCGTCCTGCTCGCGGAGACGTATAACACGGGCCGCACGGACGGCAAGAACTGCGACGTGCCCTGCGACCGCACCCCCCACATGCAGTACAGCGACGACGACGGGGAGACCTGGTCGACGCCGCGCGACCTCAGCTCCGAGATCCTGCCCGCGCACTGGAACTCCTGGTACGCGACCGGGCCCGTGCACGGCATCCAGCTGAGCCGCGGCCGCCACAAGGGCCGCCTCGTCTTCGCCGTGAACGCCGAGACGTTCCGCGGCGGCCGCGTCACCGAGAACCACGCCGCGCTCGTCGTCAGCGACGACGGCGGCGACCACTGGCGCATCGGCGCCACCGACTCCTATCCCGTCGACGCCGCGGACGGCACGTTCCGGCAGAAGCCGTCCGAGATGACCGTCACCGAGCGGCACGACGGCTCGATCTACGTCAGCGGCCGCGAACAGGACGGCACCGACCTCGGCCATCGCGACCACACCGTCAGCTACGACGGCGGCGACAGCTTCGTCGCGCCGTTCCGCGCCATCCCCGACCTGTACTGCCCGCAGGTGCAGGGCTCGACGCTGCGGTTCGGCGAGCGGCTGCTGCTCGCCTGCCCCGGCGACCCCGACCGGCGCCGGACCATGACCATCCGCTCCTCCTACGACGGCGGCCGCACCTGGGAGAGCTTCGACCGGGGCACGGTCGTCACCCACGACTGGTCCGGCTACTCGGACATGGTGCTCGCCGACGGCGAGCACGTGGGCCTGATGTACGAGGGCGGCCCTGTCGACGCCCGCGACGAGATCCGCTTCGCGCGCTTCACCGAGGACTGGCTGCGGCCCCGGCGCGGACCCGACCCGAAGACCAGCGACTGGGCGCCGGGCGCGCGCTCCGCCGCCGTCCTCGGCGACGCCAAACCGACCGACGGCGTCACCGGCGGCGCGCTCGCCTTCGACGGCACGGACGACGCGGTGCGGCTGCCGTTCCGGGACCGCCTGCCGCTGGGCGCCCGGGACTTCACCGCCTCCCTGTGGTTCCGCTACACCGCCACCAGCGGCGAGCAGCCACTGCTGTGGATGGGCGGCGTGGGCACCAACCAGCCCCAGGTGTGGCTGCGCGCCGAGCCCCTCAACAACCGCGTCACCGGCCTGATCACCACCCGTGAGGGCGGCACCCCGCCCCGCTCGGCGTCCCTGAGCGCACCCGGCGCCCACAACGACGGCGAGTGGCACCACGTCGTCCTTCGCCGGGGCGGCGGCCAGCTCACGCTGTTCCTCGACGGCACCCCGCTGACCAGGCAGGACGTGCCGGGCACGGTGAGCCGCAACGCGCCGTTCGGGGTGCACGTGGGGCAGCGCATGGACAGCAGGGCCCACTTCAGCGGCGCCATCGACGACGTACGGGTCTACCGGCGGGCCCTCAGCGACGAGGAGGTCGCCCGCGTCGGGCAGGGCCACCGCACCCGCGGCGCTGTGACACACGACACCGTCGTCTGGCTCCCCATGGACCGCGTGCGCCCGAGGAACTAGCGTCCCGGGCGTGTCCCAAGCCACACGCCCGCACCCCGGCCCGCAGACGGACGAGCGGCGGGGCGGCCCCAGCTCACCCGTGCTGTGGCTCGCCCCGCTGCTCGTACTCGCCTGCGTGGCCCTGCTCCTGACGGCCCTTCCGGACGACGAGGACGACCGGAAGGCCCCGGCGGCGTGCACGGCCCGCACCGTCGGGTCCTGGCAGCCCGAGCCCAACCTGACGAACGCGTTCGCGGCGTACGGCGACGGCGGCGCCCGCGACGACGACTGGAGCGGCGGCGACGGCACCCACTCGGTGCGGCTGCCCGACGGGCGCGTCCTGTGGCTGTTCTCCGACACCTTCCTCGGCCGGGTGCACCCACCGCCCAACCAGCGGGGCGAGCCCCACAAGTGGCGCGACGGCGGCGCCCCGATGGTGCGCAACTCCGCCGTGGTGACCTCCCGCTCGGGCGCCCTGGAGCGGACCCTGCCCACGCCCCTGTTCCACGATCCCGCCGCCGGCCAGTGGCGCTGGCCGGTCGCGGCGAAGGTGGAGCCGCGCGAGCCCGGCGGCGACGAGGACGTCCTGCGCGTGCTGCTGTGGACCCGTGCGACGGGCCCCGCGCCGTGGATCTTCGGGGTGCCCGCCGCCACCGAGGTCGCCACGCTCACCCTGCCCGACCTCGCCCTCGAAGGCATCAACCTGATCCAGGACCAGCGCGGCGTCGCCGACCCCGAACGGCGGGTGCTGTACGGCACGACGACCGTCGACGACGGCGACTGGACGTACGTCTTCGGCGGCAACGACGCGCAGACCGCGTCGCGCCCCTCCTCCTACGCCTACGTCGCCCGCGTCCCGCACGGCGGCCTCGCCAACCCCGCGGCCTGGCGCTACTGGGACGGCCGCACCTGGTCGCGCGCCGGTGCCAAGCCGCGCCGGGTGCTCGGCGACGGCGACCAGAAGGGGGTTGGCAGCGCGTTCACGGTGGTCCGCCACGGCGGCACGTACGTGCTGTTCACGATGGCGGCGGGCGCGCGGGGCCTGACCACCGTCACGTCGTACTGGGCGTGCTCGCCCAGCGGGCCCTGGCACGGCCCCGCCAAGGGCTTCGCCCCGCCGCTTCCGCGGGACACGGCCGCGTACAACCCGCAGGCGCACCCCGCCGTGAGCGGTGACGGGCGGCTCGTCCTGAGCTACGACGTGAACGCGCCGGACGCCACGGCGACGGCGGGCGGGCAGGCGAACGTCAACCGGAACGTGGAGCTGTACCGGCCGCGGTTCGTGACGGTGCGGCTGACGCGGCCCCAGTGAACTCCACCGGATCGCGGGAGCGGCGCTTGGCGATCACCGCGCACACCATGAGCTGCATCTGGTGGAACAGCATCAGGGGCAGCACCGCGAGGGAGGCGTCCGCGCCGAACAGGACGCTCGCCATGGGCAGTCCGGCCGCCAGGGACTTCTTCGACCCGGCGAACTGGATCGCGATCCGGTCCGCGCGGCCGAAGCCGAGCCGCCCCGCCCCGTACCAGGTCAGGGTCAGCATCAGCGCGAGCAGCGCCGCCTCGACGCCGATCAGGGCGCCGAGCCGGGCCGGGGTGACCTGGTGCCAGATGCCCTGCACCATGCCCTGGCTGAACGCGGCGTAGACGACGAGCAGGATCGAGGAGCGGTCGACCAGGCCGAGCACCGTCTTGTGGCGCGCGAGGAAGGCGCCGACCCAGCGGCGCAGCAGCTGCCCCGCGACGAACGGCACGAGCAGCTGGAGCACGATCTTCCACAGCGAGTCGGCGGCGAAGCCGCCCGCGTCGCCGCCGATGAGGGCCGCCGCGAGCAGCGGCGTGAGCACGATCCCGGCGAGGGAGGAGAAGGAGCCCGCGCAGATCGCGGCGGGCACGTTGCCGCGCGCCATGGAGGTGAAGGCGATCGACGACTGGACCGTCGACGGCACCACCGTCAGGAACAGGAAGCCGCTGTACAGGGCCGGGGTCAGGACGTACGGGACGAGGCCCTTGGCGGCGAGGCCGAGCAGCGGGAAGAGGGCGAACGTGCAGAGCAGGACGGTCAGGTGCAGCCGCCAGTGGCGCAGCCCGTCCAGCGCCTCGCGGGTGGAGAGCCGGGCGCCGTAGAGGAAGAAGAGCAGGGCGACGGCCGTGGTGGAGGCGCCGGAGGCGACGTCAGCGGCCGTGCCGCGCGCGGGCAGCAGCGCGGCGATGCCCACGGTGCCGAGCAGGGCCACGATGTACGGGTCGACCGGCATCCAGGACGGCCAGGACGGGCGTTTCACGGCGCTCCATGCTCTCGGTGCCCGCAGTGCTTGCGGTGCTTGCGGTTTTCCGGGGTGTTCCCGGACGGGGTCGGGCGTGCCCTCTCCATGGTCCTCCTGTTCGGCGCGATCGGGAATCCCGTATGCCGCTCTGACTGTCATCATGTAGCGCGATGACCCGCGATAGCCTGGGAGGGTGTACGAACCCGCTCAGCTGCGTACGTTCCTCGCGGTGGCCCAGACGTTGAGCTTCACGCAGGCCGCGCGCCGCCTCGGCCTGCGGCAGTCGACGGTCAGCCAGCACGTGCGCCGTCTGGAGGACGCGACCGGGCGGCCGCTGTTCGCGCGGGACACCCACAGCGTGGAGCTCACCGAGGACGGCGAGGCGATGCTCGGCTTCGCCCGCCGCATCCTGGAGGTGCACGAGCAGGCCACGGCCCACTTCACCGGCGCCCGCCTGGGCGGGCGGCTGCGGTTCGGCGCGTCCGAGGACTTCGTCCTGACCCGGCTCACCGACATCCTGGAGTCCTTCCGGCGCGGCCACCCGGAGGTCGACCTGGAGCTGACGGTCGAGCTGTCCGGCACGCTGCACGAGCGCCTGGACGCGGGCAAGCTCGACCTCGTCCTCGCCAAGCGGCGCCCCGAGGACCCGCGCGGCGAACTGGTCCGGCGCGACGACCTGGTGTGGATCGGCGCGCCCCGGCTGCGCCTTGACCCCGAGCGCCCGGTGCCGCTCATCGTGTACCCGCCGCCCGGCATCACACGCGCCCGCGCCATCGAGGCCCTTGACCGCCACGGCCGCCCCTGGCGGATCACGTGCACGAGCGGCAGCCTCAACGGCCTGGTCGCGGCGGCCCGCGCGGGCCTCGGCGTGATGGCGCACTCGCGCGGCCTGATCCCGCCGGGCCTGGCGCGGGTGCGCGCGCCGGAGCGCGCGGGCCTGCCCGAGCTCGGGTCGGTGGACTTCGTCCTGCTGCACGGGCCCACCGTGCGCGACGTCGCCCGGGACGCGGCCGACGCCCTGGCCCGCGCCATCCTCACCGGCGGCGACCGCCTGCACCGGGGCGGCTAGCGCGGGCGGCGGCTGGCGCGGGCGGCGGTCAGCGCGGCGGCCGCAGGTGCGTGAGCTGCTTGTAGCGGCGCAGATACGGGGACGCCTCGACGTGCTGCACACCGTCCAGCCCGCCGAGTTCGTCGCTCAGATAGGCGTAGAGCTCCTCGGTGTCACGGGTCAGGACGCTCGCCATGAGGTTGGAGGGGCCGGTCGTCGCGGAGACGTGGCAGACCGCGCGGTGCCCGGCCATCGCCTCGCCGACCGCGCGCAGATGGCGGGGCGCGACGGTGATCCAGAGCATCGCGGCCGTGCGGAAGCCGAACCACTCGGCGTCGTACTCGGTGTCCATGTAGAGCGCCCCGGAGTCGATCAGCTGGGCGAGGCGGCGCTTGACGGCGGACTCCGAGCGCCCGGTGGCGCGCGCCAGTTCGGGGTAGGTGGCGCGCCCGTCGGCCTTGAGCGCGGCGATCAGCGGATCGTCGTCGGGCGTGATCCTCGCGGCGTCGGGGTGCGGCGCGGCGGCCGGGCGGGCCGGGGTGAGCGCGGCGGCCTCGTCGGGGTCGAGCGGCCCGTGCTTGCCGATCCAGCCGGTGCTGCCGCCGAAGAAGCGGTGCAGGCGCTGGTGCGCGCGGACCTCGACGATGTGCGGGGTGCGCAGCAGCTTGCCGAACATCAGCTCGTCGTAGTCCCCGGGGTCGCGCGGCAGCGTCATGCAGACCACCTCCGTGCCCGCCGAGGTGATGTGGATCCACGCCGTGTCGGGCCGCCGGGCCAGGGCGGAGGCGATGGAGTCGGCGCTGTCGGGGGTGCAGCGCAGCCGAAGCAGCCAGACCTCCTCGCGCTCGCGGACGGCGACGATCCGCAGCCGGGCCTCGGCGCGCAGCTTGCGGAAGCGGCGCGCGACGGTCTGGTCGGAGACGCCGAGGGCCGCCGCGACGCGGGCGAAGGGGGCGCGGCCGTCGAGCTCCAGGGCGTGCAGCAGCTTCAGGTCGAGCGCGTCCGCGACACCGGATTCCTCCCGCGTGGTGGATTCCGCCACCTCTTCCCCTCCTCAGGTCGGTTTCCTGCGCTCCGTCGGTGCTGACTCACGGTTCCGTCCGGCGCCACCCCATCGTACGAGGGCACTTTCACCTGCCGCACAAGGAGTTCGACGATGCGTAGATGGGGACCGCTGACGGCGGTCTGTCTGGGGACGTTCATGCTGCTGCTGGACGTGACGATCGTGGTCGTGGCGCTGCCCGACATGGCGCGGGCGCTGGACGCCGACCTGAGCGATCTGCAGTGGGTCATCGACGCCTACGCGCTCGCGCTCGCCGCGCTGCTGCTCGGGGTCGGCGCGGCCGCCGACATCCTGGGGCGGCGGCGCGTGCAGATCGTGGGCACCGTCGTCTTCGCGCTCGCCTCGCTCGGCTGCGGGCTCGCGGGGGACGCGCAGCTCCTCGTGGCGGCGCGGGCCGTCCAGGGGCTCGGGGCCGCCGCGATGTTCGCGACCACGCTGCCGCTGCTCGGCGCCGCCTACCAGGGCAAGGAGCGCTCGGTGGCGCTCGGCGTGTGGGGCGCGGTGAGCGGGGCCGCGGCCGCGCTCGGCCCCGTCGTCGGCGGGGTGCTCACCCAGGGGCCCGGCTGGCGCTGGATCTTCTTCATCAACCTGCCGGTGAGCGTGGCCGCGGTGTGGCTGACGCTGCGCGCGGTGCCGGAGTCGCGGGGGCAGGCGGGACGGCGCGTGGACTGGGCGGGCACGGCCCTGTTCGCGCTGTTCGCGGGCGCGCTGACCTACGGCTCGGTGCGGGCGTCGGCGGTGGGCTGGACCTCCGGGCGCACCGCGGTGACCTTCGCGGTCGCCGCGCTCGCCCTGGTGGCGTTCGCCGCAGTGGAGCGCCGCGTCGCGCATCCGCTGATCGACCTGGGGCTGCTGCGCAAGCCCGCGTTCACGGGCGTCCTGATCGGCGCGGTCGGCTACAACGCGGCCGCGTTCGGCGTGATCCCCTACCTCTCGATCTGGCTGCAGACGGTGCTCGGGATGAGCCCGGTGCGCGGCAGCCTGGTGCTGCTGCCGCTGGCGGCCATGTCGTTCGTGGTGGCCGCGGTCGGCGGGCGGCTGCTGCACGGGGTGGCGGGGCGGTACGTCATCGGCGTCGGGCTGCTCCTCATCGGCGCGGGCGGCCTGGCGATGGGGGCGCTGGACGCGGACTCGACCTGGCGGGCGCTCGTCCCCGGCCTGGTGCTCGCGGGCATCGGCACCGGCCTGGTCTCGCCGGGGCTCGCGGGCGCGGCCCTCGCGGCGGTGCCGCCCGCGAACGCGGGCATGGCGGGCGGCGCGGTGAACACCTTCCGCCAGCTCGGGTACGCGCTCGGCGTGGCCGTGTTCGGCACCGTCCTGACCTCGGGCATGGCGGACACGCTCGGCCAGGACGGGGCGCACACGGCGGCGGGCGGCGGCGCCCCGGCCCTTGGCACCGCCTTCTCCGAGCACCAGGTACGGGCGGCGTTCGCCTCCGGCCTGGGCGACGCCTCGCTCACGGCGGGCGCGGTGGGCCTGGTGGCGGGGATCGCCGTCCTCGTCATGGTCCGGCCCCAGCGGACGGCCGGTGCGGGTCAGGGGCCCGCCGCCAGCTCCGGCGCGCCCGCGCCGCAGCCACGGGAGCGCCTCGGGGCGTAACCCCCACGACTCGGGGCGTAACTCCCGCGTACAGATTCGGTGGAGATTGCGCCACCGAAACTTACTCATCCGTCAGGAAAGTGTCCGGCCCTTCCCCTTGTGGCCGCATTTCACCGGCTGACCTGTGACGATCGTGCCAGTTGGCGCGTTCCCCACCCCCCTCCCGCGAGGGACTGGGGTGGGGTACCGTCACCGGCGCTGTGCGGAGCGCCACAAGGAGCACCATTGCGCGAGTTCACGATCCCTCCCCTGGCGTCGGCTCCTCGGGTGGGCGGCCTTGCCGACGCCGTCTTCGACCATGCCCTCGAGGATCCGGTCCGCGTAGTGTTCGGCCGCAAGGTGAACGGCGCCTGGCGGGACGTCACGTCGGCGGAGTTCCGCGACGAGGTCCTCGCGCTCGCCAAGGGGCTGCTCGCCCAGGGCGTGCGGTTCGGCGACCGGGTCGCCATCATGTGCCGCACCCGCTACGAGTGGACACTGTTCGACTACGCCCTGTGGACGGTGGGCGCGCAGGTCGTGCCCGTGTATCCGACGTCGTCGGCCGAGCAGGTCTTCTGGATGCTGCACGACGCGCAGGTGACGGCGGCGATGGTCGAGCACGAGGACCACGCGATGACGATCGGCTCGGTCGTGGACCGCCTTCCGCTGCTGCGCCGCCTGTGGCAGCTCGACGGGGACGCGGTGCGCGAACTGGGCGAGGCGGGCCGCGACCTGGACGACGAGGTGGTGCACCGCCACCGCCGGGCCGTGACGCCGGACTCCGTCGCCACCGTCATCTACACCTCCGGCACCACGGGGCGCCCCAAGGGCTGTGTCCTGACCCACGCGAACTTCCTGTTCGAGGTGGACACGGTCATCGAGCGCTGGGAGCCGGTCTTCCACTCCAAGCGCGGCGACGAGGCCGCCACGCTGCTGTTCCTGCCGCTCGCGCACGTCTTCGGCCGCATGGTGCAGGTGGCGGCGGTGCGGGGCCGGGTCAAGCTCGGCCACCAGCCGAGCCTGAGCGCTTCGGAGCTGCTCCCCGACCTGGCCGCGTTCCAGCCGACGTTCTTCCTCGCCGTGCCATACGTCTTCGAGAAGGTCTTCCACGCGGCCCGCCGCAAGGCCGAGCGCGAGGGCAGGGAAGGACCGTTCGACCGGGCCGTGGACGTGGCCGTGAAGTACGCCGACGCGATGGAGGCCAAGGCCTTCGGCACCGGCCCCGGTCCTTCGGCCGGCCTGCGCGTGCAGCACCAGCTCTTCGACAAGCTGGTGTACGCCAAGGTGCGCGAGGCGATGGGCGGCCGGGTGCGGCACGCGATGTCCGGCGGCTCGGCCATGGACCGGCGCCTCGGCCTGTTCTTCGCGGGCGCGGGCGTCACCGTCTTCGAGGGGTACGGCCTCACCGAGTCGTCGGCCGCCGCCACCGCCAACCCGCCCGAGCGCACCCGCTACGGCACGGTCGGCCAGCCCGTCCCCGGCACCACCGTGCACCTGGCGGACGACGGCGAGGTGTGGCTGAAGGGCCCCCATGTCTTCCAGGGCTACCTCAACGACCCGAAGGCGACCGACGCGGTCCTGCAGGACGGCTGGCTCGCGACCGGCGACCTGGGGTCCCTCGACGAGGACGGCTACCTCACGATCACCGGCCGCAAGAAGGAGATCCTGGTGACCTCCGGCGGCAAGAGCGTCTCCCCCGTGCAGCTGGAGGAGCGGGTGCGCGACCATCCGCTGGTCGCGCAGTGCATCGTCGTCGGCAACGACCGCCCGTACGTCGCCGCCCTGGTCACGCTGGACGCGGACGCCGTCGAGCACTGGATCGCCATGCGCGACAAGGTGCCGCTGCCCGCCGTGGACCTGGTGCGCGACCCGGACCTGGAGACCGAGGTGCGGCGCGCGGTGGTCGCCGCCAACACCCTGGTCTCACAGGCCGAGTCGATCCGTACGTTCCGCATCCTGGCGCATCAGTTCACCGAGGAGCACGGCCTGCTCACGCCGTCGTTGAAGCTGAAGCGCAAGGCCATCGAGCAGGCGTACGCCGATGAGGTCGAGGCCCTTTACCCGTGACGGGCGGGTTACCCGTGACGGGCGGGCGCGCCGCAGTCCTGGCTCGACCCGGTCTGGGTGACGCGCAGGGCGCCGCCGCCGGTGTTGGCGCTGTCCCGCACGCAGTAGCCCTTCGTCGACTGGAAGACCAGGTCGGCGGGGCTGTTGGCGCCGCGCTGCGCGGTGAACCCCTGGAAGCGGACGCCGGTGCTTTCGTTGGCGATGACGGCGGGGCGGCCGTCGCCCGCGGCGAACCGCACCTCGCTGTCGACGAAGGTGACGCGGTCGGCGCGGCGGATGTACCAGCCGTAGCCGGGCCGGGTGCCGATGCTCTTCGGGTTGTACTCCTTGGACTGGTTGCTCGGCACGTCGGTGGACATGGTGCTGTTGCCGCCGGGCACCGTGATGTCCACGTCGGTGAAGGTGACGTCCTTGACGCGGCCGGTGCCTGACTCACCCCACAGGGTCGGCGAGAAGGACGGCGCGGAGCCGGTCGCCTTGATGTTGGTGTAAGTGACGTTGCTGATGGAGCCCACGCCCGGGTTGTTGCCGCAGCGTTTGCGGTTGCCGACCTTCTGCATGATCGGGGAGCGGACGCCGGTCATGGTGATGTCCTGGTAGTGGACGTCGGAGATCTTGGCACCGTCCATGGACACCATGCCGAGGCCGGACTTGTCGGAGCCCTCGATCCTGATCCGCTCGAAGCGGTAGTCGGTGAAGTCGCCGCAGGTCTCGGAGCCGAACATGAGCGCGTTGCAGCACCCGGCGGACAGATATGAATCGCTCACGCGCACCCTGCCGTTGGACAGCTTCGCGCCGAGGGCGTAGTCGCTCTTGAACGCGAGCGCGTCGTCGTTGGCGTCGAGGTGGGCGCGGGTGATGGTGACGTCGGTGGTGGAGATGACGTTCCAGCCGTCGCGGTCCATCGCCGTGTCGATGGTGAGCCGGTCGGAGACGACGTCGTCGCAGCCGTTGATGAGCGCCGCGAAGTGGCCGCCCTCGCGCAGCGTGAGCCCGTCGCCCAGGCGCAGGTCCTGGCACCGCGTCAGCGAGATGATCTTGTCGGCCTCGCCGGGCTTCGGGTTGCCGGTGGTCAGGGCGCCGTCGCCGTCGATGACGCCCTCGCCGACGAAGCCGATGTCGCTGAGCCGGTCGCCGTAGATCATGGCGTTGTGGAAGTGGCTGTGGCCGTAGTCCTGGTAGTCGTCCCACTCGTTGGGCTCGGGCGGGTCGTAGTCGTCGGCGCCGCTGCCGGACAGGGTGGCGCCCTTGTCCAGCTGGAGCGTCACGCCGCTCTTCATGTGCAGCGTGTTCTTCGACTCGTAGGTGGGGCCCCCGCCGCCGGGGAAGCGCACGGTGCCGCCGCCCGCGCGGGCGGCGGCGTCGATGGCCTTCTGCACGGCGGGGCTGTCGTTGGTGGCGCCGTCGCCCTTGGCTCCGTAGGCGCGTACGTCGAACTCGGCGGCGGGCAGGGGCGGTGGGGGTGCCGCCACGGTCCGCGCGACGGGCGCCGTGCCGTCGGCGGACGGCGGCGCGCCCGCCGGGCGCCCGTCGAAGACGGCCAGCACCGCGAGCGCCGCGAGTCCCGCGACGAGCGCCCCTGTCCGCCTGGTTGATCGACTCATGTCCCGTCCTCTCGCGTGCGGTGCCCGGAGGGGGTCAGCCGATGGAGACGCGGAAGATCTTGTCCGCGCCGTCCGGCTGGCCGCCGTTGTTGTCGGCGTTGGTGGTGGACAGCCAGAGCGCTTTGGCGCCGGGCACCGTGGTCACGGACCGCAGGCGGCCGTAGGCCCCGACGTAGAACGCCTTGGCGGAGCCGACGTTCTCGCTGTCGCTGTTGAGCGGGATGCGCCACAGGCGCTGGCCCTTGAGGGCCGCCATGTAGACCGCGCCGTCGACGACGGCGATGCCGCTCGGCGAGGCCTCGGCGACGCCCCAGGTCTTCTTGGGGTTGGTCATCCCGGACACGGTGCAGTTGCCCTCGCAGGTGGGCCAGCCGTAGTTCTTGCCGGGCTTGATGAGGTTCAGCTCGTCCCGTGTCGCGTCCCCGAACTCGGCCTCCCACAGGCGGCCTTGGGGGTCGAAGGCGATGCCCTGCGGGTTGCGGTGGCCGAGGCTGTAGACGAGCGTGCCGAAGGGGTTGCCGGGCGCGGGGTCGCCGTCGCGGGTCAGGCGCAGGATCTTGCCGTTGAGGGAGTTCTTGTCCTGCGCGAGGCCCCGTTCCTGGGCGTCGCCGGTGGTGGCGTACAGGAAGCCGTCGGGGCCGAAGGCGAGGCGGCCGCCGTTGTGGTACTTGGCCTTCTTGATGCCCTTGACCAGGACCGTGTAGCCGCTGAGCGAGGTGCCGTCGTAGGTCATGCGGGCGACGCGGTTGCCCTCGGACGAGGTGTGCATGACGTAGACGTAGTGGTTGGACTCCCACCGCGGGTCGACGGCGAGGCCCATGAGGCCGCCTTCGCCGCCGGTGGTCTGGGACTCGGGCACCGTGCCGACCCGCTTCTTCGCGGAGCCGTCGGCCGCCACCGACCAGACGCCGAAGCCGTCCCGCTCGGTGACGAGCGCGGACTTGCCGTCGGGCAGCCAGGAGGTGCCCCACGGGATGGTCCAGCCGTTCGAGATGGTCTTGATGCCGGTGGGCTCACCGGCCGGGGCGGGCGGCGCGGCCACCGCCGGGGGGACGTGGGTCACGAGCCCCGCGGTGAGGGCGGCGGCCGCCGCCAGGGCCGCCCTCCGGGCCGTCGACGTGCGCTTGCCGTGCATGGGTGCCTCCTGGGGGGGTGGGAACGCGCTGGGGAACGGGGGTGGAGGTCGTGTCAGACGAGCTGGTAGGCGCGCAGGTCGGTGAGGAGCAGGTACGTGTCGCTCAGTGATCCCGAGGTGTCGCCGAGGGAGCGGTAGATGCCCCACTTGGGCCGCACGCGGTCGGCGAGGAAGGTGTCGACGCCGGACTTCGCCCGGTCGATGACCGTCGTACTGCCGCTCTTGAGGATCCAGCGCACGGCGCCCGCCGAACCGTCGCCGATCGTGATCTGGAAGTCGACGTCGGTCCAGCGGTCGTGCAGCGGCCCCAGGTCCGTGCGGCCGACGAGGATGTCCTGCTCGAAGACCTTCAGCTCGATGGTCTGCGCGCCGCCGACGCGGCGCAGCGACTGCACGACGAGGGGCGCGCTGCCCGTGCCGGGCTGTTTCATCTGCATGATGTGCGTGAACGTCGTCGTCGCCCTCAGCGAACTAGGCAGGTACATGCGGTAGGTGAGCCGCCAGGTCTCGCCCTTGCGCCACTTCAGATAGGTGTCGCCGTCGCGGCATCCGGTGACCTCCTGGCGCTGGCGGTCGGTGCTGGTGTCCCGGTCGACGGTGTGGATGTCGAAGCGGAAGGAGTCGCCTTCGGCGCGGATGTGGGGCTTCGCCGCCGGGTGCGAATTAGCGCGGTCGTCCTCCAGGGTCTCGAAGGCACGGGTGCCGACGGCGCGGGCGGAGGGGGACCAGCGCAGCTGCCACGCGGCGGCGGGCGCCGCCGCCGCGGCGGGGAGTCCCGCGGCGGTCGCGGCCGCGCCCGCTCCGGCTCCGAGTGCCGCTCCAAGGAGGGCCCTTCGCGAGGGGGTCATGCCCATCTCACCTCAGCTTCCGCAGCTGTTCGTTCATGATCAGGAAGGCGCCGAGCCCGTGGAAGTCGTTGGTCTGCCGGGGCCGGGCGATGTAGAAGGCGTAGTCGCCGACGTTCGTGCCGATGGAGATGTCGGTGAGGTTGGTCAGGCCGTCAGGGCCGCGTGAGATCTTCGCCAGGACGCCTTGGTAGCCGCGCCGGGCGACCTCGCGGTAGCGCGGCGGTACGTAGCCCTTCTCGGCGGCCCGCGCGAGGGCGTAGGTGAACATGGAGGAGCAGGACGTCTCGGTCCAGTTCCCCTCCTGGCCGCCCTTGTCGGCGACCTGGAACCAGCGGCCGGTGTCCGGGTCCTGGGCGCGGGCGATCCCCGCGGCCAGCTTCCGCACGACGGCGAGGAGTTCGCCGCGCCCCTTGAGGTGGGAGGGGGTGGCGTCGAGGACGTTCACGGCGGCCATGGAGTACCAGCCGATGGCCCGGCACCACTGCTCGGGCGCCCGGCCCGTGT
This sequence comes from Streptomyces sp. NPDC043996, assembly GCF_056435225.1. Lineage (NCBI taxonomy): Bacteria > Bacillati > Actinomycetota > Actinomycetes > Kitasatosporales > Streptomycetaceae > Streptomyces > Streptomyces sp. NPDC043996. Next base: position 5,416 of record NZ_JBWKEY010000022.1, on the reverse strand, counting down.
CCTTGTCGGCCCACGGGGCGGCGCGCGCCTCGTCGTAGGCGTGCTGGAACAGGCCGTTGGGCGCCTGGAGGTGGCGCGCGTACGTGGTGAGCTGGGCGAGGGCCTCGGGGTCGGTGTAGGCCTCGTCGTCGAACTCCTTGCCGTACTCCACCAGGAACGGCGTGACCATGTAGACGCCGTCGGACCACAGTTGGTGGGCGCGGCTCGCGGTGTCGGCGTGCCAGAAGCCGCCGTCCTGGGTGCGCGGGTACGTCTTCAGGCGCTCGCGGATCTTCCTCGCGGCGATCCGGTAGCGGTCCTCGCCGGTCTCGTGGTGCAGGATCACCAACAGCCGCCCCGCCTGCATGCTGTCGAGGTTGTTGAACTTCTGCCCGATGGCCCCGTCCGGGCCGACGAAGCGGTCGACGTAGCTCTTGATGTACGTCAGGTAGCGCTCGTCGTGGGTGCGTTGGTACGTGCGGTACTGGCCGTAGAGGTACAGGCCGACGGGGTACGACCAGCCGCCGATGGAGGTCGGGGTGTGGCGGGTGGTCGTGGAGTCGACCAGGGCGACGGACCAGTCCTCGGCGGGCGCGGGCCGGGGCGGGGCGGCCGGGGCCGCGGGGGCGAGGGTGGCCGTGCCCGCCAGGGCGAGGGCACCGGCGACCAGAGGTATGAGGGGGCGTTTCATGATCCTCCTTCGCGGTAGGCGTAGGCGGCGCCGTCGCGCGCGGGCCCGCGGGCCGCGTCGACCAGGGCCTTTACGAGTCCGTGGTCGGGTGCGCGGTGGCAGGCGGGGTCCGTGCGGGCGGCGTCGCCGGTGAGGGCGTGGGCCTGGCAGCGGCAGCCGCCGAAGTCGAGGGACCGCAGCTCGCAGGAGCGGCAGGGCTCCGGCATCCAGTGCTCGCCGCGGTAGCGGGTGAAGGCGGGCGACGCGCGCCAGATCCAGTCGAGCCGGTGCGCGCGCACGCTGGGCGCGTCGGCGCCGAGCAGGTCCGCGGCGGCCGGGCACGGCAGGACCGTGCCGTCCGGCGCGACGGTCAGGGACACCGCGCCCCAGCCGCCCATGCAGGGCTTGGCGACGCCGTCGACGTAGTCGGGCGCGACCCACACCAGTTCCATGCGCCCGCCGAGGCGGGCCCGCCAGCGCTCGACGGTGACGCGGGCGCGGGCGACCTGTGCGGGGTCGGGGAGCAGCGCGTCGCGGTTGCGCAGGGCCCAGCCGTAGAACTGGGTGTTGGCCAGCTCGATCCTCTCGGCGCCCCACTCCAGGGCGAGTTCCACCAGGGAGTCGAGGGCGTCGAGGTTGGCGCGGTGCAGGACGGCGTTCAGGCCGAGCGGCAGCCCCGCGTCGCGGACCACGCGGGCGGCGCGCTCCTTGGCGCGCAGGGCGCGCGCCCCCGCGATGCGCTGGGCCGCGTCGGGGTCGGTGTGCTGCACGGACAGCTGGACGCTGCGCAGGCCCGCCCCGACCAGCTCGGCGAGGCGCGCCGCGTGCAGCCCCACCCCGCTGGTGACGAGCTGGGTGTGGATCCCGGCCGCGTCCGCCGCGGCGACGATCCGCGGCAGGTCCCGGCGCAACAGGGGCTCCCCACCGGACAGATGCGTCTGCACGACACCCAGGTCACCCGCCTGGGCGAACACGTCCGCCCATGCGTCCCCGGAGAGCTCAGCTGACCGACCAACCAGTTTGACGGGGTTGGAACAATAGGCACAGCGCAGCGGACAGCCATGCGTGAGCTCAGCGAGCAGCGCCCAGGGCGGGTCGGGGGCGGGCGCGCGCGGCGCATCGGGAGCGGGGGTGCTGGCCGCACCGGGCGCGGGGGCGGTGGCCGCATCGCGCGCGGGGGCGGTGGCCGCGTCGCGCGCGGGGATGCTGGCCGCATCAGGCACGGAGTTGCCCGGCAGACCGGGAGGGGGAGCGGCTGCCGCGTCGCGCGCGGGGATGCTGGCCGCATCGGGCACGGAGCTGCCCGCCGCACCGGGCGCGGAGGCGGTCACCGCATCGGCTCCGGAGGCACTCGCCGCCCCACCCGTGTGGGCGGTCACCCCATCGACCGCCGGGACGTTCGCCGTCTCATCCGCGCGCACGCTCGTCGGATCAGGTCCGAGGCCCGTCATCGCAGCCAGCCTTCCGTGCGCAACTGCTCAAGGAACAGGGGGACTTCGGTGGTGACGGGGGCGCCGGGGTGGCGGTGGGCGAGTTCCGCCACGATGGCGTCCACGCCGCGTTCGCCGTCGCACAGGGCGACGATGCTTCCGGCGGCGCCGCGCAGGACCACGACGCGTTCGGGCAGGACGAGCAGGTCGACGTCGCGCACCCGGTCGTGACGGAGCATCACGCTGGGGGCGAGGGCGGGGCGCCAGTCGAGGCGTACGGCGTCACTCATCGGCCCCGTCGCCTCCGTCCCGCCCGGCCCGGTCCACGGCGTCGAGCAGGGACCACAGCACGTCGCACTTGAAGGCGAGCGCGGCGACGGCCCGCTCCTGCTGTTCCCGGGTGCGGGCCCAGGCGCGGACGAGGCCGAGCGCCTCGCGGCCGTCGCGGGCGCCCTGTTCCACGCGGCCGCGGAAGTACAGCAGCCCCTCCGGGTCGATCCACGGGTAGTGCTTCTCGAAGGCGGCGACGCGGGTGCGCATCAGGTCCGGCGCCGACAGCTCGGTGAGGGAGGCGGCGACGGCGTCGAGCGCGGGCCGCAGCCGGCAGAAGTTGACGTAGCCGTCGACGGCGAGCCGCACGCCCGGCAGCACGCGGCCGGCGTCGCGCAGCTGGGCGCGCGCGATGCCCGCGGCCTCGCCGAGCCGCAGCCACCGCTCGATGCCGCCCTGCCCCTCGATCTCCCCGTCGTGGTCCCGGATGCGGCGCACCCAGCTCCTGCGCAGCGCGGGGTCGTCGAACTTCGCCAGGATCAGGGCGTCCTTGATGGGGATGTGGCGCTGGTAGTGGAAGCGGTTGGCGATCCAGCGGCGCAGTTCGGCGGGGGTGAGGTCGCCGTCGTGCATGCGGACGTTGAAGGGGTGACGGTCGTGGTAGCGCGAGGCCGAGACGGCGCGCAGCCGCTCGGTGAGCTCGTCGGCGCTCCAGGGCGCGTCCTCGTCGGTGGGGGTCGTGACGGCCGTACTCACAGTTCGATCACCATCCGCTCGGCGGCGACGTCGAGGCCCCACTCGGCGAGCTGCTTGTGCTGTGCGGCGTGGGGGTCGCCGAGGGGGTTGCTGTTGTTCAGATGCGTGTACAGGCAGCGGCCGGGCAGCCGCGCGAGCCGGTGGGCGGTGCCACCCGGACCGGTGACCGGCAGATGGCCCATGCCGGTGGCGGTCCGCCGCGAGAACCCGGCCCGCTGGGGCTCCTCGTCGTCCCAGAAGGTGCCGTCGGCGAAGACGACGTCGGCCGCGCGGGCGGCCTCCTCGAAGGCGTCGGTCCAGGCGGCGATGGCCGGGGCGTACAGGACGGTGGCGCCGGTGGCGGTGTCGTGCAGGCGCAGGGCGACGGACCAGGTGGCCGCGTCCGGTTCCGGTCCTGCGGGGTCGAGGCCGGGGTCGGCGGCGTAGCGCGGCCGCTTGGCCGAAACCGGCACCGCGCTGACGCGCAGCGCCGAACCGTCGTCCAGGGGCACGCCGCCGCCGGTGAGCTCGCGCCAGCGGACGGTGGTGTACGGGCCGAGGACGGCGCCGAGGCCGAGCCGTTCGCGGACGGCGTGCCGCACGGGCGCGGTGGCGAGCACGTCGACGCCGTCGCGGGCCTCGCGCAGGCGGGCGAGGCCAAGGGTGTGGTCGAGTTCGGCGTCGGTGAGCACGACGCCCGCGAGGGGCGAGCGGCGGACGTCCTGGTCGGCGTCGGGCAGCAGTTCGGCGCACCCTTCCAGCTGCTCGCCGATGTCGGGGGTGGCGTTGACGAGGTACCAGCGGCCGGGCCCCGCGCGGACGGCGAGCGAGGCGTGCCTGCGGCGGCGCTCGGGGTGGGCGCGCGCCCCGGAGCAGCCGGGGCACGCGCAGTTCCACTGGGGCAGTCCGCCGCCCGCCGCGGTGCCGAGCACCTGCAGCAGCATCGGGTGCCGCTACCGGTCGGCGAGGCGGTACGCGGTGACCTCCAGCGAGGTCTCGACGACCGTGTACTCGGGGGTCTCCCAGGCCGTGGTACCGCTCGCACCGCCGGGAAGCTCCGACGTCTCCTGCTCATGCGTGTTCATGCGTCTGTGCCAGCCTTCCTGAAAAGTGGGGGGGTCAGGAGCCACTGGGATACACCACTCATAGAGTGCGTAGGGTGTTCACATGGATGGCTTGCGTTCAGTGACGTGCAACAGAGTTGCGGCATGACGGGACGCGGTCAATGGTTCGGACCGATAAGGTCGGAGCTATATCTGGCCATTCTCGGGGGCGGGCGCGGCCCACGGGGCCCCCGCAGGAATGCGGCACCGCCCCTGATCGTTGACCATGGACGTACCACCCGACGACCTCTAAGGATCGAGAGCCCGTGAGCAAGGTCCCCCCGATCATCCTGAACGACGGCATCGAGATGCCCCAGCTCGGCTACGGCGTCTGGCAGGTGCCGGACGACGAGGCGGAGCGGGCGGTCACGACGGCCCTGGAGGCCGGGTACCGCAGCATCGACACGGCGGCCGTCTACGAGAACGAGACGGGCACCGGCAAGGCCATCGCGGCCTCCGACGTGGCCCGCGAGGAGCTCTTCGTCACGACGAAGCTCTGGAACAGCGAGCAGGGGTACGACGCGACGCTGCGCGCCTTCGACGTCTCCCTCGGCAAGCTGGGCCTCGACTACGTCGACCTGTACCTGATCCACTGGCCGATGCCGGACAACGGCACCTACGTCGACACGTACAAGGCCTTCGAGAAGCTTCTCGCCGACGGCCGCGTCAAGTCCATCGGCGTCTCCAACTTCCTTCCGGAGCACCTGGAGCGCCTCATCGAGGAGACCTCGGTGATCCCGGCCGTCAACCAGATCGAGCTGCACCCGCGCCTCCAGCAGCGCGCGGCCCGCGAGTACCACGCGGAGCAGGGCATCGCCACGGAGGCCTGGTCGCCGCTCGGCCAGGGCAAGGGCCTCCTGGAGGTCCCCGCGATCGTCGCGATCGCCCAGAAGCACGGCCGCACCCCGGCGCAGGTCGTCCTGCGCTGGCACCTCCAGCTCGGCAACGTGGTCATCCCCAAGTCGGTGACGCCGTCCCGCATCGTGGAGAACATCACCGTCTTCGACTTCGAGCTCGACCCGGAGGACATGGCGGCGATCAGCGCGCTGAACGAGGACCGGCGCATCGGCCCGGACCCGGCGGAGTTCCACGTCGCCTGAGCGTGTCACGGCCCGCCTGCCCCGCCTCAGCGGTAGGGCAGGCGGGCCCGTTCGCTCTTGAGGTCGACGACCGCGGGGTGGTCGGGGCCGAGCAGCAGGCCGAGCGTGCCCGTCTCCCACTCCAGGAGC